>CAYLZD010000013.1:0-27604 GCA_964388275.1 uncultured Chromatiales bacterium
CGCCCCTCCCCGTCGGGGAGGGGCAGGCCGACGCAGTCGGCCGGGGTGGGCTCGGCCGGGGTGGGCGCGGAGGAGCAGGCCGACGCAGTCGGCCGGGGGTAGCTGCAAGAAAACATTCTCATAAAAGAATCTACGCAGGCTGTAAGGGGAATGAAAGCAAGATCGAATGGCAACGAGCTATCGCATTGACTCAAAGCCGCATCGACTCATTAAAATCCCGCATGGCGGCCGCCTTGGAAGCATTCGTCGCCTTAAAGCTGCGGTCATATAAAACTTGATAGTCCCGCGTTTGAACGTCAGCCTTCGGTTTGCCTTCCATCGATCTCTTCCGTATGATTCGCGGTGAACGTGAACAGCAAAAGGCTCCGAACATGAAATTCAGATGTATCCTTCCGGTCCTGATGTTGTGTGCGGCATCGCTTCAGGCGCAAGTCGCCGTCACGACGTATGCCCCCGACATGACATACAGCCGCACCGCGATGCGCTACGACCCCGCTCCATATCCTGTCACTGTCACCCTGCGTAACACGGGGGCGGTAGCGGTCGGGCCGGTGAGCGTGAGAATCGAGCTTCTTGCGCCGTTCACGCTGGACTCCTCCGAGCAAGGGGCCGTCATCAAACCGCAGACTCCGGCCGTGATCGCCCCGAACGATTCATTGCGACTCACCTGGAATCTTCAACATCCGCTTCTGCTCACGGCGGCCATGCAGCGCGTGACTTTCCATGTGAAAGTCGGCCCGGCCGATTCCTCCTCCCATTCGATTAATATCCCGATACCTCCGGCGGATCCGCCTCGGCTCTCGCTTCACATGTATGGAATAGACAGTCTCACGGCGAAACCGGACTCATCCGGATACAACAACAATCCGGCCGAAGCGCGCATACAGATTTACAACAGCGGCGGGACACGCGTGGACAGTCTGCGCCTTCAGCTGAATCTGCCTCCCGGCTTCGTCCTCGATCCGCCCGGTCAGCCGAATCCAATTGTTCTCCAGACCCTCTATCCTCCGCCCGCGGGAGATCCCCGGCTCCAGGTCTTCTGGAAAATCCGCTATACGAAGGCGACGCGCGCCGGATTGAACGATTCGGCGGTCGTTACCGCCGCGGGCCGGGACATAGCCGGAGGCCCGGTGACGGGTAGCGTGTCGACGCCGGTACATGTCGACGGCCTTGCTCCCGCGTACGAAATCGAATTAAAAGCGCCGGACTCGCTCGCGTACGACACGGGTTCGGTTTACGCGCCGAATCCGATGCGCGTTGCCGCGATTCTGCGGAATACCGGCGAACAAATCGCCGGGCTCGGATCCTTGCGTATGTCGCCGGCGGGCGGCGGCGCATCCACGAAGGATTCGCTTTCCCGCTTTCTTCCCGACCTCGGTCCGGGCGACAGCGTCGCTTTCGAGTGGGACATGGACATTGAACGCCGCTCCTTTCCGCACTCGATTACATGGACCGCGACGGCGGTGGACGACGACGGTTTCAGCAGGAGCGCATCGGCGCAGACCTCGGTTCCCGGCCGCGCTCACTCGCTGTCGATACAGGATCTGAGCTTTCCCGACACGCTGGCCCTCACACCGGACCGTACCGCCTATCAAAGCCGGGTCATTGAACTGCGCTTCCGGGTGCACAACGACAACTGGACCAACGCGCGCCTGGTGGAACTGCGCTGCGTGCCGGCGGGCACAGGCATACTGCCGAACGGGCCCGTGAGCACGACACCCGGCGATTTGCTCGGCCCGGGAGACACGAGCGGATTCTATTCCATCGCTTACAGGGCTCTCGGCGCGTCGCCGGCGCGCGGCATATCATTTGAACTGTGCGCGGTCGCATCGACAGGAGACACCGGTTGCGCCCGCGTTTCCGTTTTCGTGCCCGCGCTCGAAAGCCGCGTATCCCTCGATCGCCGAGGCCCGGATTCGCTGAGCATCGATCAGCAGAACAACGCATATTCGCCGAATCCCTTCGAACAGTTGATAACGTTGAACAACCTCGGCGCCGCCGACATAAAGCTGGATTCCGCGGCCATGGACGTTTTCGGGGACGGCGTAGAACGGCTGGAAGACCGCGGTTTCTTCTTCGGTGTGACGGTGCCTCCCGCTCAAGGCCGCGCGCGCGCCTGGACGTTCAGAGTGGAGAAGCGGACGCGTCCGCGCAAGGCGGTGCTCGCGTATTCCGCCTGGTACGAAGGCGCTCAAATGATTTCCGACACGGCGGAGATTTTCATTCCCGGTTTCGAGCCGCTCCTGTCGCTGGAGACCGCGCCGCTGCCGGAAATCCTTTTCGACAGCGTGTCGATCCACAGCCCGTCGCGCGTTCAGTTCTCCGTTCTTGCGCGCAACACAGGAGGCATTGCCTTTGCTCTGGATTCCATGGAACTCGCGTTGGAAGCGCCGTGGACGCTGGAAGCGCCCGCCGTCACGGTGAGCGGGGCGGTTTTGCAGCCGGGGGATTCTGCGCGTTTCGAATGGGGGACGCGCTTCGTTCCGGCGCTGTTCAACGATTCGCTCTTCAGTGTTTTTAACTGCACTGCCCATTACGACGGCGGGCGGCGAAGCTCGCGGCAATCAGTGGCGGCGATACCGGGCCGTCCCACCTCCCTCCGCATAGATGCCGCCCCGCCCTCCCGCCTGACGGCGAGAGCGGACGGCGCCGGTTACGAGGAGAGTCCTCTGGCGACCGTTTTCAGCGTTTACAATGACTCGTGGGTGACGCGCTCGCTCAGCGGCACTTCGACGACGGTTTCAGGCGACGGCTTCACAGCCCGCACGCCGCTTGTGAGGACCATGGACGCGCCCATATCGCCATACGGGTATTTCCATACGGATCCGGATACTTTCGACGTGGAAGCGGCCCGGACCGACAGGACGGTGACTCTCACCTTCGGCGCCGCGCTCGCGGACGGGAGCAGCGCCGCCAGGTCATTCGTAATCGACATTCCCGGTATCGAGCCCCCGGCCGGAGCCGGCTTTCCTCCGGCCGCGGATGCCGCGCTGCTGCCGCCGTACCCGAATCCGGCTTCGCCGCAATCCGGCATCGTGGTAGTTCCGTACGCGCTGTTGTCCCGCGGGCGCGTCCGTATCGAGGCGTACAACGCGCTCGGATCACGAGCGGCTGTCATTGTAGATTGCGATGCGGATGCAGGGGAACACCGGGCCTTCTGGGACGCCTCGAATATGCCGGCCGGCGTATATCTTCTTCGCATGGAGGCGGGCGGCGCCGGCGCCGGACGGATAATCACGCTGGAGCGGCGATGAAAAACGCGGGATGCGGCGGCTCGCGCGCCGCGGCTTTTCAGGACGCCGGCGCATGATATACCGGATAACGCTTCCGTTCAAGCACAGCGAAGCCGATCTGCGGAAGGCGATAGCCCTGCATTTCGGCCGAGACTGTCCTTACAGGATACTCAAGCGCAGCATCGACGCCAGGCAGCACGGGAACATCAGGGTCGAATACGCGGTCTCTTCCGACGTTTCGGATCCCGCCGAGGACGTGCGTGCCGCCGTTGAACAGCAGCGCGGCCGCCTCGAAAAGCATTTCAGCGCGCTGCGTCCGCCCGTCCCCGTCGTCGTGGGCGCCGGTCCGGGCGGCCTGTTCTGTGCGCTCTGGCTGCTCATGCACGGCTTGCGGCCCGTGGTCCTCGAACAGGGAACGCCGATGCGGGAGCGTCTCCGCGACATGGCCCGTTTCATGAAAAACGGAGTATTGCATCCGTATTCAAACATCTGTTTCGGCGCGGGCGGGGCGGGCGCCTACAGCGACGGCAAGCTCGTCACCCGCATCAGGTCGCCGTTCATTCCCTTCGTGATGTCGGTTTTCGTGGAGCACGGGGCGCCGGAGGAGATCCGTTACCTGTACAATCCGCATCTCGGCTCGAACCGTATACGCCGCTGCATCACGGGCCTTCTGAGCGGTCTGGAATCGAGCGGCGTCGATATACGCTACGGCGTCCGTCTGGCCGACATGGAACTGGATGAAAACGGGGGCGTGCTCGGGCTCCTGACCGCCGAATCCTCGAATGCCGGCGCAGCGCGCGCCGTCGCCCGCCTGCGATTGTCCGACGGCGGCGCCGTGTTCCTGGCGGCGGGACATTCATCCAGGGAAACTTACGCCATGCTGAGAGCGCGCGGCGCCGCGATGGATGCCAAGGATTTCGCCGTCGGCGTCCGCGTCGAACATCCCGCCGCCGCGGTCGACGAGATGCAATACGGCGAACATAGCGGAACGCGCTACCCCGGCATCGAGACGGCGCAATACCGGCTTGCAAAAACCTGGAAGGACGAAAACCGGGCCGTGTACTCGTTCTGCATGTGCCCGGGCGGATACGTGATCAACGCGAGCACGGGATCCGACGGCGTGGTGAGCAACGGAATGAGCAACGCCCTGAAATCCGGGCGCTTCTCCAACGCGGCCGTCGTTGTGAACATCTCGAGGGACGACCTTTCCCGCATGGGCTTCACGGGCGTGGACGCGGCGCTGGAATTCCAGAAGGAACTCGAAGAGCGCTGCCGCGGCGCGGTCAATGCGGCGGGAAGTTCCAACACGCTTCCCGGACAACTCTTGAACGACTTCATGCAGGGCGCGCCTTCGCGCTCGCTCAAGCCGGCATCCTGCCTCAATCCGATCGCGCCGGCCCCGCTGCACGACTTGATGCCGGATTTCGTGACCGAAGCCCTGCGCCGCGGCTTCATTGTGTTCGACCGTAAAATGCGCGGCTTCGCTTCACATGCGGACGCTCAACTGTTCGGATGCGAAAGCCGCACCTCGTCGCCGTACCGGGTGCATCGCGATCCTGATTCCCTGATGTCCCTGTCCCATCCAGGTTTGTACCCGGTCGGGGAAGGCGCGGGGTACGCGGGGGGCATAACTTCGGCGGCTGTCGACGGCATACGCTGCGCTCAGGCCTGGCTGGGCCGCTTCATATCCGTCGAGCCGTTCGATTCTTTCAAGGAGTCCGGCGAAGATACTCGAACAGACGCGTGATCCCTTCCCTGAAACCGGCTTCTTCAGGCAGAAGACTCAGTACCAGATGCTTCCCTTCCGGGAAGTCGAAGAAATATCCCGGATGCGCCATCACGTTTTGCTCTTCGAGAAGTCCGCAGGCCAGCTCCTCTTCCGGAGTATCGTTATCGAGATCGAGCACGGCGTACCAGCCGGCTTCGGCCGGCAGGCAGCGGGCGGGCGTGTCTTCCCGCGCGGCGTCCACCAGCGTGAGGAGATTGCCGGCGCAGCGCCGTCTTATCTGCGGCTGTACGATGCAGGCGAGCTCCAGCAAATCCTTCGCGGCGTGTTGAACAGGGGTGTTGACCGTGAGGAAAGTGTCGGCAATCAGATCCAGGCGGTCCATAGAGTCCCGGACAAGCCCGGCGGGTCCGGACGTCGCGATCCAGCCCAGTTTCAATTGAGGGAGCGCGAGGGTTTTCGAGAAGCCGCCCAAAGTGAACGCCAGCGCGCCGGTCGGGACGTCGAATATCGAAACCGCCGGCCGTGCCGCCGACGACTGCAGCGGGTAATCCAGGAATACCTCGTCCGAAATAAGCGCCAAGCCTTTTTCCCCGCAGAATTGCAGCAGGCGGGACGCCTCGTCTAACCGCAGAGGGTTCCCCGTCGGATTGTTTGGGTTTATCGTGACGACGGCGCGGCAGCGCGGTGAATACGCCCGGTCGAGGGAATCGAAGTCGATCCGCCACCCGTTCTCCTCATCACACGACAGATCGTAGGGCTCTATGTTCACGCCCTCCATCGCCGCGAGCAGTTCGACAAGAGGATACGACGGGCGGGGGACGAGAATCGAGTCGCCTTTGTCGGTGAGCAATTTCAGAAGGAACGCGTAGGCCTCGCTGGTGCCGGATGTCAGGTGCAGGCGTCCCTCGTCGGCGTTCCGGCCTCTTTTCCTGTGGTAGTCCGCGATCGCGGTACGCGCGGCCGCGAGTCCCCGCGGCTGGGGATCGTAGGTCAGGGCTTCCGCTTTGGTTATCGCCCGGAGTATTTCGTCCCGCGGGAACTCCAGCCCGGCGCGCGTGGGATTGGATTCGGTCAGATCGATCAGCGCTTCGCCGGCCCCGCGCTTCAGTTCGAGCAGCGCGGTGAGCGGATTCGGGCTGAGATCGTCCGGAAATCGCGACGAGAACACGCGGCCGCGACCGTCAATTGCCCCTGAATTCCTTGTCGATTATGCTGATCTCGCCCGGGTAGACGATGTCGCCGAAGTCCGTTTTGATGCGCGGTTTTGCCTTCAGGGTGACCCGCGCGGGCGAGCCGTTGACTCCGCCGAGAGCGAGCGCCAGATTCGCGACGCTTTCATACCCCTTGTCGCGGAAGAATTGCCCGAGGTCGAGATCCATCCTGAGCGGAATGATGCTTTGCTCGCCAGTGCCCGGTATGGTGATCGGCTCGGTGATGTCGCCGTTGATCGTGGTGGTGTTGTCGAGTATCAGCGTCCACGCGAAGCTCGTCATCGTGGCGGCGCTTTTGAAACGCCCGTCGCGGCCGTCGTTCGGGTTTTTCGCGGCGACGTTCAGCGTGAAAGACGCCGGAAACCTGCCCTGCGCGAATCCCGCCGCGAGCTTGCCCCCGTCCACGAGCGAAAAATCCGAAAGGGCGGATTTGTTCGACAGGTTGACGCCCATGAGTTCGAAATTGCTGATGTTGTCCAGTTTAAAAGTGCAGCGGGCGAGTCCTTTGAGCGATTCTCCGAAGTCGCGCAATTGTGAGCACGACAGCAGGACGAATGCCGGAATAAGGAGGGAACAGCGGATAAGGCGATGGGAATTCATGAAATCCTCCGAAAATTGTCGCGTGCTGGGAAATGCCGATACGAGTCGCCGGTTCGGCCGCGCTTTTCCCTTCAGGGCATGGCTTCAACGATTTCGCGGCAGACGGCGTAACAGTGCTCGATCGCGGCGATGTCGAGCAGATCCGCCGTGTCGCGCCGGGTGTGCATCGCGCGGAATGCCCGGTCCCAGGAAGCGGTTGAAAGGGTGACGGACTGGTAGCCGTGCGCGGCGAAGGGGATATGGTCCATGGCGGCGCCTGTCGGAAGCCAGTGGTTTCTGGAGTCGATTCCGAAGCGCGACGCTATGTCGTTGCAGAGCCTCGCGAGTTGAGGGCCTGTTTTTACGGGCGGTATTCCGTAACGGTCGGTGACGCGCAACGGCCCGCGGGATCCTATCCCGTCCAGATTTATTATGATGCTGCGCGAGGCGGGAAATCGTTCGACGAATTCCTCGTTGCCCGCGAGCGCCACCGCTCCGCACAAGCCCGCCTCCTCCGCGCCGGTGGCGACAAAAACCAGATCGGCCTTCGGCTGCTCCGAGGCGAAGGAATGCGCGAGTTCGAGCAGCACCGCCACGCCCGAGGCGTTGTCGTAGGCGCCGGGCGAAGCGTTGGCTGTGCTCACGGTGAGGAGCGTGATGAACAGCAAACATGCAGGGATGAGCGTCAGCAGCACCAACTCGGGCGGAAGGGCGAACACGGCGGCGGCTATCATCAGCAGGGCGGAGAGCGTTGAAACTACCGAGAGCGCCCCGTAGAGCGCGAACCTGGTCGGGCCGCTGAGATTCTGGCTCTTCGAGTCGTAATGCGCCATGAATATGATCGCTATGCGGTTCTCCCGCGACGGATGCTCGGCTATGATGTTCTTCGAGCGCAGCGAGCCGAAAGTGCGCAATCGGTACATCAATTCCGCGGCGCGCGACCATCGCGTGGCGAGGACGAGCAGCAGCAGCACGAGAATTCCGGTCTCGACGGCATACGCCGGCACGGCCGCTATGGAAAAATATCCGACAATGAGGGCCACGATAATAGCCGTGGTCAGCAGGCGCGGGAATATGTCGAGAGGAAAAAAGGACGAGGTGAACGGCTGTTCGTCGACCTCGTATCCTTCCCTCTGAAAGGCGGCTTTGATGTAATTCCTGGCGCGCAATTCCCCGGCGCTGCCGACAAAGCGCGGCTGCGCGAGCTCCCGCACATGGCGGAGTATGCGTCTGCCGATCCGGTTTTCAGCGATAATTTCCAAGTGTGCGCCGAAGCTGTTCCGGAGGGAAATATACCCGAGAGGAAAACGGGAAACAATGTGCCGGACTCGTCGATGCGGCTTTCGTGAACCGCGTACAAAAAAGCAATCGCCGTCCCGCTTATGGGACGGCGATTGCTTTTGTTCGACTGTCCGCCGCTACGCGGACGCGGCGCGGGCCGCGTTACTCTCTGTACGATTTCAGCTTCTGGGTCTCGCCCGGCAGGATTATGCTTCCGGCTATCGGTATGTTCACGATTCCGCTTTCCTGCACGACCTGAATCTGCCCGTCCGGATCGTCGGAGAACCAGGACGAAACGTTGATGATCGCCGGGGCGCCGATCGGCAGCGTGGCCGTGATGGTGATCGTGGTCTTCCAGGCCTTGATCTGCTTGGCGCCGACCGTGATCACTTCCTCCTTCGCCGCAAATTTTCCTTTCATAAGTAACGTTACCTTGATCGGATAGCCGGAGAAGTTGAAGTTCAGCTCCTCGCCGTTCTCGCTCGTGATGAACCATTCCGTGCCGACGGCAAGCGCGCCGCCGTTGTCGTCATGGAATTTGGCGATTATGTCCCACTTGGGGCCTGCAATGGTCGGCGGCGCGATCGGGAACCTGGAAACGAGCGCCTCGACAAATTTCTTCATCACCGATTCGATGAAACCGTAGGCCTGCACTTCCTTGGTGAAAGAATTGCCGCCGGCCGATCCCGTGTTGGCGCGAATGTACATCGTGTCCTTCATGCTGCTCTTCTGGTCTGTTCCGATGCGGTAGAACCAGTCTCTGTACGCGCCGAGAATGAGGCCGCCGTTTCCGCGTATGTCCACCACGTAATCGCGCGTACTGCCGGCCACCTCCGCGTTCGTGGAGTCCAGATCGGCGCGGTCGTAGGTGAACTGCGACATCGCCTTGAGTTCGAGATTGATGCGCGAGCTGCCCGAGGGATTGTTGTTGGTCCCGTTATCGTCATCGCTGCAGCCTGCGCCCGCAAGCAGCAGGAGAGCCGCGGACAAAGCGGCAGAAAAATACATCCGGAACTTTTTCATTGTGCTGACGCCTCCTGGAACGCTATTGATGAATGCTTTGAATGAATTCCGCCTGCCTGCGGCTGCCTGTATGTTATCGCATACCGCAGGATAAATATACAAAAACGGGATGTCAAGTTGACATCCCGCGGACCTTCCGATTATGTAAACGTTATTCCAATGGCCGGATCGAAATTCGCTGACGGTCCCGTCCCGCGCGTTCAAAGGACACGGCCCCGTCGATGAGCGCGAACAGAGTGTCGTCGTTTCCCTTCCCGACGTTCAGTCCGGGATGAAACTTCGTGCCGCGCTGGCGGACGATTATGCTGCCCGCCGTAACTATCTGCCCGCCGAACGCCTTGACCCCAAGATATTGAGGATTGCTATCGCGCCCGTTTCTTGAACTTCCCAGACCTTTCTTGTGCGCCATTATATCTCTCCGTTCAAATTATTTCGGTATGCTCTCGATCTCGATCTGCGTCAAACGCTGCCGGTGCCCGGTCAGCTTGCGGTAGCCCTTGCGGCGCTTTTTCTTGAATACGAGCACCTTTTCATCCTTGATGTGGGCCAGGACGCGCGCGGTCACTTTTGCGTTTTCCAGCGTCGGCGAGCCGATTTTGACGGTGTCGTCCTTCGACGTCATGAGCACATCCGGGAATTCCACCGTCGCGCCGATTTCCTGCGGCAACAGAGGCACGTACAGCTTCTGCGCTTCCGTGACTCTGAACTGCTGGCCTGCGATGTTGACTATTGCGTACATGTATTTTCCGGTTTCCTGTGTTTCTTACTTCTCCAGAACAGCAAATATAGGCAATCGACGGCTTTTTGTCAACAGCGGCGCCGGATGAGTTGGACGAGAGTCGTTAGACGTTGAACGTTGACGTTGAACGAGAATTTCTGTTCATCCCATCCCGGGCGGGTTACATGGTTATTTAAAAACCCTTGGCGTCATGGCGGATTAGAAATTTATTCCAGAATATCGGTGTACAACGGGAAGGCGGAGCAGTATTCCTTCACTTCGCCGCGTATCCGGTCCAGGACGCTCTCGTCGGAGATGTTGGAGACCACGGAGTCGATTTGTCTTGCGATAAACTCCATGTCCTTTTCCCTGAAGCCGCGCGTGGTGACCGCCGCGGTGCCGACGCGTATGCCGCTGGTGACGAACGGCGAGCGGTCGTCGAACGGCACCATGTTCTTGTTGAGAGTGATGCCGGCGCGCTCCATCGCGTTTTCCGTCTCCTTTCCCGTGACGCCCTTGTTGTGCAGGTCGATCAGCATCAGATGATTGTCCGTGCCGCCGGATATGAGCTGGAAACCCTTCGCGACGAGGAGCTCGGCCAGCCGCGCTGCGTTGGCCCGCACCTGGCGGCTGTAAGCGGCGAAAGAGGGCTGCAGGGCTTCGCCGAAAGCTACCGCCTTTGCGGCAATGATGTGCATCAGCGGACCGCCCTGTATGCCGGGCATGACCGTGCTGTCGAGTATCTCCGACATCATTTTCGTGCGGCCGGATTTCGGCATGACTATGCCGAAGGGATTTTCCCAATCTTCCTTCATCATGAGGAGGCCGCCGCGCGGTCCGCGCAGAGTCTTGTGAGTGGTTGAAGTGACCACATGGCAATGCGGAAGGGGATCATTAAGCAGCTTCGCGGCTATGAGTCCCGCTGGGTGCGCGATGTCGGCCCAGAGATAAGCGCCCGCCTTGTCGGCGATTTCGCGGAAGGCCTTGTAGTCGATGTTCCTCGAGTACGAGCTGGCGCCGACTATTATCATTTTCGGCTTTTCCCTCAGCGCGATTTCCTCCACTTCGTTGTGATCGATCATGCCGGTTTCGCGGTTTACCCCGTATGAGACCATACGGTAAAGCCGGCCGCTGAAATTCACAGGCGAGCCGTGCGTGAGATGTCCCCCGTGCGCGAGATCCATGCCCAGTACCGTATCGCCCGGGTTGACGAATGCGAAGTAAATCGCCTGGTTCGCGGTGGCGCCCGAGTGGGGCTGCACGTTGGCGTAACCTGCGCCGAAAAGTTCCTCAAGACGATCTCGGGCCAGATCCTCGGCCTGGTCGACGAATTCGCAACCGCCGTAATAGCGCTTTCCGGGATAACCTTCGGCGTATTTGTTGGTCAATACGCTGCCGGCAGCTTCGAGCACCGAGGGACTCGCGTAATTCTCCGATGCGATGAGTTGAAGTTTTGTGACCTGGCGCTCGATTTCACTGTGAATGATCTGATGGACACTGGGATCGGATTTCTCGAGATATGACATGTGAACTGTGCTTTTGTGATGGATGTGCGGAAAAATTATCATAAATCTACAAAATAAATGATGAATGATGAATGATGAGATAAATGGTGAATGGTGCCGGGGGCTGTATTACGGCTTCGAGGTATCGCGGAAGGTCTTGCGACTTATCCGCCACGCAGCCATATTGGTCATTCATGGGCAACACGATGTCTCTTCACAATGCGCGTCGATGAATCTCCCCTCGGAAACATGGACAACGGCATAGCCCGCCTGCGCATCGTCGTGCGAGGGGCCGTGCAGGGCGTGGGTTTCCGGCCTTTCGTTTACCGGCTCGCCTTGCGGATGGAGCTCCGCGGCTGGGTGCTCAATTCGTCGCAAGGCGTCTTCATCGAAGCGGAAGGCCTCGGCGGTACTCTGGAACTTTTCCGGTCCAGGCTGAAATCGGAGGCGCCTCCGCGGGCATTCATACAATCGATGGAAAGCGCATGGCTGGATGCGGCTGGATACGAGGGCTTCGAGATACGCCCCAGCGACCCTGAGGGCGAGACCAGCGCTCTGGTACTGCCGGACATCGCTCCGTGTCCTGATTGCCTGCGCGAGCTTTTCGACCCTGCGGACCGGCGCTATCTTTACCCTTTCATAAACTGCACCAACTGCGGTCCGCGGTACTCGATCATCGAGGGTTTGCCGTACGACAGGCCGAACACCTCCATGAAGATCTTCGAAATGTGTCCTGAATGCCGGGCGGAATACGAGGATCCCCTGAACCGGCGTTTCCACGCCCAACCCAACGCCTGCGCGGCGTGCGGACCGCGCCTGTCTCTCCTGGAACCCTCTGGATCGCGCGCCGCTCTCGGGGAAGAGGCCTTGCGCGGTGCTGCCGCAGCCCTGAAAACCGGCTCGATAATCGCCCTGAAAGGCGTGGGCGGCTTTCAACTGCTTGCCGACGCCGGCGACGAAGCCGCGGTTCTGCGCCTGCGCCTGCGAAAGCGCCGGGAGGAGAAACCATTCGCTCTGATGTTTCCGAATCTCGAATCGGTGGAGCCGGCGTGTGAAGTATCGGAAGAAGAGCGCGACCTGCTCACGTCGGCGGAAGCGCCGATAGTGCTGCTGCGCAGGAAGAAGGAGAGCGGTCGCGTGTCTGACTCCGTCGCGCCCGGCAATCCCTGTCTCGGAGTAATGCTTCCCTCATCGCCTCTTCACCATGTGCTGCTGGCCGAAACCGCCCGGCCTCTCATCGCCACAAGCGGCAATCTGTCGGATGAGCCGATATGCATCGACAACGACGAGGCGCTGAGCCGTCTGGCCGGCGTGGCGGACCTGTTCCTCCTGCACGACCGCCCTATTGTGCGGCATGTGGATGATTCCATAGCGCGCGTGATCGCGGACCGCGGCATGCTGCTGCGCCGCGCGCGCGGATATGCGCCGCTGCCGATAGACCTGCGCGGCGGCGCCCGTTCGATCATCGCCTTCGGCGCGCACTTGAAAAACACCGTGACCGCGGCTGCCCGCGGATCGGCCTTCATCAGCCAGCACATCGGCGATCTGGAGTCTGATGAAGCCCGCGCGGCTTTCATCCGCACGGCAGGCGACATGACGCGCCTTTTCGGCATAAGCCCGGATGCCGCCGTCTGCGATATGCATCCCGATTACCTGTCCACGCGCGAAGCCGACTCCTCGAGTCTGCCGCTGATCCGGGTGCAGCATCATCATGCGCACGCGGCCGCCTGCATGGCCGACAATGGTCTGAGCGGGGATGTCCTGGCCGTCGTCTGGGACGGGACGGGTTACGGACCCGACGGCACGGTATGGGGAGGCGAATTTCTCATCGCATCCGAAGCCGCCTACAGCCGCTACACCTCTTTACGGACCTTTCCCCTGCCGGGCGGGGACCGGGCCGCGCGGGAGCCGAGGAGGGCGGCGCTCGGACTGCTCTTCGAATTGTTCGGCGACGACGCCTTCGGCCTCGGCGACCTGCCCCCGCTCCGCGCATTTTCGGATGGCGCTCTCCGTATTCTCCGCCGGGCGCTGGAGAAGAAGATCAATTCCCCCCGGACCAGCAGCGCCGGCAGATTGTTCGATGCGGCCGCGTCTCTTTGCGGCATCAGGCAGATCTGCTCTTACGAGGGGCAGGCGGCGATGGAGATGGAATGGAAGGGGGAAGGGGGTAAGGGGGAAGGGACAAGGGGGAAGGTGGATTGGGGTCCGATGATGATTGAGCTCATCGAGGATTGTCGCGCGGGAGTGGATGCGGGAGTGATTTCGGCCCGCTTTCACCGTATGCTCGCGGAGATGATAGTCGGCGTGGCGAAAGCCGCCGGCCTGGAGAGAGTGCTTCTGAGCGGGGGATGTTTCCAGAACCGCACGCTGACGGAGCTCGCCGTCGGGATGCTCTCCCGCGAGGGTTTCCGGCCGTACAGGCATCAGAGGGTGCCGCCCAATGACGGCTGCATATCTCTCGGACAGGCGGTGGTCGCGTCGGCTATTTTCGCCGGGAAGAAGTAATTTGCGGCAGCGAGGAAGCGGAGAGAGGAAAAACAATGTGTCTGGCCATACCAGGAAAAATAATTGACATAATCGTTTCGGACGATTCATCCATGGCCTCGGTGGATTTTGCCGGCATAAGGAAGCAGGTATGCATGGATTGGCTGCCTGAAGCCAAACCCGGCGACTACGTTATGGTGCACGTCGGTTTCGCCCTCAGCGTGGTGGACGAAGCCGAGGCGCTCGGCACTCTGTCGATGCTGCGCGAGATGGGAGAAATTTCCGATCCCCCGCCGGCCGATACGGCGGAAGACGCGCAATGAAGTATGTGGACGAATTCCGCAATCCGGAGGCTGCCCGGGCGGCCGCGGAGGGAATCCGCGCCTCGGCGACCCGTCCCTGGACCCTCATGGAAATATGCGGCGGTCAGACGCATACCATCGTGCGCTACGGCATCGAGGAACTGCTTCCGGGCGGGCTGTCGCTTCTTCATGGACCCGGGTGTCCGGTCTGCGTGACGCCTCTCGAGACCATTGACAGGGCCATCGCGATAGCCGGGCGTCCGGAGGTGATATTCGTGTCGTTCGGCGACATGCTGCGGGTTCCCGGCTCCGAGGCCGACCTGCTGTCGGTCAAGGCGCGCGGCGCCGACGTGCGGATCGCCTACTCTCCTCTCGATGCCCTGCGGCTGGCGCGCAATAATCCGGACAGACAGGTGGTATTTTTTGCGGTCGGTTTCGAGACCACGGCGCCGGCCAATGCCGCTACGGTCAAGCGGGCCGCTGAACAGGGCATCGGCAATTTCTCCATCATCGGCTCACACGTGCTGGTTCCGCCCGCCGTCGAGGCGATCCTCTCTTCGCCTGGCAACCGGGTGCAGGCCTTTCTCGCCGCGGGCCATGTATGCGCCGTGATGGGGACGGGCGAGTATGCGGCGCTTTCGGAAAAATACGGCGTGCCCATGGTTATCACCGGCTTCGAACCGGCGGACGTGCTGATGGGCATTCTCGCCGCTGTCCGGATGCTCGAGCGGGGCGACCGGGGCGTGGAGAACCGCTATGCCCGGACCGTGCGAGCGGAAGGGAATCCACTGGCCCGCGGGGTGATGCGGGAGGTCTTCGAAGTCTGTGACAGGACATGGCGGGGAATCGGGGAAATACCGTCGAGCGGCCTCCGCCTGCGGGCTGAATATGCGGCCTTCGACGCGGAACGGCGCTTCGACGTGGCGTCGATCCAAGCGGTCGAATCCCCGCTTTGCATAGCCGGAAACGTGCTTCGCGGCCTGAATAAACCGGCCGACTGCGAGGCCTTCGGCAAGGAATGCAGTCCGGAGCGGCCTCTCGGCGCGCCGATGGTGTCCTCGGAAGGGGTCTGCGCGGCGTATTACCGTTACAGAAGAACCGGCGGATAGTTCCGGAGTTTCGGACAGTCACATAAAAAAGGTCACGTAATAAACGGCATATGAACGGCGAACAGTCAGAATTCACACTTTCCTGTCCGATTCCTATCACCGAGTATCCGCGTGTGCTGCTGGCTCACGGCGGTGGGGGGCGCCTGTCACAACAACTGATCGGGCGGATTTTCGCCTCTCAATTCCACAATCCCGAACTGGCCCGCATGCACGACGGAGCTATGCTCGATTGCGGGCCGGGCCGGCTCGCGTTCAGCACGGACAGCTATGTTGTGAGTCCGCTGTTCTTTCCCGGCGGGGACATCGGCGAGCTGGCGGTGAATGGGACTGTGAACGACCTCGCCATGTGCGGCGCGCAGCCGCGCTGGCTCTCGGCAGCCTTTATAATCGAGGAAGGACTGCCGATGGAGGATCTCTGGCGCGTGGCCGTCTCCATGAGCCGCGCGGCCGCTGAGGCTGGCGTGATAATAGTGACCGGCGACACGAAGGTGGTCGAGCGTGGAAAAGGCGACGGTCTGTTCATCAATACTTCGGGCATCGGCGTGATACCGCCCGGCGTGGACATCGGCCCGGAAAAAGCGCGGCCGGGCGACGCGGTGATTTTGAGCGGTCCGATAGCGGAGCACGGGATCGCGATAATGTCCGTCCGAGAGGGTCTGGAATTCGAAACTGTGCTAGCCAGCGACACGGCGCCCCTGTGCCGCATGGTCGCCGCGTCGCTGGAGCTTTCTCCCGGCATGCACGTGCTGCGCGATCCCACCCGAGGCGGTGTCGCGAGCGCTTTGAATGAAATCGCCGGATCCGCCGGTGCCGGCATTGAAATCGATGAAGCGCTGATACCGCTCCGCGACGATGTGCGCGGCGCCTGCGAACTGCTCGGTTTCGATCCCCTCTATGTAGCCAATGAGGGAAAACTGATCGCCATTCTTCCGGCGGGCGACGCCGGCCGCGTGGTGGGGGCCATGCGGGCTTTCCCTGAAGGCAGGGAGGCTCGCGTCATCGGCGCCGTTACGGCCGAACACCCCGGTACGGTGCTCATGCGCACTCTCATCGGGGGCCGCCGTGTGGTGGACATGCTTTCCGGAGAGCAGCTGCCGAGGATTTGCTGAACGGAGATGCGACTCGGGGGCGGTATTCAGCAGAGGTCAGGCGAGGGCGGATCGATCGATGTATGATTGCTTAGATGCGGTTTTCGTTCATTGCCGGCTTCGAAGAACCGCTCTCCTGAACTCCTGTATGACGGCGCCAAAGTCGGCGCCGTATATTTCCTTGAATACGCCGTCATGCCCGCTGTCGCGGGTGAGCTGTTTTATGTAGTGTAAAAACTTCGCCTTTCCGTATTCCGTGATCAGATAATCCACGATGCACGCAAACTCTGAATACATGAATGTCACCCTGTATTCAACATCGAGTTCTATCCGGTCTTCATCACCGGTTTTGAAGTACTCGGGCGGCATGAAATTGCCGTTTCTGATGTAATCATAGGTCTCCCCTTTCGATGGATACCAGGACGTGCCCATCTGCTTCGAACTGTAAACCGCAGTCCCTTCCAGCAGCCATTCGGGATATCGATAAGCTCCGATCAGGCCTGCATGTTGAAACAGAAGGGAATGGGATAATTCGTGCTCAAGGTAAATCCCGAGCGATATTTCGTTTTTCTCCGCCTCCTTCAGGGCGTGCGGGGAGATCACCATGTCGCCGTTGTAGTAGACGCAAAACCTCGCTTTGGATATCGAGCGCCTGCGATAGTTATCGGCATCCTTGAAAATGAAAATCCGCGGCTTCCTTGCGAATCGCATTTCATGGAACCTCTCCACTATCGGAATCAGGGAATCGATGACGTTCAAAGCTTCGTAACCGTTTCCGCCTTGCGTGTAGACCACGGCATTCCCGAGTTCGTGTTTTTCGAAACCGAGGATGATCGGGGAGAAGGGAAACAACTTGCCTAATAAAAAGCTGTAAACCACAATCACGGCAAATGCGAAAGCGACCGCTCCGATCGAATATCCGAGGATTTTCTTCATGTCCGCGCTGTACCCGGGTCCGGTGTATGCTTCCGCTTGCAGCCGGTTTCGCAACGGCCGATACACCCTTAAGTCAAGCAGGAGCGTTCGGGCTCAAAGCACATCGCGCACCCTCCTTCACTCCCCACTCCTTACTCCTCACTCCCCACTTCCTCCCCTCCGCCCGTATCCGGCTTGCGCAGAACACGCCGGAAGCTGAACACCGTTATCGCCGCTACCCCGCCCCAGGCGAGCGCCAGAAAGAGCCATCCCTGCCAAGTCATTTCCATATCGCCTCCTATGCCTTTGACGGACGGTTGCGTTTCCAGGCCACAGCCACCATGACCAGCAGCGCAATGAAGACGAGCGTCATCAACAGGCGCGCGCCGTGTATGTAATACGCGTCTTTCAGCGCGACATCATGCATGAGCAGCGTGGGTAGAGCGTCCTGGTAACCCCACATCACGAAGACGAAAAGCAGGTACAACGGAGTCACGTACTTGATGATGTATTTGAAAGATCTCGGGACCCTGATCTCGGCGGCGCGTGTAATCTCTTCCCATGCGTTGTCCATACCGAATACCCACGCGAAAATAATCACCTCGATCAGCGCGAATACTGCCAGTCCGAAAGTCCCCGCCCAGAAATCCATCTCGTCCAGGAAACCATGGCCGAGAAAAAACACCACCGGCTGTATGCAGAGGAAGGTCAGCGCGCCAAGCGTCCAGGTGGCCTTTTTTCGGGACATGCCGAACTCGTCCCTGAGAAAGGCGATCACCGGCTGGGCCATGGCCACGGACGAAGTTATGCCGGCGAAGAACAGAAGCAGGAACCAGAGTGTTCCGAACAGCGGACCTCCCGGTATTTTCGTGAAAATTATCGGCATTGAAACGAAGCCGAGATCGAAGGCGCCTCCGGCCGCTATTTGACGCGTGCCCTCTATGCCGAAAAACGCCACCGCCACCGGAATGGCGATGCTGCCGCCGAATATGACCTCGGTGAATTCGTTTGTGGACGCCGTGGCCAGGCCGGACAGGGCGATGTCATCCTTCGGCCTCAGATAACTGGCATAAGCATGTATCGTACCCATGCCGAGACTCAGTGTGAAGAAAAC
The DNA here is from genome assembly GCA_964388275.1 of uncultured Chromatiales bacterium. Lineage (GTDB taxonomy): Bacteria > Bacteroidota > Ignavibacteria > SZUA-365 > SZUA-365 > JARYLZ01. The sequence continues at coordinate 18,292 of CAYLZD010000013.1, forward strand.
CTGTCCCGCGGCAGCCAGCCAGATCTTCGCGTTCGACAGTTGTGAGAAGTCCGGATTCCACAGCCAGGCCATGCCGCTCCATACGCTGTAATCGGGATTCGCGGGATCGGGCGTGTCGAGCGTGAATACCCTCACGAGCAGCACAAGGGCGAAAATGAAGAGCAGCGGCATGGCGATTTTGGCGAGCTTCTCTATTCCGGCCGAGATGCCCTTGCTCAGCACCCAGAAATTTATGGCCAGTGTCAGCGTCATCAGGAGGTAGGCCGGCAGCATGGAAGTGAAGTGGTGGCCTTCCGCGAGTCCCTGGTAGCTCTGCAGGAATTCCCTCATCATGCCGAATGTAGTTTCGTCGAAATACAGGCCAATGGCGGAAAATATGCTGTACCCCAGAGTCCAGGATTCGATGTAACAATAATATATCAGGATGGTGAGAGACACCCACAACCCGAGAGCGCCGATGTATTTGGCGGCGCGGTTTTTCCAAAGCACATCGAAGAAACCGGGCGCGCTGCTGTGTCCGAAGGCGCCGCCTCGGCGGCCGATCGCCCATTCGCACCACATCAGCGGTATGCCGAGCAGTATGAAAGCCGTGAAGTACGGTATCATGAACGCCCCGCCGCCGTTCTCCGCGGCCTGCACGGGAAAACGCAGGAAATTGCCCAGACCGACGGCATTTCCCGCGACCGCCAGAATCAATCCCAAACGCGATCCCCAGCGTTCGCGCGGCTCTTTCGACATGTCGGCTCCGTGATTTGTTGACTTTAATGGATGGCGCCTCGCGCCAGGCAGACGCTTCGCCTGCATGCGAATGATAACAAATCACGGGAGCAGATTCAAACCCGATCGACCGTCTGAAAGCGAGGGCCGATAAACACGCCGGCGGAGCGCTGGAAAAACCCCCGATCAGTTCTTCAAGGCAACAGGATTATCAGCAGGCCGTTGCCGAATTATCCCCGGAGCTCAGCCGAGCAGGGCGAGCAGCACGCCGGCCGCGATGGCCGTGCCGATGACTCCGGCCACGTTCGGTCCCATCGCGTGCATGAGGAGATAATTCTGCGGATTGTATTCCTGTCCCACGTTATGCGCCACACGCGCGGCCATGGGGACGGCCGACACTCCGGCCGCGCCGATAAGCGGATTGACCTTGCCCCCGCTGAGCCGGTACATCAGCTTGCCGATCAGGAGTCCGCCTACGGTGGAGAAGCCGAAGGCCACCACGCCGAGCGAAAGTATCTTGAGCGTATCGAGGCGCAGGAATACCTCGGCGGACATTGTCAGGCCTACGCAAGTGCCGAGAAAGAAAGTAACCACGTTGATCAGTTCGTTTCTTGCCATGTTGGTGAGGCGCTCCACCACAGCGCTTTCGCGCAGAAGATTCCCGCCCATTAGCATGGCCAGCAGGGGCGCTGCCGGAGGCACTATGAGCACGCCGATGAATGTCACGGCGATGGGAAAGATTATCTTCACCTTGCGCGATACCGGGCGCGGAGTTTCCATTACCACCAGGCGTTCCTTCTCGCTGGTGAGCATGCGCATTATGGGAGGTTGTATAAGCGGAACCAGCGCCATGTAGGAATATGCAGCTACGGCGATCGGACCCAGCAGGTGCGGGGCCAACTTGAGAGTCAGGAATATTGCCGTCGGTCCGTCCGCGCCGCCGATTATGCCGATAGCCGCCGCTTCGTCGAGCGTAAATCCCAGAGCCACTGCCGTGATAATGGCGGTGAACACCCCGAACTGCGCCGCGGCGCCAAGCAGAAAAGTCTTCGGATTGGCAAGCAGCGGTCCGAAGTCCGTCATCGCGCCGATGCCGAGGAATATCAGCGGCGGGAAAATCTCGAGATGGATTCCGAGAGATATGTAGTGAAAAAGCCCGCCGATCTGCCCTTCCGCCGGAGGCGTCAGCAGTCCGCTGCCCGGCAGATTGGCGAGGAAGGCGCCCAGTCCAATGGGCAGCAGAAGCAACGGTTCGAAGCCTCGCTTTATGGCGAGATACATCAGCAGGCACGCCGTCGCGAGCATGGCGATCCTGCCTGGATCGAGGGACCAGAAACCCATCCCGTCGAAGAAACGCAAGAAATGATCGAGCATCGCTTAGGCCTGTTCGTAGGTGAGCAGTATCTGTCCCTGCTCGATCACGTCCTTTTCCTTTACGTGTACGGTTTTCACCGTCCCGTCCACCGGGGAGGCGATGTTGGTCTTCATTTTCATCGCTTCGACTACGAACAGCACATCGTTTTCCTTCACTTTGGCGCCTTCCTGCGCCGCCACCTCCAGCACCGCGCCATTGAGAGGCGAGGTCAGCGTGTTTCCTTCGAGCTTGGTGCGGGATTTCGGTTTCGGCGCGAATGCCGGCGCCGGGGACGAATAACTGTCGATGGATCTGGACGGCGGATTGAAGGACGGATGCGTCTGTATCATCTCGTCATCCTCGAGGACTTCCACCTCGACTTCGTAACGTTTGCCGTTGACTGTGATCAGGAGTTTTTTCATGACTGTCTTGTCTTTTTCGCGATGGAATGTGATGCCATTATGTTGATGCGCCCCGAGGAAGACCAGGAGCCGCCTGCCTGAGCTTTCAGGAAGCTGACTCTTCTTATGACCACGGGCCTGTGCGCAGCTTCTGTCGCCGCCGCGGCTATCACCGCGATGGTTTCGTCGTTGAGTTCCGGATCCACCGTCTTCCGCTCGACGTTTTCGGAGTATTTCCGGATTCTGCGGGCGTTCAGCAGTTCGTCGGTCTGCTTTATCACCCAGATCATCCCCGCGAGAAACAGCAGGGAGAGGAATACCGTGCTCATCCCGATGACGAGCAGCAGCGCGCTTTCAGAGAGTCTTTCGAGCATCTCAGGCCTCACAGGGGTATGAGGCCGTGTTTTTTCTGCGGACGCCCGACTCGTTTGCTGCGCAGAGACTCGAGGGCTACCGAGACGTAGGCGCGAGTGGTCCGCGGTTCTATCACAGCATCCACCATGCCGCGTTTGGCGGCGAGGTAAGGGGTTGCGAATTCTGCGCGGTACTTATCCAGCAATTCCCGGCGCTGATCGGCGGGATTGGCCGCCGTCTTTATCTCTTCCCTGTAGAGCACGCTCACGGCGCCCTCGGCGCCCATGACCGCGATCTCCGCAGTGGGCCACGCGGCCACGCGGTCGGCGCCGAGGCTCTTTGCGCACATGGCCAGGTACGCGCCTCCGTAAGCTTTCCTGACCACTATCGTGATTTTCGGGACTGTGGCCGCCGAGAAAGAGAACAGCATCTTTGCGCCATGCCTTATTATGCCGCCGAATTCCTGTTCCACGCCCGGCAGAAAGCCCGGCACGTCGACGAAGCTGACGAGCGGTATGTTGAAGGCGTTGCAGAAACGGATGAAACGCGAGGCCTTGTCGGACGCGTCGATGTCTATCGCTCCGCATTTCTCGACCGGCTGATTCGCCACGATGCCGCACACGCGTCCGTTGAGGCGAGCGAAGGCGACGATGATATTCCGCGCGTAATGCGAGTGCACTTCGAAAATGGAATCCGGATCGAAAACGCGGTACAGCACTTCCATCATGTCGTATCCCTCGCGGGGATCGTCGGGCACCACGTGGTTGAGCGTTTCGTCGTCTATGAGCGTCAACTCGCCGGTGGCCAGGGACGGCGGGTCCTCCGTGTTGTTGGATGGCATGTACGATAGAAGGCGCTGCGCGATTTCTATGGCGTCCGCATCGTCGCGGGCGATGAAATGAGCGTTGCCGCTGTAAGTGGCCTGCGCCATGGCGCCGCCGAGCTCCTCGGCGGTGATGACCTCGCCCGTGGCTTCCTTGATCACCTGCGGACCCGCGATGAAGAGCTGTCCGATCTTGTCGACCATGATGATGAAGTCCATGAGAGCGGGCGAATATGCGGCGCCCCCGGCGCAGGGCCCGGCCACTATCGCGATCTGCGGCACCACGCCCGACAGCAACGTGTTGTAATAGAATATCCGCCCGTATCCCTTCAGAGAATCCACGCCTTCCTGTATGCGCGCTCCTCCGCTGTCGTTTATGGCCAGATAGGGCGCGCCGGCTTTCAGAGCCATGTCCATCATCTCGCAAATTTTCCATGCGTGCATTTCACCCACGCTGCCGCCCATAACGGTGAAATCCTGAGACGACGTGTACACCAGCCGACCGCCTATCGCGCCAAGACCCGTGACTACGCCGTCGGCGGGTAGATCCTTTCCGGCCAGGCCGAAAGAGGTGCTGTGATGCTCGACGAAACGGTAAAGCTCATCGTAGAAACCGTTGTCGAAGAGGAGGTGCAGGCGCTCGTGCGCCGTCATTTTCCCGGCCTTGTGCTGGGACTCCATCTTGTCCCTGCCGCCTCCCAGGTTGACGTGGGCATTGCGCTCGCGCAAATAGTGAAGTTTTTCTTGAACGGAAGACATGATTTATTGTTGAAGATGTGGTATTGGCTGCCGTCAGCCGTGATCCGAGGCGAGTTATATGCGTAAAAATAGTTTTTTCCGGCTTCCCGGCAAAACGCTTCGCGGAATCGGGACGGATTCGTATGGCAGTGCGACGACGCAAAAGTTGTTCGGTCCGATAAAGAGAATTTTTTCTCGATGTTCCGCGGTTTGTTTTCTGTCAGCCGGGACCCGTCCATGAATCGCGAGGCCTTATGCTATTCATTCCACCACACAAGACAAGCTTGTATTCTTCTGTTGACATTTGACTCTCGATGCAATATCTTCAGCTATAGGCTTGTGTGACCGTTGGCAAATATGGGAGATGGTCGCCGATTCCCTTATTAAACAATTGAAGAATCTTGCTATCCCCATGGTTTCCGCTACGGCCGGCGGCTCAATGAAAACTGCAAAGTCGCTTTGTGCGGGCGCCGCCATGATTTCAATTGAAGTTGTCCTGGCTTTAGCATGCGCGGCGCAGGATTGGGCGCCGGCGCATCATGGTTCCAAACGCAATCCCGGACAAGCCGCCTGGTCCACCTACATGGGCGGCGCCGAGGTGGAGCGTATCACGGCGGCCGTTGCCGATGAAGCTGGAAATGTTTTCGTGACGGGCTACACGGCCGGTGACGGGAACATAGCCGATCCCGCTTCACATCAGCCGTTTCGCGCGGGCGAGTGGGATGCTTTTCTCGTGAAGTTCGACGCGGCTGGAAAGCGTATCTGGGGCACTTATTTCGGCGGCGACAAGATGGACCTTGCTTATGGATTGGCGATTTCGCCGTCGGGAGAAGTGCTGATTTCGGGCGGCACGGAAAGCGCGCGAGGCATGACCACGGCCGGAGCGCAGCAGACGCGGCTTGCCGGCTGGATGGACGCTTTCGTCGCATGTTTCGACGCGGACGGGCGGCTGCGCTGGAGCACGTATTACGGCGGATCGGAATTCGATGTGGCCAACGGCATTGCCGCGGGTCCGGACGGATCAATAGCGGTGTTCGGCTCGACAAGCAGTCCATCCGGCATCGCGACGCCAGGCGCCCTTCAGACGGCCTTCGGCGGCGGCACAACCCCAACGCGCGGCGATGCCTTCCTTGCTTTGTTCTCCTCCTCGGGCGCCTTGAGGTGGTGCACATATTTCGGCGGAACGGCCAACGAACTCGCTCGCGCGACGGCTATTGACGATTCGGGCCGGATATTCATTTCGGGCTATGCCTCGAGTTCCTCTGGCATAGCGTCACACGACGGCTATCAAACCGCGCACGGCGGATTGCAGGACGCTTTTCTGGGCGCTCTATCCATGGAGGGGGATCTTTTATGGTCCACTTACCTCGGCGGTCCTGCCGACGAGGGCGCCGATGCTTTGGCTCTGCTCGAGGACGGCGCCGTGGCGATTTCCGGATGGACCGAGAGCACAAGCGGCATCTCCAGCACCGGCGCGCATCAGGAGGTAATCGGAGGCGGCTCGGACGGTTTCCTCGCCGTATTCGAAAGCGGCGGCGCGCTGAGATGGTCCACGTATTACGGAGGCGCGGATTATGACGGCTGCAACGGGCTGGCCTCGTTCGGGAGCAGGATCACAGTTTGCGGCGGAAGCGTCAGTGACGCCGGCATAGCGACGGCGGACGCTCCGCGCGCGATGCGAGCCGGAGGGGAAGACGCCTTCGCGGCCGTATTCGAAAGCGGCGGCGCGCGCCTTTCTGGCGCTTACTTCGGCGGCGAAGCGAACGACGAAGCTCTCGCGGCCGCATTCCTGCCCGCGGGCATTCCGGTGATCGCCGGCTGGACGAGCAGCGGCACGGGAATCGCGGGCGCGGGTTCGCATCAGCCCGTTTTCGGCGGCGGTGTCAGCGACGGTTTCATCGCGACGCCCTTCGCGGGAAACAGCGCCGCTGTGCGTGATGACGGACGATACGAGCAGCCGTCCGGATTCAATATCGAAATCCACCCCAATCCCGCGCGCGACCGCATCACGCTCCGCGCGCCCTCCTCAATCGATCCGCCGGCTGAAATCGTTGCAACCGACATGCTCGGCAGCATCACCTTTCTGAGAACTGTCGCTAATTCCGCCCCTGCCGGTGGTTATTTTCAAGCCGACATCTCCTCTCTCGCGCCCGGACTTTACACCATATCATTTCCCGATAAAGCGTTTATTGCCCGTGCAACCATTTTGATAATGCGTTAGCGCCGGGTATAACCCGGCGGACAATGGCCGTATCGCATGATGAAATGTGAATGCGGTGGTTGTGATTTGTTATAACCGGATACATATATCTTTATTTCATATCGTCTGTATCACTTGTTATTCTGATGCCTTATGAAGTCCGCTCATGATTATCTGCCTGCTATCTGCCTGGCCGCGCTCGCGCTTGTCGCCACGGTGTCGGCCCAACATTATGCTGTCGTTGAACGAAATTTCAGCGAGCCATCGCTGTATATTGAAAACAAGGGGCAAATCGCGGATCAAAACGGCATCGTAAGGGGCGATTTGAGATACCTGTACGTATCCGACGGATTTAAAATGCAACTGCGGGAAGGCGGGTTCAGTTACGAGTTCTTTCGCATGACTCCGAACGATCCAACCGTTTCGGAATCGCACGGAGCCATAGCTGAAATCCCTATCCGGCCGGGAGGCCGGCCCTTCGGAAACGGGTCCGCCGGTATGCAGCACCATTGGCAACGGGTGGATGTCGAGTTCGAGGGCTGTCTTTCGCCGCCGCGCGTGACGGCTGAACGCCCGTCGGAGTTGCAGCGCAACTACTACCTCACCCATACTCAAGAGGCCGGCGTAACAGGCGTGCGGGAGTACCGGTCGGTGACGTACCATGACGTATGGCCTTTCATCGACGTCGTCTTCACCGTGCCGGAAGGTGAGTGCGCGTCATTGCCGCCGGACATCCCCCGCGCTTCGTTCGGCGCGCTCAAATACGATATCGTCGTGCGTCCGGGCGGACGGGTGTCGGATATCCGCCTCCGCTATGCCGGGCAGGATGCCATTGAGTTCGAAGACTCGAGATCGCTGCAACTCTCAACATCGCTGGGCGCCATTACTGAAGAGCTGCGCGAGTGCTTTTTAATCAGCACGCACGGCGGATGCAGGATTCTTCCAGAGGCATCATTCTCGTATGCGGACGGCATTTTAGGCTTCCAAGTCGCCTCTCCAGAAGCAGGAGAAACTCTTGTAATCGATCCCTTTCTGATTTGGGGGACCTATTACGGAGGGAATTCGCCTGACAAATTGCAGAGCATCTGTTCGGCAGGATCCGGCGCTGTTTTTGTATGTGGCCACACACACAGCTCGAATGCGATAGCCACAAGCGGAGCATTTCAAACCGCATGGGGCGGAGTCGCTTATCCAAGCAGTTCATTGTGGACAACCTATGGCGACGCGTATTTTGCCAAATTCAGCGCAAGCGGAACGCAGATTTGGGGCACGTATTACGGCGCCCAGAATTATGACGACGCAGAAGGTATCGCCGCCGATGCGAATGGCAATCTCTATGGCGTCGGAGGCACTTACGGACCATCGAGTACCCTTGGCACAACCGGCAGCTACAAGCCTTTGTGCAGTGCTACAACGAATGTCGAGGGATACATCGTCAAATTTGCAAGCAATGGCACTCGAGTGTGGGGAAGCTACTATGGCGATCCGCCCGGTAGCAACGGAAATTACGGCATAGCGCTGGATGCGAGCGGAAATCTGTATTTCGGAGGTTGGGCTCATGGCGCCACGACGGTTCCGACAACTCCAGGCGCATATCAAACAACATACGGCGGCGGTTGGGATGGGTACATCGCTTCAATCAACAATTCCGGAACGACACTGCGGTGGTCGACTCGATACGGTGGCAGCGGGGACGATGCGACTGCTTTCATCGCCGTTTACGGAAACGATGTATATGCAATTTCGCATACGAATAGTACCAGCAATATCGCCTCCCCCGGCGCGCATCAGACAACATTCGGAGGCACGCGTGATAACGTTATTGTAAAATTCACGACAGCCGGGACTTTTCAGTGGGGAACGTATTATGGCGGATCCGGAGACGACGTTGGCTCCGGTATCGCCGCGGATGCGAGCGGCGTATACGTTTCAGGCTTAACATCCAGTTCGAATGCAATTGCGACACCTGGAGCTCACCAAACAACATACGGCGGCGGGAGTGAGGATGGTTTCATCGCGAAGTTCTCTTCTTCCGGTAGCCTGCTTTGGGGTACATACTACGGAGGCAGCGGCAACGATATGATCGGCCGCTGCGTGTTGCAAGGATCCTCGTTGTATGCGTGCGGCTACAGTTCAAGCAGCGGCGGCGTTAGCAGCCCGTGCTCGATGCAGGAAAGCAAATCCGGCGGGAACGATGCCGTCGCGGTAAAATTCGATACTAGTGGTGTCAGACAGTGGGGCACCTACTTCGGCGGGAGCAACGACGAGATGTTTCGTTCGGTGTTTGCTGATGGATCGGATCTCTATTTCGCGGGAAATACGTCAAGCACATCCGGTATAACGACATCCGCCTCACATCAATTCACATATGGCGGCGGTATAGACGACGGTTGGATCGTGAAATTGGCTGATCAGCCGGTGCTCGAAACCGGTACGGTCAGCGGCCCGCTCTGCGCCGGCGACGCCGTGTCGGCGCCGTACACGGCCAATGGCCCCTACAACAGCGGCAACGTGTTCACCGCACAGTTATCGAACGCGTCCGGCAGCTTCGCTTCACCGGTGACCATTGGATCGGTTACAAGCGGCGTGTCGGGCGTGATCAACGCGACGATCCCGCCAGGTACGCCGGCCGGCGCGGGTTATCGCATCCGGGTGGTGTCGTCGAACCCCGCGCGGACGGGCTGCTCGGACAACGGCACGGACATCCTGATCCACCCGAGACCCGG
>CAYLZD010000013.1:27704-93731 GCA_964388275.1 uncultured Chromatiales bacterium
CTCGGCGGCGGTGACGGTAACCGTTCTGCCGGGTCCCGGCGCGGCGATCACGGCCCTGGGCCCGACGAGCTTCTGTTCGGGCGGCAGCGTGGTTCTCGATGCGAACACCGGCACGGGCCTGACCTACAAGTGGCTGAAAGACGCGGCCGGGATCGGCGGCGCGACCGCTTCGAGCCACACGGCTTCGCAGTCGGGGAGCTACCGTGTGATAGTGACGAATGCGAACAACTGCTCGGACACCTCGGCGGCGGTTACGGTAATCGTGTTTCCGGGTCCCGGCGCGGCGATCACGGCCGTGGGTCCGACGAGCTTCTGTTCCGGCGGCAGTGTGGTTCTCGATGCGAACACCGGCACGGGCCTGACCTACAAGTGGCTGAAAGACGCGGCCGGGATCGGCGGCGCGACCGCTTCGAGCCACACGGCTTCGCAGTCGGGGAGCTACCGTGTGATAGTGACGAATGCGAACAACTGCTCGGACACCTCGGCGGCGGTTACGGTGACGGTGTTTCCCCGTCCTGGCGCGAGCTTGACGGCCGGGGGTCCTACGACTCTTTGCAGCGGTGACAGCGTGGTTCTGAGCGCCAACATCGGAAGCGGTTTCAGCTATGCGTGGCAGCGTGACGGAGCCGGCATATCGGGCGCCTCGGGCGCGTCCTACGCCGCGCGGCAGGGCGGCCTGTACCGAGTAATAGTTACGAACGCGGAGAACTGCTCGGACACCTCGGCCGCGGTTGCCGTGACGCTTCATCCGTCGCCTCGTGCCGACGCCGGGCCTGATACGGCGGTCTGCCAGGGCGGAAGCGTGGCAATAGGCCGGCCTGCGACGGGAGGCGCTGGATCGTACATGTACAGCTGGATGCCCGCGGCGGGACTGAGTTCCGCGGTCGTTATGCAGCCGAGCGCGGCGCCGGCGACGACCACCTCATACGTAGTGACTGTGACCGACGGCAACGGGTGCGCGGGCCGTGATACTGTGCTGGTGTCGGTGCGTCCATCGCCTTCGCCCGCGGTGTCGGCATCGGGTCCTGCGACGTTCTGCTCCGGCGATTCGGTAGTCCTGACGGCGGATCCGGGTTACACATCGTACAGCTGGCGGCCGCACGGTGAGACGAGTGAAAGCATAGTTGTAAAGACTGGGGGTAGCTACTCGGTTGAAGTGCTCGATGGGAACGGTTGCCGCGGGGCATCGGCCGCGGTTCAGGTGACGGTTCACGCGCGTCCTCAGGCGCGCATCTCCGGTGCTTCGGCGGTATGCCCGAACACGCAAGCCGAGTACGGAGTGGCTTCGCAGCCCGGGTTGACATATTCGTGGACAGTTGAGCGGGGCGCGATAACAAGCGGAATGGGGAGCGCGACGATACGAGTGCAATGGGGCGCAACGGGTCCGGGGAAGGTAAAAGTCAAGGTAACCGATCCTTACACGGGTTGCAGCGGAGAGGACGAGGTTACGGTTGATATACGCAGCGGTCTTCGGCCTCGTATACTGCCGGAAAGTCCGGTTCTTTGCGAGGGGGGGAGCGTGGAGTTGGATGCGGGCCCCGGCTACGCGCATTATACGTGGTCCACAGGCGAGAGCACCCGCATGATAACGGTGAGAGCGGGCGGACCTTACATAGTTGAAGTCGATGATGGAGCGGGATGCCGGGGATCGGATACGGTTCATGTGACTGAACTGCCGCGTCCTGTCGCGGTGGTCGAAGCTCTCGGACCGTCCGCTTTCTGCGAGGGCGACAGCGTGACCCTTCGGACGCAGGCGCCGTACAGTCGCTATTTATGGAAGCTGGAGAACGTGCCTACAGGCGACACGCTCAGAACATTGAACGCAAGGCAAGCGGGTGTATATACGGTGGAGGTTGAAGACGGAAACGGATGCCGCGGAGAATCGCAGCCTTATGTGGTGACGGTCCATCCGAGGCCGGAGGCGGGAATACAGGGAGCTTCGACGGCTTGTTCGGGAGGCGCTGGCTTGTACAGAGGGTTGCCGGAAGGAACCTACGTTTACAACTGGAACGTGACGGGCGGTTCGATAGAGTCGGGTCAGGGAACGAGCGCGCTTCGAGTGCGCTGGGGCGCCGCTGGCGGTGGATTCATTGAGTTGATGGTTGAGGATCCTTCAACGGGCTGCTCGGACACGGCATCGATGAGCGTTCTGATAACCAGGGGGTACGAGCCGAAGCTAGCGCTTTACGGCGACAGTCTTCTCTGTGAAGGGGACACATTGGTTATAGAAGCGGAGTCCGGATACGAAAACTATGAATGGAGCGCCGGTGCGCGCGGCAGGACGATAACGGTGACAAGCAGCGGCATATACCAGGTGCGCGTGTGGGATTCGCTGTGCGAGGGATGGTCTCATCCCGTCCAGGTGGTCGTACGACCTGCACCGAGGCCGATAGTAATTGCATCGGGCCCTGCCTCGTTTTGCGAGGGCGATTCGGTGGAACTGAGTGTGACACAATCCTACGCGCGGTACCTGTGGCGTCCTGGCGGCGAGACGACGCCGTCGATCACGGTGAAGCATGCCGGCCGATACAGAGTGGAAGTGGAGGACATGACGGGCTGCCGGGGAGTGTCCAACGAGATGGAAATCGAGGTCAATCCGCCTCCGGACGCCGGTTTTACGGGAGCGCGCAGCGCCTGCTCCGGCGGCCGACAGAAGTACACGGCGCGCAGCGGTTACGAATACACATGGACCGTTGCCGGCGGGACGATAGAGAGCGGCGCGGGGAGCAGGGAGATTGAGGTGAGGTGGCTGCAGAGCGGCGTTGTGCGCCTTCGGGTCAGGGACGCGTCGACCGGCTGCGAGTCGCAGAGCGAGGACTCTGTCCGCGTGTCGGCGTTTCTGATTCCGGTGGTAACCGTGATAGGGAGCAGAGAAATCTGTGCCGGCGACTCGGTGATTCTGCGCGCGGAGAAGGGATATCACGCATATCGCTGGTCGACGGGAGAAAGCTCCGACACGATAGTGGTACGCGCGATGGGAGAATACACGGTGTTGGTGACGGACGCGGGCGGTTGCAGCGGGCGTTCGGATCCGGTTCGTGTCTCGGTGAACGAGCCGCCACGCCCTGTAATTCTGTCGCAAGGTCCGTTGGAGTTCTGCCGGGGCGGTAGCGTAGAGCTTTACGCCGACGGGCCTTACGCCAAGTACCTGTGGTCGACGGGAGAGAGCGCCGAGAGGATAACCGTGCGCAACGGCGGGAGCTACCGACTGACTGTTTGGAACGCGTCGGGATGCCGCGGCGAATCGTCGCCGATAGTGGTGACGGTTCGTCCGATCAACGCGCCTCGGATCTCCGGACCGGCGTCGTTGTGCACGGGCAGCGAACGCGAATACAGTGTAGTCGCCGACGACAGCGGTGTATTTGCCTACACGTGGAGCGTCGACGGGGGCTCTCTGCTGGATGCATCCGCCAACCGGGCCCGAGTATTTTGGTCGTCTCCGGGAAGGGGCTCGGTAATGGTGGCGAAGCTGGAGCCGTCCAGCGGCTGCGTGGCATACGATACTCTCGAGGTCGAGGTAGGGTCGTCATTGATTCCTGGTGTGATAGTGTTGAAAGGTCCGCGGATCTGCGAGGGCGACACGGCGCTTCTGGAGGCGGAAGGGGGATATGCGACTTATCTATGGAACACCGGGGATCGGGGCAGGCGGCTTCGTACGGCGCAAGGCGGTTCATATTCGGTGACGGTAACCGACAGCGGGGGCTGCCGGGGCGTCTCGTCGCCGGTTGTCGTCGAGGTGTCGGCGCTGCCGTCGCCGGCAATAGAAGCTCTGGGACCATTGACATTTTGCCTCGGCGACAGCGTTGTGTTGCGCACGATCGCTCCTTACTCGTCATACAGCTGGAGCAACGGGGCGTCAACGCGTTCGATAGTCGTCAGGACGTCCGGTTCGTATTCTGTGGAAGTGGAGGACGCGGGCGGCTGCCGTGGCGCCGCCGGGGCGGTCACGGTCGCCGTGTCGCCGGCGGAAACACCCGTAATCATTGGTCCGCCGTCGGTCTGTTCGGGTGAAAGCGCGGTGTATTCGTCGTCGGGCGGGTACTCGACTTACGAATGGATCGCTACCGGAGGCGGTTCGATAGTGTCGGGACAGGGGAGCCGTTCAGTTGTGGTTCAGTGGGTCTCCGCGGGTGCGGGCAGTCTATCCCTGCGTGTGCGCGACGCGGCGACCGGCTGCGAGGCCGAGAGCCGCATAGTGGTGGAGGTTCAGGATGAACTCGCCGTTTACATAGAGGCGCCTTCCGGTTTGCGTTTGTGCCCGGGTGGAAGGGTGACGCTGAAGGCGCCGGTCGGATACTCGTCGTACCTTTGGAATACGGGCGAGACGGCCGACAGTGTCGTAGTGGGCGAGGGTTCGTATTGGGTTGCGGTTCGCAGCGCGGGCGGTTGCGCCGGTGTGTCGGATACTGTAAGGGTGAAAGCACATCCGGAACCTCGTCCTGATCTGTTCACGCGCGATGCGACGATGTTCTGCGAGGGTGACTCGGCTCTGCTGGAGGCGACCGCGGGTTATGCCCGTTACGTATGGTGGCACGGCTCAAGCATGCTGTCCCATAGTGAGCGGTCATATACGGCTCGAAGTGGCGGCGTTTACAGCGTGACCGTTGAGGACTCGAACGGATGCGCCGGGATGTCGGCGCCCCTGGAACTGGTCGTATATCCGGCGGGGAAACCGTTGGTAACGGTGAACGGTCGCGTTCTTACATCCACGGACGGTCGGAGCTGGCAATGGTACCTTGACGATACGCTCGTTGCCGGGGCCGGCGGCCGGATATTGGAAGCGCCGCGCCCAGGGATATACCGGGTACGCGTAGGCGACGCCAACGGATGCTTCGGGGAGTCGGACCCTGTGGAAGTGCGTTTTGCGCAGGCGCGCTGCACTGTATCGCTGCCGGATATATCGGCACGGCCCGGCGAACGCGTCAGCATTCCGTTGACGCTCGTGGAAGAAGAGAACCTTGCGCGGGCAGGGGCGAGGTTCTTCAGCGGATGGTTGTTGTTCGACCGCAGCGTGCTTCATCCGCTGTCGATGCCGTACATCGACAGCGCGGGATTGCGGAAGGTGCGCGTGACGGGAAATGCGACAACAGCGGGGGAAGTCGTGGCGCTTCTCGAGGCGGAAGCGTTATGGGGCTCGTCGGAGGAGAGCGTGATTCTGCTCGAGGATGCGGGTTGGGACGCGGGCGATGTGCAGGTGACCTCGCTGGCCGGCCGGATACGTCTCGATCTGTGCCGGGAAGGAGGGACGCGGCTGTATAAGCCGTCCGGCGAGACTCGATTACTCGGTAACCGTCCCAATCCGTTCAACGGCGTGACGCGAATCGACTACGAACTGGGCGAGACTGGTCCGATGGAGCTGTCGGTACACGACGCCCTGGGTCGCCGGATCGCCGTACCGCTTTGCGGCAACGGCTTGCGCGGTGTTCACAGCGTATCATTCGATGCCGGCGGCTTGCCCTCCGGCGCGTATCTCGTTGTTCTGCGAGCCGGTGAAACAATGTCGCAGAAGCACATTCTGCTGGCGAAATAGGAAAACACTTCGATAAACAATGGAAATTGACATGATCGGAAGAAAACAACACGCGTTTCTGCGGGCGCTCGCAGCAGGATTGCTTCTGACGGCATATCAGGCGTGCGCGCAGAACCCGGATGCTCATGCCGTTGGTGTTTTCGGCGCCTACAATCTGAACATGCACACCGCCGATTTCCGCGCTCTTCCCGGCGTGCCGAGCTGCTGCCCGCTTTATGAAACCGGGAGCGGCGCCGGCCTCTCGGCTGGAGTGTTTTATGAAATCCCGCTAAGCGAGGCTTTCTCGGTGCAGATCCGAGGCGGATATTCGGAAAACGGCGCAGATCTCAAAACCACCGAGTATACGCCAGTGGACGTCGACGGAGTGATGACCGAAGCGGCTATCGAACACACCATCAGCTCCGGCTTGTCTTCAATAGGATTGGAACCACTGCTAGGATACCGCTTTTTCAAGGCATTGTCTCTTCATGCGGGACTTCGCCTGGCACTCGTCACCGGAAGGAGCTACGAGCAGGTCGAGCGTCTCGTGCAACCTGGAAGCGGCACTTTTGAAAACGACCGGCGCATCAGAAATGAATTGTCGGGCGATATTCCCGAGGCCTCGTCCGTTGCGGCGTCACTGCTCGCCGGTTTGAGTTACGAACTGCCTCTCGACAGGGAGGGCAAGTTGAAAGCCTCGCCGGAACTTCTCTACTCGCTGGGGCTGACTCCGGTTGTATCGTCCGTATCATGGAATGCCAATTCGCTGCGCGCAGGCGTCGCGCTCAAATACCGCATGTTGCCCGCGCCCGAAACTCCACAGTCTCCCGCCGCGCCGCCCCCGCCTCCACCGCCGCCGACGCCGCGCAAACCCGCGCCGACGGCAAGCATCGGCGCTGTTGCTATAGAGAACGGAAAAGAGACGGCTGTAGGTCGCATAGTCGTCGAGGAATTCATCTCCACGAACATGCGTCCCATTCTTCAGTACATTTTCTTCGAGGATAACTCCTCGGTGATTCCAAGGCGATATAACTCCATCAGTCAAGACGAAGCGTCATCATTCCTTACCGACAATCTCCACAATGCGGGCGCTCTTGATGTTTACCATCATATATTGAACATTGTCGGTCAGCGCCTCCGGAAACATGAGACGGCCTCACTGACGGTCACCGGATGCAACTCGGGAACGGGCGCGGAGAAGGATAACAGGGCTCTTTCGCGAGCGAGGGCCGAATCGGTGCGCGATTATTTGACGAGTGTCTGGAAAATCGAGACAAAACGTATCCGCGTCGAGGTGCGGGATTTGCCTCGCATACCCTCGAACATGTCGGAATCCGACGGCATTTCGGAAAACCGGCGCGTGGAGCTGTCCTCGAACGACGAACGCATATTGCAACCGTTGACGACGAAGGATATCGAACGCCATGCCAGCCCTCCGCGGATCGTATTCATGCCGTCCGTCGTCTCCGAAGCCGGCGTCGACCGCTGGCGGGTTCGGGTCTCGCATCAGGGAAAGGAACTGAAAGTGTTCAGCGGGACAGGCGCCCCTCCGGCGCGGCTGGAGTGGAATCTGACGGAGGGAATGTCGGAACTTCCCCAGGAAACCGCTTCGATAACGTACGGCCTGGAGGCTGTGGATCCGGAGGGACGGCAGGCGCGCTCCGTCGAGGGCGCAATGCCTGTCGAGCAGATCACGATCCGAAAAAAACGCGGCGAATCGGCGGGAGGTGACCGCGAGATAAGCCGCTACAGCCTGATCCTGTTCGATTTCGACAAGGCCGACTTGAACTCGCGGAACCTGGCTGTCGCCCGCATGGTCCGAAGCGAGCTGCGCCCGGCTTCCAAGGTCAGAATCACGGGACACACCGATAGAATCGGGGACGCGGAGTACAATTCTCGTATTTCGGAGCAACGGGCCCGTAATACGGCCGCGGCGCTCGGCGCACGGACGGAGGACGTCAAGGGACTGGGCGAAAACGAATTGCCTTTCGACAACGATCTGCCCGAAGGGCGCTTCTATTCTCGCACGGTCAATATATACGTGGAGACTCCGGTAGCCGAATGAAAACCGGACTTCCCGGAAAGTGCTCATGACCGCTCGCCTCATCTTGAGATGCGGGTTGACGGCCGCTGCGCTGTTCGCGGTCGCCGTATCCGCGGCGAAGGCTCAGGAGTGGAGAGCACTGCGCGACAGCGGATACGCCCGCTTGAAGCAGGGCGATCAGGAAGGAGCTCTGGGATTTTGGGAACATTGTGTTCCGCTGATCGAAGCGGCTGAAGGCGACACTTCGGCGGCGCTGGAACGAATGTCCAACTCCATAGGCAGCATGTGCATGTCGAAACAGCGATATGCGGAGGCCGTCCCGCATCTGCGCCGCGTCTTGCGCATCCGTTCACGGATTTCGGCGTCACCGGTCGACAGGGCGGGATCCATGAACACGCTTGGTCTCGCCTGTTTCTACCTCGGTCTCTACGGCGAAGCAGAGCCCCTTTTCAGGGAAGCGCTGAAGATCGTCCGGGATAGGAGCGTTACGCACATGACGGCTCTGCTCGCGGGAAATCTGGCGCTGCTACTCCAGGAAACGGGCCGTTACACCGAAGCGGAACTGTTGCACCGCGAGGTTCTGCAGATCGATGAAAAACTTTGGGGACTGAAATCACGGATTGTCGCCACCGACCTCAACAATATGGGACTGCTGGCCTTTACTCTCGGTCGATATGTGGAAGCCGATTCCATCTACGCGTCGGCGGAATCCATCGGCCGGGAAGTGTGGGGCGAGAACGATACAGAATATGCCACAACTCTTAACAATATCGCCGTACTATCAGCTTCCCTCGGCAGGAAGGAAGAAGCGGAGAAACTGTATCGTCGCGCTCTCGAAATCAGAATCTCGACTTTCGGAGAAAACCATGCGGATGTCGCCCAATCCCTGAACAATCTTGCGGCGCTGCTCGCGGCTTCGGATTCTGTGGACGAAGCGGTTTCCATTCAACGCAGAGCGGTGCGCGTATCAATGACGGCTTTCGGACGTGATCATGTCTCCTATGCTCATGCATTGAACAATCTTGCAAGAATCCTTCAGAACCGGGGCGATGCGGATGAGGCCGATACTCTGTTTCTGACCGCCGCCCGCATACGCGCCGAGAAACTGGGGAAAACACATCCCGACTACGCGCAGTCATTGCACAACCTCGGCGCCCTTCGTCTCGCACGCGGCCGATATGCCGAAGCCGAAGCGTTTCTCCGCGAAGCGCTCAAGATACGTGCGGAAAATCTGCGCGAAGAAAACCTCGATCGCATTGAATCCAATTCACTGCTTGCATCGATGCTGGATGCCGCAGGCAGGCCCGGCGAGGCCGCGGCGCACTTCTCGACGGCCGTGCGCGGCGCTCGCAAGCTGCTTCAAACCGTATACCCCTTTCTCAGCGAACAAGACAAGCTGAGCGCGGCCCTCCGCGTGGGAGATGTTTTCGAACGCTTTCAGTCGTTCGTCGCCGATCGCTCGTCGGGACGGCCGGAATTACTGCCGCTGCTGGCTGATCTATTGCTCGCGTCTAAAGGAGAAATCCTCGCGGCAAGCAAGGCCCGGAGTCATGTTCCGAGGCAGGACGATCCAAGGGCCGATTCACTCAGAAGGACATGGCGAATACAACGCGAACAGCTCGCCCGGCTCTATTCGCTACCGGCGGATGCCGTAAAACGCAGCGGCCTCTCAATCGATTCGTTGCAGCAAACCGTAAATCGTCTCGAGCGGAACCTGGCGCGTATTGCGACTAAGGATGCCGCGGAACCGGTTCCGGTTTCCTTCGAGGAACTACGACGGCTTCTCCGACCTGGAGAGGCGTATGTGGATCTGGTAAGATTCAGACGTTATCGGGGACGATGGACGGACTCGATCGTCTACGGCGCGCTCGTGTATTGTTCGAAGACCAGGCCGATACCTTCGCTGGTTTTGCTGGATGACGGCGATGAACTCGAGAAGCGCTGGTTCCGGGCGTTCCGGCACCATATAACGCTTCCGATGGCCGCGTTGAAGGAGTCTCTCGAGCAGGCCTCGCGTATCAAAGACAGCGGCCGTTTAAGCGGCATCCTGTACGACAGATACTGGGCGAGAATATCGGCCGCGCTTAACGGCGTCAAACGGGTGTATCTGTCCCCTGACGGCGTATACCACCTTGTCAACATTTCCGCTCTGCGTAATCCGCGAAGCGGGCTACACGTCATCGATGAGTTTGATTTGCGCGTGATCACCTCCGCTTCCGAGTTGCGCAAGACCGCGGAAGGAAGGCGAGCCGGAAAAAGGACGGCGGTTCTGATCGGAGACCCGGCCTACGATATGTCGCAGTCCGGGATGCGGAATCTCGCCATGCGTCTCTTTCCGATGGCGCAGCTGGATGAAGACGATGCCGGAATCAGAGGAGGGCTTTCGCGTCTCCCCGGAACAAGAGATGAAGTGCGTGTGATAGGAGATCTGCTGCGGAAAAAAGGATGGTCCGCCAGGATATTTCTGGGAGACAGCGCGGTCGAAAGCGCCGTGAAATCCGCAGGCGCTCCGTATGTCCTTCATATCGCCACTCATGGATACTTCCTGCCGGCAACAGGTTCGGCCGGATTGAATGACCGGGGTTCATCGGTTCATAGGGCGTTGTTCCGCAGCGGACTGTTGCTTTCAGGCGCGTCGTCGAACGTCATGGAAGAAGCCGGCCAAAACGGCGGACTTCGCGGCAATGAGAACGGAATACTGACCGCTTTCGAAGTAGGCCATCTCGACTTTCGCGGCACTGCCTTGGTCGTGCTGTCCGCCTGCCGGAGTGGAGTGGGCGATGTGAGGAACGGAGAAGGGGTATACGGATTGCGCCGCGCTTTCACGCTTGCCGGGGCCGGTTCCGTGGTCATGAGTCTCTGGAATGTGTCTGATGAAGCCACCAGGGAAATGATGGAGGGATTCTACAGGCACTGGCTTCAAAGCGCCGACGCTCACAGCGCGCTCAGACGGGCTCAACTTGAGTTGAGACGGCGTTTTCCACATCCCTTCTTCTGGGCGGCTTTCATAGTGACCGGCGCCTGACGAGCTCACAAAATCATTAGGCGCGAGAGCCATCCGTCATCGGTTGAGATTCCTTTCCCTCCATTCCTTGTACACTAACGGCAGCAGCAGCCTTTTGTCGGACAGTAGGCTGGATACGTATTCCATGCGGGCGCTCTCTGGGATTACCGCCGCCAGTGCCGTTCCCGCCTCGCTCGCGTCGGTTCGTATCCATTCGTGCAGATATCCGCGCAGATTCAGTGCGTAGCACAAGCGCTTGCGGGGCGAGGCCGTCCCGGCTTTCCACGCTAAATCAATCCTATTGCCGGGCAAAAGAGTCACATATGCTTCGTCTGCCGTGGACAGGGATACATGCGCCCGTGGCTCCGCGTCCGAGACGGCGCTCAACAAGGGCACGCTTCGCGCTTTGAAGGGTTCAGCGGGTCCAAAGTCGGTTTCAGCGGCGTCAATCATCCAGACGTCGGCCATCGCGCAGATTCGCACACGGAGCGAATCGCCCACCCCGTCATCCTTGAACCGGAGCAGTCTCGCGAACTGAACCGCGGTTGCCTCCGGGAGGACTGCTCCTATTTCATGCCACCCTGTCGCTCCGAATACATAAACTCTCAACGATGCCGTCTTCTGCCATCTCCGCAGTGCGGCGATGATACCGGAATCGTTTTCGGAGGCATACAGGAATCTCAACGCCTGATCTCCCAAAAAGGAGTGAAGCTGATCGAAAACGACAGCGGAAATATTTGTATTCCGGGCATGCAGTATGAACGATGCTTCATGCATGCCTCGAGGCCGCGCGAAAACGAAGTCGAGCGTATCCTCGAAACCGCCTCGCTGACCGGCGCCGGCGAGGTCGGATGTCCAGTAAAGGCCGTCGGCTGAAGACAGAAGACCGGTTGCATCGCGGCGGGAATGGTCGTACGCTCGACAGGCGGCCGCCGGATTCCGCACCGGCCAAAGACGGCCTTCGCTGTCGGCGCGGACGGCTACGCCGCTGTCCGTCTCGACGCAAAGGAGTTCGGCGCTGTTCACATAATCCGTTTCGGGTCTTTCGTTTGCGATCCGCACCTTCAATGTTCCCTCGGTCGGCATAATCGAACGAAGAACCGTCACCGTGTTCATCTCCAGCGCTTTGCCGAGAGCAATACCGAATCCTTCGCCTTCCAGTATGTTGGTCTGTCCGTTCCACGAATAAATGTGCGGGCAAGATGAGTTGGTCCCGCCTGTGGAATAAGAATGATAAACGATGTTCTCGTTTATACTCAAGTATCTTCTCGTCTCAAACAGGCTGGCCGCCGCGATGCCGACCGTCGTGACCACGAAGGCGACCTTCAACACCTGGCTAAAAGCCTGAGGGGCATTCGCCTGCACATGGGTCACATCAGCCAGAGGCACGCGATAGGAACCGGATTCTTTTTTAGATCCATGAAAACGCGTCGCCGAACCGACCAGAACGCTGTCGGTCAGACTCCACTTCCTGAATGCGTAAACGTCGCCGCTCGAGGTCAGCACGCTAATCGAACCGAGGCGATCGGGATCGTTCAGATCGTTCCGCCGTGGTACTTTGTAGCTTCCCGTACAGGACGAAAGGATAAATGCGGCAATTAGCTGTGTTGCAATTAGACGACTTGTGCTGTTCATTTCGATCCGCCTGTAAATTGTAATGCAATTATTTAATGAGAACGTCGTGTTCAGTAACAGATCATCGCCCGGATCTGAAAAGAATGACTTGTCATGCTCGCCGTTAGCGAAGGCGCGCTTTCAGATCTTTCCATGGGCAGGGATTTTCCCTCTCCACCCGCATTGTATTGATATGCGGCCTCGAGTCGAATCGGTTGCAAATCCAGCATGATTCCCGCGGTCATCAACAACTGATGCGCACCCGCAGATATCTTCACGTGCTCGAGTTCGTAATATCCCATGTTGCTTTCGGATTTCACGGTTGTTCCGTACGGGCGTATCGCTTCGAAATTCCATCGGGATACTCCTAATCCGGCGAAAATATTGAATATGCGTCCGTGTCCAGGATTGAAATACCAACGCATGGACAGATCGCCTCCATAGAGGGCATCCCTGCCGAAGGATTTCCCTGCGTCTACGGCCACTGTCAGGAATTCCACGGGATTGAATAAGACCGATAGCATTAGAATGTTGTAACCGCTTTCCACCGGACTCGCCTGGCTCAACCGTATGCCCTGCGCGATATACTTCTGCTCTATCGTCCGAAAAATCGATGTGAAAGCCGCTGCGTCCGACAAATGTGTATACCGATAGGACACACCGGCCGTCCAATAGACAATGGTAGGAAGTCCTTCTGATTTTTCGCTGCCGGCGAGCGTGAGCAGTCGATCATCGCTGTGCGCGGCCGGCTTCTGTGAGAAGTTCGCTCTCGACTTGGCGTCCTTCTCTCTTATCTCCTGCTGTTGCGACTTTGAACGGCGCAGGAGTCCGGCAAGCGCCCGGCTGCGCTCGTCCTGCGGCAAGGAATCTGCGACGCCTATCACCGGATCAATGGATGGATCCAAAGGATTGTCACCGCCGCTGATCCGAATCCACTGGTCGATTTTTTGAGCAGTTGATCTCAGCAACGGCGGACTGAAACGCACTAGGGAATCCATAGGCGTGCTGTTCCGATAATAGGATATGCACGCATATATGCTGCTGTCCTCGGTCATGAAGAAAAACGCCGACCTGTAACCTTCAAAAGCGCCGAACAGCCTGTATCTGTCCCTGTCTCCTTTTTCGATAACAAGTCCCAGGTCTCTACCTATTAACAAGCCGGTCAACTTGACGCTGTCCTGTATCTGCGCCGTAAGCGTGCACAGAGGTATGGTAAGCAGGCAAGCGAGGATTTTTGAGTATTTCATCGGGTTTGTCCTTCTGATTTGTACACAGGAAACTTACATCTGCCTCGCGGCGCCGATGTCACGAAACTGTAAAATGTCTGGCACGCCGCTCCGTTCACCGACTCATGATCGCCGTTCGCCGAAAACGATGAAACTTCCGCAGCCGGGAAGTGTACATTGCATTCGGACACAAAAGGAGACGAGCACATGAAACATCCGGGACATCATCAACGCGAAAAGGCAGGGGCGGGCTTCGTAACTGGCCTGCTGATAATGGCGGCGGGCGTCGCGTTTCTGCTGGGCAGATTTGAAATCGTAGATTTCGGTCCGATTTGGAGATACTGGCCTTTGATTCTCGTGGCTTTCGGACTCGACAAGATCATCAGAGCCGAATCCTCGAAGGAGCGGGGGGAAGGAGTGTGGCTGGCGTTCATCGGAACGTGGCTCCTGATCTCTTTCGTTCACGTTTTCGGAATGACTTTCGCCACCTCCTGGCCTATTCTGTTGATCGGTTTCGGCATCGGGATGATATACAAGGCCTTTGTCCGGCGGAATGCCGGCGGTATCGACATGGAGGTGGAACATGAGAAATAAAAGACAGGCTCGCTTCGGCGGACAGATTATAATCGGCATTTTCGTAGCCCTGCTCGGCGCGGTTTTCACACTGCATAATCTCGACCTGATCGACGGATGGCTCTACCTGCGGCTGTGGCCGCTCGTGATAGTGGCTCTCGGCGCCGGCATGGCGTTGCAGGCCGACAACGGCGGCGGACGTTTCTGGGGGGGCGCCGTCGCGCTCATCGGTTTGCTGATTTTATTCAAGAACCTGGACTGGATCGGATTCGGCGTCTGGGATCTCTGGCCGGTGATTCTGATACTCATCGGCGCATCCGTCATTCTGCACAGTTTCCGGGGCCGGCGGCAGCGCATGCTGAAGCAGACCGGGGAAAACGACGACACCCTGAGCGCCGTGGCCGTGCTCAGCGGCTTCCGCCGGGCCGTCGTCTCGCGGGAATTCCGGGGAGGGGAAATCACCGCCGTCATGGGCGGCGCCGAAATAGACTTGCGCGGAGCGTCCATGAGCCGCGGGAGGGAAGCATCCATTGAAATATTCGCCTTCTGGGGGGGAGTCGAACTGCAGGCGCCGAGGGAATGGAGCGTGAAAGTAGTCGGGACTCCGATTCTCGGCGGCTACGAGGACAATACATTTCAGCCCCAGGAGCCGGACGCGCCGCGGCTTTTCATTCGCGGCACGGTGATAATGGGCGGCGTCGAAATAACAAATTAAGAGATACATGCATCCGATATTGACACGGCGCGGCGCATTGCCGCTCTATGCCGCCGTCTGGGCGGCCGGAGGCGCCGGAGTGTGTTTCTCTTACGCCGCCATGGGCATGCTGGGCTGGGAAGCGGCGTTCGTCCTTGTCTTTCCACTGATTCTCATCGATGCCTTCGTCTGCCTTTCGCCCTGGTACCTTTGCCGGGTGTTTCCGCTGGAGAATACGCGCATAGGCGTGCTGATCGCCGTGCAGGCGGCTTCGGCGGCCCTCTCGACGGCTTTGTTGACGGCCGCCGGGTACGGCGCGGCTCTGGCGCTGGGCACGAATCCGGCCTGGTCGGAAATCCCCGGAGAGTATCTGCGCGCTGCGCTGTCCATCGCGGTGTCGGCGTCGGTGCTGTACGTGCTCTCGACACTCGTGCACTATCTGCTCGCCAATGCGGAAATCGCCCGGGAACGCAAAAGGCAGGCGCTGGAACTCCGTCTGTCGGCCAGGGAGGCGGAGCTGAAGGCATTGCGGGCGCAGATAGATCCGCATTTTCTGTTCAACAGTCTGAACACGATCAACGCGCTGATTGCCGCGGATGCGGCCGCCGCCCGCAAGACTTGCATCATGCTGGCCGATTTCCTGCGCCGCAGCCTTGCCGCGGGCGATGCTCACGACATATCGCTTTCGGACGAACTCGAACTGATCCGCTCCTATCTCGCTGTGGAAAAAATCCGCCTCGCTGAACGGCTCGAGGTGGAAATCACCGTCGCTCCGGACACGCTGAACTGCCGCATCCCGCCGCTGCTCCTGCAGCCGTTGGTCGAAAACGCGATAAAACACGGCATCGCCCGGCTGCTGGAAGGCGGCGGAATCCGAATCTCGGCCGCGAGAAAAAACGACCGGCTCAGGCTTACCGTATCGAATCCATGCGATGAGGAGCGCTCCGCCCCGATGCCCGGCATGGGCCTTTCCATAATGCGGAAGCGGCTGGAAACCGCTTACGGCAAGGACGCATCCTTGGTCATCGAGGACGGAAACACTTCGTACAGAGTGGATGTTTTGCTGCCATGCAGGAGTTGAGCATACCGGAGGAAAGCGGCGCGGAAATCCTGCGCTGCATAGTAGTGGACGACGAAGCGCCCGCTCGAGCGCTATTGCGTGAGTATCTGTCCGCTCACGAGGACATGCTGCTGCTCGCGGAATGCGCAAACGGTTTCGAAGCTGTGAAAGCGGTATCCGAACATTCCCCCGACGTGGTTTTTCTCGATGTGCAAATGCCGAAAATCGACGGCTTCGAAGTGCTGGAGCTGCTGGAAAGTCCGCCTCTCGTGGTCTTTACCACGGCTTTCGACGAATACGCCGTGAGGGCCTTCGAAGTGCATGCCGCCGATTACTTGCTCAAACCCATTTCCCGCGAGCGCTTCGATGACGCTCTGGACCGGCTTCGAGCCGAAAAAAGAGGCGGCAGGCCGGGCCTCGGCGCGCCGCTGTTGGCTGAGATCCGCAGATCCAGGACGCCTCTGCAGAGGATTTTAGTGCGCGACGGCTCGAAGGTTCATGTCATTCCCGCGGAAAGCATCGATTACATTGAGGCGCAGGATGATTACATTGCGATCCATGCGGGGGGAAAAATTCACCTGAAATTGGAAAGGATCGCAATTATCGACCAGAGCCTAGACCCGGCGCGCTTCGTGCGGATACACAGGTCGTTCATACTGAACCTGGAACGCCTCGCGCGCATCGAATTTTATGCCAAGGGCAGCCGTATGGCCATACTCCGTGATGGAACCCGGCTTCCTGTCAGCCGTTCAGGCAATGACAAACTAAAAGGCATAATCGGCTGAGACAATCGCTCGACATTTTCCGGATAAGGGAACGCAAATACCGGTTATATCGTTTAGAAACAAGCCTGGATGCGCGATCACCTCATTTCAGAACCGCATAAACACTTCCCCGTCAACCATATCGACAAACAAATTCGGGCTCTTTTCTATTAAACCTCGAATCATGGCAATTGTCTTACTATCGATGACCTTTTCCGTCTTTTTGGAGCAATGATGAAATACGTTTTTTCAGCCCTTCTTTTTCTTCTCTTCTTTGCGTCAACAGCACATTCTCAAGATTTAACCGTTACCGGAACCGTTGTCGACAGCGCAAAAGGCGCTGTTCTCCGCAACGCCAACGTGATGCTCATTCATCTGCCCGATTCCACGCGCAGCGGCGCAGTGACCGGCGCGGACGGAAAGTTCGCCGTGAAGGACCTGGTCCGGGGCAGATATCTCCTGCGAATCACGTATATCGGATACAAAACTCACACCCGACAAATACAACTTTCCGACAAGACGCTGGCGCTCGGGAAAATAACATTGGCAGAGGATCAGGTCAGAATGGGGGCTGTGGATATCGAAGGGAAGCTGCCCGTGGCCGTGGTCAAGGACGACACAACTGAAATCAGCGCATCCGCTTTTAAAGTGAATCCGGATGCGTCTGCGGAGGACCTGGTCACCAAGATGCCCGGAGTCGTCAAGCAGGGCGGACAGGTGCAGGCCCAGGGTGAAACCGTCAAAGAAGTGCAGGTGGACGGGCGGCGCTTCATGGGAAGCGATCCGACCGCCGCATTGCGCAACATCCCCGCCGAGATCATCGACCGCATACAGATTTTCGACCAGCAGAGCGAGCAGTCGCGTTTCACCGGTTTCGACGACGGCAATACGAGTAAAACCATCAATATCGTCACTCGCGGCGGCGTTCGTCACGGACAATTCGGCAAATTTTCGGCGGGTTACGGCGCCGATGACGAGTATGATCCCGGCCAGTATAACGTGGGAGGAAGTCTGAATCTTTTCGACGGTGATCGGCGCTTGACCTTGCTGGCCATGTCCAACAACGTGAACGAGCAGAACTTCGCCATCGAAGACATAGTCGGATCCATGGGCGGCGGCGGCGGTCCCGGCGGCGGCACGGCGTTCAGAGCCATTTCGAGCGCTGTAGGCGGCTCCGGCGGCGCCTCGCGCATAATCAGCATGGTCGGCGGAAGAGGCGGCGGCAGGGGAGGTTTCGGCGGCGGTATCAGTGATTTTCTCGTCAATCCGAGCGGCGGACTCTCGACAACGCATGCTTTCGGCTTGAATTACACGGATAAGTGGACTCAAAAATTGGACGTGCAGGGAAGTTATTTCTTCAATTTCAACGATAACAGCTCCGAGAACGACATTTTCAGGCAATACGTACTTTCCTCCAGCGCTTCGCAGACTTACGAACAATCGGAGCGCGCGGCATCCGAGAACATGAACCACCGCTTCAATCTGCGTATGGAATGGGAAATCGACACGATGAATTCCATACTGTTCCGCCCGCGCTTCTCGGCTCAACAAAACGAGGGCCGGAGCGATCTCTGGGGTCGCAACATGGACGCCGCTTCGCCTCTCAACCTTACGAACACACTGCGCAATACGGAACTGGACGGCATCAACGCCTCGGGAGAACTCCTCTACAGAAGGCGTTTCGAGACCCGTGGACGGACATTTACCCTGCGCCTGGAACCGGGCTACAATCGGACTAACGGCGATGCCGCCCTTCAGTCGGATTTCAGGACTTTCGGTATGGATTCGACCTATGAGTTGCTCGACCAGCGTTCGGATCTGCTTCGCAACGGGTGGTCCATGGGCGGAGAAGCGAGCTATACCGAACCTCTGTTCGATAACCTCCTGATGCAGTTCAGCTACAACGCGTCCAAGAGCTGGGACGAATCCGAAAAGAACACTTTCAACGCATCCGTCCCCGGCCTGTACGACCTGCTGGACACGGCGCTCACCAACACTTACGAGAACAGCTATCTGCGGCAGAGCGCCTCCACGGATCTGCAATACAGGACGGAGGAACTGAACGCATCGGCCGGGGTATCCTATCAGTGGTCGACGCTGTCCGGCGAGCAGCTGTTCCCGTACTCGGCTGACATTAGCCACAGTTTCCGCAACGTGCTTCCCAACGCGCGCGTACGCTGGCGCTTGTCGCGCGAACAAAACCTGATGGGCTTTTACAGGGCCCGCACGAACGCGCCTTCGGTCACGCAGCTTCAGGACGTAGTGGACAACTCGAATCCCCTTCAGCTCAGCGCCGGCAATCCCTCGCTGCAGCCGGATTATCAGCACTTCTTCATGCTCAGGTATCAGAACGCCGATTTCATGCGCTTCACTTATTTCTTCGCCATGCTGAATGGTTCCTATACTTACAACTCGATTCAGAACAACGTCTACATAGCGGAAAAGGATACGGCAATCGGCGGCATACCGCTGCTTCGAGGCGCGCAGCTCACCCGTCCCGAGAACATTGACGGGGCGTATTCGCTTCGCGGTCTCGTGACTTACGGAATGCCCGTTTCCTGGCTGATGTCCAACGTGAACATCACGGCCTTCGCGAATCTTTCCCGCACGCCCGGCACGATAAACGGAGTGCTGAACGAGTCGACTTCGCCGTCGGTGGGACTGAGCCTGGTGCTGGCCAGCAACATCAGCCCCGAGATAGATTTCTCGGTGTCCTCGCTTTCCATCCTGACTTCCACGAGGAACTCCCTGCAGTCGGCGCTCGATGCGGAATACTGGTCGCAGAATACGCGCCTGCGCCTCAACTGGATATTCTGGAAGGGATTCGTGTTGTCGAGCGATCTGAGCCATCAGTACACTTCCGGCTACGCCGAGGGGTACAATCAGAACATAGTGCTCTGGAATGTCGGGATCGCGAAAAAGTTTCTCCCGAAAGACGCCGCGGAGATTCGCCTGACCTTGTTCGATGTGCTCAATCAGAACACCAACACGACGCGCAGCGCCAACGAACTCTACATCGAGGACGCGAGGTCCAACACTCTCCGGCGCTATGGCCTGCTGACATTTTCCTATACTCTGCGCAGTTTCGGCAGCGGCGGTGGTTTCCCCGATCGCGGCAGAGGGCGGGGCGACATGCCGCCGCCGGACAGGCCGTAGGACCGCGGGTCAGCGGTCTTCGCCGCCGCCCGTGCCGGCCCTGACCGGCCGGGCGAGGAAAGCCTCGATCATCATCCGGTTGGAAGTCGCCATAAGAGCCGGCACATCGAGATTGTACATGGAATAACGGTCGGTTTTTCCGCGCCAGACATTCGGTTGCGAAAGCGTCAGCTGTAGTCTCAACAGGCCGGTGGAGTTGTTCCACAGGAGAATCGACATCTCGAAGGCGCTCAGTTCGCTCTTGAACACTCCGCTGTCGATGCCCTTCTGAAAGACATCTGAGATGACTTCCCAGACCTCGTACGAGCGTCCATAGACCGCGTCGAGAATTTCCGGCGAGACCGAGGAATCGACGATCGGAAAGCTGGACTCGGTAAGCAGTTTGAAGTAGTTGGGATGATTTCCGAAAAATTCCCTGTACGCCTCTCCGATGCTTTTGAGTTTTTCCGGCGGCGGAAGAGAGGAGTCGACCGCCTTGCGGAATTTCTCGAGCAACAGCGTGAGAGCCCGTTCGACTATCGTCATATAAAGGTCTTCTTTCGAGGAAAAATACAGGTACACGGTTCCCTTCGCGACCTCGGCTTCGGCGGCGATTTCGTCGACGGTTGCCTGGGGTCCGCGGGAAAAGAAGAGGTGTTCCGCGGCTTCGAGAATGGAAGCGCGGCGTTGTTCACGTTCGCGTTCGCGACGGTCCTGTACGCTCATGTCGGATCCTTGGTTATTCCGCCTTCAGCGGCGGGATTCGGTGCCTCCGTGTCGCCTGCTCGGGCGAGTATTTGTTCCCGTACCGCTTTGAGTCGGTCTATTCTATCCTGTATCGGTCCGGCGCCTTCGAAACCGTAGAAAACCGCGAGGCGGAGTTCTTCTTCCGCTTCCTCTATGCGGCCGAAAAGGGCCAGTGTCAGAGCGAGGTTGGCATGGGCCTGCGGGTTGCCCGGAGCGACGGCTAGGGCCAGATCCAGGCTCTCCTTGGCGGCGCCTATATCCCCCGTGCGCAGGGCGCAGGCGCCCATATTGACGAGCACCGCGGCATTGCCGGGGTCGCAGGCGAGAGCCCTTTCAAAGGCCTCCCGCGCCTGTCCGTTCCTGTCCAACCGCCGGCAGATGAGTCCCACGTCGTTCCAGAGGACGGCGTTTTGCGGATCTATGGCAAGCGCCCGCCGGAGCGCGTCCAATGCGAGATCATAGTTCCCCACCGCGTGCCATGAATCCGCGATGCCCTTGAGCAGCGCCACTGCTTCGTCCCTGCCCGGTTTTTCGAGCAGAGCCCGCTCGAAATGCTCGACCGCCGCGCGGCGGTTTCCGGCGTCGCGCTCTCTGAGACCGGACCTTCCTTCGCCGGATTTTATGTGTTCATCCAGAGCCATGCCGTTGAAATATACGGATATGTGAGGATGCTTCTCAAAGACTCGTTGTGAATCCCTCAATGCGGGTGTATCTTTCTTCCCTCGTCGCCTGATGCCGGCGGCGCAGGGACGGATAAAGGACCGATGAGCGATTTCATACATCTGCATAATCACACGCATTATTCCGTGCTGGACGGCGCCTGCACGGTCGAAGGCTTGGTAGGCGCCGCGGCCGAGGAGGGCATGCAGGCGGTGGCTCTGACGGATCACGGCGTCATGTTCGGCGCCGTCGAGTTCTACAAGGCGGCGACGCGGCGCGGGATCAAGCCGATCATCGGAAACGAAATGTACATGGTGACGCGCGGATCCCGCTTCGACAAGGGCGCCGCCGACGCCCACCCGGAGGGAAAGCGTCACGGTTACAACCATCTCATTCTTCTCGCCCGCAATGAGACCGGCTACCGCAACCTCATTGAGTTGACGACGCTCGGCCACACCGAAGGCTTCTATTACAAGCCGAGAATCGATTTCGAACTCCTGGAGCGCCACCACGAAGGTCTGATTGCGCTCACGGCGTGCGCAGGCGGCGTGGTCGCCTCGTATCTCTGCGCCGGCGATTACGACTCCGCCCGCTCCGTCGCCGTCCGGCTGAAGGATATCTTCGGAGCGGATCTGTACCTGGAGATTCAGGATCATGGCATAGAAAAGGACTCCATTGTCCTTGAAGCCATGCCTCGGCTCGGTCGTGAGCTGGGGATACCGCTGGTCGCGACGAACGACTGCCATTACATCCATCCGTCGCACGCGGTCCCGCACAACGTGTTCCTCCACATTGCGGACGTGCGCGAGGCGGAGGATGTGACCGCGCTCCGCTACGGCACGGATCAGGTCTACTTCAAAACCGCCGCCGAAATGATCCGTCTGTTCTCCGAGCATCCCGGAGCGGTGGAAGCGACGCTGGAAATAGCCGATAAATGCGATCTGAAACTGCCGCTCGGGCGCAATCACATGCCGGATTATCCGATTCCCGGGGATGCCGGAGTGAACAATCTGGATGAGTATCTGCAATTGCTGGTCGAGCGCGGGGTGCAGGAGAGATATCCGATTCAGACGCCCGAGGTGCTCGACCGCATGAAGTACGAACTGGACGTCATACGGTCCATGGGATATTCCGGCTATTTCCTGATAGTGCACGACTTCATCGCCGCCGCAAGGAAGCGCGGCATACGGGTGGGACCCGGAAGGGGCTCCGCGGCCGGAAGTCTCGCGGCCTACTCGCTCGGCATAACGGACGTGGATCCGCTTCGCTACAATCTGCTTTTCGAGCGCTTTCTGAATCCCGACCGAGTGAGCATGCCCGACATCGACGTGGATTTCCAGGATGACAGGCGCGACGAGGTCATCGAATACGTCAGGGAGAAATACGGGCCTTCATCCGTATCGCAGATTGTGACCTTCAGCAAGCTGAGCGCGAGGGCGGTGCTGAAGGACGTCGGACGCGTCCTGGGAGTGCCGCTGGGAACCATCGAGTCCATCAACAAACATATTCAACCGCGCATGGGCAAAGTTCCGCCGCTGAAGTATGTGTTCGGGCTCGAAGAGGACCCCGAAAAGAACTGGCAGGCGGCGCCTGAACTGGCGTGGATCAAGACCAGCGAAGACCCGAAAATCCGCAGCCTGGTGGAGTATGCGGTGGTGCTGGAGGGTTTCGTGAGGGGAGTCGGCATGCACGCGGCCGGAGTCGTCATCGCGCCCGGCAACACGAGCGAATACGTGCCGCTCTACAAGACGCCCTCCACCGGGCTGATGACCATGTACAACATGTCGGACCTCGAGGCGGCGGGTCTGCTGAAGATGGATTTCCTGGGTCTCATAACGCTTACGGTCATTGACGGCGCCGTGCGCATGATCAAGGAAACCCGAGGCATGGAACTCGTCATCGAGGACATTCCCCTCGACGATGAGAAGACGTTCGAGTTGTTCGGCGAAGGGCACACGGTGGGCGTCTTCCAGTTCGAATCCGTGCAGATGCGCGAGTACCTCCGCAAGCTCAAACCCAGGTCCATCGACGATCTCGCGGCGATGAACGCCCTGTATCGTCCCGGTCCGATGGAGTTCATCGACGATTTTATCGAAAGGAAGCACGGCCGCAGGAAAATCACGTATCTCCATCCTAGCATGGAGCCCATACTCGGGCAGACCTACGGCGTCATCGTGTTCCAGGAACAGGTGATGCAACTCGTGCACCATATTGGAGGCTTCACGCTGGCGCAGTCCGACCTGCTGCGCCGCGCCATGAGCAAGAAGAAGCACGACGTGATGGCGAAGCAGCGCGACGCCTTCATCGAAGGCGCCGGGGAAAGGGGAATAAACGCCAAAATCGCCTCGGAAATATTCGCCCTCATCGTCCGTTTTGCTGATTACGGATTCAACAAGTCCCATTCGGTCGCATATTCGCTGCTGGCTTATCAGACGGCCTATCTCAAGGCGAATTTCACGGCGGAGTTCATGGCCGCTCTCATGACCTCGGAAACGGGGAAGACCGACAAGGTGTCTGTGCTGATCGACGAATGCGCGAAGATGAACATACAGGTCCTGCCGCCGGACGTGAACGAGAGCGGTGCGCATTTCACGGTGAAGCCGGAAGGCATACGCTTCGGACTCGCGGCGATTAAGAACGTCGGTGTCGGTGCGGTGGAAGCCATCGTGAAAGCGCGCGGGACGGGGTCCTTCGCCTCCATCTTCGATTTCTGCGAACGCATCGAAGGCCGTCTGGTGAACAAAAAAACCCTGGAGAGCCTGGTCATGGCCGGCGCCGCGGACTCGCTGGGAGGCGCCCGCGCGCAGCTGTTCGCGGCCATAGAAGCCGCCCTGATCTGGGGCCAGCAAGCGCAGCTGCATCGCGACGCGGGGCAGGGCACCCTGTTCGAGGACATGGATGGCGACAGACGG
The DNA here is from genome assembly GCA_964388275.1 of uncultured Chromatiales bacterium. Classification (GTDB taxonomy): domain Bacteria; phylum Bacteroidota; class Ignavibacteria; order SZUA-365; family SZUA-365; genus JARYLZ01. The sequence continues at coordinate 51,647 of CAYLZD010000013.1, forward strand.
ACGGCCGTGCAGCCGGCTCTTCCACAGGTCGAGGAATGGAAACCGTCTGTGCGGCTTTCGCACGAGAAGAGCGTTCTAGGATTCTACATGTCCGGCCATCCTCTGGAACCCTGGCGCCCCGATGTGGAGGCGATTGCCAACGTGCAACTCGGTGGCTTCGATGAGCAACTCGACGGCGCGGTGGTCAGGGCAGTGGGTGTTGTGGCTGCGATGCGGACCAAGATCGACAAGAAAGGCAAGACGATGGCCTTCATGTCCCTGGAGGATTTCACCGGCAAGGCCGAGTGCCTCGTCTTCGGAAGCGCATATGAGAAATTCGGAGCGGCGCTCGCGCCCGACGCTCCGCTTGTGATCATCGGAAAGGTCCGCTCGAGCGGCGACTCCTACTCGCTGATGGCCGACGAGATCTATCCCATAGAACAGGCCATCGCCAAGCTGGCCAAAAGCGTGGTGATAACCATCTCGACCAGGACGGCCACGCAAAAGCAGATCGATGAGGGCATAAGAGCGCTCGATGAATTCCGAATGACGGGTTCTTGCTCTTGCTTCATCAAAGTCACCGACGGCAACGGAAACTCCTGGAATCTTCTCGCAAGGGAACACCGCGTTCGGCCGGGCGCAGACCTTTTGAAGCGTCTGAGAGACATATTCGGCCGGAACGCGGTCAGGATAGCGCTGGAAGATTCATGAGACTATACCCGCGTCACGGGCGGAACAATGCGGCTTTCCCGAGCGTTTACATCGCATGAGCATCCGGAACAATACAGGAAACTGAAATGAAACCTTTTGAATTCACGGACGGCAATTTCGAGCAGGAGGTCATGAAGTCGGATATGCCTGTTCTGATAGATTTCTGGGCGGTCTGGTGCGGGCCCTGCCGTCTCATAGCCCCGCTGATAGAAGAGCTTGCGGGCGAGTACGCCGGCAAGGTGAAGATCGGCAAGCTCGATGTGGACAACAATCCCGATGTAGCCATGAAGTACGGAATACGCAGCATCCCGACCCTGCTTGTTTTCAAAAAGGGCGAGGTGGTGGACCGCATAGTCGGCGCGGCGTCCAAACCGAAAATCGCCGAAAAACTCGATACCGTTCTGACGGCCTGAGCTTCCGAAACGACTTTTTTTCATCGCGCGCGGCCGCATGCGGCCCGCGGAGGGGCATCTTTGGCGCCCAGTTTGGACAGGTCCGAAGCGTGCCCGCTGCCTCTGTCCGCTCCAGTGGAATTAGTTGCGGAAATCTTGTAGATTCAACATGCCGCAAACAGACGCTCGCAACATTTCAGGAGGTTCATATGAAGACTGGATTCACAATAATGGCTCTTCTGCTCGCAATGTCGGCGATCGACAATGCGTCAGCCCAATCCGGAAACGACGCGGACAGAGTTACCATGAGACTGAGAGCGGTATGCAATGGAGGCCAGGGCTCCCAGCTGCTTATCGCTTTCGACATTAAGCAGAAGGCGGGTCCGGCATCCGGCCTGATCGGGGGATTCTCGATCGTGATGACCTTCAATCATTTGAAGATGACCTACCAGGGATCGGGACAGATGTATGAAACGGGTTACTGGCCGGGCGGGACATGGTACATCGATCAGTCTTACGGAAGCGGAGCGCGTTTCACTCAGCATACTCATCAGATCGGGGCGACGGGAAATTCCCTTCCGCTCAACAGCACATATTTCACACCGGCCGCTGATTGCTCGAACAACGCTCTCAACGACGGTTTCTTCGAGGTGATGCGGTATCAGTTCCAGATTTCACCATCGGCCGCAGGAACAGTGAATTTCGCGTTCTATAATGTCCTGCCTTATAAAGCCGGCCAGATATTCCAGCACACGCAACAATGCAGCGCCATCTATTACTCCAGCCTCAATGACAATGGGAACGACACGGTCCATGTGATAAACAATCTCGTCATCCCGGTCGAACTGGCAGGCCTTTCAGCCTCAGCGCGCGAGGACGGGTCCGTCCTGTTGACATGGCGCACGGAAAGCGAGTCGTCGAACGCCGGTTTCGAAATAGAGCGCGGTGACGGCGTCAATTTCAACACCGTCGCCTTCGTGGAGGGGCAGGGGAACAAAACCGGGGCCACGGAATATTCATTCGTGGACGAGTCGGCTGCGCCGGTCGAGGGCAGGAATGTGGTTTTCTATCGCCTGCGACAGATCGACACGGACGGGGAGGCCGTTTACAGCCACATAGTTTCAGCCAACTTCATTCCGCACACCGTCGGCCTTGAACAAGCCTATCCGAATCCGGTAGAGATGGGAGTTCCCGTCACAATCCCTTATACTCTTGCCGTTCCAGGGCGCGTGAGGTTGGAGGTATATGACGCTCTCGGACGCAGAGCGGCTTCACTGACCGACGCGAGACAGGAAGCGGGCAGATACGAGGTCGCATGGGACGGCCGTGACGGCGCTCGCTTCGTTCCAGCCGGGGTCTACTTTATCCGCTTCGCCGCCGATCTTGGAAACGGCGAGGTGGTCAATGCCGTCCGGCGGATTTCCATGGTCCGCTGATCCGGCCCGACATATCGTCTCTCGAAGGCCGTCCGAGCGTTGTGCGGACGGCCTTCGGCTTTTTACGGAGCTTGCCGTGTCACGACGCAGCGGCAGCTCGTCCCGGAACGCCGCGCGGCGAACACTGTTTCGGGCGTATTCACGACGCCGGTATCGAAGCGCGAATGAGAGAGCGCACATGCTCGTGATTGGCGGCGCTCGCGCCCGCTCCGTATATTACCGTCATATTCGGTGATCGCCATGAAACGTCTCACGGAAATTCTCGACAGCAAACAGGTTGTGCTGCTTGACGGCGCCATGGGCACTGAACTCGAACGCCGGGGCGCGGACCTGAGCCTGCCTCTGTGGTCCACGAGCGCATTGATTCATGCGCCGCATATAGTCAGGAACATCCATGCCGACTATCTGCGCGCCGGCGCGGACATACTCACAACCAACACTTTCAGAAGCAACCTGCGCGCGCTGCGCAGGGCGGGAATCGCGGATCAATGGGACGAGCTCAATCTGAAGGCCGTGGAGTTCGCTTTCGAGGCGCGTGAAAGACATCCGGATTCCCGGCCGGTCCTTATCGCGGCCGGCATCGCACCCGTCGAGGATTGCTATTCTCCTGAGCTCGTTCCTTCGGACCCGGAGCTTCGCGACGAGCACGGCAGGCAGGCGGAATTTCTCGCGACTGCCGGAGCCGACATCCTGCTCGCGGAAACCATGAATACGGTGAGGGAGGCGGAGATAGCGGCCGGGGCGTGCGCCGCGACAGGCAGAGAATTCGCGGTCAGCTTCGTCTGCGCTGACGGCGAGAGACTGCTTTCCGGCGAAACTCTGGCGGAAGCCGTTTCCGCGGTATCCGCTCACGGACCGGCGGCCCTGCTGATCAATTGCGTGTCGACCGCGGCGATGCGCGACGCACTTGAAACGCTGATCTCGTGCTCGCCCGTTCCGGTGGGCTGTTACCCGAACGTCGGCACACCGCAGGTCGACGGCGCCCGCGCCTACGCGGAGGTCGGCCCCGACGAGTTCGTGCGCGAAGCATTGCGCTGGAGATCCATGGGCGCGAGGATGCTCGGCGGCTGCTGCGGAACCACCCCGGATTGGATCTCGGCGCTCGCTTGCGCCGTCGCGACGCCGGCTTGCGGCACGGATGCGCCGGCATGAAGAGATACGGGCTCTTTTTCCTGCTGTCTCTTATACCCGCTCAATTGTCGGCTCAGGGCGCAGCGCCCGCCCGCGAATGGATTCTGGGCCTTCATCCCGAGGCGACCAAGTATTACGGCGACTTCACCGACAACCGTTTCTCAAGCGGAGGCTCGCTTTCCCTGATGCGCTACGTGCGTCCCATCGGCAAAGCGGATGCGTTGTATGCGAGGATTTTTCTCGGCGCCCATGATCTGCAATGGCGCGTCACCCGTGAGATGTTCACGGTATTCGACACCACGGGGCTGCGCGTCGGCGACAAGAACCGATGTTTCATCACGCCGCTCGGCGCGCAGGCCTTCTGGCGGAGGCGCATAGGACCCTCGGCCGAGCTGTTCCTCGGCGCCGGACTCGAAATAGCGTATTACTCTCCGCAGGATCCGAACGGCGCCGGGCTGGACCGCCCTCAGGAACGCTACGGCAGATGGCTGTTGGGAATGCCTTTCACGATCCTGTTCGAGTATTTCCTTTCCGAGCATATCGCGCTGTCGTTTCAATCCACCCTGCACGACACCTTCACCGATTATCTCGACGGATTCAAAGGAGGCGCTTCGGGCGACCTGTACCTGACTGCCGGAATCGGACTCAGCTACTCGTTTCCGGCGCCCGATACCGATGCGGATTTCGACGGACTTTCCACGCGCATGGAACGCGAGGTCTATCGAAGCAATCCGTACGATCCCGACACCGACAAAGACGGACTCTCGGATGGTGAGGAGATTCAGGCGGGGACAAACCCCCTTGTCCGCGACACGGACGGCGACGGACTCTCCGACGGCGACGAACTGCGTATCCACGGATCGAATCCTCTGGTCAGGGACACCGACGGCGACGGTTTGAGCGATATGGAGGAGCTCCGGCTGGGCACGTCGGCGCAACGGCTCGACACGGACGGCGACGGCTTGAACGACAAGGATGAAAGTTCGCGCGGTACGGATCCCCTGAACCGCGACACGGACGGCGACGGTCTGCCCGACGGCTTGGAAACGATATCCAGCCCGCTGCTGCGGGATACGGACGGCGACGGTCTTTCCGACGCGGAGGAACTCGCCTATTCGCTTCGTCCGCACGACGAGGACTTCGACGCGGACGGACTTTTCGACGGCCAGGAAACCGCTATGGGCACGGATCCGAAAAAGGCTGACACCGACAACGACGGCGCGACGGATTACGCTGAGGTTTATTGTCTCATGACGGATCCGCGGCATCCCGACAGCGACGGCGACGGAACGCCGGACGGTTTCGACGCGAGTCCGCTCGACCGCACACCCTTCAATCCCGCAAGGGATGTGGTGTGGAGTTTCCGCAATCTTTTCGGCAGGGAGAGCAGTGTGGACGCCACTTCGAAATCCTGGTTTCTCCTTTTGCATCTGATTCGCAGCGCGCCGCGGGAGCAGCTCTTTTCGATAGAGATCGCCGCGCACGCGCCGACTTCGGCGGAAGCCAGGGAGCGCAAGCAGCATCTCGAATCCCTCGTGAACCGCATGACCGCGTCCTGGGAACGTCCGAGCATCGTGTTCGAGGTCGAGGTCAGGGGTTCGGGCGCCCCTGACGCGACGCTCAAGTACGTTTGGCGCGGCAATGCGAGGTAGAGGCCCCCGCGGCGTCAGCGGCCGTATGGCCGTCGCAGTTCGGTTGGTGCCCCGGCGGGATGAGCTTCAGCGCACCTTGACAACCAGCGCCGTCATGTCGTCGCGCTGTTCGGCGCCTTCGCTGTGCGATGCGACGGCCTGCAACAGCGAGTTTTTTATTACGGAGGCGGAGTAGCCGGATTTCGAGCGGAGCAGTTCCGCGAGACGCTCCAGTTCGAAGTGCTCGCCCCTGCGATTGACCGCTTCGCTTATTCCGTCGGTTACGAAAAGGAACACGTCCCCGCTCTGCAAAGCGAAGCTGTCCTCGGCCAGATGTTCGCCGAAGCGTGAACCATCGATGCCGATTCCGATTCCCTCCGGCCGGCGCAGCAGAACCTCGCCTCCGGCGGCGCGGTAGTGCAGCATCGGGAGGTGGCCGGCGCGGAGAAAGGCGACGGCGCCCTTGAGAAGGTCGATGCGCAGCGCGGAAAGCGTGACGTACGCCCTGCGTTCGATCTGCCCGAACAACTGGCTGTTCAGGCGCACAAGCAATTCCCAGGGCGAAGGATTATAGGAATCGATGGCGCGGATGATTCCCTGTATGCGGGATAGGTGCAGGGCGGCGGACATTCCCTTGCCGGAAACATCGCCCACGAGAAAGGTGATCGCGTCATGCCTCGCGAGAAAATCATAGAAATCGCCGCCGACTTCCGCCGCCGGCAGGGAAGCCGCCGAGACATCCAGGCCCGGGAAAGTCGGAAGTTCTTCCGGAAGTGTGCCGAGCTGAATACGGCGGGCGATTTCGAGTTCCCCTTTCAGGCGCTCCCTTTCGCGCTCGCTGTCGTAGAAATTCATCGTCACGAGCGCGTCGGAAACGTTGATCGCCAGACTGGAAAGCAGGTCGATGTCGTCCCGCGTGAAGTTCGTGCCGCTGAGTTTTTCTCCCAGGATGAGCAGAACCTCCAGCCGCTTGTCGACGAACACCGGTGTCACTATCTCCACGCCGGTCCCCGCGAAAAGGGATCGGGCGCCGAGATTGTCGACCGGTTCCGGCCCGCCGCGCGCCGCCAGCGCGGCGGTCCAATCGCCCTCCGACTCGCATAGAGGCGCGCCCGCCTTGTCCAGCCCCAATCCACGAAAACTCTCCAGCACGAAACACTTCCCATGTTTGTAAGCGAAGCCGGCGCCCTTCAGATGCATCAGTCCAGGCAGGTCGTCGACCACCGCGCGGGCGAGGGAAGAGACGTCGGAATAGCGGGTGGACAGCCGGCTGAATTCGCTCAAAGCCCTGCGATAATCATACCCCGAACGGTAGAAACGGCGGTCCAGCATTTTAAGGCCATATACCCGGATTCTCCAGAGGGCTATCGCGAGGAGCACCGAGGCGATTATGGCGATGTTTTTTTCGACGCGCGCTCTTCTTTCGGCAGTCATCGAGGTCAGGTCCACTATTTGAACCGCAGTCCCTGTGACTTCCGGCACCGGGATGTTCCAGCCGCCGGTGGATAGAATGCTCACAGTCCATCCGAACATCAGGAGAAGAGCGACGTTCAGCGCGCCCTTCAGCATGTGGTAATGAGAACTGGGACGCAATATCAGGTACAGATCGAAAATCCGATGCCGGACTATGACCGCGAAAAGAAGCATCGGCACCGCCAGCATCCAGATCAGCACTCCCTGCCAGCCGGAGGACGCCTGTATAAATCCAATGAGCGCGAGCATGAAGGCCGCCAGTATTCCGGCCGCTCGCACGAGGAGCATGACCGGCCCGCGTTCGGGATTGACCGGGAGCTTCAGTTTCAGGCCCAGGAGGAGTTCCACGGTCGCGATAATGAATGCGCTGCTGATGAATCCGATGAAGGGTGTGAACGGGAACAGCCCGAAAAAGACAAGCGACAGGCCGAGCCAGGGTATCAGGTAAAGAGCCGCAACCATCGCCCTGGGAAGGGGAACCGAGTAGCGCGGTTTCGGAAAGAGAAGGACCGTGTGATACATCGCGCCGAAACCGAGTCCCCACGCGAGGCGGGACAGCGCCGGATGCAGGGAGTCCAGAAAATCGCGCGACTGCCAGGAAGGATAGTCGAACGCCGTGGCGAGAAAGAATCCCGTCAACAGCGTCGCCCAGCCGAACAGGCGCGCCACCGGATAGGCGGGCCGCCGCAATATGACGAAGGCGCTCAGCAGCATGAAGGCGCCTCCTGTCAGCACGAACACGAGTATGTACATTGGCAGGCCGTAATCCGCCAGCACGACCGCAAGCGTGAGCCGGCGCCCGCCGCGTTCCACCGTATAGGCGAGCTCGTTTCCCTCTGCGCCCGTGACGATGTAAACCATTGCGTCGTGCGCGTTCCGCACCTCGCGGCCGTTCACTGCGACAATCACGTCTCCGACCTCGAGCCCCGCCATGTCGGATGCGCCGCCGGGGATTATCGAAATTATGCGGACACCGCGAGGATCATCCACGTAGATGTTCTCGTCGCTTACGACCGAGGCGAACCTCACGATGTGTATGGTGGCGTAAGCGAGAAGCGGGAACATCACAGCCAGATATAGCCCTCGCGCTTGGAGGGGTTTGCTGTTGAGGTGTTCCGTTAACCTTGTTCCGGCCGCGGTTTCCCCGGTCGTGTATATGGGATCGGATTCGATCATCGAAAACGGAAACTACGGGATTTCCGGCCGTTCTTCAAGAAGCTGGGCGCGAGAATCAGATTGTAAGGGCGTGACGCACATCGGCCCGGTATCCAGGCCGTCACATGTTCTCGATGCGCGAAATCTCATCCCGCAGCTGCGCCGCGCGCTCGAACTCCAGCTCTTTCGCCGCCTGGAGCATCTCTCCCCGCAATTGTTCGAGCAACTCCCCCTTCTGATCTTTCGTCATGTACCTCAACACGGGTTCGGCGACGAGGCGGGGTTTCTCCCTCGCTGCGCGCTTTTCATCGGAGCGCGCTTTCACGTCCGCAATAGCCGTGGCGCGCAGGATTTCCTCCATCGACTTGCGTATGGTCTGCGGATTGATGTTGTTCGCCGTGTTGTATTCGCTCTGCATGGCGCGGCGTCTCGCGGTCTCGTTCAGCACTCTCCGCATGGAATCCGTGACGCGATCGGCGTAAAGAATGACGGCGCCGTCCACGTTGCGGGCCGTTCTGCCGGCGATCTGCATGATGGCGGATTCGCTCCGCAGAAACCCCTCCTTGTCGGCGTCGAGTATGGCCACCAGTGAAACTTCCGGAAGATCAAGTCCTTCCCTGAGAAGGTTGACGCCCACCAGCACGTCGAAATTGCCCAGACGCAGATCGCGCAGTATTTCGACGCGCTCGAGCGATTCGATGTCGGAATGCATGTAGCGCACGCGGATGCCGATGTTTTCGAGATACTCGGTGAGGTCCTCCGACATTCGCTTCGTGAGCGTGGTGACCAGCACGCGGTCGCCCCGCGCCGCGCGGTCTCGTATCTCCGCGATGAGATCGTCGATCTGGTTTCTCACGGGCCTGACCGACATGGGAGGATCGAGCAGACCGGTCGGACGAATTATCTGTTCGACGATGACTCCCCCGCATTTCTCGAGCTCGTACTTCGCGGGTGTGGCGCTCACGAAGATGCAGCGGTGTATCATTGACTCGAATTCGTCGAATTTCAACGGCCGGTTGTCGAGGGCCGATGGGAGCCGGAATCCGTGTTCCACCAGCGTCTGCTTGCGCATGCGGTCGCCGTTGTACATGGCCCTTATCTGCGGGAGGGTCTGATGCGACTCGTCGATAACGAGGAGAAAGTCCTTTGGGAAATAGTCCAGAAGGCATTCCGGCCTTTCTCCGGGATCTCGACCGGCCAGATGGCGAGAGTAGTTTTCAATGCCCGAGCAGTACCCGATTTCTTTCATCATTTCGAGGTCGTAGCGCGTGCGCTGTTCGAGGCGCTGCGCCTCCAGCAGCTTGCCGCAGCCGCGGAAATAGGAGAGCCGCTGCTCCAGTTCTTCCTCTATGCCGACCACGGCTTGCTTGAGCTGTTCCGGGGAGGTGATGAAATGTTTCGCCGGATATATAACGGCGCTCCCGACCTTTTCCCTGACTTTCCCTGTTATCCGGTCTACCAGCGATATCGCCTCTATCTCGTCGCCGAAAAATTCCACGCGCACGGTTTCTTCATCCTCGTAGGCGGGAATGATCTCCACCACATCTCCGCGCACTCTGAAGGTCCCACGTGTGAAATCGATGTCGTTGCGCACGTAATGTATGTCGGTCAGCGCCCGCAGGAAGTCGTTTCGTTCCACGGTGTCGCCCTTGCGGACCACGGCTATCCTGTCGGCGTATTGTTCCTTGGAGCCGATGCCGTAGATGCATGACACCGAAGCGACGACTATGACGTCGGAACGGCCGTCGATCAGCGCGCTGGTGGCTTTCAGGCGCAGCCGGTCGATTTCGTCGTTGATCGACATGTCTTTTTCGATGTAAGTATCGGTGGAGGGGATATACGCTTCGGGCTGATAGTAATCGTAATACGAAATGAAAAATTCCACCGCATTGTCGGGAAAGAAGGTCTTCAGCTCTCCGTACAGTTGCGCAGCTAACGTCTTGTTGTGTGATATGACGAGGGCGGGCTTTCCGTATCCGGCGAGCACATTCGAGACGGTGAAAGTTTTGCCGCTTCCGGTCACTCCGAGCAGGGTCTGGAACGCGTCGCCCCGTTCCAGTCCTTCTGCGAGCTGCCTGATGGCTTCCGGCTGATCGCCGGTGGGAACATAATCCGAGACCAGTTTGAACTTTTTCATTGCAAATATCGCGAAAAGAGTATTTCCAAAATGTAAAAATACGAAAAGCGGCAACACCGTCGAAGCTCATTGTCGAATTGTGACGGATCGCCGGATCCGAAGGACGATCGGCTGCGCATTCGGTGGATATTTGTGCTTGCCGGTAAAATGTAATAACTTTACATGATATATGTTTTTACACTGCGCTGCATATTTGTCGTATGCGTCCACGGATCCGATCGCGAGAGCATGTCAGCGGATCAAATCCGTCGGGAGGCGGATAAAATACTATGTCCGAACAGCAGATTTCATACAAGCCGGCGCCGGCTGAAGGGCAGTCCGATTCCTGCGCGGAGATCGAGCGCGAAGCCGCCGATGCGGGAGGCGTCTTCCGGCCTTTCGTTTTCGATGATCTTTCGGCGGAACTCCGGTCCGCCGTCGACCGCGTCGGGTGGAGCGTTCCGACGCCCGCCCAGGCGGGCGCGATTCCCCGCCTGCTGAGCGGACGGGATCTCATCGTCCAGGCAAAAACCGGAAGCGGTAAAACGGGCGCATATCTTCTCCCGGCGCTCCGCTCGATTAACAAGGAACTGCCGTGGGCGCAAGCACTGGTACTCGTTCCAACACGAGAGCTTGCCCGGCAAGTGCATGCGGTGTTCATGCAGTTGACCTCGGGCACGGGCATCCGGGGCGCCTTGCTCTACGGCGGAGTGGGCTACGCCGATCAGAACCGGGATCTCCGTGAAGGCGCGCAGGTGGTGATAGGCACACCGGGCCGCATACTCGATCATATCCATCGCGGCACATTCACGGTGCAAAGGATCTCGCTCCTGGTTCTGGATGAAGCCGACGAGCTGTTGTCGATGGGTTTCTATCCCGACCTCAGACGGCTTCGTTCGCAGCTGCCTGCAGACAGACAGACCTGCCTGCTGTCCGCCACCATCCCTTATCATGTGGAACAGCTCGCGAAATCGTTTCTCAGGGATCCGGACAGATTGATTCTCAGCATGGGCGAAGAGGTTGTCTCGACACTGGAGCATTTCTATTACGTGGTCCCTCCTCTGCAGAAGGACAGGATGCTGATACGCCTTCTCGAGATGGAGAATCCGGATGCCGCTCTGATATTCTGCAATACCAAGCGCGAAGTGGAATATGTGGCCCAGGTGTTGAAGAACAACGGCTACGACGCGATGCATCTCACCGGTGACGTATCCCAAAATACGCGCGAGAAGACGGTAAAGCAGATGCATGAAGGCGCGCTGCGTTTCATCGTAGCCACCGATGTGCTGGCCCGCGGCATTGACATCAGCGATTTGAGCCATGTGTTCGTGTACAACATACCGGAGCAGGTCGCCGTTTATGTGCATCGCTCGGGACGGACGGCCCGCGCCGGCAAAACCGGGATTGCGATCACGCTGTGCGAAGACATTGAGGAAAAGAGACTGCTCGGCATAGCCCGGCAGTACCATTTCAGCATCATGAAGCGGCCGTTGCCTTCGGCCGAGGACGCGGCGGAGAAAATCGCGGAGCGCCTGCTCGTCCGTTTGGAGTCCGAAATGCTGTCGCTCGGTCTGATGGACCGCGAGAGACTGAATCGGTACCTGGATCTTGTCGATTCCCTGTCAGCTAACGAGGAAGGCAGGCAGCTCACGGCCATGCTCCTCGATCGGGTATATATGCAGGGATTGCAACAACCTCTTTTTACGCCTGATTCCGGCGCCGGAAAAACCAGGGCATCCGCGGGTTCGGGTGAAAGCAAACGGCGCGGGCGCGGAAAACGTCGTCCGTCCGGATGACGCCGCAAACGCGCGCGTTCACGCCTGCTGTTTTTGCTCCCTGAAAGTGTAGACCGGCTCGGCGCCGCTTTCGACGGTCTCGCGTGTTATATAACAGCGCGACACGTTCCGGAGTGACGGCAGGGAGTACATGATGTCCGTCATGATCCTCTCGGTGATGGACCGGAGCGCCCTGGCGCCGGTTCCGCGCTCCATCGCGCGGTCGACGATAAGTTCGAGCGCGGCATCCTCGAATTCGAGAGAAACGTCCTCCATCCAGAACAGTTTTTTGTACTGCTTAATCAGAGCGTTCTTCGGTTTTGTCAGTATCGCGAGCAATCCATCACGCGTGATGGGATGCAGGGCCGAGACCACTGGAAGGCGGCCTATCAATTCCGGGATCAATCCGAAGGAGAGCAAATCGTCCGGTTCCGCGTATGCAAGAAGGGCGTCTCGATCATCGGCGTGAGCGGCGGTATCGGCGCCGAAGCCCAGGGGATTCTTTCCGATGCGGCGCGCCACGATTGTTTCGAGTCCCTCGAAAGCGCCTCCGCAGATGAAAAGGATGTCCTGCGTGTTGATGTTGATCAGCGGCTGTTCCGGATGTTTCCTTCCGCCTTTCGGTGGCACTCCGATTGACGCGCCCTCGAGAATTTTCAACAGCGCCTGCTGTACGCCCTCGCCCGACACGTCGCGGGTGATGGAGACGTTCTGGCTTTTGCGCGCTATCTTGTCTATCTCGTCAATGTAGACGATGCCGCGTTCAGCGCGTTCCACACTGAAGTCGGCGTTCTGAAGCAGGTGCACGAGAATCGTCTCCACGTCGTCGCCCACGTATCCAGCCTCCGTGAGGGTTGTGGCGTCGGCTATGGAAAACGGCACGTCGAGTATCCGGGCGAGAGTCCTCGCGAGAAGGGTCTTGCCGGTGCCGGTCCGTCCGATGAGGAGCACGTTGCTTTTTTCGATTTCAACGTCGTCTCCCGGAAGCTGTTTCGCGTCAAGGCGCTTGTAATGATTGTAGACGGCAACCGCGAGCGAGCGCTTGGCCTCCTCCTGTCCGATAACATATTCATCCAGAGCTTTCTTTATTTGCGGCGGGGATATAAAGCGTTTATGCTTTTTACGCTTTGTCGATACGGCGGCCGTATTGCTTTTCAGTATGTCGACGGACTTCAATACGCAGGTGTTGCATATGTAGGCGTCCGGTCCCGCGATGATGCTGTCGACCTCCTTGGATGATTTTCCGCAGAACGAACACCTGATGTCCGTGTCTTTATAGCTCATTAATCGCTGTCCCGTGTGATATTATCAGAACCGGGCCGGCCGAGCGCGCTGGCCGGCCGGCCCGTTGAATTCGATATATTATTTTTTCAGCAGGCGGAGATATTCGGCTTCGACCCTCTGCAAGCCGCGCAGATACTGGAGCCGCGCTTCCACCGAGTGGATTTCATCGGCAAGGCGGGCGCCGAGCAGCACCGCGCCGTGAGGCGCCGGCGCCGGTTGCACCGGGGCGCCGATTTCCTTCTTCGGCGGCCGGCCGCGACGAGTCTGCTTCTTGACGGCGGGCTTCCTCTCCCGCGCCTTCTCCTGTTTCGAGCTCTTCACCGGCGCTTTCGCGGCTTTTTTCCCGCGAGCCGCCTTCGTCCCCGGTTTCAGTCCCTTCGGCGTCGCTGCGTCCGGTTTTACGGCGACGGCTGTCGCGGAACTTCCCGAAGCGGGCTTGAACGACGCGTCGAATTTTCTGAAACGTTCGGCGACGTCGGCGGTTATGCGCTTGGACTTGCCGCCCTTGATATTCCGCAGCGTGATATAATTGACTCCGCTTTTCAAGGCGATCTGTCTGAGCGAGATATGCTTCGTCAGCGCCTTGATTCGATTCTGGATATCCTGAATCGATTCCATTTGTTCCTCCTTGTGAGATTGTGTGGTGGCATATTATGGATATAATATACCATGCAAATGATATGGAAGCAATTATATAATATTGTTCCGGCCGCGATCGGCTCTCCGGCCGGGCTCGTCATCCGCCTTGATCGGCGGCTGAACGGCGGTTCAGTATCCTCCCGCGGCGCCTTGCCCCCGCGGATCCGAGCATCCTTCGTACATGCGCAGCGTCCCGTTATACGACACGGCATCCACGCGTCCGAACGGGACGGACACCACGGGCGAATGACCGCTTGCGGCGAGCGCGGTCCTCTGCGCGTCCGTGAGGGCCCCTTGTTCATAATAGAGCGAGTCGGGGAACCATTGATGATGAATGCGGGGCGCTGCAAGGGCCTTATCCAGCGCCATTTTACCCGCCAGAATATTCCTGCACACCTGAAACACGGTGGTCGGAATTCGCGATCCTCCCGGGCTGCCGATAATCAGATGGACCTGTCCTTGTTTAATAAATATTGCGGGCGTCATGGAGCTTGTCATGCGCTTCCTGGGCGCGATGGAATTTGCATGGCTTCCGGGAAGACCGTAAAGGTTCGGCATGCCCGGGGAGACGCTGAAATCATCCATTTCATTGTTGAGCAGAAAACCCGCGCCGTCGACGACGAATTTACCCCCGCATACGTCGTTTAATGTGGTAGTGACTGACACAGCATTGCCCCATCTGTCGACTATCGAATAATGCGTCGTGTTGACGCCTTCGAGGTGCGGGGTGAAGCCGGGCGCCAGGTCGCGGGCGGGGGCGGCCCGCTTCGAGTCGATGCGCTGTTTCATCAGCTTTCCGCAGGAGCGGGATATCAATGAGTCCGTCGGAATGTCGGTGAACGCGGGATCTCCCATGAATTTCCATCTGTCCGCGAACGAGAGCCGCATGGCTTCTACGATTCTGTGCAACGAGTCGGGATCGTCACCGCCCTTCGCGTCCTCGTCGCCGATAATATTGAATAATTGCAGCAGCGTGACGCCTCCCGCGCTCGGCGGGGGCATGGTCAGGACCTCATACCCCAGGTACTCCCCCTTGAGCGGTTTCCTGACGATGCTGTGATATTCGGCCAGATCTTGGTGGGTGATGATTCCCGATGAGCGCATGGAGCGCACTATCATATCGGCGGTCCTGCCGGAATAGAATCCTCCGCGTCCCCCGGCGGCTATGCGCTCGAGAGAACCGGCCAGATCCGGCTGGCGGAATCTTTCGCCGGACCGATAAGGCGCGCCTTGCTTGGAATACACGCGGAGGGATGACGGGAATTTCCGGAAATGCGGCTGCATCCTGTAGAACAGGCGCGTCATCGCCGGACTTAGGACGAATCCTTCCCGCGCGAGGCCGATCGCGGGTTTCATCACTTCTGCTCTGGAAAACGTGCCGAAGCTCTCGAGAGCGGACAGAAGACCGTCGACCGATCCGGGCACGCCTGCCGCGGAGGGTCCAAGTTTCGAGGCATCGGGGATGACCTTCCCTGCGGAGTCGAGATACATTGCGGCATGCGCCCTCGCCGGCGCGGTTTCGCGGGCGTCTATCGCGGCTTCGCGGCCGTCGGCCATGCGTATGAGAATAAATGCCCCTCCGCCGATGTTCCCAGCCGACGGATAGGTGACCGCAAGCGCGAATCCCACCGCCACCGCCGCGTCCACGGCATTGCCTCCGCTTCTCAGGACCTGCAATCCGACCCCTGTCGCTTCGGGACTTGCCGTCACCACCATCGCATGTTCTCCCCGGGCGATGGCGCCGGCTTCGCGCAAATCACCGGCATCGGCGAGAAAGAGTCCGGGTAGGAGAAAAGGAGCCAGCGACAATGCGCGCGGAAGACGCCGTCCGGTTTTGTGTGGAATTGGGTTGCGGCGGAATCGACGGCGAAGTAAGTTTACGACATCGGGAAACGATCCGAACAAGCAAGGAGCGGTTGAGAACATGGCAATGCGATTTCCGTTTTTCCGCGCGCACCGGCTTTGCATGACGGCCGGCATTATTGCAGGCCTCGCATCCGCCGCTTCCGCGCAGATCCAGCTGGTCATCGACACGCTGGATGCGAAACAATTTCCCACAATAAGAGCAAAAGTAAAAGCCAGCATCGGAGGCATGTCCATCCGCGGACTCAGCGTCGACCAGTTTACCGTGTTCGAGGACGGCTCAATAAAAGCTCCGGTTGCCGGCACTTGCGAGGACACCACAAAAACGGGCCCGGTTTCCGTGATGCTTGTAATAGATCGAAGCGGAAGCATGGGTCCGGTTTTTGGAAGCAATGCGATCGTTGACGCCAAGCGCGCGGCCAAAGGCTTCATAGACCGCCTTTCGTCAGGCGATGAAGCGGCTCTGATAAGTTTTAACGACCGTCCGTCCAGCGATCAGACCTGGACGCAGGATAAAGCTTTGCTCAAGTCGAGGATAGACGCCATCTGGACGGGAGGAGGAACCGCGATCTGGGATGCGATAATCACGGCCGTGTCTTATCTACAGGCGAGAGCCAACCGGAAAGTGATGATACTGCTCACCGACGGCGCCGACGGCAGCTCGTCCGCGCCGTTCACCGCCGCCAGGGACGCCGTGCGCAACAACGGGATAACGGCATATACCATAGGACTCGGTTCGGAGACCAATCCGCAGCAATTGCGGGACATAGCTTCGGTCAGCGGAGGGAGGTATTACAGCGCTCCCGACGCAAGAGACCTCGATGAGATATACATGGCCATCACAAGCGAAATAATTCCCACCGGCATCTGCGAATTGATATACAATTCAGATATCGATTGTCTCGACGGATCCGTTCACCGCGTGGAAATACTGATAGCGCACGGTGGTGAAACAGGGCGAGCGACCGCGGAGTATGTCGTCCCCTTCGACTCGAGCACGTTTTCATACGCGACTCTTGCGATTGGAGAAAGCCATTCGGTCGACGCGGGTCGAAGCGTGAGCGTGCCTCTGGTGCTGGCACGTATGACTCCGAACAGGCCGCCAACGGAATTCGAATGCACGATACAATATGATCGCTCTCTTCTGACTCTGGATTCGGTTTCGACATCCGAACTGACGCCCGGCTACAGCGTCGCGACGGGGAGCATTCCCGGAGGAACGGCGCTGCGATTGAGCGGGAGCGTTCCCGTCGGCCGTACAGGAGATCTCGCCGTTCTTCACTTCAGTTCCTTTACTCGGCTTAACAGCGATAAATGCGCGATCGTCGTATCCCCGCCGGCTGTTGACCGCCCATGCACCGTGGCACGTTCGAGAAACGGGATCATTGCGGTAATCGGAGTCTGCCAACAGGCGCTGATCCGGACAAATCCGGCAGTCGTGAAATCCCGGAGCGCGGTTCTCTCCGTGTCGCCGAATCCCTTCAATCCGGCGACTAACGCCGAGTATCGCATCGCCGAAGCGGGACAGGCATCCCTGTCGCTGCGCGATGCGAGCGGACGGCTGCTGTGCCGGTTCTTCGATCGCTACATGCCCGACGGCATTTACACTCAAGCCATAGAAGCGGGCGACCTTGCCACGGGACGCTATTACCTCGAGCTGAAAGCGCCGGACTGCACGGACGTACGGCCGATGCTTCTCCTCAAATAATACGAGAGGCCAAGCTTCCCTTCGTCACATGAACGAGTACTGGCCGTTGCTTCCTTCCGGACCTGGCGGGGTTGAGTATCGTGTCATTGCGAAGGACTTGGCCTTCTCGGACGCAAAATACGCCCTTTCAGCAACGTCCGCAAACATGGCACTCCGCCGCTGAGCATTCTTCGGCGCAATACGCCGGTAGGTAGCGCCATGTCCGATACGTGACGGCCGATCGAGTTCGGCCGGTTACGCGCTCGTGTTTTGTCAAGGATATGGAGTGGCATAATACTTGCTAATATTTAATGTTAGCCATACGAATAATGGCTGGAAGGTTAAAATTCATACCATTGAAATATAGTATTACGGACTACCGGCACAACCAAGAAATAACGGTTCTCTCATAATCGAGAATGGAAACAGCACCTATGAGACACATCTTCCCCGCGATTCTTCTTCTGGCAGCAGGGGTTTTCCTTGCCGCTTGCAGCAAGGATGACGATCACAGCCTACTGAACGGACCGGATGCGAACGTGACAACTTGCCTCGGCTGCCACAGCAGCGAAGCCACGCTGAAAAAGGTCGCAACACCTAATCCTCCGCCGACCGGCGGAGGCGGCGGTTGCGGAGGCGAATTGCCCGAAATGGAGGCATGGCTGAAAGTCTATGTCGGCGGTCCCAACGGACAGAAATTCCTCGAATCGACGCATGGCAAGATGAAATGCGTCATGTGTCACGGAGGAGTCGAGCCCGCGGCCGACAAAGTCGAGGCGCACAGCGGCAGCTTCATCGGAGCTCCTTCGAGAAATGCGGAGGAGATCTGCGGTCCCTGCCATCCGGCCATTGCAGCGAACGATAAAACCAGCATTCACACTCAGGGTACCGGCCAGAAGCACATGGTATCCCTCCGGCACGGTTTCCCGGATTATGCGAGCTATCCTGAAAGACTGAAGCAAGGGTATGACAAGAATTGCGGCAAATGCCATTCCTCCTGCGGAGAGTGTCATGTGATCCGTCCCAGGCAGGCGAAAGGCGGTTTTCTTGCAGCGCATGATTTTCAAAGGGTTCCCGATATGCGTCTCAACTGCACCGCATGCCATGCGGCGCGCGTGGCCAACGCGTATTTCGGCGAGGCGCCCGGAACGACCTATGATGTCCATTACACAAAGCTTCCCGGCGGCCATTGTCTCAACTGCCATACGGGCACTGAAATGCATGGAGACGGAACCGAACACAACCAGCGCTATCTCGTAAAATCTATGCCCAAGTGCGAGAACTGCCACGGCAACAAGTCGAAATCCAATCCATATCACAGCAAACACTGGGACGACTTGGCCTGTCAGACCTGTCACTCTCAGCAGTATCAGAATTGCTCAAGCTGCCACGTGGATACAGGGACGAGAAACGGGCCGTACTTCTCATTCAAAATCGGCATGAACGCCATGCCGAACGTGAAGCGCTTCAAATATGTCGTTGTACGAAACGCCCCATACGCTCCCGATACATGGAGCAATTACGGGATAGCCACGGCGGCCAATTTCGATGCAGCGCCCACCTTCAAACTCGCCTCCCCGCACAACACGAGGCGCTGGACGCCGCGAACCACGGTTGACAGCGGCAAACCCTGCTACGACGCGTGTCATATCATCGACGGGCGAAACAAGCAGTGGTACCTCTTCGAAAAAGACCTTCTCTCGTGGGAAGTGATAGCCAACAAACCCGTGGTCGTCGATGGGAAACTTCCCTCCGGTTGGAACTGATTTCGATATCAAACTATTCACATAATCCATTAATCAACAGAAAGGATCCGCCAAATGACAGCTCTCTGGAAACGCTATCTCGCTTTCCTCGTGATACCCGCCCTGCTCCTCGTCAGCAGTTGCTCCGACGACGATTCTTCGAATCCCGTGGTACCGGAGAAATCGGAAGCCGAGAAACTCATCGAAACGCTGGAAGGCGCCAACGGCAATTACCTCAAAAACGCCTGTCCGGCTATTGTTACGGCCCAGAACGTGTACGAAGACCTCAACGGCGCGAAGAAGTTTTATATCGTCGACGTGCGCCTGGCGGCCGATTACGCTCTCGGCCATGTCCCCGGCGCGGTCAATGTGCCCGTCGCAGACATACTGAATCACATGAAAACCGTGAATGTCGCTCAGTACGACAAGGTCGTCATCATCTGTTACACCGGCCAGTCGGCCGCATGGACCACCGCGTTGCTCCGCTTGAGCGGCTACACGAAGGCGTTTTCGATGAAATTCGGAATGTCGTCGTGGCACAAGGATTTCGACCGCATCACAACCAACATCAACAGCCAGTACGCCGGCACCTTCGTGAAAACGGAAACCGCGAAGCCGGCTGCCGGAAATCTTCCGACCATCAATACCGGAAAGAGCACGGGCGAGGAAATCCTCGCAGCGCGCGTCGCCGAGGTTCACGCGGCAGGTTACAGCGCCAGTTCCATCCAAGTGGCGAATGTGATGCCCGATCCGACGCAGTATTTCATCATCAACTACTGGCCGCTCGCCGAATATACAGGCATCGGCCATATTCCCGGCGCGTACCAGTACACCCCGAAAGACGACCTGCAGCTTTCAGCTTTCTTAAAAACGCTTCCGATCAACAAGACCATCGTCGTTTACTGCTACACAGGGCAGACCAGCGCGAACGTCGCCGCCGTTCTCCGCGTGATGGGTTACGATGCTAAGAGTCTCTCCTTCGGCACACAGGCCATGATCTGGCAGACCATGAAAGATGCCGGCAAGACGCACTACGATGCGGATGTCGACTGCATGAATTTCGATTACGAGAAGTAACCCTTCTGATCCCGCAAATGAAACGGCCGCGGTGTTTCGCCGCGGCCGTTTGAATTTCGGGCCTTCATTCAGCCTAATTTTTCAAGTAAACGACGCGGTCTCCTTCGTTTATCCCGTGCCTTTCGCAAAAGCCCGCATTGACCTCGACGACGTAACGGGCCGGCCTTCCGGATTCCAGCGACTCGAGGGAGAGAGGGGTCGTGCGCCTGTGTATTTTCACGATTTCACCGTCACCGGCCGCGAATAGGATGTCCAGCGGCAAAGGGGTGTTGGCCATCCAGAAGGAACGCGCTTCATCCCGGTCGAAAATAAAAAGCATTCCCTGCATCTCGGCCATGGAGGTGCGCCCCATAAGGCCTCGGGTCTGTTCCTCGACGCTCGCCGCGATCTCGACGGTTATTCCGGTGCGCAATACGCCGTCCGCCGAGACAAAATTTACAATCCCGTCATCGCGGAGAGCCGGCGCCGCTCCGGAAGGCGGTGTCTGTTCAAAATCTTGTTTTTCCAATTGTTTACCGCTTCTGGGTAGGAACAGCGCGCCGGCAGCCAGCAGCACGAGAGCGATGATCAATACTGCTGCGATGACGCCCCGCCTCGAGGTGATTTTTTTGGATGCCATTTGCTCGTGTCTGAATTATTCTTATCCTGAATATAATCCAAGGTAGAAAACATCGGAACACAAACCAATGCGCATATCGAAGCCCTTGTGCTTTATGAGTTTTCACTGTAACCTTCCCGCCGAAGGGCTTGTCATTTTCCCGGCGCGGAACGTATTTGCGCCGGGAGTGATGTCGTACGGGATGTGACTTTGACAATTTGAGAGAGCATGACGGAAACCGAACGGAGGAGGGTTTTCAATGAGTTGTACTCGGAGTACGAGCGGCGCATTTACGCATACTGCATTTATGTGCTCGGAGACAAGGACCGCGCGAACGACGTCTTCCAGGAGGTTTTCATCAAGGCGTATAAATCGCTTCATACGCTCCGCGACAATGCAAAGCTCTCAAATTGGCTGTTTCGAATAGCGAGAAACGAATGCTTGAACGTGATGAAAGCGGCGCAGAGAAGCGACAGCAGGCATGTGCGTATAGATGCGGACGACGGCGTCACCGTCCGGTCCACGGACAGAACGGAGTTCACCGACGAGATCGATCATGTGCAATGGGGACTCCGCCAACTCCCGCGCGAATACCGCGAAGCGCTGGTGCTCGCGGAGTTCGAGGGTTACTCGCTCAAAGAGATCGCCGAATTGACCGGCGCAAGCCTGTCCAACGTGAAAGTGCGCATCTTCCGAGCCAAACAGAAACTGCATACTATTCTGCAACCGATATTGAACGACTATGAATGACCGCATCGAGGAACTGATCGTCGCCTATCTTCACAGGGGGCTGACGCCGGAACAGGAGCGGGAGCTTTTTGACTCCTGCCGCGACAATCCGGAAATGGCTTCACTTCTGAAACAGCACGTGACCATGTCGCTGAAACTTCGCGCCGTGCGGGAACGCGCCGAGGTGCCGGCCGAGACGCGCAATGAATTGCTCAGGAGGATAAATTCCCTGCCGGCACAGCCGGGCGTCGCGGAAAAGGAAGACGCTCCGGCCCGCCTGCGCATCGGTTTCGGCTGGCGGCATATCGTTTCGGGCGGCGTCGCTGCGGCCGCGGTGACCGCCGTGCTCTTCATGTTCTTCGTCCCGAGGAATGACAACGAAGATGCGACGCGATTCGCATCCCTCGCTCCTGAACGCGACACGGTGCAAATCGTGCGCGCCGACACGGTGACTCTTACGCGCACCGTCCTGCGTTTCGTGAACACTCGCACCGGGATGCCGCCGGCGACCGCCGAAAGCAAGCTTTCCGAAACGAGCGGAGGCCCGGAAAACATCGCCGATGCGGGCGGGGGCGCCGCCGCGGAGGAGACCGCCCCCGAGGCGCCCGACCATGCCGACGTTGACGAAGCCGTTCCGGCCGCCGTGATGGCGGAACTCAGATCGGTTTCCGGACCCTCCTGGATCGAGCAGTACAGCCTGATGTTGATGCAGCTCGAGACCGTCAAACTTTCTCCGAACGACAGGATCAGGCAATGACCCGATGAACGTCCGCGATCGAATCAGACACTTTTATATTTCAGCCGTCATGATCGCGGCCTTGCCCGGCCTTTGCGACGGGCAGGATATATCCGGCTGGAGCATCAGGTCCGACAACGACATTTTCGTCCGTGAAACTTTCGAGAATCTGGCGGAACTGCCGGCCGTCGTTCTTCCGCTGCTCGATTGTGCGGTGGAGTACGTGAGACGTTTCGAGGGTAGAGAGATAACCTACCGCCGCGGCCCGATTTCTCTGCACCAGACACATCCGATGGCATACTCGGGAACCCCGCGCTCCACCGACGAACCGAGACTGCCCGACTCGCTGTTGCGTGTGACCTATTTCATGGGCGGCATACTTGTGGACCTGCCCCGCGCCGGTGAAGCGTCGGGTCATCTTTCGAGCGCGAACGAACTCAGGCGCTACATGTTGAGGGTCTCGGTCGCTCCGCTCTCTTACGAGAATTCCGCGCTCCGCGCCCGTACGCTGATAGAGCGGGCTGTGGTGGAGGCGTCGGGAGATGAAATCACCGTTCTGCAGAGCGAGGTGTTTGCCAGGACGGTGGAAATAAGAGGTAATGACCCCCTGCACTTCGCGCTGCCCGCCTGGGAACCGTTGAAGACCGCCGCGCCGGACGCCGTGCCGGCTTCCCTCGAAGAGGCTCTGTTGATCACACTCGAAGCTCCGCGTTACTTCGGTTTCTCACGAAACATACCGGAACCGTTCGCATCGGGCACGCGACTCGTCTATGCCGTTCCATCACCCGCAGAGGTCACTCTTTCCGTGCTGGTGAACGGGAAGGAACGCACGCTCGACGAGGGCAGGCGCGAACCCGGAACCTATCACTCGCAGTGGATGCCGCTCGACGCTCCCGACGGCGTCTACACGGCAAGGCTTCTGGCCAGGGACGACGCGGGCGTCGTGATTTTCGACGGCACGCTCGACGTGACAAAAGACGGCAAGGCGGCGAGTCCGACTCCGCGCAGAAGGACGCTCGCGGCCGCCGATCCGCCGCGCATCGCCGTATCCACAGAGAGCGGACTGGCTTTCCAGTTTCCCGTCGACAGCAGGAAATCCTTGAGGCATATGTTCACTCACGCCGCCGTAAGGGTGGGATATCGCTTCTCACCGCTGTTCGAAGCGGGTTTGCTCGGGGGGCAAGATTCGTTCCACGAGCGCCCGGCCCCGAACGTCGACATCGAGCGAATCAGCGACTACGGCGGCGTGGTGGCTTACACTTACGGATATATCGGTCCTTATCTCCGCCTGCGTTTCGGCGGAGGCGCGGTGCAGCCTTTCGCACAGGCAGCCGCGCTGTTCACGAACAAGGCGACCGTCGTGGAGGCCGGTTTCGGGGCGGCCATGCAGGTTTTCAGGAACGTGCAGCTTCACCTGATACCGACCGTGATGTCGCATTTGAAAAGCGAGGTCTCGACCAAGGTCGGTCTTCAATACGGAATCGGAGTGAATTTCTGATGAGAGCACATTTTCCGATACGACCGGCGCTGATACTTCCGCTCCTGGCTGCGGCGGGATTGCATTGCGATTTTCCTCCCGATCCCCCGTTGAAAGATGATTCGAAGCCGGACAGGCTGGAAATGCAGATAGATTCGGCCAGAACGCTGCTACCGTTGAGAACCGGAAACATCTGGCTGTACACCGTGGTCCCCAAAATCGGCACGCCGCAGCCGCTGCTTATGGCATGGGCTGTCGAGACGACCTATGACGGCGTGGTTTACTATGAACTGAAATACCTGTACTACCCGGCCTCGGGCGTCGAGGCTCCGATGGAGGCCTTTCCGGTGGTTCTGCGCCCGCATAAGGGCGGCCTGAGCTTCTACGAGCCGCTGATGCCTTCCGACACGGCGAGCGTAAGAACTCCCCGTCCGGTCTATACGCTTCCGTACCCCGCGCCTTTGGGCAGCCGTACCGAAGTGCAGAGAAGCGATTTTGCGGTCCGCGTGGCCGCGAAGGATACGGTGATCTCGAATTACAAGGGCAACGCGCAATTCGCGTGTTACAGGTACGATATCACGCATCGCGGGCGCAGGCATTGCACGATCTACGCTGTTCCCGGCAGCGCCTTGATCAGAATCGAATACGAAAATCTGACTTTCCACACGACGGACTGGGCCGTTCAGTAGGCGCGGCTCATCGGGGGTTGCCCGTTTCAACGGCTGAGTAATTGCCGGTGAAACGTTCAAGAGCGATCTTTGCTGTATGGATCGTCTGCCCGGGTTGGGATTTCTGTGCGTTTCGTCGGCTCTCGGCGGAGCTGAACTCAACGCCGCCAATCTCATGCGGTGGATGCGCGATCGCGGCTGGCGCTGCTCCGCCTTCGGGAGCAGCGGTTCTCCTTTCATCGAGACGGCGAAGGAGAACGGATTCCATTGTGCGACGGTCGCTTCCGGAGAGCGGGTCCGCCCGCTGACCGCGGCATATCGAACGGCGCGCGCGACGAAACACGCGGGAATCGGGATTCTCCTCGCCTTTTCAGGGCTGGATTCGCATATCGGCGTGGCCGCTTCTGTTCTCGGGAGGCGGCGAATGCGCACCATATTTTACCAGCAGATGCAGATCGGACGGGCGAAGCGCGATATCCTGCATTCCTTGGAGTATCGTCTGCTCGCCGCCTGGATTACCCCCTTGCCCTGGCTGGAGCGGCAGGCGCTCGAGCTGACTCGCGTCCCGCCCGGTAAAATCGTCCTCATTCCGCACGGGATCGAATTGGAGCGCTTCAGGAAGAACGAGGCCTCGCGCGCGGCCGCGCGGGCCGGTCTCGGATTGCCGGAAACCGCATTCACTGCCGGCGTTATAGGGCGGCTCGACCGCGGCAAGGGGCAGGAGTTTCTCCTGCGCGCGGCCGCCGAACTCAAAGATGAGGGCCGCGATCTGCGGGTTCTTATCGTAGGCGAGGAAACACGCAACGAGAGGCAGAATTACGGCGCCCTGCTCAGGGAATCGACGGCACGGCTCGGCATTTCGGACATAGTCGGCTTTTATCCCTTTCGCGGAGACATCGAAAAGGTGTTTCACGCGCTGGACGTTTTCGTGCTCACAAGCTTGTCGGAAACCTACGGGTTGGTCACAATCGAAGCCATGGCTTCAGGTTTGCCGGTGATCGGGACGGACGCGGCCGGAACTCCCGAGATTTTACGCGACGGCGAAACAGGCCTGTTGGTCAAACCCGGAGATCCGGCGGAACTCGCCGTGGCGCTGAGGCGCGTGATGGACAATCCCGCGGAACTACGCCGTTTGGGCGAACAAGCTCTCGTCGACGCGGAGCGCCGCTTCTCGCACCTGAAGCAATGCGAAGAGCTGGAACGCCTGATACTGCGAATTGCGCGCTCCTGAATCCCGGAAACAACCCAGCCGAATGCCTCCTCTCGCATTTCCGGGCGGGGACGGCTATCTTTCTCCCATGTCGAACACATGGAGGAAAATCCAGTGAAAAAAATATATCCGCTGCTGCTGCCCGCTCTTCTGCTCATTTCCTGCGGCAAGGCCGAAGAACCCAAGGCCGAGGAGCAGAATCAAACAACCGAAGCGGCTCCGGACACGCCTGCTCCGGAAAAGCAGGACATCTCGACCGGCGCATTAATTGAATTGGATCCGGGAATAGAAGGTTATCAGGATGCAGTGGACCTGGCGAAGGCGGCATTTGATGCCGGACCGAGCCCGGTTTCGCGCAAGAGTCTGGCGGAGGCGCACATCGCCTTCGCGGATTATCTGACTTACGACAGCCCCGTGACGCCGAGACAGGGGAAATACCGGAGAGCGCTGCTGGAGTACCGCCGGGCATTGAAACTGCTTCCCGACAACATGCACGCGCAGCGTGAGACGCGTCAAATCGAGGATATTTACCGCGAGATGAACCGGCCTGTTCCGGACGACGAGCTCTGAATCCGGCCGCCGGGCGCCCTGCGCATGCCGAAACCCGCTATCGCCGCGGGATGTCCGCTTTCCTGAGATCCGACAGCGCGGTTTGATATACCGCGATCGTAGACTCGATCATTCCGCGCAGATCATGATTCCGGCGCACTCGCTCGTACGCGCGCTTCGCCGTCTCGTCCGCCGAGGCGGGATGCATGAGAATCGCGCCGAGCGCCTGCGCCAGCGCGGCCGCATTCCCGCTTTCGAACAGAAAGCCGGCGCCTTTTTCCAGCACGTCTCTGAAAGGCGGCAGATCGGCGGCGACGACCGGGCAGCCGTGCGACATGGCCTCGAGCATCGTCATGGGCATGGCTTCCAGCCGCAGCGAAGGCATGACCACGGCGGCGGCGGCGCGGTAGGCCTCCGTCACATCGTCGATTTCTCCGTCGAACGCGATTACCGCACCGAGCCCGGACTCGTCGGCGAGTTTCATCCAGTCGCGGCGCAGAGGTCCGTCGCCGAGGAAGCGCAGGCGGAATTCCGGCGCCTTGCTCCTTAGCAGAAGCCGGGCGGCTTCGAGAAGCACGGTACCGCCCTTCTGCTCGACATGCCTTCCGACGAAAAGAAAAGTCGGTGTGGTTGACGGAGGCCGCCTGAAAGGAGCCTGCATGGGGAGAGCGATTCCATGCCTGATAACATGTATGCGCCGACCTGCCGCTGAACGCGCGTTGCTCTCGAAGGAGATGCGCGCCGCCTCGCCGGGACAGATGATGTCGGGAGGATACCAGGGCAAGCGGCCGAGATCGGTGAAAGTGTTGTGAGAGGTGTACACGCGCGCCGCAATTTTGCCGGCGGACGTCAGGCTGCCGAGCGGCGTCGCATATCTGCTGTGCATGTGCAGGACGGCGCCGGCGCCATCGGCTATGGCCCGCCGGAGAATGAGCGCTGAACGCAGAAAACCAACGGCCGACTTCCCGCCTCCCGGGGAATACAGGGGCAGCGGAATGCCCGGGATGCCGCGCGCAGCATCGGAATCTATGCCGTATGCCGCGATCCGCACTTTCATCCCTCTCGCCGCCATCCCTTCCGACAGATCGAGCACATGCCTGCGCACACCGCCGCTTTCCCAGCGGTTCACAACGTGAATAACGCTGATGCTTTCGACAGCTATTTCAGGATGCGTCGCCATTTCGAGGAAATGTAGCCGGAAGGATGCGGTTTTCAAATCCGATTCCCGCCATGCCGCGCGGTTATGCCGGCAGGTTTTCATAACAGCCGTCCGAGGACAAATTTGATTTTCACGCATCTTATGCTTATGTCGTCGTTGCAAACAAAGCAAAACCCCGCAAGCAAAAATAAAACCGGCCTCATGCCCGCACTTTTCAGCTCCGCACCTAAGAACAGGTTCCTGTTGATTGGAATAGTGGTTCTGGCCGTATTGATGCTGGCGGTCGCGCTTTTCGATTGGCGTTCGTCTCGCGCGGAACTCCTGGCTTCGGTGCAGGGAGAGGCGGAAACACTGGTCGAGACCCTGAATCGGAGCGGTGAAATCGCCGTTCTCGCCTCGATGGAACTGGAGAAACAACTTCTTCAGCGTCTCGTGGCTACGGCCCGTCTCGCCGCGCAGGTCGAAAGGCGCTCCCCGCTGGACAGGGAGCATATCGAGAGACTGGCATCGAACAATGAGGTCTCAACCGTGGCGGTGATCGACGGCAAAGGCCGCGCCGTCGCCGCTACCGGAATGAAAGACGAAGCGGACCCGTTGCCCGCCGAAATGATCGAAGACCTGTCGCCCGTGCTCGACGGCGAGTACAGGTGGATATCGCTCGGCGTAAGAGAGTATCCGACGTCCGCGCGCAAGTCGTATTTCGTCGCGCACGAGCGCCTGAGCGGACCCGGCGCCGTGCTTGTCGGAGTCGATTCGGATACCCTGGTTTCAGTGCGGAAACGGACGGGGATCGGCCGGCTGCTTAGAAGCATCGGAGAGAATCCCGATATCGAATACGTGCTTCTTCAGGATGACGACGGCATCATGAGCGCCAGCAGCGCGGTCACGGAGGTTGCGCCGATAGAAGCCGATCCTTTTCTGGACTCCGCTTACGCGAGCGGAAAAATGATGACAAGAATAATCGACCACGAAGGCGAAATGGCGCTGGAAGTCGTCAAGCGTCTGGAGTTGCCGAACGGGGAAACGGCGCTTACTCGTCTGGCGCTTTCTCTGGCCAACATAAGGAAGATACAGCAGAGAGCGATGTTGAGGATCATTTTCATCGCCGCCGGGGTATTCGTGGCCGGGGTCTTTCTGCTGGGCTTTCTCCTGACACGGGAGCGTTTCGCGCTTTTGCGCGAGGAGCACAGGAAGGTGACGGATTCTACGGCGGTAGTCCTCGACAACATCGCGGATGCGGTGGTGGCCGTGGACAGGCGAGGAATCGTGACCGTATTCAACAAAGCCGCCGAATGTCTCCTCAATAAGCGCGCATCCGAGGCGATGGGAAAACCATGCTCAGAAATCTGCGCCGGCGATCCTTTTCTGCTTCTGCAAACGCTGAAGGAAGGTCCGATAGAGTACAAGGAGGAAGAGAATGACTTGCCGGATGGTACCCGCGCGACATTGGGCGTCGGCACATCGGTGATCCACGATGCGGATGGATTTCCGGAAACGGCCATCTCCGTGGCGAAGGATCTCACGGAGCAGCGGCGCACACGGGAGAAGCTTCAGCGCAACGAGCGGCTGACGGCGCTGGGAGGCATGGCCGGCGGTATCGCGCATGAGATCCGTAATCCTCTCAACGCCATAGGCGTGATAGCGCAGCGCTTCAGGAGCGAGTTCGAGCCGCGGGAGGATGCCGAGGAGTTCAGGAAACTGGCCGATACTGTAAGGGATGAAGTCCGCCGCCTTAACGACATCATAACGCAGTTCCTCGCTTTCGCGCGTCCTTCGCGCATCGAACCGGTCGTGACTGATCTTCACGAGCTCATGAGGGGCGCGCTCGACGTGATGGACAGCGAGGCGCGCGCGGCGGGAGTCTCGATCGAGCTGCTGACCTCCACGCCCGCTTCCGTCTCGGCGGACCGGCATCGCATGAGACAGGCGTTGCTGAATCTTTTGAGGAATTCGCTGGAAGCGATGCCGGACGGCGGCGCGCTGACCTGCGAGGTGACCGCCGCCGCCGGGGCCGCGGTGCTGAAAATAAAAGATACCGGCATCGGAATAAAGCCCGAAGACCTTCCTCATCTGTTCGATCCGTATTACACCACAAAACCATCGGGCTCCGGATTGGGACTCAGCATCGCTCATCAAATCATCAGCGAACATGACGGCGTAATAGAGGCGGGCAACGGGAAAGGCGGCGGGGCCGTGTTCACGATTACACTGCCTTTGCGCGGAGACGAGATTCCCGGCGCATCGCCACAAGCGGCCTTTGCGCCGCCATTATCGGAGGGAAACAGGAAATGAACGGGGCCGGCCGGCAATACAGAATACTGCTGATAGACGACGAAGCGGCTCAGCGGGAATCGATTTCGGGTTTTCTCAGAAAGAAAGGTTTCGACGTCGCAACGGCGGCGAACGGACGGTCGGGGCTCGATGCGCTGAAGGCCACTCCCGCGGATCTCGTGCTCTCGGACTACAGGATGCCCGACATTTCAGGCGAGGAAGTGCTTCGGGCCGCGCGCGACGTCGCTCCGGATTCACCTGTTGTGCTTATGACCGCGTACGGCAGCATCGAGAGCGCCGTGCATCTGATGAAGCTGGGCGCTTTCGATTACCTTCAGAAGCCGATAGACCTGGAGGAACTCCTGCATGTGATCGAGCGCGCAAGAGAGAGGTCTCAGCTCATCTCGGAAAACCGACTCCTGAGGGAACAGCTCGAGGAGAAGTATTCCTTCGAGCATATCATCTCGCAGAGCGATGAAATGGAACAGGTCCTCAACACGGCCGCGCGGGTTGCGCCCAGCAAGGCGCCCGTGCTGATCCGCGGCGAAAGCGGCACGGGCAAGGAACTGATCGCCCGGGCAATCCATCTGGGAAGCGATCGCAGCCGCAAGCCCCTCGTCGTCGTCAACTGCGCCGCTTTGCCGGAATCGCTCTTCGAAAGCGAGTTGTTCGGACACGAGAAGGGCGCCTTCACCGGCGCCGACAGACAGCGCGTCGGCAAATTCGAAGCGGCCGACGGCAGCACTCTATTCATCGACGAAGTCGGGGATATCCCGAAGGCGATACAGGTGAAGCTGCTGCGAGCGATTCAATTCGGAGAGATCGAGCGTCTCGGCGGCAACGATATCCTAAAACCTGATGTGAGAGTGGTTTCCGCAACCAACCGGAATCTCGAGCAGATGATCGAAACAGGCGATTTCAGGGAAGACCTGTACTACCGGCTGAATGTGATTCCGATTCATGTGCCTCCGCTTCGCAGGCGCCGGAGCGATATCGCCCCGCTGGCACACGCCTTCGTGAACCGTTTCGCCGAGATCAACGGAAAAGGCGTGAAGACCTTGTCCAGGGAAGCCATGGACGCCCTGCAGCGGTATGATTTCCCCGGAAACGTGAGAGAACTCGAAAACATAATACAGAGAGCCGTGGTTCTCGCAAGAGGTGAACTCTTGACGCGGAACGATCTTCCTGCACACCTTCAGAGCGCCCGCACTCTCACGGAATCGAGGCCGGCTGTGGAGGTTGAAATCGGCGATCTGAACCGGGCCGTCGAAAATCTCGAGCGTGTCATGATCGAAAGGGCGCTTGTTGAGAGCGAGGGAAACCAGGTCCGCGCAGCAGTGTTATTGAATATCTCCGAAAGAACACTCCGTTACAAGCTGCGGAAATTCGGATTGAAAGGGGAATAAGCTTCGACGAGACTTGCCGTGACGGTCGACAAAAATGTCGAGCATCGCGAACAGCTGTTAGAATTCGGCTGATTTTCAGGAAATATTTTCCGGCACGTTGTTTGAAGTAATCTCGTTTGCGTACGCTTCAAACAGATTCACGAAACGCAAGCGAAAGGAACAAAACATGAAAACCCTCATCTCTCTCTCGACCGCCGGCCTTCTTCTTCTGGGTCTGGCGATCAGCACTC
The DNA here is from genome assembly GCA_964388275.1 of uncultured Chromatiales bacterium. GTDB lineage: Bacteria > Bacteroidota > Ignavibacteria > SZUA-365 > SZUA-365 > JARYLZ01. The sequence goes on from CAYLZD010000013.1 coordinate 82,774, forward strand.
CGGCCGAAGCTCAGGAAAAACCGAAAGACCGTACCACGCTCAACGGGAACGGCAACCAGGGCAAGGTGCGACCGAATTTCGTCGACGAAAATAACGACGGAATTTGCGATAATCAGGGCGAAGGGACGCCTATCCGCGACAGGAAGCGCTTGCGCGACGGTTCCTGCGGCCAGACCCCGGCGCCGGCCGGAACCCAGACCCAGACCGGCGGCGGCAGGGGACAGCGTGGCGGACGCAAATAACCTGAACGAATAAACGCGAAAACAAGGCGGGCGGCGTTCCGATACGCCGCCCGCAGCTACCCGAAGGTGCAGTGATGATCCGTATACCGATTCTGATCCTTGCCTTTATTGCTCTGACGGCGACGTCCTCCGCGCAATCAAAGACGGAAGATAATAAAAATCCACCGGCGGCGTCAGAGCGCGTGAAGCCGGAAGTGCGACCGGTCGGCGATGCGGTGTTTCTGGATGCCGACAGCGACGGGATAGACGACAGGGTGGAGGCGAGCCCGGGTGACAACTCCAATCAAGACACCCGTAAAGCGAGGAAGCAGCGCAGAAACAGGGCCAGAGACGTCTTTATTGACGAGGACGGCGATGGGATACACGATCAAAGATCGGAGGGCCTGGGTCTCGGAAAGTGCGGGAAGAGGCAGTTCAGAGGAGGAAGGAAATGACGCCTCTCCGTCGCCGGGTTTCGGTCAATCGGTTGTGCCGTCGCCCTGCATTGAGGGCAATTTTCATATTCATGCTTCTGCCGTCCTCGGCGGAAATCCTGGCGCAACTGTCGGGCGGCATTACCCTCGGGGGCGGATATTCCGACAACGTGTTCGGGCTTTCGACCGCAACGCCGGCTTCCATGCAGAATGCGGGCTTCTCGCTGGGGTGGTTTTCCGAGGACGATAGCTGGGCGGTGGGTTACAGCGGCGACTTTCTTCTCGTTCCGACTCTTCCGGACCGGCAATTCTCGATCCACTCGTTGTCGTCATCGGCATCGTTGCCGATTGGGCAGGAGGAGAAATCGTTGTTGTCGCTATATGCGTCGGGCACGTACAGGGCGGGGAGGGACGCGTATGCAGTCTATGACTATTCTCAGGGCTTGGTTTCGGCCCTGTTCAAACGGGAAGTCCTTCCTTCTGTCCGAATGAGAGCTGGATACAGGGCAAAATACAAGCATTACGCCGATCTGCCGGATCTCACGCACATCGAACATTATCTCACACTGGGAGGCAACGGCGCTTTCGAAACAAAAACCGGTCTCGATCTGGAAGCGGCTCTCGGCATAAAAAATTACACGGGCACAGGAGCGGTTGCGGCGCCGGTCTCCGCGGCCCTGTCCGATAACGGCGGACTGAGTGTGGACGGCAACGGCCCGGGAGGCGGCGGACCGGGCAATGGAAGCGGCGGCGGAGGAAACGGCAACGGCGGGAAGGGATACGGCGGCGGGGGCGCCACCGGATATCTGGAGAATGGCGGCGTGCCTCTGCTCGTCTCTCGCGAATCCTTGGCCGCCCAACTGCTATTTAGCGCCGCGCTCTCCCAATCGATCGCGGAAGGAACAGGGCTCAGCGTCAGATACCGTCAGAGATGGAATCTCAAGGACCGGGGAACCGCGCTGATAGGGACGTGGATCGGCAGCGCGGCGGAGGACGATCTCGTTGATGATCCATACTCCTACGAGAGCAATGAAGGCGCGATTCAACTGACCCGGCTTCTGCCCTGGCGTGTGCGTCTCGGCGCAGGAGCCACCTTGCAGGCGCGCAAATATTTCTACGGCAGTTCGCTGGATCCGGAAGTTCCGTCCGCCGCGCGCTCGGATTTGAGGACGACAGCTGGCGTGTCCTTGACCAAAGATCTCGACACCGGGTGGCGTTTGTTGACGGATATGACGGTATCATTCGAATACCAGTTTGTCCGGAATCAGTCGAACGCTTCGCCTTACGACTACTCGGCGCATTACGGCGGCATCGATTTAGAGATAGGGATGGGATTTTAATCTCCGGGCCGGCCGGCTCTTCGGCGCCCGGGCGGCCGCTTCATTCCTCTTGCGCTTCGTCCGGTTCGGGCGCGTGTCCGCCAAGAGCTTCCCTGATTGTGGCGGGATCGAAGCCGCGGCGGCGCAACAATGCGAAAACGCGCCGATAGCGGATCAGCTCCGGAAGAGTCACGTGTCTGTCGAGATATTTCGTCGCGATCGACATTGCGGTTTTAAGTTCCGCGCCATGCCCGAATACGTCGTCGAGCGCCCCGGAGGCCACGCTCGGAGATACGCCTTTCGCGCGCAATTCCATCTCCAGCATGCGGCGGGATCTGGGCCGGAATGCCATCCGGTCCTTAATGAAGGCAATGGCGAATGCCGCGTCATCGATCAAGCCGGCCCGCAGGTATGCTTCGACGGCTTCGTCAACCGCTTCGGGCGGAAAACCCTTTCCACGCAGTCGGTCGCGTATTTCCTTCCCTGAATACGGCCTGCGGGCGAGCAGGCGGTCGGCGGCGATTTTTGCTTCGAGGACGGAATTTGCGCTTTCGAGGCGCTTGCGCAGCTCGTCGGTGAATTCCATGCCCTTGCACAACGAGAAACGGAAGGCGATCTCTTCGCAGAGCCCCAGCGCAAACTCGTCGTCCACGAAAACGGATACCCGAGCGGCGTGCCGCTTCTGTCTCTCTATTCTCGTGATTCGAGGCATTGCGTCAACGCCTCAAGAGCCAATTCTATTTTTCAATCAGGATGGAGACGTAAGGCTTGTTCAGCGAATCGGGGACAATAGCTCCGAATACACCGACACCGCCTCGCACATTGGTGACGTCCGGGCGGTCCTGCCTCACCGATACCGGATCATCGAAACCCCGCACCGTCTGAAAATAGCCGTAAATGAATGTGTCCATCGAATACCCTGTTCCTACCAGACGGATGTTCGTCGCATTCTCCCTGTCTTCCAGGCGGCTTTTCATGATCGCGATAAGTTCGGCCGAGAAGGACTGGCTTGCATCGCGGCCCGGTTTCGAAAAAATGGTGTCGTTCGTCAGCCGGTCGATGCGCACCGGCACTTCCATCCGCACGCTCGTTTTGCTTCCTCCGACATTTTTCTCGCCGGAAACCCAGAGCCGGAAATAAAATCCCTTGGGAGGCGCTACGGTACTGATGGCGCCCGCGACCAGCTCCACGGTGTTTTTTCCCATGGACAAGACAGGCGGTATGAGGTCGATATATGGTTTGCTCGGTACTCGGACCTCCGCCGTAACGGCGGGCAGGCCGGGAACATTCACCGACAACCTGTAAGAGCCGCCTTCATCCGGTTTGAAAGAGGTGGATATCCATACCTTCTTCAGGACGCCCTGTCCGGCATCTATTAATGTGTCTCTGAACACCCAGGACGTCTGCTGATTGCGGTCCAGCCGATCCACGCGGACGGCGGCAGAGTCGACCGGCCGTCCCTGCCCGCCCGACTCGGTCGTTTCAGCGTCGTAGGTGGTTTCAATTCTCACAATCTGATGAGGCGCCGACGGATCCAGCACGCAGAACACCGCGAGGCGTTCATTGAATTCATCTCTCGGGGTGAAACTGTTTTCGCAGCCCTGATTTGCGAACAACAGCGGGATTATCGCAGCCATGAGAAAAAGTACCGTTCTCACCGCTCCGCCGGTCCGCGGCGCCCGTTGTTCATTCATATGGCATTTCTTTTTCTTCATGGATTCGCATCGAATATGCAGAACTACAAAGATGCTCAAATCCTGAAAAAAAATGAAATTCCGCAGCTGTGTCGGCAGGTCCGGCAACCGCGTTTCATCTCATGTAGACATTGTAATTGAACCGGGCTGAATCGGGTATCACGGCGCCGAAAAGTCCGAGTCCGCCTTCGATGAAACTGATGTTGGGCCTGTCGATGCGCATCGACAGGGGATCTTCGAAACCTTGAGCCGTCTTGTACCAAGCGTAGAAGCTCTGATCCAGCGCATAGGCCTGGACGAGCAGTTGTTTCACGAAGATGGCGGAATCGCCGTTTAACAGTTCGTCGTGGGCTTGCCTGATGAACGACTTGACGAACTTGGCTTCCCTGTCGCGCGCGGGCGACGGATAGCGCCACTCGCCGCTCTCGAAGTCGATATGCGCAGGCACTTCTTTGCGGCGTTCCAGCCCGCCCTGTACCGGTCGCACGACAATCCACAGGCGATAGTAATATCCATACGGCGGATGAATCATGCTCGTGACGCCTGGTTGTACGGTCAATGTCGCGCTGGTGTCGGCGGAACCCTGGAAGAGTATGGCCGGAAAAAGCCGGCCCGGCGCCTGCAAGCCGACGGATATCGAATCGACATCCGGAACCTGTACCGCCAGATTGTACGCGCGGTCCGCTTGAGGCCGCAGATCCCTGGAAATCCATATGCGTTCGCTGTGTCCGTTCGCGAGTGTGACCAGGGTGTCCCGGAACGCGTATTTGCGTCCCCCGTCCGACACGATCACAGAAGCGGCGGCTATTTCCCTGGGTGTCAACGGCTCCGGAGGCGTTGCGATTTCAGCATCGTACGAACGCGCCAGTCGAACCACCTGCACTTCGGCGGACGGGTCCAGCACGCACAGCGTGACGAGGCTGGGGACGAATTCGGCTTTGGGAGAGAAGCCGCTGTCGCAGCCGGCGAGCAAGGCAATGAGCCCCATGACGGCCCAGTCGAACTGCAGGCGTTTGCTTCTGGTCATCTCGCTGTGATTTATTCGGGGCGCTCGAATGCCGTCCTTCCGTTCAGCGTGCTTTCCTGCGGCCGCCCGGGGAATCCGTCTCCGCGGCGCCGTTCTGTTCATCCTGGCCCGCCGCCGCTATACCGAGAGTATCCTTGACCTTCGACTCTATGCGAGCCAGCAGCTCGGGAGTCTCAAGAAGCACTTTCCGCACGCCTTCCCTGCCCTGGCCGAGGCGCTCGTTTTCGTAGGAAAACCAGGATCCGCTCTTCTGTATCACGCCGGCTTCCACTCCGACATCCAGGAGGTCGCCGATGCGGGATATCCCCTCGTTGTACAGGATGTCGAATTCGGATTCTCTGAACGGCGGGGCGAGCTTGTTCTTGACGACCTTGACCTTGACGCGGTTGCCGATGATGCTGCCCGTGCCGTCCTTGATCACGTCCTTTCTGCGTATGTCGAGCCGTATCGACGCGTAGAACTTCAGCGCGTTGCCGCCGGTCGTGGTTTCCGGATTCCCGAAGACTATTCCGATTTTCGACCGGAGTTGATTGGTGAAGATGACCGTGGTTTTGCTTTTGCTGATCGCGGAGGTGAGCTTGCGCAGGGCTTGCGACATGAGTCGCGCCTGGGTTCCCATCGTGGGATCCCCCATCTCGCCTTCTATTTCCGCTTTCGGCACCAGAGCCGCGACGGAGTCGATAACGACCACGTCCAGCGCGTTGCTGCGCACCAGCGTCTCCACAATTTCCAGCGCCTGCTCGCCGTTTTCTGGCTGCGAAACCAGCAGGTTGGCGACATCCACGCCTATTTTTCGCGCGTAACCGATATCCAGGGCGTGTTCGGCATCGACGAAGGCCGCCATTCCGTCGCGCCTCTGGGCTTCCGCCACTATGTGCAGGCAGATCGTGGTTTTTCCGGAGGATTCCGGGCCGTAAATCTCGACGATGCGGCCTCTCGGTACGCCGCCTATGCCGAGAGCCGCGTCGAGAGAAATGGATCCCGAGGAAATGAAATCGACCTTCGTGATGACGCCGTCGCCCATGCGCATTATCGCGCCCTTGCCGAACGCTTTTTCTATTTGTTCGACCGCCAGTCCGAGAGCTCTGAGTTTTCCGTCTTTTTCTTCAGTCATGGGTGTTCCCGTGAAGTGTAAGTAATGGTCTTCTGGATATCAGTGTGATGTATCGAGATCGATGCGAGCCAACTCGCTATGGATGGCGCCGGCCGGGGTCAGCCTGCTTTCCATTACGCGCACCGAATTGAAAGACACCGGTACGGCGGAAAAGCTACACGCGGCGATGTCGTTTTCCAAATTGGATATGTTCGAATTCTCCTTCACGCGTCCAATCGTGAAATGTGGTCTGAAAGGATTGCGCTCGCGCGGGACGCCCTGCCCTGCCCACGCTTCTTCGGATGCCGACTGTATCCTTGTCAACGCCCCGGCCGGCCGCGAGAAACCCAGCCAGATGATGCGCGGCCGCCGGAAATTCGGGAAAGCGCCCACGGTATCGATGATTCCGCCGAAGCCGGCGAGATTACCGATGCGCTCGCGCAGCGCGTCCGCCGCCTCCAGCGCACGCTCGCGCGGAACATCTCCGGCGAATTTCATGGTTATGTGCATCTGTCCGGGGCGTTCCCAGCGTATGCTTCCGTTGCGGCCGCGCAGACGGCTCACGAATCCGGCCATGGCTTCGAGGGCTTCTCCGTCGGGATAGACGGCGACGAAACAACGGATTGTGTCGGGAGTTTTTTTCATGCTGCCTTTGCTTCAATGCGTTGAAATTCGATCCTAAGCTATAACCTTGTGCGCGGCCTTTTTCAGGCGGTTCATTACCGCCATGCCGAGTCCTTCTTCTTTTATGCCGGGTGCGGCCATCATGTCCAGTCGGGCCGCGTCCAGCGTTCGGAGACCACGGTACATTTCACGCGCGTAATCGACGGAAGTTCCCGCTCCGAGGGAAAAAAATGCGTCGCATGGCAGATCCTTGAGATCGGCGGGCGCCATGAGGCCGACTCGCAGTCCTCTTTTCCGGTTGCGCAGCACTTCCATGAGCAGATGCTCCATGCGCACGCTCGCCTCCTTTCTCCACAGCACGAGCGTCAGCGGAGTTTCGGGGGCGTAGTGGGCGTATTTCATTCCGGGCGATGCGGGCCTCACCGCATTGGGTCGCGCGATGCTTGTTCGAGTTCCCGTGACCGCGGCGATTTCTTCGGGTCCTATCGCTCCCGGCCGGAGAATCACCGGGTGTTTTCCGCTCAGGTCGAGCACTGTGGACTCGATGCCGATTTTGCAGGGGCCGCCGTCCAGCAGCAGTGGGATAGCCCCGCCCAGGTCGGCAAGCACGTGTTCGGCTCTGGTCGGACTCGGACGGCCCGAAAGGTTGGCGGAGGGGGCGGCTACCGGGACGCCGGCGGCTTTGAGAAATGCGCCGCCGAGCGGATGATCGGGCGCCCGGACTGCGACGGTGGGCAGACCGGCCGTAACGGAGTCGAACACCGCGGCATTGCGCCTGAACACGAGCGTCAAAGGGCCTGGCCAGAAACGCTCGGCAAGCTCTTCGAAATGAGGCGGGAGTCGCTGTGCCAGCATTTCCGCCTGTTCGGCACGAGCCACGTGCACGATCAGAGGGTTGTCGCCCGGTCTTCCCTTCACGCGGAAAAGCGCCCGCAAGGCGCTTTCGTTGAAGATATTGGCGCCGAGGCCATACACGGTCTCAGTGGGAAACGCGACCAGCTCTCCTCCCTGAATCAGTCGAGCCGCTTCGGCGGCTATGCTCCGCCGCGATGTTTCGCGCGACGGTTTAAGGACCACGGTATCGTAAACTTTTTCCATCATTCCTGCTGATCCGGGAACAGGGATATCTGGCCGCGTCCGGATTTCGATCCGGCTTTGCGGCGCTCCGTTCCGGCGGGCGCGCCGGATTCCTCGCGAGGTTCCGGCGCGAGTTCCTCGCGCAGCACATCCATCGCCGTGCTTATGAGCCCCCGGATCTCACGCACAGTATGCGGCACTCCTTCGCGCGCGTCCTGGGCCAGATCAGCCGCCACGAGAGAAAACGCCCTTGCGGTGATCAGGGCGTCGGTGAGGTCCTTCGCCGTATGATAATCGAACCGCACTCCGAATTGCAGGGCATTGCCCTCGTGAAAGAACGCCTTGATACCGAAGTGCGCTCCCGCGGCCGCGAGTTGATCCCAGCCCACGAACAGCCGCAGGAACATATCCTCCACGGCCCATCCGTGTTCGCCGTTGCGGATCGTTATTTCCTCCCTGAAACCCTCCTTCAGAAGCCGCGCAGGCAACGGCGGCAATTCTTCGAAAATGCCGAGCATCGCCGCATCCTCGTTCTTCTCGAAGCGGACTCTCTGCGCGGTTTTTCCCGTCACACGGTAATGAGAGTTCGCGTCGGTTGCATACACATGCCATTTGCCGTCGGCCTCCAGGCGGCCGGCGGCGCGGGATAGGCGGGAAAGATGTATCTGTTGGTACTTCATTTTATCGACGCGCGGAGCGCATCAAAAAATGTAGCGAATTCCCCGCCGAAAACCAGAACGGTCAGAACTCCGCGCTCACTCCGATGCTGGGCAGTATGCCGATCGTGGACGATCCATCTTCGGGACGCATATTCCGGTAATCCCACCTGTAGCTCTGAACATTCTTCCTGTTGTAGACGTTCTGCACGTCGATGTAGGTTATCAGGTTCCAGCCGCCAAAGAACCACCGCCTGTCCACTCTCAAGTCGAGTGAATGAAAAAGAGGAAGCCGTCCGCTGTTGAGCGCGGACACGTCGGGCGTGCCGTCGGGCAGGAAGGGCGTGTATGGAGTGCCCGTGCCCAGGCGGAACTTGGCGCTTATCTCCCAGCGGTTGTCGATGGCGTAGCCGCCGCTGAGATTCAGTATGAGCCGCTGGTCGAAAGAGCCGGTGCGGGAGACGCCGTCGAGGGCGGTGAATTCCGTGCTGCCGTACGTGAGGCTGAATATGCCGTAACACGGGATCTCCGACAAACGCTTCTGGACCAGAAGCTCCAGGCCTCTCGACAGGCCGCTCCCGATGCTCGCGAGGGCATCGAAGCCGAAAGAGGCGAAGCCCTCTTCCGACCCGCCGAAGCCCGCGCCGGTGTTGGCCATTATGAGCCACGGCCGCTCCGTGCTGGCAGGATAATCGCTGTAGGATTTCAGGTATCCCTCGATCCGGACCTTCGTGTCGGCCCGTATCAGATGCTCCACACCCGCTATTACCTGTTTGACTTCGATGTGGCGCAGGCGGGTGTTGAGCGGATTGGAGACGAGCCAGATCATGGACGGCGATTGATGGTAAACTCCCGCGCTCAAGTTGAGCGAGGTCAGCGGCGTCACCTGATAGGAAACGGACGCCCGGGGTCCGAGCGAAACCGGCTCGTCTATCATGTTGAAATAATCCAGACGAACACCCGCCGACACCCGCAGACGGTCGAAGAACAGGCGGGATAACTGCGCGTAAGCGGCGCCCTTGAGAGCCGTGGTGTCCCAGTCGCTGTCGGGCAGGAAGGGGAGCGCAACATAGGGATTGGGCGCCGCGAATAAACCGCCCCTGGTTCGGAGCAGTTTCCCCTGAATCCCGAACGACAATTCCGTGTGCCTGTCCGTCAGAAGCACCGCATCCGCGCGCAGGCTCGTCTCGCCTTCCTTCGAGTCGCTGGCAAATACCGGGTTGAGCAGGGAGTCGGATTGCAGGAAATCATACGAAACGAAACTGCGGCCGAGCGCTACGGTTATGAAGCCCTTGTCGAGCAGACGGCGCCACGACAAACTCGAAATGTACTGGTCCTGCGAGTTGCCGAGTATGCGCGAATTGCTGTAGCGCTGATCCTCGGTGTTGTTGAAAAAGCGGACGTTGTCGAGCGCTCCGAGCAGGAGAAAGCTGAACTGGTTGTTCTGGTCGGCGTTGAAGGATGCCTTGCCCAGGAAGTCCCAGTATTCCGGCACGAAGCCGAAGCCGGCGGCCTTGAAGATGAAATCCAGATAGCTTCTTCTCGCGGAAAACAGGAAGGAGCCCTCCGAACCGATGGGACCTTCAGCGTTCAGTCCGAACTGGCTGGCGGAAATGGTCGCTTTCCCTCCCAGCCGGTCGTCCCTTCCGTTACGCAGATCGATGGAAAGCACGGACGAGAGTTTGTCCCCGTATCTGACCCCGAAGCCCCCGGTTGAAAATGTCACGTCGCGCACGTAATCGAGGTTGACGAGGCTGAGCGGACCGCCGGTCGCTCCCTGCGTGCCGAAGTGGTTTATGTTCGGCACTTCGACGCCGTCCAGCACGTACAGGTTTTCAGAAGCGCCACCTCCGCGGACTATCAGATCGTTCCTTCCGGCCGAAACCTGTACCACTCCGGGCAGCACCGAGATGGCGCGTACCACATCCTCCAAACCGCCGGGCGCTCTGCGTATTTCCTCGGCGTTCAGCGAGAGTGCGCTGACAGGTTCATCGGCGGTGAATTTGAAATAATCCGCTTCCACGACGACGGCGTCGAGATCGATGGGCAGGACTTGAAGGGGAAAGGAGATGTCGTTCTGCCTGCCGGGGGCCACGACGATATCTGTCACGATGAGAGGTTTGTAACCGATCAGAGTGGCTCTCAACTGATAGGTGCCGGGAGGAAGATTGTTGATGAGGAAAGCTCCGTCAATTCCGGTTGCCGCTCCGAAGTTCGTGCCGATGGCGACGACCGATGCGCCTATCAGCGGTTCCTTCGTGGCTGCATCGAAAACCGTTCCCTTTACGGCGCCGCTTCCAGTCTGCGATCTGGCCACAGCCGCGGGAAGCAGGAGCACGACTGCCAGGACCGCGATTAAGCTGAATTTTCTTGTCATTTTTTAAATCCTGTTTGTAAACTCGCCAATGTGCGTGATTTGCCGCGAAAAAAATGGAACATTCTGTTGGATAAACGTTCGAGGCATAGTCAAGCGGACTCAAACGTCATACGTCAGAACGAATTATTGATCTTCGGAAGTTCCGCAAATGTATCCTGACTTCGCCATTGGAGCACCTGCTTGATATTGCCGGCCGACAGATCATACGCGGCGAAAAACGAGGAATAAGCGCATCGAACAGGTAAATACGACCTGTGAAAAATTGCGTCATAAAAACAGTGGAGCGGGTCCTCCTTCGTCACACTTTGTGTGACTTCGGCGGATTAACTTCACGTCGTTCTTTGACGCTATTTTTCAGTTGCATTGTGCGGGATGCCCTGACCCGGCCGCCTTCCGACTACGTCCCGCAAGATGCGGGACTTCGTCGGACAGGTCG
>CAYLZD010000014.1:0-90351 GCA_964388275.1 uncultured Chromatiales bacterium
CTGCAGTTGAACACGGCGTTTCTCGAGGGTTTTATTCCTTGCTGCATGGCGCCTGAGTCGTTCGCCGGATTGACGTATTTCCACACCACGTCGCCCGCCTGCGTGACCTCGAAAAACTTCCCCGTCGCCCCTTCGCAGATGAGTGTGTTGCCGTTCGGCAGGCGTTGAGCTCCGGAAATGTTTTTCGAGTAGAAATCGGTCGGGTTCGGGGCCCGGTAAAACCAGCTCAGGCTGTCGGGTCCGTATGCCTTTCCGGTCTCGAATAGGTAGCGTCCCTCCTCGATGAGGGGCGGCGTTAACTCTTCCACAGTGGAGTAGGCGTCGCCGAGCCGGCCCAGACCGTTGTTGTAGAGAAGGAGATTGCCGGCGCCTGGCAGATGGCCGGCGATCCATTGTACGTCGTGCGGCCCGAACAGGCGCCTGGGTCGGAACACCCCTCCGCCGTAAGTCTCGGGATTGCCCCAGCGGTACAGGAAATCCCCGTCGGCGCCGCGAGCAGCCTCTGTTCCCGCCCCGATATCGGAATAATCCGCGGTGTGGTGGCTGATTATGAAGATCTCGTTGTGATTGTGCGCGCAAATCGCTATCTGGTCCAGGGCTTCGTTGTAATCCACCGAGTTGCAGTGCAGCCAGTCCGGATTGCCGTTTTGAGCGTAATTTATGTCGATCTTGTGCGGATCGGCTATATCCTTTCCTACGGCCCTCCCGTTGGCCGTCCAGTCGCCGGGCATGTTTGAACACATGTGATCCCAGAAATGCCACTCCCATTGGATATCGGCGCTGCCCCCGGCATTCGGTTTCAATTCGAGGATTACGTCAGGCAGAAATGTGTCGGAACTGAAGAACAGCGGATTTCTGCCGGCTTCTATGGCTTCCTGCTTGGATTTTGCCTCCCTGGCGATCACGAGGAAGTTGCCGTTGGGCATCCGGGTTATATCGTGATGAAACTCGTATCCCCAGAGGTCTTCGTCCACGCTCCAGACGATGTTCCCGTCCCAATCCACCTCCTCTATCCGGCCGCCTCCCTCACCCACGGAGGCATCGGCGCGGCACATCCTGATGAGATTGCCGTTCTCCAGAAGGTACACCGCCAAACCCGGCATGTACTGACCGTCCCAACGGTGAATGAGACGCCCTTCGTTGTCGATCAGGAATGCGCTTCTGGACTGCATGGGAGCGAACAGAGTATATCCCGGGTATGCGCGCGCGTCCGATTGCAGCAGGCCTACCGTTCTCTGCGCCTCCGCGGGCGCGGTCATGAAAACAGCCGACAGGAAGAATAGGACGACCGGTTCGAACGTCCGCAACGGGTGACGATAATCTCGTGACTTCATGAATATGTGCTCTCGTGTTCGGTGTTTCGGGAAATCCGCATTTCGCAGACTGCAATTACGCCGCGGCCCGATAAAGAGCGGCGAAACGCCGGAGCTTGGATATTGAACAGTCCTTCCGGCCGGACATCGCTATGCCGAATCTATTTCTTTCCATCAGCATTGTCAATGGATATTCGTCGGATAACACGCAAAGAGCGCGGTTGTCCGCGCCCTTTGCCGCTTCTCTATTGAACCTTATCGCTTCATCTGGCGAGCACGATCCTGCCCGTGCGCATTTCGTTTCCCGCCGTAACGACGCAGGTGTACACGCCGCTCGGCAGCTCACGAGCCGAAAACAGAACCGAATGCGAGCCTGATGGCAGAATTCCGCTGTGCAGCAGCGCCGCATCGCGTCCGTTCGCGTCCACGATGCGTACCGTGACATGCGTCTCCGCGGGTATCGCGAAAGAAATGGTTGTCGCCGGGTTGAACGGATTGGGATAATTCGCGAAAAGACGGAATCCGTCCGTCCTGAGAGCCGTTACGCGGACCTCGCGGGAGTATTCGCTGCTTCCGTCACGGTCCACTATCCTGAGCCGGTAAACGTATTCGTCCGCCTTCGGGAAGCCGGAGTCCATGAACCGGTATTCGCAAGCGTTGTCCACTGATCCTCGGGCGTCCACGGATCCGACGGTCAGCCATTCGTCACCCGTCCGCCTCTGAATCTCGAAACGGAGTGTGTTCAGTTCGCTTGCCGTCGTCCAGGACAACTGGATGTCGGCGCCCCGGAAATGACCGGTGAACGAAATCAATTCAACCGGGAGTGGATTTGTCGCGTCGGTCAGCGCGAAGTCTGAAAATGACGTCAGTCCCGACACCGTGACCGTTTTATTGGTGGTGTTGACGGTGGAACCCGGAAGGAAACCCCAGACGGCGCCGTCCCTTTTTGCAAGTCGAATGTTGGACTCCGATGAAATCGAACCGAGCCAGGCGAATGAATATCCGAAAGTGATGCTGTACGAGTAGGCGATTCCGGGTAGAGTCTCGGTAAGATTTGCGTAGGCATTGCTGTAGTTGCCCGTCAGCGGTGCCGGCGGATTGTCGCCGGAGTAATATCGGAAATTGATGCCGAGCGGAAGCACGCCGCTTGCGCCCCAGGTTATGCTGGCCAGATTCTGTCCTCCGAAGCTGTACACGGTGGTGGTATTGAAGGCCGGCGTTCCGGATGCGGTCGCGAGCGGGGGCAGTGTGCTCGTGTTGAATTCGTCCGCGCCAAGATCCGTAGCCATCCCGAGCGTGGTCGACCTCACGCTGTTTGCCGTAAAATCATCCGCTATGGAACCTGACATGGACCCCGCGACGCCCTTGCCGTTGGCATACCAGCAATCGGAGTTGCTGTTTATTATCGAGAGGTCGGCAGTTGCGGGCGCCGTAAACAAGGATGTCGGCGGGAGAGTTGCCGTGGTCGTCGAGAGACTGTAGACGCCTCCCGAACTATCCCTCCACCCTGAAAACGTCTTCTCGGCGAAACCGTATCCCCAGGGACCCCAGTTCCCGACGGTATTGGCGTTCGAGGAGACAAGCAGATTGAAGTCCTCGTCACCCCCGTTCCAATTGGTCAGGTAACCGGCATCCGTGTTGCCAATAGCGAAATGCCGCCCGCCGCCGGTGCGGCTGTTGAACAGAATGTTATTGCGAAGCTTGATGCCGCCTGTCGTGGCGCGCCTGAACGCGTAGGAATCCGTGGTATCCGAGCCGGTGTTCGTTCCGCCGACGTGGAAACTGTTGTAATACCAGGCGCTGGATCCTGTCGAGTTGACGTCCTCCGCCGCCGAGAGACGCACGCGCGGTCCCACGCCGCTGCCGATCGACACCATATTGTTGCTGTACACCGTGGCGCCGCCAGCCTGGTTGTACAATCCGTAAATCTGCGACGAGCGGTATGCCAAACCCCCGCCGACGCTCAAATTGTACACCCGGTTGCGCGATATGACGGCATCGACGATCGCGCTGATGTAAATGCCGCCGACAACCGCCGTCGAATCCCGCTGAGAAGTGTTCACGAGATTGTACACCGTGTTCTGGGTGACGACATTGCCGGATGTTGCGGGCATGACTATGAGTCCCAGAATCGAGAAGGTGTTCGGCACCGAATCCGACGGGGTCGAGAGCGAGCTGATTACGTTGGATCGCACCAGGTTCGTGCCTCCGGTCGTCCACAATCCGTAAGCCGTGCCGTTTTGCATGGAGACAAGGTTGCTCAGCGTATTGGATTCGATGAGGTTCGTCCCGGAAGAAGTGACGTACATCCCTCTGGTCGCGCCCTGCAGCGTGGAGTTCCGCAGTCCGGTCACCGTGTTGTTGGAGATGGTGTCCGGTTGAGCGGTCGAGGCCGCGTATATCCCGTACAGACTGCCTGTCACGGCACAACTGTCAAGGAGGTTGCTGATCGTATTGTTTGAAATGGAAACCGCGCCGGTTGCCGACGAGTACACGCCGTAAAGCGATGAGCTCGAGGTGGGGGAAGTGTTCGTGTTGTCGGAGATCGTGTTCCCTGTCGCGTGTATGCCGGCCAAAGTGCCGGTGAAGTACATGCCGTACTGCGTCGACAGGTTCCAAAGGTTCGACACCGTGTTGCCGGTCGCCGTGTTATAGCCGCCGGAACTCGTGAAATAAATCCCCGCGAGCGTAGACGCGACGGTAGTCATGCCGGTGATCACGTTGTCACGCATGGCGGCCGCGACTCCGCCGGAGTAATATATCCCGTACGAGGTGCTTCCGGCCGAGGTGTTCCTGATGAGGTTGCCTGTGATCGTTGCGTCGCCTCCCGTGACGTACACCGGGTATACAGTGGATGTGCACTGCACATAACCCACCGTGTCGCTGTCGACCGTCAACGATCCCGCGCCTGATTTGTACACGCCGTAAAACGTGCCGCCCGAGTAAAGGCTGTCGGAACCCGGTACGTTGTCGCCAAGCCGGTTATCCGATACATCGAGATTTCCGGATGTCGCATATATGCAGTACACACCGCCGCTCGCGCACGCGACATTCCCGATGATGTTGCCCGAGATTTCGCTTGCGGCGCCGCTTCCGCCCGCGATGGAAATGCCTGTGAAGGCCGGCGTGCTTGCGCTTGAAGTGCTCAGCGGCTGGCCGGACCTGACGCCGTCGGAACCGCCGATGCTGTTGTTGCGTATCCTATGCCCGCTCCCTCCGCCGACGGAGATGCCGACGAGCTGACTGGAAGCTGTCGAGGTCTCGTAAACCATGTTGCCGTCGATCACCCAGCTGTCGCCGATCGTCTGCGCGCGGATGCCGTACCCGCTGAAGTTGAACAGGGCATTGTTGGTCAAGGTGTCAACGGTATTGCTGCTTCCCGAAGCGACGCCGATCAGTGTATTCGGCACCCCCGCGGCATCGGAACGATCCCTGATAATGTTGTCTGTTATTCGTATGGCCGTGTTGGGCGCCGGCGTGGTCGAAGCTCCTATGAGCAACACGCCGTCAGTGCCCGTGTTGGCGCCTTCGATGATGGAAGAGCGCACGACGGTGTTCTGAACGCCGTTGATCAGGGACAGCGTCGGGTAGGACGTGCTCGTGTTTAGGAAGCGCAGGTAATAAGGGGTGGAAGAGATCGGATGCCTTCCGTCGATCAGCACGCGGTCGGCGCCGTCGAGCCGTATCATCGCGTCGGCGACCGTCCCGGTGACGTGTTTTACCACCGTGGCCGTATCCGATGGGCGTATGGTCATCCGGTAATTGCCCGCGCCCTGCTCCGACCATTGCGGAAGGGCGAAAGTGCCCGGTTCGCTCAAATCGCTGATGACGTTCAACGTCACGTCGCCCGTCAGCACGTTCGCGGCCACCGCCTCGAAAAATCCTCCGCTGCCCGTGAGCGTGGTGTAAGTCTGCCCGCTGCCGATGCTATATGTTCCCGCCAATGCGGCGCTGCTGATCCGGTATGAATTCACGGGATCGCCGACCGGGAAGGCGGAGCTTGTCAGGGCGACGCTGGACGGTTGATTTGGGAACAGGCCCGAATTGATGCCGACATTCGGAGTTGCAGCGCTGTCCTGGGCCGTCACGAAATAATAGATCGTGTCGCCCGGGGACACGGAGGCGCCCGGAAGCTTGGAGTAGTCGATTGTGAAGTCGAAAGGCGAGACCGCGCCGCTCGCTTCGACCCACTTCCAACCCGGAGTCGAGTTCGTGTTATCGACCCACACGTTACTAAGCGAACTCTTGCGATAATATACGCGCGGCCGCGTGCCTGATGCGACCTGCACTCCGCTCAAATCGGTGATTGATACGTTGGAGAAAGATCGCGTTGCGGCCGCGGTCGCGTTTCCGAGGGGAGTATACGAGATAAGCGGCGGCAGGCCGTCGCGGTAGATGAAGTTGCCTTCGTCGGCGCCTATGTCGGGAGCGCTTCCGGCGCCGGCGTAGCCCGTTTCGCCGTATCTCGCCTGCCCGTCCAAATCGACCGCCGCACCGATCGTCGTCACTCTTGCGCCGCCGCTCTCACACGCCGTCGCCGTGGTCGCTGAGAGGTGAACGTCGTAAGGCAATGTGGTTTTGTTGACGAACGGCACATCTTCGCTGAACGATGCGCTTTCACGCAGCGGGCCGACAAGGTATTTGTATGCCTCGATCGTCGTTAAAAGATTGCTTCCGTCGCTGTAGATAAGATTCGCCGCCGACGGCGTGCCGGCGTAGAGGCAGTTGTTGTTTGACGAATCCGCGAATGTGGCGATGGTCGCGTTCGACCGCTGGAATGCGATCGAATTCCCGCTTGTGCTTCCGGGAGTCGACGCGTTGATGAGTATATTGTTGCGGAGATCGAGCGCCGGGGTCGTGGATGAGTAGAGCGCAGCGGACCCGAATGAGGAAGCGCTGCTGCTTGCGTTCAGAAAGACGGTGTTGTAAAATACGCGGGCGGTGGTCGGAGTGGAGATATAGATCCCGTACAGAGCCGAGGTGCTGCTCGTTGCGGTAGGATAAAGTCCGTACACGAAGTTATTTGAGATATTCGCCGTCGTCCCGCTCGATATGTACATGCCGTAGATATAGGCGGAGGTTCCTGTGGCCAGCACATTCGAAATGGTGTTGCGATGAATGTTTATCTCGGCGCCCGAGCTATGATAAAGACCGTAGACCGATCCTCCGGAGGTTTGAATGGAATCCAGCCGGTTTTGATAGAAATTCTTCAGAGCGTTGCTCGCCGTAAGGTAGTATCCGTAGAGCGTGCCGGTCGAAGTCAGGTCGTTCACCGCCGCTTCGTTACCGTATATGTTGGTCGTCTCGGCGCCGCCGGCTACATAGAACATGTAATTGGTTCCCGAGCCGAGCGCCGATTGCACTCTCATGTTGCCCCGGATCACGTTGTCCGCAATAGTGTGTACGCTGCCCGGAGTCGACGTCGTTGATGCTACATATATGAAGTAGAGCGTACCGGTGGCTGTGGCGGACGATGATCCGTAAATGTTGTCCGTGATTCTGTTTCCGCTGATATTGCTGTTAAAAGGCGTCGTGGTATGATATATCCCGTAGAATCCAGCGCTCGTCGCGCGGGGATACGCGCACCCGGTGACGGTATTCCCGGTGATATTCACCGTATTGGCTGTTCCGGAAGATCCCATCGAGCAGTATATCCCGTACAGCGAGCTTGTCGTTCCGCTGTCCGATATTGAAACAGTGTTGTCGAAAATATCGACGTTTGAACCAGTGCCGGTGGACAGGTAGATACCGTACAGGGTCGTTGTATGGTTGAACACCGAATTCACATTGTTGTTGGCCACGCGGATATCGTCCTGGTAGGCGGCGTACAGGCCGTAGGCCGTCGAGGAACCGCCCGCCCAATTCGTGATCACATTGCCTCCTCCGGCGCCGAAGTCGACTCCATGATCGTAATAAGTGGAATCGGAAGCGCCGTACAGATATGCGCCGTAGTAGGTGTTCGTAATTGTGTTGTTGATGTAAGTGTTGTAGGACGATGTTCCGGCAAAATTCGTTATCGACAGCGTCGTGCTGCTTGCCGGAGTATGATTGTACTGGTAGATGCCTCTCGTGGAAGTATAGGCCTTGTTGAGGGATATCGTGCAGTTTTTGATCGTGACTTGCTGCGATCCGTCCGTCGCCGACGCCTTGAGCACGGCATATCCCCATTCCATTCTCGTATTGTTGTCCAGGTTCGTCGACGCATCCTGCACATCGATGCCGTCGAAGGTCACATAATCCGTTCCCGCGATGACTATTACCCCGTCCAAGGTGCCCGTCCCCGGCGACGCGGTGATGAGCGGATTCGCGCCCGAACCGGATTTCTGGAAGGTGATGGTGTTCGTCGAACTCGATGTCGTGGTCGATAGCAGAATATTGGAAGCGGTTTCCGTATGCCCCGCCGCCACATTGAAGGTCACGGCGCCGGATACGCCGAGCATGTTCAGATCAGCCACTGCATCGCGGATCGAATTGTACACGGTGCATGAGGGGGTAGCCGCGCTGTTTACCGTGTATGTGCCGGAGAGAGCGGACTTGATGTATCGCACGCCCGCGGGCGCCACCGGCGTCGGGACGTAGCCCGTGGCCGACATTGTCACCGAGGCGCATTCCGCATCAACGGCGTTGCAGGTTGTCGCGGTCGAGGGGATGTCATATGTAATCCAGAAGTAATGCGTCCCGCTCGAATTCAGGGTTTGTGTGCCGGTGATCGAAAACGCCCCGCTGGGCGCGGTCACCGTCGACCCGAATTGCGTTCCCGTGGCAAACACCGCGCTGTTGCCCGTATAGAATACTTTCGCGTTCGATATGTCCGACGTGCTGGTCGTGCCGTTAGTGTTCAGGGAAAAGTTGGTGACGGTCTTCGGCGCCGTAATTCCGGATACTGTTATCTCGATTCCGATTATTTGCTGCTCGACGGATGACGGGGTCACCGCGGAAGTCACGTTCTGGGTCGTGACGACGCTGTTCACCACCATGGGATCCTGAGCTTCCCAGGCGCCCATTTCAGGCGTGGCGGATCTCTGCAGGCCGAGAATGTCGTCCGGCACGGCTGCCAGCAGATTCATGCCCATGTTGCTCAGCGCAGCCGCCTGCGGGAACAGGTTGCCGGTTGCCGCGTTTGTATACACTGGATCGATCGCCATGCTGTTCTGGTCGTATATGCCGCCGTTGGCCGTCTGCCAGTTCGCGAGAGTCGCATACGTGATGGAATTATGGTAACCGGTATAATTCGTGCCGGCGGGCGCGTTGATATAAAGGTCGTTGTAATTGCTGCTTCCGCCGGCTGTCCCGCTTAGGTATATGCAGTACTTCGTGCCCGTCCCTCCGCGCGTGATTGTCACTATGTTGTTTCTGTATTCCGGGCCGGTGCTGCCGGAAAGGTAAAAGCCGTAAGTCGTGCCCGCCGTTGCGGCGGCATAGTCGAAAGAAACCGTGTTATGATAAAAACGGATGTTCGCTCCCGATGTGCTGTAGCATCCGTAATGCGTGCCGTTTCCGTTGATCCCGTAAATCGCGTTGTTCCGGACGGTCGTTTCGTAGCCGGCAGGCGTATTCGGTGTTGCGAAAGCTATGCCGTAAAAGCCGGATGTCGATGTGGGATTGCCGCCGAAGGGATTGTATATCTGGTTTTTCTCGATCAATTCCGAGCGGCTTCCGTTAATGAAGTACATCCCGTACACCGACGACGAAGTGGTGCGGTTCGGTCTGCGTATGTGATTTCCTCGAACGATCGTCCCGTTCGTGTAATTGAAATACATCGCGTGCGCATACTGGTCTTCGATCGTATTGCCGATGAAGGAATTCCCCATCGCCGCCGTAGTAGAGGACGTGCCCCTGATCACCACGCCGTAGTAAGGGCCGCCGGTTGCGCCGCCTCTCATCGTGTTTCCGGAAAACGTGCAGTAATTGGCGGTGGCGCCGGTCGTCCCCGTGCTGGTCAGCGAATTCGACGCTGCGATGTATGCCGACACCGTAGAGGTAGTGCTGGTCACCGCGCTGAGATCGAAGGTGCAGTTGGTGATGTTGTTGTAATCCGAAGAGTTGCGGAGAAGGATCCCCACTCCGTACGAGGTGGCCTGACCGATGATGACGAGGTTGTTGATAGTCAGATAGTCCACGCCGGCTAGATCTATGACCGAAATATCCGCGGAGGTCGGAGTGTGCCTGAAAACTTCGCCGCTGCCCTCGATGGTGATCGTGTTTGTCGAGGATGAACCGGTGATCGCGGGTATGGATATGTGTTCGGTGTATGGACCCGAGCCGGAAGCCACGGTAAAGGTCACTGCGCCGCTTATGCCGGAGGTAGTCAGAGCCGATACCGCCGCTGTGAAAGTTTGAAAGTTAGTGCCGCCGGTAGTGACGGCCGAATTGATAGTGTAGGCGCCTGACAGCTGCGCCTCCGCCCTTGTGCCGATGACAAGAAATGCGCCCAGGAGAACAGCAACACAAATTCTGCGCGGGCATGAAGCGTGTGACGCGGTGTCGGTGCTCATGTGAGACTCCTCTAATTATTAATTTGCAGACTTTCAGGTCACGCGATGCAACGCTGTACCCCGCTTCAATCCATGCCCCGCACAGGCGCCGTCGGATAAACTGGCACGCATACACCACGTAATGATGGATCTATGTCCTGCGAATCTGGTGTTTGGACGAAAACGAATCCAATTCCAAATATGGGGGAACTTACTGCTTCCGTATCAGGAATTCAAGCTTCTTTCTTTGAAATCGAGGGTTTTCTTAAAGTGTGGACGCGTCGATACTCAACACGGCCGCGCGCGCCTTTTCGGTGATCTCGCCAAAACATCCACGAGCCGCCGCTGAAGCACTGACCAGCGCCGAGCCGATTCCGACGGCCGAGGCGCCTGCCCTGATCCATTCGCCGGCATTCTCGGGGGTTACGCCCCCGGTCGGCATCAGCTTCAACTGCGGCATCGGTGACAGCAACGCACGGAAATACGCCGGGCCCAAAGCGTCGGCTGGGAACACTTTCACCAGATCCGCTCCGGCGCGATGTGCTGTCAGGATCTCCGTAGGCGTGTAAGCACCGGGCACGGCCGCCGCTCCGTAAGTCTGAGCCATGTGCAAGACTTCGGAGAGGAAAGCCGGACTGACGATAAAACAGGCGCCGGCGGATACCGCATCCATCGCAGCGCCTGAGTCCAGCACGGAACCCGCGCCTGTCAGGATTTCCGGCATCGTTTTCGCCAAAGCTTCTATCCCGGATAGCGCGCCTGACGTAGTCATCGTCAACTCGATCACCGAAACGCCTCCCTCCTGGAGCGCCTCCGCCACACGCAGTATCCTCGACGCGTCGGGCAACCTGACAACAGCGACTATCCTTGCCCTGAGTATCCGATGGATTGCATCCAGCTTGTTCACGGTCCGGCCCTCGCTGCGTTGTTGCTTTGCCAAGTTGCGTAGTTCTTACTGGTTATCTCCTGACTCTGCCGCCTGGGCCGCCTTCCATCAGTTCAATCACTTCGGCCTCCGACACCGCATTGAAATCGCCCGGCACCGTATGTTTCAACGCCGACGCCGCGGCCGCGAAATCCACAGTGCGCTGCGCGTCCCATCCGTTCAGAAAACCGTGTATCAAACCGGCGGCGAAAGCGTCGCCGCCGCCGACACGGTCCACGATATGCAGATCGTATTCGCGCGAGAAGCGGACTTCTCCATCCTTCAGCAGCAGTCCCGACCAACCGTTGTCTGACGCCGAGCAGCTTTTGCGAAGAGTGATCGCCACCGCCGGCGCATTGGCGAACTCCGCGAGCCGCCTGGCCGTGCCGGCATACTCCTCGCGATCGATCGCGCCGGCGGCAATATCCGACCTTGCCGGTTCGATGCCGAAAAGCAGTCCGGGATCTTCTTCGTTGGATATTAACAGATTAGCGGACCTGATGACCGCCCTCATCATTTCCGCGGCGACGTCGGCACTCCAGAGTTTTTTCCTATAGTTCAGATCGATACTCGAGCAAACACCGGAATCAACCGCGTCTTCAAGCGCTTTCAACGAATGCCGGGCGCAGCCGGGGGAAAGCGCCGGAGTGATGCCGGTCATGTGAAACCACTGAGCGCCGTGCAGTATCCGCTTCCAGTCGATCCCGCCCGGCTGCAGTTCCGAGAACGCCGAGCTCCGGCGGTCATAAAGCACTCGTGACGGTCGCACCGACGCTCCATGTTCAAGGAAATACAAGCCGAGCCGGGTTCCGCCCCGAATGACGTGTTCGGTGTTTATTCCCGCCGCTCGAAGAACTCTCAACGCGCTATCGCCGAGAGAATTCTCTGGAAGCCGGGTCACAAACACGACCTCGTGGCCGAACGCGGCGAGCGACGCCGCCGTGTTGGCCTCGGCGCCTCCGTATGCGGCTTCGAAAGAACCTGCCCATCCAATGCGCTCATGCCCTGGCGTACTCAGCCGAAGCATGATTTCTCCGAATAGCACAATTCTCGCCACGCGCGTTATCCTGCCTTGGAGTGAGACGAGGTTTTATCGTAATAAGGGCTTCATCTGATCAGAAAAAACCTGCGGCTCCTTTCAAACGAAACTGCGGCAAGACGAGCCATGTAGACACCGGCCGGCAGAGCGCCGAGCGAGAAATTCCGCGAGTGTGATCCGGTTTCGAAAGTCCCGTCGGCAAGGGTAGAGACGATCCTTCCGGACATGTCGGCGATCTCCAGTTTTACGTGTTCCGAACTCGGAAGTGTGAAGGTAACGTTTAATAGCCCTGTGTTCGGATTCGGGGATACCAGAAAATCGGCGCCTTCCGTCGATTCCGGCGCCGCAACTCTCAACGGCCGGGATGGATGGATGCTCCCATCCGTATCCGTCTGCAGAAGACGGTAGAATAGCTCTCCTCCGTACGCCGGCCCCGCTGCATCGGCATACGAGTAGCTGCGGCCGGAGGCGGAAGAGCCGGCGCCCGGGACGAATGCGATGGTTGAATAAACCGCTCCGCCGCTGCCCGCCGACATCCCCCTCTGAACTTCGAATCCCAGATTGTTGGTCTCGGATGAGGTCAGCCAGAAAAGGGTCACTCCCGCATTGTTCCACACGGCGGAAAATGATTCCAGCTCCACAGGTAGGGCTATTCCTTCACCGACCAGCTCCACGTACACGGGACTGCCGGGGAAAACGCCCGTGACCAACAGGGAATCGGTTCTGACGCCGAGCGCAGATGGAGAAAAACGCAGCACCGCTGTGTGTGTGCCGCTGGGCTGAACAGTCACCGGACCGCCTCCGGAAATGATCGCGAAGTCGCTCGGATTGTTGACAGGTGTAATGCTGTTTACACCGATCGGTATCGGCAACGTGTTTGTAAGCACAAAGGTCGAGTCTTTCGATTTTGTCAACTGCACGCTACCGAAATCGATGTAATACTGCGCATTCATGAATGTGCAGGCCTGCAACGCAACGGCGGCGATCACGGCGAGAATTGTCTTGGAGTTCATCGAGCTTCTCCTGCGCAATATGTTACGGTTTCTCAGAAGATGTGAAAATGACTGCTGTGAGGCAAGCCACGCCATTGACTTTCACGGCTTATCCGGCGCCTGTTCGGGATTGAACCGCAGGTTCATGGATACAAGAGCCTTGCCCGATTTCCGATCCGCGCGTCTGACGGCTTCGAAAAGAAAATTCGGTCGCGCCATCCATTTCCACACGACGTGAGCCGGCGAGATGCTTTGGCGATCAAGGAGTTTTTCACCAAGCCGGCGTTCGATCCAATAGATCAGGCGCTTGAAATATTGGGTGTCCCTTGCGCTCAAGGTCCTGCTCGCGGACAGTCCCGTGAACACGACCGAACCGAAGCGATTCGCGTCGAAATACATTCTCACCGCCCAGCCGTCCGGATTCGAGTCGCGAGTAACCATGGTGAAACCTACGGTATGTTCATAGGTTTTTATCGAATCGAGGAAATGGCGTTCCGTGTGGGGCGGCATCGCGAAAACGCCTTCGCCGTAATTCTGAAACAGGTTCAGCGTGGCGATGAAAACCACCGGATCGAAACGTCCGCCCGCTTCCTGTGCTCGGGAAGCGGAAAATCCGGCGCACATCGCGAACGCAAGCATCACCAGGATACTCGGCAGCGGACGAAACTCGAACCTATGACGACGGAACCGATGGGCGAAAGCGCAGACACCCGAATTTTTCAT
Organism: uncultured Chromatiales bacterium; assembly: GCA_964388275.1. Taxonomy (GTDB): domain Bacteria; phylum Bacteroidota; class Ignavibacteria; order SZUA-365; family SZUA-365; genus JARYLZ01. The sequence goes on from CAYLZD010000014.1 coordinate 13,467, forward strand.
AACCTTCCTGCTCTTTTCCGTTTTAGTGTCCTATAATCTACGATGAAAATCATCGAATCACACAAGTATCTGAGCCGCTATGCCGCCGATCCCCAGCGCCAGCGCCAGGCTGCCCACCCAGATGGTCATGCCTTCTCTAAACCCGCGCTCTTTCAACATCACCATCAGGGATGCGATGCACGGCACGAAGAGAGTTATCGTGACGAGCGCCGCGACGGTCTGGAACGGACTCAGTTGCATCTCGTACAGGCCGGCGGCGCCGAAGTCCCGACGGACCAGCCCCATGACAAAGGCTATAGCGGCTTCCTTCGGCAATTTCAACCAGGTCACCACCAGCGGCTTCAAAGCGTCCTGCACAGCCGTGAGCGCGCCGGTGACCTGCAGAATGCTCACCGCGAGTGCGCCGACAAAGAACCACAAGCTCGCCTCCTTCAGGAAAAAGTACGTCTTGTACGCTGTTTTCTGCAGGACGTTTCCGGGACGCGGCACCCGCATCGGCGGAAGGTCCAGGAGCAGTTGTGACGTTTCGCCTTTGATGAAACGGCTCAAGAGCGTGCCAACGACGACGAGAAAGGAAAATATTATCGCGGAATAGACTGCGGTGGCCATCGGACCCGCGGTCGCCAGCAGCGCGGCGATCACTCCCAGCTGTGCCGAGCACGGGATGGCCAGCTGAAGAATCGTGGTGGCGATCGTTTTCTCTCGCTGCGTGCCCAACAATCTTGTCGTAATCGTCGCCATTGTGACACAGCCGAAGCCGAGTATCAATGGAATGATCGCGCGGCCGTTGAGACCGATGAAACGCAACAGCCTGTCAACAAGAGTGGCCAAACGCGGCAGGTAGCCGCTGTCTTCCAGAACCGACAGCGCTAGGTAGAATCCGATGACGAGCGGTGTCAGAAGGAAGACCAGGTAGGTCAGCGTCATCGTAACCGCGCCGAATTCGCCGAAAAATACGATGAGAATCGGATTGCGAAATTCGAAGATCTGATCGGCCGTATGTCCTGCGGCATACGCTTTCACCTGTTCCCAGAGCATTCTGTCGCCGCTTATGCCTTCCGGGAAATCGAAAGTTCGGCTGCCGGCGACTTCTTCGTCCTCGCCGATCAGTTCGATCGTGACGGCAACGGAAGCGTGCCTCGCAGCGAAACTCTTGATGGCGGGCTCGACGATGCGGTTTCCGACTACGCCTTCGGTAAAACCGACCACGTCCTGCGCGACGAAGACGCCGACAAACTGATAGACGAGATAAAGAATCAACAGAAGCAAAGGGATTCCGAAGACCGGGCTGACGGTCATTCTGCCCAATGCGGCCGATGCCTGTTTTCCGACTCCAGTCTCCGAAACGGCGGCCGCCACTATTCTGTTTACTCTGTTCCTGCGTCTTATGTAGATTTCCTCCCTCTTTACCGCATCGGCAGCCGGCACTCCATGCCGCGAAGCCACGGCCGCATCGCCTTCCAGCACCATCAACGCTTCCGCCTGTGACCCGACGGAGGACAGCGTCTCATGCAGTTCGGCATGCAGGGACGATTCCACATTGCCTTCCCTTGCCGAGGCGATCGCGTCGTGCAAAGCTCCGAGTCCCTGCCTGCGCGTCGCCACGGTTCCGACAACAGGCACGCCTAGTTCCCGTTCCAGAACTTGAAGGTCGATGTTCAGCCTGCGGCGGCGCGCTTCGTCCATGAGATTCACCGCCACGCACATCCGCTTTCCCATGTCGATCAGCTGTTGGGTCAGAAACAGATCCCTCTCCAGGTGCACCGCGTCCACGATGTTGACCACGATGTCGCCGTAAATGATGATATCCCGCGCGACGCGCTCCTCGTCGTTGAAGGAAGAGACGCCGTAGATGCCTGGAGTATCGCAGAGTTCGTATTCGAGGTAGGATCCGCGGGCGATTTCCACGGTCGTGCCCGGAAAATTCGACACGTCGACATATAAGCCGCTAAGGTAGTTGAAGACAACCGACTTGCCGACATTCGGATTTCCGGCAAGAACGACACTCGGTTTCCCGCCTTCAGACGCCTGAATGTGAAGCTGGCCGTGGAGAGGGTGTTCCCTGTGTATCGGGGTCTCGGCGCGGTTCCGATCCCCGCCGGCCGGATCGCAGGCGCGTGGATCCGTCATAGAGCGCTCACCGTTATGGAAGCCGCGAGACCGGCGCTCAAGGCGAGCTCCTGCCTGCTATATGAGAGCACGAGTGTGCCGCCGGGCAGGCGTTCAAGACATTCTATTTCCGCGCCTTCGATCAGGCCCAATCGTATCAGTTGTGATCGCGAGTCGCCATCCGGCAGTTGCGTGATCCGGACTCGCGAGCCGCGTTGAATGCTGCTGAGTTGCATAGGATTCAGATATTTTTTTTACGACATGAAGGACAGACGCCGTAGATGTGGAGCACGGCGTCCTCCAATTCGTGATCGAGGCAGGCGGCCGCGTCGCGCGCCATTCTATCGACGCGCTTGTCGACGAACTCCTCTATCCTGCCGCAGGAGCGGCAGATCAGATGGTGATGCGGCTGCGTGCCCACCGTGATTTCGTATTTGGCAAGACGCTCGCCGAAACGGGATTTCACCAGCAGACCGGCTTCGCGCAATTTTTCCAGCGTGTTGTAAACCGTAGCCCTTGACACCTTGCTGCCCTTGTTTTTCAAGGCGAGAAAGAGCTGATCGGCGTCGAAATGAGCGCGCGACTCCAGCGCCGCATCCAGCACGGCCATGCGCTCAGGCGTCACGCGCAAATGATGTTTCTTGAGATAATCGGTGAACACCGTTTCCGGATCGCGTTGTTTCATTGTTATCTGGATTCAATCCAAATATAAATTACATGATTTTCAACCGGAAGGCAAGCCGAAAAGACGCCGGGATAAGCGAGCATCGCTCCGCGTCGGACGATCCGGTTTTCCAATGGGCGTGCTTCATGCTATCTTCGGAGCATGCCTCCCGAACCGATAGCACACATACTCGCGGGGAAAGCGATGCTTGCGCCGATGCTGGGCGTTTCGGACATACCCTTCCGCGCGCTGTGCCGCGAATTCGGCGCCGTCCATGCCTGCACCGAAATGGCCAGCGCGAAAGGCATTGTTCAGGGACGGAAGGAAGCATTCCGGCACGCGGTCATCGATCCTGACGAGGGCGCCACATCCCTGCAACTGGTGGCGGCCGAACCAGAATACGCCGCGCTCGCCGCCCGGCACTTAACAGCGCTGAGGCCGGCCGTTTTCGATATAAACTGCGGGTGCCCGAACGACAACATCTGCGCGGCAGGAGCTGGCTCGAAACTGCTGGAGGACCTTGACACTCTCACATCGATAGTATCAGCCGTGAAAGAGGCGGTCTCGATTCCTGTCTCGGTAAAACTCCGCATCCCTTCGACCGGGGATGAAATCGCTGTTCGAAGATCGGTCAGAGCCGCAGAAGCGGGAGGCGCTTCCTTTATCATCATGCACGGCAGGATGCGCGCGACATCCTACGACTCACCCGCTCGTCTGGACGCGATCGCCGCAGCCAAGGACGAAGCATCCGTGCCGGTGGTCGGAAACGGCGACGTGTTCTGTTCAGAGGACGCCTATGGAATGATGGAACGAACCGGCTGTGATGCCGTCATGGTGGCGCGGGGAGCGCTCGGCACCCCATGGATCTTTCGCGACATCGCGCTGGGACGCCGATGCGGGATACTCGAATACGCTCCTTCATCCGCGGAATTACGCGGTCCCGTAATCAGACATCTCCGCATGATACAAAACGAATACGGGCCGATTCTCGCCCCGCCTCATATGAGAAAGCACGCCATGTTGTACGGACGCAACTATTCCGGCGTCGGAATTCTGCGAAACGGGATATTTCTCAGGGACGACCCCGAAGCGGTGATCGAAGCCGTAGATCGTTTCTTTTCATCGGCTCCGCCCCTCCTGGATGTCGATTTGGAGGAGCGGAAATCGATGGAGGCCGCTTTCCGCTCCCGGGTTCTTTACTGGACTGCTGGTCCATCCGCATACGAAGCCGAATCAAATGACATTAGAGGCCTCGGCTAGGATTATTGCTGCTCATGCGCGGACGGCTCAATTATTCGTGGTTCGCCGGTGAAAAGTTGCTGCTCGCTGCGTCTGCGCTCGCCGCGATGTGAAATGTAGAATTCGATACGCCTGTTTCGAGCTTTCCCGAACGCCGTGGCGTTCGACACGATCGGCCGGCTCTCTCCGAAACCCTGCACAGTCAGTCTGCCTTCTTCCACGCCTTTCGATATCAGGAACCTGCGCACTGATTTCGCGCGGCGCAGAGACAGGTCCAGATTGTGCTCATCGCTCGCATCGGAATCCGTGTGACCTCGGATTTCAACCTCCATCCGGGGAAATTCGAAGAACAATTTCGCATTCTCCTCCAGTATGGGTATGGATTCCGGACGGATGATGTCCTTGTCGACTTCGAAATTCACTCCGAAAAGCGTAAACAAACCGCCCTCTCTGACCACCAAGGTATCGATTCGCACCAGAGTATCTCTGAGCACCGCTGGTACGGCGAGAGGCGGCCGATCCGCTCTCGCGGTAGTCAACTGTCGGCGTCCTCCCTGTTCCTGATCCGGACAGCCGTCCGAATCTTCGTATCCGTTGTACACTTCGGGCAACAATGGACATTGGTCCAGATTGTCGGGCATACCGTCGCCGTCCGTATCGCGGCTCAACGGATTTGTTCCGGTTTCCCGTGCCTCGGTGTAATCCGACCACGAGTCGCCGTCCGTGTCGGCAAGGAGCGGATTGCTTCGAATGAGGGCGATCTCTTCAAAGTCTGTCAGTCTGTCTCCGTCAGTATCCGGCTTCAACGGATCGGTGCGATATCCGAATATTTCATCATAATCTCCGAGACCGTCACCGTCGCTGTCCGGCGCCGTCGGTATGGTTTTATGCGTGATCGCCTCGGCATGATCGCCCACATCATCCTTGTCCGTGTCCATATCCCTCGGATTTGTTCCCAAGGCGAGCTCATCTTTGTCCGCCAGGCCGTCACCGTCGGTATCCTGCGCCAGAGGATTCGTCCTGAACTCCAGGACCTCATCCGAATCGCTCAAGCCGTCGCCATCGGTGTCGGCGAGCAGAGGCGAGGTGCGGTATTTGATAACCTCCACATAATCGTTCAAACCGTCGGCGTCCGTATCGGCACGGAGAGGATCACTCTTGTGAATCCGCAGCTCCTGGTAGTCCGAAAGCCCGTCTCCATCAGTGTCCGGGTCGTAAGGATTTGTGTTGAGAGCCTCCTCCTCGACGTTTTTCAGGAGGTCGCCGTCGATATCGTCGTTCTCGAACAGGCGGTATTTGATACCGAATGAAAATGCCGAATACGCGTCCCCAGCTTCGGTTAGTATGTCGCCGGTGAGCGGCTCCTGCACGTCCTGGATGTACGCGCGTCGGATTTCGGAGGAATTGAAACCGTCGAAATCGTCAGTGAACAGCAGGTGAAACCGGAGTTCCGCATTTATCGACAGATTTCTCGTCAGGAAATAGTCTGCGCCAATGCCTATCGGCACTGTTATCCCAGCCAGATGATCGTTGTCCGGTCGGACCGTCACAAGTTCCTGCGAGTAATCATCCGGACCGAATAGAGTCACGCCGCCTCCCAACAACAAGTAAGCGTCGAAATATTGACGGGGAAACATATGAATCGCGATTTGCACTGAATACGTGCTGTACCAAGTGCTTCGAAGCGCTGTAGCCGCATTGTCATATTGATATCCGTAAGCGGTGACCATCTGCCTTCTCTCTCGGCGATAATAGGGTGTCCGTCCGAAATCGGCGCCCAGTCCGAATGATATCTCCGGTAAGACGGAATAATCCGCGCACAGAGAAAAATGTCCGCCTGTCGATTGATCGGTGAATTCGCCCAAATACTTGGACATTCCGCCGCTTACTCGCAATCCCAGCAGCCCGTCGGCGTATCTCGGCCGACCCGGATAATCGAGTTGCTGTTGCCCTATGGCAGTCAGACTGGTCAGACAAATCGCAAATATTACATAACAGCTCTTCATTTTGGCCTCATTGTAATTCATTCCATATGCATGGAATGCAATTCCAACAATCAGGCCAAACTACAATCGGATTTCCATCGGGATGCCGCTGGCCGAAATCCGACGACATAGATTATTGTTTTATAATACTTAACCCTGCATTCAATATACTTCGCGGGAGGCGGACTCACGAACGACGATGTATCATACCGTTACATACAAGAAGCATCATACTGCACAATTTGAAAATATTTACACATATCCGTCGTATCCAGACCTTCGGTCATTGCTTACGCCTACCCAAAGGGAATGAGGCAACAAGCAGAAATCCGGCCGTTGCAATCATTGCAAGCAAATCGCGGTTTCTTTCAGAAGGTGGAAACAGACCTTCAAACTCAGTGACATCGTAACCGAACAGAATGCGGTTGATTTCGGGAATATTCCCGCCAAACAGCAACAGCCAGGCAGAGGCTGATAAAACGAGCGCGAAAGTGGATAAAAGAAGAGCGCCGTTCCTCTGGAGCTTGTATGCGAACAATCCCGAGGCGAACAGGGAACCCGCCAGAGCCCCGATGAACAAAGGTTTTTCGCCTTCGGCGAGATTTATCAACAGAACCGCATTCGCCGCGACCCAAAACAAGGAGCTGACGAGAGCTTTAACATATACGCTCCCCGTCAGGGCCTGCTCCACGCTCGAACGCCAGAACAACTCTTGAACGAGCATCATCGGTATTATCCAGAGAGTCACCAGGGGAAGATCGAGAAGGGCTCCCAGGGCCAGCGTCAGCCACTTCCAGCTCGGATCCACTTCCCCGCCCGTGGAGGCGTGATAGGCGACAACGCCGCCAAACGCAAGGAGAGGAAAGAACAGCGCGGCGAGCCAGCGCCCCGGCGAACCGAGCAGCATGCGAATCCCGGTGAACGATTTTATGTCAGACCGGAAAAGGAAAATCAAGAAGGGCAGGGGCGCAAGAAACGCGGGCAGAAATTGAAAACCCCAGATCCTGAAGTGCAAGGCCGTATCTGCATAGAGCCAAAAATATTGCATCAATCCTGTCAGCGCCACGCCCGCAGACAGCCAGGCGAGAAGTGCCCTGCCGCTTGCCGGGGATTTGAGTTGAAACAACTGTCCGCCTGCCATCATGGCCTCGTCAGATAAGAAAGAATTATTCCGTGGGCAACGGCAAGATTCAGAGATTCAGCGCGGTTTCCTCCCGGGATCGTCAAACGCACATCGGCCTGCTCCGCCACATCGGCCGGAAGACCGTGCGCCTCGCTTCCCAGGATGAGTAGCAAGGCGCGGTCGGGTTTGAAGTCCCGGATGGAAACATCGCCGTCGTGTACTCCTGCCGCGACTTCGCAACCGCGGTCCCGGGCGAGTGCGCACAGATCTGCGTGGCTCCAGTAACGGGCGATCGAAATATGAAAAAGCGAGCCCATGGTCGCTCGAACCGTCTTGGGATTGGTCGGATCAACGCAGCCGGGCGATAGCAACAGTCCCCGCGCGCCGAACCAGTCGGAGCTGCGAATAATCGTGCCGAGATTCCCGGGATCGGAGGCAGCCGTCAAGGCGACGAACACTCCTCCACCGTCCGACCCGTCGAATACCGCGTCCGGGGCTTTCAGGGAAAATACCGCGACAGCGATTATCCCCTGCGAGTTGACGGTGTCGGAAATCCGCTTGAAGTCCTCGATTCCGCTGCGGTAGACAGGTATTCCCCGCGCCGCGGCTGACCGGATGAGATCCATATAGTGGATGACATGGTTCTCTTCCACCACGCAATACTGGACCGACGTGTTATTGTCGCCGATCGCGTCCCCGACTATGCGCGCGCCTTCCAGCAGGACGAGCGAGCTTGATTCGCGGAATTTTCTCTGTGAAAGCCGCGCGGCCTCTTTCAGCCGAGCCTTGGGCAGCGGAGGGAGCGGTCCCATGCTCGCGGCGGCTTCAGTTGTACTCCGCTCCTTCGTCCACCCATGTCTTGATGCCGTTCAACTGGTTTTCGTTGACCAGTATCGGGATGTGGGGTGGATGAGGCAGTCGGCCGTCGATGCGCTGAATGAGAAGACTGGCATCGCTGTCTCCCTTTCTCACGATGCCGGGTTTGTTGATGAAGGCGGAATACGAGGTCAGGCTCAAGGAATTATCCTTCGGATTGTCGTCGTGACAACCGCTGGTCGCACAGCGCAGCGTGAGAAACGGCTGCACATGCCGCGTGTAGCTGACGTCTTTATCCGGAAAGATCAGGTCCTTGTCCGGATCGGTGATGGTGTCGGAACACCCCGCTACTATGCCGATAATGAATACCGCAAGCGCAGCACTTGCAAACAGGACTCTCATTTCACATCCCCGCCGATCACCGAAATGCGCCCGTCTGTTGCAGATCGGATTTTTCCCTGCTTGCGGACTGCTTCGATAAACACGTCCCTGTCGCTGACTGGCGGCATGAGCGTCTGGACTTGGATTTCCGCCTCCGGAAGGTTGAACACGTCGTGCAGATGTCCGCCGACGTAATTGTTCGTCACAATGCTGTATTTCCGTCCGAAATCGACCGCCGCTCCACCCACGGTGAGCGCGAGCGCTTCCGCAGGCGCTTTGTTACGGTCGTACTTGTAGCGCAGGCCGCTTACCTGGCAGAATTCCCTCTCTTTCAGTCCCTGAAAGGCCATCATGGAAAGGAGTTGTGCGCCGGTGACTTCGAAAACCACCAGTTCGTTGCCGAAGGGACTGATTTCCCACAGATCGCGCATCCTGACCGGTCCTGCGTCGAGGTCCTTGCGTATGCCGCCGCTGTTCTGGAATGCGATGTCCGTCTTCGCATGCGCGCGCATGGCGTCCGCCTGCCAGCTGCCGATGTTGCTCTCCCGCGGTCCGTGGGAGCGCCTCCAGTCTGTCTCCAAGGTCCCGATCACTTCCGACAATCCCGCGTCCACAGATGCCTCCAGCTCGCGCACGCGTTCTTCCATGAGAGGATCAGGCGTGACATCATTTGCGAGCGTTTCGACCAGACGTCCGTAGCTCGAGACCACCTTCCGGGCGCCGCGGTCCCAAGTCAGGTCCAGCACGCCGAGCCAGCGACCGCGCGATCCCGCCTGAACCACGACCGTCCCGCCGATGCGAAGCGGCTTGAACAGCGCCGTGTGAGAATGTCCACCGACGATGACGTCGACTCCCGAGACTCGGCGCGCGAGCGCCGTGTCGTTCTCCACCCCCATATGGCTGAGCGCGACGATGAGGTCGGCATGAAACTGCCGCTTCAGGTCGTTCACCATTTGTCTCGTCGTCTTTTCGGCATCGAGCACGTCTAACCCCTGCACGTTCTCACGCAGAGTGAGGCGGGCCAGGTCCGGCGGCGCCAGTCCGAACACGCCGATCGTGAGCCCCCCCCGTTGCAGTATGCGATAGCGCGGGACGAAAGGCGCTCCGATGGAATTATCAAAGAGACTCGCCGAAATCACGGGGAATGTGGCCAGCGGCAGCAGTTCGCGCAACCTGGCGGCGCCGTAGTCGAACTCGTGGTTGCCCAGAGTCATGACGTCAGGTTGGATCAGCTCGAGGATGTCGAATTGCGAGCGTCCTTTTGTGATCGCGCAAACCGGAGAGCCCTGCAGATCGTCGCCCGCGTGAAGCAGCATGGCGTTCGGCTTCTCAGAGCGATACCTGTCCACGTACGCTTTAAGCACGGCCGCGCCTCCCACTTCAACAGCATTGCGAGAGCCGTCGTCCATGGTTTTCGTGACTGTAAACGGCAGGTTTTGCGAGTGGAAGTCGTTGTAGTGCAGTATTGTTAGGGCAACCCGGCCCGTGTCCTGCGCAGGCAGCGGTGCGTACGCAAGCAGCAGGAGCGCTGCCGCGGCAAGCGTCGTCAGGAATCGGGAAGCGGTGTTTCGAGAAATGGGACTGACCTTGTTCACGATTTATCCAGCGTCCTTTGTCGTTCTTTCTGTCCGTTAATGAAATTGCCCGGAACGATTGACCGGGCTTTTCTGTAGCGCGTACGGGAATCGAACCCGTGTTTTGGCCTTGAGAGGGCCACGTCCTGGCCGCTAGACGAACGCGCCGAAAAAGATTCGGATTCCGATTTTGTTCGAAATCCGAACTTCGTGCTGCCCCTCTAGGGTTCGAACCTAGACTTTTCTGATCCAGAGTCAGACGTGTTGCCAATTACACCAAGGGGCAATCACCAAAGCTCAGTTAAATTAGCGACGTTCGAATAAAAAAGCAAACCGGGTCAGGGGGAAATTGCTTGCATGGGGCATTTGTCCGGTGAGAGAATGGGCGCGGTTTCGAGCGGACAACCGGATCACCGAATCGACAGATGTCATATCTTGAAGAGGTGACATCTCTTCAAGATATGACATCTCTTGATCGAGCGCATGGCTCCGCCTTCAGGGCTTCATATCCCGCGCGATCCCGTGCAACCCAGGACTCAACCGCCCGCGCTATCAAACAACCGAATCCTGAAATGCCATGCAGGCGCCGCCGGCTTCTTCCCCCAGCCCGCGCTTCCGAACTCTTACGCGTACACATGAATTTTGTTCCCGCCACTACAATCGCGCCGGATTTCATCGACTCGGGTGTAAAAGCGATTCATAGTCCAGGAAAACAGACGTCATCGCCGTTTCGAGATCCCCAAGCGGGAGGCTGCCGGTAGATACCGGGATCCGGTCAAATGAGCCGCCACTTCATTCAGTTGATGTATCAGGACCAGCTTGCAGGCGTTGCGGGATATTCTTCCGTCGCGGATGCGAATCCCTTGGATCAGGCCGCAGCTTTCGTCTTCCGTGTCATCGATTCCCCGATCCATGCGCCGAACAAAGCGATAACGATCCCGAGCACGACGCCGATGAGTTTGGCACGGCCCCAGACGGGAACCAGCACTATCTGCACGATGTCGATGCAGATAATAACACTGATGAAACCTGAGATTGCAGCTTCAGTGATCGTGCGTCCAGGCGACCTCCAGCCGACGAGAAAGCCCGTAAGCAGAATCCCGAGCAGGAAGAACCATGCGATGACGGTGAGATCGGCGCGCAGAATCACGACGAGAACACTCGCAAGGATCAGATTGAAGGTCATTCCAACGATGATGCCCACGCTGATCCAGTTCCAGAATACCGGGTGCTGGGAGTTTCCCTTCATAGCTCCGGACTGCAGCATCTCGCCCGCCCACGCGCCGACGAATGATAGGATTATCCCGTTAGATAATACGAGCACCGCATCCGAAGTCGACAGCTTGCCAAGCGCGACGGTCGGGAACACCTCCATGCCGATCAATGCCACGGCCGAAACCACCAGCGACGCCAATCCCGGTTCCAGAATCGTCTCCTCCCTGCTGAGCGCGCCCGCGGTTATGCCCGTCAGAAGAAATGCCGACATCGCGGCGAGCACAGGCATTGTAGGCCCCGAGAACCACGAGGCGCTGACTGCGGTCAGACCGATAACCGCAACACAACCGATGACGACAGCCATCAGCAAAGCGCCGGTATGTACAGTAGTTTTCACAAGGTCCTCCGTGTTTTTATGGAATGATGGTCCGAAGCGGAATGAAAAATACAATGAAGTTTTCTTTTCCTCAACCGCGCGGGAACACGATCTCGTTTGATGGCGGATGTGTTGTGTGATCCTTCCGTGAATGCGGATTCCTGAGACGTGGCACACTCGCTCAGTGTGGATGCCACGCGCGAGGCACATCGGCTGTGTCGCAGCGCGATCAGGAGCTCGGTTCGTCGCGTGAACGACCTGCCTCCGATTTCTCATCGTTCGGATGTATTTTCCCTCGCATTAGAGCGATGAGAGAAGCCGCTTTCAAACGAATCTACGCCTATCTCGCGGCACACGGACCGCGTTCCCTCCTTGTGAACGGAGGCGCATACTGGACCGCATACACGTGGTTCTGGCGTCATTTTAGGCGACGCAGTCCTGATGATGTACTGGGAACTCACTGGAAATATGAGGATGAATTTCTGCGGCTTCTGTCGGCCCTTGCCGGCGACCGAAGCGACGCTCTCGAGATCGGCTGCGGCGGCGGACGCATCACCCTTGCCGCGGCGCCTATGTGCCGTTCGATCGTCGCAACGGATGTCTCCCGCGGCATGCTGGGGCTCGCGCGCAAGGCTTTGCTTGCATATGCCAATGTTTCTTTCAGGAAAATCGACGGATTCACCCTGAGTTCTTTCGCGGATGAGTCCTTCGACCTCGTGTATTCGCACGACGTATTCGTGCATTTTTCCAGCCTACAGGTCTACCCCTACCTCCTCGAAATACGGCGCGTCCTGCGGCCGGGCGGCGCGGCTTTGCTTTCGTTCTATTCATTCAAAGATCACTTCGGCAAAGCGGAGGAACTCGCGCTGCAATACCAGAAAGCCCGCAAGGTTCCGCCGCATATGCGCATCCACTTCATCACGGAAGAAATGCTTCGCATAATGGCCGGTGCGGCAGGCCTTGAGGTCGAAGTCATGGAGAGTGCGGCTTTTCTGTTGACGGCGTTCAGAAAGAAAACCTAAAATAGCATAAACAGGTCTTGATTTTCTGACCTTCACTCGGTATTTTCTTTTTGAGCTATAGCTCTTGAGGATTGCAATTCGATTCCCGCTTCACGATTCCTCATCCCGGCCGATGCAGTAAAGATCACATAAAATTCTACCGATCTCCGTTTTTCAATACGCCGCGTTGACCTCAATGATGTCGACGCAGTTATGTCGCTTCTTGCACAATTAACCTCGATAAGGAGTGTCAGCCATGCCCCCCGGGGTGCTTACCGCTATCGCCGCCGCGTTTGTTCTTGCTCAATCCTTCGCCTCGCCCGTTGCTTCGGCGCAAACCCTCGATCTGAACGGCGCTTCTTCCCTATCCGGCGTCCTGGACGCTAAAGGCAACTTGCTTCCCGGAATTCAGGGCGGCTTTTCGAGTCAGGGTTACCGCATGATCACCGGCGACGGAGGAGCGCCTCGCTTCGTGAAAACCGCTGCGCCCGACGATAATTGGGACGACAGGTTCTTCACACCCGGAGTAGACGACACTGTATACTGCATCGCGGTCTATGGCGGAAATATCATTGTGGGTGGCAGTTTTGCATCGGCGGGCGAAAACGCTGCGAACCACATAGCCATGTGGGACGGCAGTTCCTGGACTGCGCTCGGCTCGGGTGTCAATGGAACAGTCCGCTCCATCGCCGTCATCAGCAGCGGCGTAATTGTAGGCGGCCTATTCACGGCTGCCGGAGGCGTCCCCGCCAATCACATCGCCAGATGGGACGGCAGTTCCTGGTCCGCGGTCGGAAGCGGATTGAACGGATGTGTCCTCTCGATTGCGGCGGATGGAAACAACATCTATGCCGGCGGCGGTTTTACAACCGCGGGAGGAAATCCCGCCAATCGCATCGCAAAGTGGAACGGCAGCGTCTGGTCGGCGTTGGGAAGCGGAATGAATGACACCGTTAGAGCGGTTGCGGTCAACGGCAGTGAAATCTATGCCGGAGGCCAATTCACCCTTGCAGACGGGAATCCGGTGGGAAGAATCGCAAAATGGAACGGGACGGCCTGGTCCGCTCTCGGAAACTCCCTCAATGGAACCGTATTTACCATTGCCGTGAACGCGGGCGATGTCTATGCCGGCGGCGGCTTTACGCAGGCAGGCGGCAGCTATCTCGTCAGTCGTATCGCGAAATTGTCGGGTAATTATTGGAATAATTTAGGGCCGGCTTTGATTAATAACGGCAACGTTCATTCAATTGCATTTGATAACGATACCCTTATAATCGGCGGCGATTTCAACTCTGCCGGACACCTTCCAAGCGGCGGCCTCACAAAGTGGAACGGATCCTCCGTTACCAACCTCGTCCCATTCGGTTCAGATAATCGCTTTTACTCGATTGCGACGAGGCAGGGAGAGATATTCTGCGGAGGTCGGTTCTACGCTGCAGACGGCGCGATCAGAGCGAACAACATCGCCAAATTGAGCGCAAACAGTTGGCATACATTAGGTTTCGGTTTGACCAGTCAAGTATACGCAATTGCCGACGACGCAACGAAAGTGTTCGTTGGCGGCCAATACACTAATGTAGTGTGGGATGGAATAAAATGGACCCGATTGGGATCAGGGAATGCGTACGAAATTCGAGCTATCGCCTTGAACGGCACTGATGCATTTTTCGGCGGTAATTTTTCTTCCATCGGGAGTGTCAACTCCGTCAATCGGATTGCGCGATGGGACGGCGCAGCGTGGACAAGACTCGGTGATGGTCTGAATAATGTAGTCTACGCTCTGGTGATGATCGGAAACAACCTGTATGTCGGCGGCAGTTTTACGACTGCCGGTGGATTGCCTGCGAATCGCATCGCAAAGTGGGACGGCAGCAACTGGTCCGCTGTGGGAAGCGGATTCAACGGAACCGTTTATTCGCTTGCGACGGACGGGACGGCATTATATGCGGGAGGCGCATTCACAACCGCTGACGGCGCGCCTGCGAATCGCATCGCAAAGTGGGACGGCAGCAATTGGTCGGCGTTGGGAAGCGGATTCAATGGAACCGTTTATTCGCTTGCGGCCGGCAGCGGCGTGATATTCGCTGGAGGCTCTTTCACAACAGCCGGGGGCAATGCCGCCGGCTGCATAGCAAAATGGAACGGATCTTCCTGGTCCGCCCTTGGAACGGGTTTGAATTCCGTTGTCTATTCGATTTCGGCGAGCGGGAGTTACATATACGTCGGAGGTCAATTCACTTATGCAGGCGGCAATTCAGCGAACCACATAGCTGTATGGGATGACATTGCGTGCGCATGGTCCCCGCTGGGCAGCGGATTGAGCAGTTCCGTTTTTGCCATGGCTGTGAAGGGCAGAGAGCTTTTCGTCGGAGGGCAATTTTCCACAGCAGGAGGAAAAGCATCCAACCGTTTCGCAATATGGAACGACGCTCTGCTTCCCGTGCAGTTCCTGTCTTTCGGCGGAAGCTGGACCGGCGAAGCGGTGCGCCTGCGATGGCGGACCGCCACAGAGTCCGATAACTACGGTTTCTTCATCCAACGGCGCGCCGACGATGAAGAGGATTACTTTGAACTTGAAAACGGTTTCGTCGAAGGATTCGGGAGTTCCAGCTCTCCTCGCAGCTACTCATTCACCGATGAGAATCCGCCGTCGGCAAGCAAGTTGTATTACAGACTGAAGCAGATGGATCGGGACGGCTCGGTCGGCTACAGCCCTGAAATAAAAATAGTTCGTTCTACGCCGGAAGAACTCGCTCTTGTGTCAATACAGCCCAATCCCATGTCCGTCTCCGGCACGATCAGGTACAAAACGGACGGCGAAGGCAATCCGCGCTGCGCGCTGATACTCAGCGACGCGCTCGGCCGCCGCGTTGCATTGCTCAGAGACAATGAGCATAACGCCGGTGAACACGCGATCAAGATAGACGTCTCCAGTCTTACGCCGGGACAGTATTATCTCACGTTGACCGGCCGCGGTCAAAGCACTACCAGAGGTTTTACCGTTTTGCGGTGATTTCCGGGAGAGGCGGACCTACGAGCCGTCTCCTCCCATCACCACCGTCCACGGCCTCACGCGCCAGGACGTCACCACTCCGTTGAGGACGTAAGGATCGGAGGAGGCGAAACGCTCCGCCGCTTCGGGCGTATCCCCGCGGAATATCAGCACCGCGCCATCGGCGGGCTCGGCCAAAGCGCCGGCCATCACCAGTTCTCCCCTTTCATGGGCGTCCCGGACCGTCGCCAGATGCTCGCCGCGATAAGCCGTCCTGCGTTCGAGATAATCCTCGACCACATCATAAAAGAGTAAATAATACACGCTGATCCTCTATAGATTCACTGCTTCTCTCTTCACTTTCCATTCGCGATATTCTCCAGCACTTTCACCAGCAGATTCCAACACTTTTCCACCGCCGGGATATGAAGCCGTTCATCGGGCGAATGCGCGCCCTCGATGGTCGGTCCGAAGGAAATCATGTCGAGCTTCGGATACACCTCTCCGATCAGGCCGCATTCCAGACCCGCGTGTATGGCCTTGATTTCCGGATAAGCGCCGTAAAGTTCCTTGAAAGACTCCTTCATAACCTTCAACGCCCGCGACTGCATGTTCGGCTTCCATCCGGGGTATCCGTCCCCCTGAAGTATGCGCAGCCCTCCAAGACGCAGCACCGCGCCGGCCATGGCCACCGCGTCGTGCTTCTCGCTCTCAACCGAGCTGCGTTGGCTCGTGCCGATGGTCAGTTCACCGTTCTCCACAGTCAATGTCGCCAGATTCGTGGAAGTCTCCACCAATCCCGGAATATCCGCGCTCATCTTCAGGACGCCGTGAGGCAGCGCGAGCAGCACGTCGATCAGGGTCGCCAGCTGTTCCGCGGTGATAACCTTGCCGCTGCCGTCGGCCGGTCGAATTCTGATTTTCAGGCCGGGTTCCACAGTGCCGATCTCATCGAGGAACATGGCGGCAAGCTCGGCCGCCTTGGCTTCCGCCATAGTCATCTTGTCTGCCGGCAGATACGCAGTGCATTCCGCCTCGCGCGGAATAGCATTCCGTTTGCTGCCTCCCGATATGCTCGCAAGCCGGAGATCCGCCTCCTTGCCCAGCGCGGCAAGCGTCCGGGCCAGCAACTTGATCGCATTTCCGCGTCCGGTATGTATGTCGAGGCCGGAGTGTCCGCCTTTCAGACCGTCCACCAGTATTTCCACGGCGTTGTATCCGGCCGGCGCGTTTTCGAACGAAAGAGGCATCACACCGGCGGTGTCCATGCCGCCGGAACAGCCGACATACAGCGCGCCGTCTTCCTCGGAGTCGATGTTGAGCATGATATCGGATTTGATGAAACCGGGCTTCAATCCCTTGGCGCCCGTCAATCCTGTTTCCTCGTCCACGGTAAAAAGGAATTCCATCGGCGGGTGCACGAGATTCTTCGCCTCGAGAACCGCCAATCCCATCGCCACGCCGATGCCGTTGTCGGCCCCGAGAGTCGTGCCCTCGGCTGTAACCCAATCGCCGTCCATGTATGCTTTAATCGGCTCATTGTCGAAATCGAATTCCGTTTCCTTGTTTTTTTCGCAGACCATGTCCACATGTCCCTGTATCAGGACGGTTGGCGCGCTTTCACATCCGGGGGATGCAGGCTTCCGAACCAGCACGTTCCCGATCATGTCCTGCTCGAATTCGTAGCCGAGTTCCGCGATCGTATTCTTCAGATAAGCGAGGATTTTTTCTTCCTTCTTGGAGGGTCTCGGCACGCGTGTGATTCCGTAGAAATGTTTCCACACGGGCGAGGGAGTGAGTTCGGCGATCGGTTGTGTCATGGATGTTCTCCTCGGTTTGATATTCAGAATGCATCGATATTCATAATTTTACAATGTAGCGAATACTCCAGACGAGGCCAAGACCGCCGTTTGCGCGCACTGAAATCGCCTTGCCGCATCCGTTTGAAAATCTGTATGTTGTGAGTATACGTTGACGAACACATATAGTGAATGCGCATGAAGCACAATTTTCTCAACTCCGTCGCCGCACTGATCATGCTGCTGCCGATTCAAGCCGCGGCGCAGGACACGCGTGAAAACGCGGATTATAAACTGGCCGTAGGCCTGCTGAACGACGGTCTAAACGCACAAGCCGAGGATCAACTCAAGTCGTTTCTCGAGCGTTATCCGAACAGCGCCCTGTCTCCCGACGCGCGATTCACACTCGGGCAAGTTCAGCTAAAACTCGGCAAGCACAGTGACGCCCGCTCGACTTTCCAGGAATTCTCCATCAGGCACGCCGATCACGCGAAAGCCCCAGACGCCCTCTGGAATCTTGCGGAGTCTTTCGCAATCGAGCGCCGGCATGCCGATGCCGCCGCGGCTTTCGCCCGGCTGAAGACTTTCTACCCGAAGGACAGGCGGGCCTCCGAGGCCCTGTTGATGGCGGGCCGGCACTTTGAGAAAGCGGGCGACATGGAAAACGCGCGTCTCGCGCTGAACTCGATCACACTCGAATATCCGAATTCGGAGCATGCGCTCGAAGCCCGGTACTCTCTGGGACGTATCCGGATCGAAGCAGGAGAATTCGACGCCGCGGTTCAGGACCTGACACGCGTGCAGAACATCGCCGTCCAGCCATCGGTCAAGGCGCGCGCGGGAATAGGCATCGCTGAAGCCCTCGAGCAGTTGGGGAACATCGAGGACGCGGAGAAGAAATACAGGGACATTATCGCGCGGTACGGTGTCACTGACGCGGCGCCCGAAGCGCAATTGCGTTTGGGTGAT
Organism: uncultured Chromatiales bacterium; assembly: GCA_964388275.1. Classification (GTDB taxonomy): domain Bacteria; phylum Bacteroidota; class Ignavibacteria; order SZUA-365; family SZUA-365; genus JARYLZ01. The sequence goes on from CAYLZD010000014.1 coordinate 31,710, forward strand.
CTGCTGCGGCGGCAACGACGCTTCGAGGAAGCTTCGGCGGCTTACGACGCCGCGGCGAAACATCAATCCGTCACAGCCGAACTGAAGGAAGCCGCGGCGGCCGGCGCCGCGGAAAACGCCTTCGCGGCCGGCAGACATCAGGACGCCTCCCGCATGTACGGCGCAATCATCGCGGGAACATCGGGCAAAACTCCTGATCCCGCGCTTTATCGCCGGGCGGCCACCGCCGCGCGCAGGGCCGGCGATCACGCCGCCTCGCGCCGCTATCTGGACGCCCTCATCCAGGACACTCTGACGACACCGGACAAGCGCTCGCTTTTGGTGGAGGCGGCCGAGGTCTCCCGCGAAGGCGGCAACCTGAACGCGGCCGCGCAGTATTACCGGCGTTTCTTGGATGCTTATCCGCTCGATCCCGGCGCCCCGACAGCGATGTTGCGCATAGCCGAAATCCATGAACGCGGCTTCGGCGATTACCGCCGCGCAATCGAGCTTTATTCGGGATTGCTCGATCGCTATGGAACAAGCCGCGTCGCGGACCGCGCGCAATTCGGCCGGGCCCGCTCCCTGGAATCCCTTGAACGGTTCGACGAAGCCGCCGATGCGTACTCGCAAGTTTTGAGGCAGTACGCTTCGTCAACACTCGCGGGCGAAGCCCGTGCGCGGCTCCGGAAACTGGAACGGTTCAAATCGGGGCCGGCCGCCGACGCCCTTCCCCTCATCGCTGCCGCCCTGTCCGGCATTCAGGAAAAACCGGGCGGCCCTTCCGTCGACGTGCTGCTGGGCAAATTGTATCTCGAGCATCTCAAGGATCACTCATCGGCGCTTCGTTCCTTCAATTCGGCTTTGACGCGCGGAGCGACAGGAGACGAGGCGGCCGAAGCCGAATACGGCAGGGCGATCGCATCGCTCAGAACAGCCCAGGCCTCGGAAAGCGGCTCGACCGCCGAAGCGGAGCGGCAACTCGCGGAGTTCGTGCGCAAGCAAGGCGGCGGAGGTCTGCGCGACCTCGCCGCATGGGAGCTTTTCCTGATCAGATCGGAAGGCAAGTCGAACACGGACATCCTTTCGGCCGCAGCGGATTTTCTCGCGGGCAATCACGCCGTGCATGTCCCGGAAGTCCGGCTGGCCTATGCCGAAGCGCTCTTCGCGTCCGGGCGCGAAACCGAAGCCGAGAAAGAAGCCGGTCTCATCGCGGCTCAACTCGGGAAGGACGCCGCGGCCGAGGCGTTGTACCTGCGAGCTCGAGTGCGGATCGCGCGCCGTGAGTATGACGGCGCGGTGGAGGATTTGCGCGCGTCGCTGAAGGACCAACCCGCCGGTCCGCATGCCGCGGAGGCGCTGTACGCGCTGGGATCGACTCTCAGCCGGACCGGCCGATACGAGGCCGCCGTTCAGGAATTCGATGCGCTTATCGATCGCTTCGGGTATTCACCACTCGCCGACTCGGCGGCTTTGGCGGCGGTACGGGCCATGACAGACGACCGCAAATACGAAAAGGCGGCGCTTCGTTCCGCCGCTCGCTTCAACAGCTCCGCGAACGATCCATTCTCGGATCCTTCACTGGCTCATGAATTCCTTTATTCGCACGCTGTGGCGCTCGCGCGCGCGGGCGACGCGGATCGCGCCAAAAGGGCGCTGAATCGACTCGTGACGAATTATCCGGAAGGAGCGAGGACAGGCGAGGCGTACTATGCTCTTGGACAGATATTCCGCGAGGAAGGCAAAACCGCCCTGGCGGCCGCCTACCTTCGCAGGGCCGGCGCTTACGGCGGAGGAACCGATGCCCGCAGGGCGGCAGCCGAGTTGCTCCTCGAAGAAGGGAAAAACGAGGAAGCCGCCCGAGAGTACGAGAAGCTGGCCGAAGCTTTGGAGTCGCGCTTCGAGAAGAGCTGGGCGCTATCGCGCGCTGTGGTGGCGCTGTATCGCGCCGACAGGACCGCAGATGCGAAAAGCAAAGCCGACGAGTTCAGGACGACTTATCCCGATGCGAAATCGGTTTTCGAGGAATTCGAGCTGGAGCGCGGCAAGAATCTGTTCGAAAAAAGAGACTTCAAGCAGGCGATGGATATTTTCGAGGAGGTCGCCGATTCCAAAACGCGTGAACTCGCAGCCGCAGGCAAGTACTGGACGGGCAGAACCTACGAAGCGCAGAATCTCGGGCAGAAGGCCGAAAAGGAATTCCGCGAAGTCGTTGCCAAGCACGACGGAACACCTGCATCAGTCGACGCCGCGCTCTCGCTTGGAAGAATGGCTCTTCGGGCGGAGCAATGGGATGCCGCGGCACAGCTCCTGAAAACCGTCGTCGACGCGCAAGCGGTCCCGCGACCCGCCGTGAAGGAGGCTATGAACGGACTCATACTCTCTTACGAGGAGTTGAAGATGTATGACGCCGCGGTGGAAATGACGCGACGCTTCATCGACTCTTATCCGGGCGACCCGACAATCTTCCGAAAGAAGGTAAACCTGGGAGTCTATTACTACACTCTCAAGTATTTCAGCCAGGCCATTGCCCATTTCGAGAGCCTGCTAGGCGAGGCGCCTGCAGAGGACCAGGCGGAGATACGCTATTCGATAGGCGAAGCATATTTCTACAAAGGCGATTTCACTCAGGCAGCGCTTGAATTCCTCAAAGTTCCGTATCTGGTCATTGGAAAAACGGAGATCGATTGGACGGCAAGCGCGTACGACATGGCAGGCCGCGCATACAAGATGCTTGAGAAATTCGATCTGGCGGTCGACATGTATCGGAAAATCATCGATACCCCGGGAATCGATCCACGTTTCAAAGCGGCTGCGGAAAGGGAGATACAGACGCTCAGAGGCATGAACAAGTGACGGAACCGGCATCCGTTTTGCGTGTTCAGCAGCCTTGAAGCGGGTCGGTTTCCAGAGGAGCAATACGGCAGCACACTCATCCGAATACGGATGAACTAATCTCGATTCGGGACATGAGTTAAGCGCCCGTTAAAACCTTATATTTACGGCGACGGATTATCGTCGCACAGGCGGACGCACGTAGAGCATCACATGGACTCCTCTTTCAGCAACATCGGCTTTGCATTCCTGGTCACGCTTTTCGCGGGGCTCGCGACGGGCATAGGCAGCGCCATCGCTTACCTGGCCAAGAGAACCAATTTTCGTTTCCTGTCGGTCGCGCTGGGATTTTCGGGCGGCGTCATGCTCTACGTTTCCTTTACCGAAATACTCGGGAAATCCGCCGACGCTTTGGCGACCACGCACGGGCCGTATCTGGCCGGCTGGCTCACGACGGCGTCGTTCTTCGCCGGCATACTCGTCATGCTGGCGATAGACCGCTTGATACCGGATAAGGAGAATCCGCACGAACTTCCTGTGCGAGAGGTGATAGACTCTTACCAGGCGCGCGACGTCGCCGTGCCGACCGACATGCGCCTCATGCGCATGGGACTTTTCTCCGCCATGGCGATAGCGATACATAATTTTCCGGAGGGAATCGCGACTTTTCTCGCCGCGATGGAAAACCCCCAGCTCGGCATTGCGATAGGACTGGCGATAGCGATACACAACATTCCCGAAGGCATTGCGGTATCCGTTCCCATCTTCTACGCGACCGGCAACAGGACCAAGGCATTCATACACTCATTCCTTTCCGGACTTTCGGAGCCCGTCGGCGCCTTGTTCGGATTTTTTCTTCTGCAGTGGTTTGCGACGCCCGAACTCCTGGGTCTGACATTCGGGGCGGTGGCCGGAGTCATGGTTTACATCTCTCTCGACGAGCTATTGCCCACAGCCCGGGAATATGGGACCGGCCATGAGGTGCTTTACGGAATCATGAGCGGAATGGGCATCATGGCCCTCAGTCTTCTGCTCGTCAAATAGCCGGCATCCGCGGATCGACAACACCCGAAGAGCCATCGTGAGCTTCACGAGCACATACGAGCGCATCTTTCCGCGCATCGGGGCTTTTGTCAAACGCGCAGGATTCTGGATCGACACCGCCGCGATCTTGCGTCCGAACGGAGTCGTCGTTCTCGGCGCTGCCGTGGCCGCCGTCGCGTTCATGCCCGAGAAAGGGAGTGAGGTCTCATCCTTCTTCGATCCCCGTGGATTCTATCCCCTGGCGGCGGCCCTGCTCGCGTCCGTCGCGATGCTCTACGCGGGGCTCATCTTCATTCCTTATGCATGGTTCCTTCTCACTTACTACATGTTGCGCAAGGACAGGAACCAGATTCTTTTCACGTTCCCGCGCGAATCCTGCGTGAGGGGCGAGACATTCGACGTCGATGCCATACTCCAGAGAAAACTGCGGCTGCTCGCGGGCGCCATACGTTTCCGCCTGGTGTTCTGGAATTACGACACGACTGACTGGTATTTGCTTTCCAGTAATCAGTTCCGCAAGGGACGGCCGTTCGCGTCCACGGACAAGGGCGCGCTGGGCGGTTTCTCTCTTCGCTTCCGGCATCTCGGCCGCTACCGCACACGATATTCCGTGGTCAGATTCGAAGATCCGCTGGGCTTGTTTTCCCTCCCGATAGTGGAGCGGGAACATCACCCCACCGACAGGCACCGCAATTTCTACGTCTACAGCGTGCCAGCGCGCCCGGATGCCGCCTCGGCCCCTCCCTGGATTAAGCGCCGGAACGTGCCTTCCGCTTCCGAACAGCGCTTCAAAGTAGCGGAGGATTTTTTCGACACGAAGCGCTACGAGCCCTCGGACGACTCCCGGCGCATTCTTTGGCCCGTCTACAGCCGCGCCCGTTCCCTCCTGGTGAGGATTCCCGAGCGGGATTCAGTCGTGGACTCGGATCTGGACGTTCACATCCTGTTCTACAATTCCTTCCTCCACACCCCGGGCATCTCCTTCGCCGAAGCATATGACGCATGGATCTGCTCGGTCGCCGTCTTTCTCGATTCACTGTTGCGGCAGCGCGCTGTCACAATCCGGCTTTTCACCGATGTACGCTCCGATCCTCCCTATGAAAACGATCCGATGCTTCCGGCCGAGGAGAATCTCCGAAGAAAGCTGGTTTCCACTCATTGGCATCGGGACACGACTCCGTCCGATTATCTTTTCAGGTTTTCCGAAATCCGTCATTCCGACAGGGAAGCCGTGCTTCTTGTCAATCCTTTCGTTTCAGCCGACGAACTGCCCGAAGAGTTCCTGCCCGCATTCTCGGCGGCTTACCTCCTGTCCGCCGATGCGCCGTCCAAGCCTTCAGATCGTCTGAAGCTCTTGACCAGGTCCGAGAGAGCTTACTTCATACGCCGCGTCTCCGATCGGATTTTCAAATCCCGCTTCCGCCGGCTTCACGAGAACCGTATGAGACTGGCCGCCAGATTGAAGGAGATATCATGACCTCGGCATCCGGAGGCTGTTCCGCCCGCACATCCCGCGCCCATTCCGTAGAGTGCTCATGGCGTTGGTAGAACAACAAAGGAAGTCCGGCGGATCATTGAGCGTCATGATACTCGCCCGGGCGCTGCCGCATAGCGCGGCGATGTGTTACGTCGGATACTTTCTGAGCGGACAGGTTTCGACGGTGCGGTCCGCTCTTCCGCTCTTCTTCGCCGTTTATGCCGCAGCGACGGCCGCGCACACCTGGGCCGCCGCTCGCCGCATTCGCTTTCCGGTGGTCGCCGCCGCCACCGGGGCCGCGGCTCTTCTCGCCTTCGCGGCCGCGGCATTCACCCACGGCCACTCCGAAGCCGGAGCGTTCACCGCGAAAGTGACTGCCGTATTTCTCTCGTTTGTCCTGGCATATTCCTGTGTAGTGAATTACTGGTTCACGGCATCCAGAATCTGGTATCTCGTGGACACGGCCCTGACCGTGTTGATCTGGATAGTCATGGTTCTGGGCGCATCGGAATTCACCATACCTGAAGCTGCTTTGTTGACCCTCCCTGTCGCGGCATACGTTTTTTACACGCTTCTTTTCGACTATATATTCAGAAAGCCGTACAATCCTCATGAACGACGCATGCTTGCGGCCCGTTTCGTATTTGTGATAGCCGCTCTGCTGATCGCGCTGTTCGGCGGGGTGATAGCGCGCCTGGCGGGCGCGGGCGGCGCAGCCGCGGCGAGCGAATACAGCCTGCTGTCCAGAAAGAACAACCGCTTCCACATGCAGGACAGGGCCCGGCTCGAGGAACGGTTCAAACTCCCGCTCGATTCAAAGGAACTCGTCTTCGTCGCGCATATTCCATCAGCCGATTTCGAGGGAATTCCGATCGGAGCTTCGTATCTGAAATTCCATTCGCTGTACAACTACGATCCGCTCGGCAATGAATTCAACACAGCCGCCGACGAGACGGAAGCGCCGGACTTCAGAGTGCGCAGCATTCCGCTTGACCAGACCATCGAGGAGGCGGCGGCTATGACAGTGGATTTGGAAGGCAGAGCCGTCCTGCCGCCATACCGTCTTCGCTTCGAAGGACGCAGCACCGTCTATAACATCCGGCTGGCCGTCGATCGCAGTTTCGGCCACAATGTCACATACAGAATTTTGAGCTACCCGCCGCGGGACAGCGTCTCGGTCGCCGGCGAAAATCTCCCGGTACTTGGAGTGCACAAGCTGTTCTCGCGGGTTTCGATTCTCAATGTCATTCCCATGGGGACAGCCGGCCGATTCTTCCAATTCGATTTGAACAGCGCCCTGCTGGATCGCATCGATGAGTATCCCGATCTGGCGGCGGCGCCGCCTTCCTTCACGCAGCGATATCTGAACACCGGCGGCCTCGAAGATGAGATCGCTGATACCATGAGAGCGCTTCTCGCCGGCCGCGTTACGGTGAGGGAAAAAGTGCAGGCCGTCATCGACTTCTTCACTCAACGAGACGCCGCAGGAAGACCCCTATTCGTCTACTCTCTGAATCCGGGGAAATCGGCGGACCCCGGCGAAAGCCTGCTCAGATATTTTCTTCTCAGAAATCGCCGCGGTTATTGCACCTACTATGCCACCGCCGCAGCGCTCTTCTTTCGCGCGGCCGGCATCCCTTCACGCGTGGCGATAGGTTTTGTGCCGGGAGAACAAAACGACAATCTTCCCGGCTGGTACTACGTGTACTCGAACCAGGCACACGCCTGGACGGAAATCTACCTCGGTCCATCGCTCGGGTGGATCGATGTCGATCTCACGCCCGAGGGAGAAAGTCCGGCCGGGCCGCCGCCGCCGCCGCCCACGCCGCCGGCACCGCCGGACCCTCTGGGCGCGCATTACAAACTCGCCGCCATAGTGACGAAAGAGGGTGACTCTCTGCGCGTTTCCCGAGCGGTGCTGGTTGAACATGCAGAGGAGCGCGACAGCGTGCTCCGGGTGTTCCCGGGACGCAGGCAAATCCGTCTGGATTTCGATGAGTCGGTCGAGGAACGGAAAGGCGTTTCGCGAGAGCGCAAACTTGCCACCGTGGTCGCGAGTTCTCTCGCCGAAGGGGACAGCTTGATCGCGACAGGACGGATCTCCTCGAATCCGCGCGCGCTGAGCGATACCTGCGCCGCATTCGCCTTTTATAAACTGAGCCCGGCGCGGCGGAGCGCGGACGACCGGCATGCCGGCGCGGCAGCGGGCGATTCCGTATCGACCCGGAGGATACTGGCCGTTGCATTGATCGCGGCTGTGATTCTCGTCCTGCTGACCGCCGCCGCGCTTCCATCCATTTCGCTTTTGCTTTTGTCCCGGAGGATACGCCTTACGAGAAGCGACGAAATCCGCCTGCAGGCAACGCGAGATTGGCTCCTGCTCTCGCTCCACATGCAAGGCATCAGCGCCGGGAGGGAGACGGATCTCGAATTCATCGATCGCGCGGAGAGGGTCACTGGTGCGCGGCTGCGATCTTTCATCAACACCTGGCTCGAGTACCGCTACACGGGGAGAGCGCCATCCGGCAGCTCCGAGTTGTGCGCTCCCCTTGTCGGCCGGTTGTGGTCCGCATTGAAGGCCATGCGTGGCACTGCCGGCGCGGTGCTCAGACTTGCGAACACGTGGGAGTACCTGCGCTGCATAAACCGCAGAAAGACCGCATGAGTGTAATCGGAAAATATCCGTCGCGAATGCGCGCGCCTGCGGCTGCGATCCGTATTTCGTTGTTTCTTTTTCTCGCGCCTCACGTGATGACGGCCCAGGACGGCGCCGGCAAGCACGTAAACCATGCCCGCGCCCTGCTGAACGCCGAACCCTTCGAAGCGGTTCGGGATTCGGTGACACGTTCGGTGTTCACACGGATCCTGCCTGCCTCGAGATGGCAGCGTTCGCAGGACATGTTCCTGCTGGGCACGCTACTCGGCGAAAAAGCTCCGGAGTACTTTCTCGGACCGCTACTCCGCGGTCTATACCTCGCCGAAGTGTCCACGGATCGCCGTGGACACAGCAGCGCGGCGCGCGAACTTGCGGAGGCGTGGAAGACATGGCCGCGAAACACGCTCCGGCCGCATGGCGGACACATGGATGTCCTGCTGTCGGACCAGTACGCAAGAGGGGTACCTTTCGACGAACAGCTCTTCCGGCTGAACGTAACCCGCTACTACATTCAGCTCTGCCATCAGCTATGCGACGAATACCTGGAACTCAACGCGGCCAGGGAAGCTTACGAGACGCTGCGCCGCATCATGGCAGAGGATCTCGCCTACGATCTGTACAGCAAAACCAAGCTTGCCTGGATGCATTACAAGTACCGCTCTTTCGCTTTCGGGCCGGATTATCCTTTTCTAAAACCGTCCAGAACCGGAAACATCCGCGAAGCGCGCGCTCTGGCGGCGTCGGCACAGCTGCGCATCGCGGAATACCGGAACGTGAAGCGCTCCGCCGAGCGCATCTGGCTCGACGAGTCGGATATATCATGGTATCACGACGCCGCGACGAACATCATCTCCCTCGCATACGGAGTTGAGTGGAAGATCGATTCCTCCATCGCGCATTACGAACGCATGCCCGAATGGATGAAAGTCCGGAACAACGGCATCTTCCTCCATCTCGCCAATCTCGACTTCCGCTCCGCCGAACGCGAATTCGAGGCAGTCGGATACGACGCGGGAGAGCCCGCGGATTACGTGATGCAGCCGAGCGCGATCGACGCTTACGCGATCGTCACGATATTCAAGGGCACGCCCGAGGTCTCTTACCATTTCGTCGACGACTATGTGAAAAAATACCAGGAAGGCAGGGGCTGGGGGCTGATCTGCGCCGGCACTGTCAACTATTGGAACGGACATCTCGATGAGTCGCTGAAGAATCTCGCCACGGCTGAGGCGTACCCGGAAGTATTCGGCAACATATCACTGACGCGCACCAACTACGACATGGTCATTCACTCCCAGAGAAGCCTCACATACGATGCGCTCGCAAACACGCTTTCCTTCGAGCCGTCCTCGGAGGAGGGACTGCTCACGCGGCTCTGGGATGCGATCAAACGGTTCGTGCGCAAGCTCCTATATCGCTTCCTGGCATTTATTTCTCGACAGAGGGCCGCGGACAGTTACCTGCAGATCGCCGACCGTTCAGAGTTCCAGAAAATATTCTATCTCGAAGCCACGGGAGATCCGTATCAACTGTGGAGCATAATGCGCCGGCTGGATCCGGAGTGGCATCTCGAGAAGGCGCGCCGGGCCAGATCGGAAGATCCGAGGAAAAGGGCGTCCAGGTATTACGACTATCTGGAAGCGGCGTTCCTTCATGAATCCGGCGAAAACGAGAGCGCACGGGCCATTCTCGAGCGCGGCCCGGGACCGATCTGGTCCGAAGCCGACACAGCCTACGAGAAATTGACGATAGCCATGATCGAAGATCTCCACATCCGCATTCTCGAGGATCTCGGAGAGGATCCCGCGCGACACATTGCCGAATTGTACCGCCGCTATCCTCAAGCAGCGTTGCTTTGGGGACATCGGCTTCCGGTTTATTTCGACCTGTCGCCGACGCCTGCTTCCCTCACCGGCGAGCAACGCGATACTGTGGATATGGTTTCAAATCAGCTGTTCAGATTCGATTTTCAACAATTGGACACCCCCTTTCGCGGATTGCCCACGATTCGCCTCAACCCCCGGAATGACAACGGCGCGATCGCCTTCAACCTGCGCGTCGAGCTCGACGGCAACATTATCTCGGAAATCGATGTGCCGTCGCACAAGCGGCGCGGCAATCGGACAATGCGGCTCAGTCCGGCGGAAATGGCGAGGCGACTGGCCTACGGCGTCTTCCGAATACACGAACGCGCCGAAGCTCCGCAAGTCGCACAGGGAGACGGTTTCGTTGCTTCGAGCGACTGACTGAACCACCGGATTACGATTCACATTCACCAGGATACATCCATGACAACCATAACGCAGGAACAGCTCGAACATCGCGCGGCGGAGGCGGCGCCGAAAGTCAAATCCCTTGTCGACAGCGTATCGCTCATCATCCGGGGACAAAGAAAGGCCATAGAGCTCGTCGTCACCGCGCTGTTCGCGGGAGGGCATGTGCTCATTGAGGACTATCCGGGCAGCGGGAAAACGACTTTAGCCAAGACATTGAGCCTCTCGATAGGCGGTGAAGCCGAGCCGATGGCCTTCAAGCGTATACAGTTCACACCCGATCTCCTTCCCATGGACATCGTGGGTTTCAATTTTTTCGATGCCGGCCAGAACCGCTTCGTGTTCCGCAAAGGTCCTGTTTTCAGCAACATCATACTCGCCGACGAGATCAACCGGGCTTCACCGAAGGTGCAATCCGCTCTCCTCGAATGCATGGCCGAAAAACAGGTGACCGTGGATGATCGCACGTATAAGCTCGAAGATCTGTTCTTCATCATTGCCACTCAGAATCCGATCGATTCGGAAGGGACATACCCTCTCCCCTGGGCGCAGCTCGACCGTTTCTACTTCAAGATTCCACTCGGCCATGTGGATTACGAAACCGATCTGGAGATACTCAACGACGTGCGCCGCATCCTGGACCTGCAAGGACAGATCAGCCCGGTGATCACAGGCGCGGAGGTGGTCTCCCTGCAGGAGTTGTCCTTCATGGTCCATTGTGACGACTCGATCGTGCGCGCGATTGCAAACCTCATTCACCGCACACGCGAGAGCAAGAAAGAGATCAGCGTCGGAGCGTCCACCCGCGCGGGGATTTATCTGCTCAAGCTCGTGAAAGCGCATGCTCTCGTTTCAGGACGATGGTATGTCACAGAGGACGACTTCAAGGCCGTTGCCTACTGGGCGCTGCATCACAGGCTGGTTTACGCCAACCGCAAAGCCGGCGAGGAGATCTTGAAGCTTTTGATCGACATGGAAGTGGAGAAGTTGAGAAACAGAAAGGCCTGATCGGGACTGCAGGGAAATCCCGTTTCGGAACGGCGGTAAAACAATCAGCTCTTGACAAACGTGTAAGATTTCGCTAAATTACAATGTCATAGCCAGTCTTCCGGGCGGAACGCTGGCTATGTTTTTTATTCTTTTCAAGCGCCCGACACACAAAGGAGCCGGCCGTGGAAACAACGGAAACCACCTATCTGACCAGAGCCCGTATGCGAGAGCTCGAACAGGAACTGCATTCGATGAAAACGAAGGGAAGGGCTGAAATTGCGTCCAAAATCGCAGAAGCCCGCTCTCACGGCGATTTGAGTGAAAACGCCGAATACGACGCGGCAAAGGAGGAGCAGGGCTTGTTCGAACTGCGCATCAAAAAGCTGGAACTCATCCTCTCCCGGGCTCGCATCATTGAATCGAAAGACCTCCCGAACGATGCGGTGTATATTCTGTCGGATGTCACGCTCGAGGATTTGAAAACCGGGGAGAAGGTCACTTACAAGCTGGTCTCTCCGGAGGAAGCGGACTTCGATCAGAACAAACTCTCGGTCACATCGCCGATAGGCAAGGCTCTGTTGAAACGAAAGCTCGGCGAGGTGGTGAAAATATCCGTCCCCGTCGGCGTATTGGAATACCGGATTCTCGATATCTCGCGATAATCCTGATAGATTGATCTTGAAGCAAAGGCCCCGCGATACGGGGCCTTTCCTTTTCAATGTTACGCGCGGGCGGCCCGCCGTCAACGAGCAATTACCATTGTTTTCGCAATCTGTCTCCCGCCCGATGAGAGGCAGTAGACGTAGACGCCGGGCGCGAGAGGTGCGGCATCCATCATCACGTTGTGCGCGCCGGCATCGAGCCGCGCGTCCACCAAGGTAGCGACTTCACGCCCGAGATGGTCGTATACTTTCAGCGTGACGTTGCGAGGTCGTGTTCCGCCGATCGAGAAGCGGATTTCCACGCGGCCGGAGCTTTGCAGGTCCAGCGGATTCGGGAAGGCCGGCTGCAGATCCAGCGCGACTCCTTCGTCCGGAACGGCGGGAGCCGATACCGCCGGCACACAGGGTATCCTGTCCAGCAGCGCCTGCATATTCCTCCTGAGCGAGCGGGTTTCCAAGCGGTATGGACGCATGCTGAGAAATGCCATCATGCCGGTGTTTTTGCCTTCGACTTCCATCGATTCGGCAAGCACTCCGAGTCCGACTTCGCCCGACGGATTTCCGTCGGGATCCGAGAACAGCAGATCGTTCTCCGCCCTCGTCAGCACCGGTGAAAACGTATTGGCCATATTCTGTTCCCCGGAAACAGTCATGTCCTCAAGCCAGGGTTGGCGGGAGGCGATGGTCTGCAGCGCTCTGTCCGTCTGGTTCCAGTTCAATCCCAGGAATTGCCGCATCTCGCCGCTAATGAATGAACGCCCAAGCCGGGTAATGAGGACCACATTGCCGCCTGCCTTGATGTATTCCCAGAGATTGGAATTCTGCCAGACCGTCTCGTCGCCGTTGTACGCGTTTCCGATCCAGACCACCGTGCAATAACTGCCGATCAGGTCAGCGGGCACGGCGCCCGCGCCCGCGGGTTCAGGCATGTTCTCCGGATAGCCTGCGGCGGGATCCGGAAAAATATCCCAGAAAGTATAGGATTTGTCGCCCGTGAAACACGAATCGGCGTAAGCCCGCTTTATCTCTTCCGTATAGGCCTCCACGTCCCAGTCCACGCCGTTGACGAGCAGTATGCCCTTGTCGAAAGCCGGGTTCACCACGGGTTGCACGACCTGTTTGAGAATCCATTCGTCCTTGTCCAGCACCACGGCGGAGGGCCTCTCCGGGAAGATGAAAGAGTATGTGGCATCCCCGGTGTTGTTCCTTACGATTACCGTGCTGTCTTTCCCGGCGAAGGAAAAAGTCAGGTCTACAGGCATGTCGAATACCTGCCGGGCCGGCGTGAAGAGCTGCTGAATCCTGACATCCACCTGCGCCTGTCCGCCCGAGGGCGCGGATGACCACGTGATGCGGTAGGTTGGATAGTACTGGCCGTAGATCCACTGGTTGAAAAACGACTCCAGATCCATGCCGCTCTCGCGTTCGTAGAATCCCTGGAATTCCTGCGTCGTCACGCTGCGATAATTCCCGAGGCCCTCGTCGCCGAGGTATTTTCTCGTTGCTCTGAAGAAAGCGCTGTCGCCGACCACGTGTCGCAGCATGTGAACCACCCAGGACGCCTTGTTGTAGCTGAGGTTCGAGTTGAAAATCTGGGACATGCTCTTGTTGATCGCGTCGGCCACGTATATGGTGCCGGCGCCGAAATACTTGTTGCCGGTCATCACCGCATTTCGCGCCGCGGGACCGCCCAAAGCCTCGGCGTAGAGGGCCTCGCAGTACGTCGCCCAGCCCTCGTTGAGCCAGATGTGCCCGAAATCGGCGCAGGTCACCTTGTCGCCGAACCATTGATGCGAGAGTTCATGCACCACCACGCCCGTGCCGTAGAAGCCCATCGAGGAGACGGTTTGATGTTCCATGGCCCCGCCGAAGGCCCGGTATTCGGCCATGCCGTACTTCTCCTTGATGAATGGATACGCGCCGAAGAGATCGGAATACACCTGCAAGCCCCGCAGCATCGCGGTTTCGTTCGGCGCCATATCGGATTTCGACATGCTGAAAAACCAGTTCCCCACCGGCATCGTGTATCCGCTGTGCGTGAAGGAATTGCCGCTGTAGGCAAACGCCGCCGCCGCGACGGAGACGAGGTAAGAAACGATCGGATATCCGGATTTCCAGTGAACGGTGCGGGTCCCGTCCGCGTTCTTCACATCCGACACGAGAACTCCGTTGCCGACGCTGGTAAGCGACGAATCCGTCGTAAAGAACAAATCCACGGAATCGGCCTTATCGGCCGGATCGTCCTTGCAGGGCCACCAAAGGCGGGCGTCATAGGGTTCGGCTTGGCTGGCTATCGAAACGGTGCTGTCTCCCAGCGCGATGTTCTGTACGGTTTGGCGCGTCACGGCGCTTCCCGTGTACGGCGAAGAGTATTCGATGACAATCGTAAAAACTTCATCCCTGACGAAAGGACGCGGCAAGGTGACGGTCAGAGTATCCGCGACGTGTGAATAAGCGATATGCGCCCCGTCCATGAGCACATCCGAGATGGACAGATTATCGCCGGCATTCATCGCCACGCTCGTCAGAACATCGACCACCGCCCGGGCGGTCATTGCCACCGATCCCCGGAAAGCCGTATCGAGGCGCGCGAACTCGACGTCGAGCCGGTAATGGGAAACATCGTAATCCGCCGCGGCCGCGAGAATTGAAGCGGGACGGGCGGCCGCGCGCAGCCGGCGCTCCATCTCCATCCGCCGGAATTCATCCGGCACGGTCTCCTGTGCGCCCAGAAATAACGGGATGAGCACGGATAATGCTATGACGGCCGCAAGGCGCTTTCTAATATCGGACATGGATGTCTCCGTTGACGGTTTCGGGATTTTGCTCCGAATCCGGAGCCCGGACCGGAATGCCGATTGCAATCTACGCGCTGCGCCGTTGATATCAAGGATTCGCATCAATACCGGCAGGCGCTTTTCTGTATCGACAGAAAGCCCGATTTTGCGACCATTCATCGGTCATTATCAGGAGCCATCATGTCAGTTCGTCATCTGTGCAGCGCTTTGTTTCCGGCCTTCATGCTCTTCGCGAGCTGTTCAACACACAAACTCGCGCTTTACGAGTTCCGCGACTCCGGCTTCATGTATAGATCCATCGCGGATCCCGCGGCCAATTTCGTGCGGTTAAACATCGCTTCCCCCGACGGCGGCACGAGCGCCATCGTCGCCGCCGTGGCTGACATCGGATCGGACATCCTGTCGGGAGAAGCTCGGGAAAAGTTGAACCGGGCGGCAAGACCCGAGGGCATAGCCGCGGCGGTGGCGAGCGGAGTGGAAAGAACCGTGAACACCTACATGGGCGGAAAAACCGCCTCATCACTCGAGCAGGACCCGCGCTTCGTGGTTGAAACGGTTCTGCTCGGTTGCGAATTCCGCTCTCTTCCGGAGGGCCTGTTCCTCTATGTCGACGCGGTCACAGCTCTGATAGACAGATCGACGGGCGAGGACATCTGGAAGAACCGCGAATCGACCTCAATGGATATCAAAAACACGCCTGCGGGCGCCATCCCGGTGCCCGGGATCAGAACAGCCGTCAGCATTTACAACGCGGTGGAATTCTTCAAACTTTCCGAGAAAGAGATACAGGACGCCATACTTGACGCAGCCCGGAGAGTCGGCGAGAAGATGGCCAGGAAGTTGCGCGGAGATTACGCCTCATCACGCAAGAAATGAGACGGGAACCGCGGCCGACTTCAGAAACGGATCGTTACGCCGATATGCGCCGTTAAAAAATCCGTTTTTGAGGTAGTGATTTTCTTTTCGTCGAAACGCACCGCGTCACCTTCACGGTAGACTGCGTCCTCGGTGAAATACGAGGCCTTGCCGCCGTAGAAATACCTCACGCGGGCATCGACATAAACTGTCATCGCGTGCTCGCTTCCGTCCTTCTCATTCCTGCTGGTCCCGGTCCACACACGTACGAGCGCGCCGCCGCCGCCGCCGTAACTGAAAGCGACGTCGCTGTTTTTGGTTTCACCGGCTATCTCCTCGCCCGTGTTCAGGTTTTCCGCGCTCATGCTCGTCGTGAATATGCTGATGCCCGCGAGTCCCTCGAAGTAAGGGCGGAAATCTCCTTTCGGCGGTATCAGCCGGACAAAGGCATGCAGCGGCACAATGCTGTTGGTGGTAGTCACCTCCACGTTTATGGGTATGGTTCCGCTCAACGGCGCCTTGGACGTGATGCTGCCGTAAGACACATAGCCGAGTTGCAGGCCGGCGGCCAGCGGCCAACCCGGGAAGTCATAACCGATATCGAGATCCCCACCGAAGCCGAGGTCGTCCACTTTCCGCTTGAAATCGCCTTGAGGAAAGACCATCTGAAAATTCAGGCCGAGGAACACATTCGTGGGCTCGGGTTCCTTCTGTGCCGACGCCTGTTCAGGCAATGTCGCAAATACCGCGAGAGCGGCCATGATTGCGATGACAAAGGATTGGGTACGAAAACTTAGAGCGATCGGCATGTTCATCTCCTTTATTCTGTTTTTTCAGGAATTCTTCATCAAGCCCGGCGGAGAGGCGATTTGCTTCATCGCGTGGTTCCAGTCACCGGGCATTTCCGCTTTCGGTGACGTCGAAACGCACCGATGTACGGAATATTTCTTCAAAAAGTTGCTTGCGGCGCTCCGCACCCCAGATTTCAATGGAAAAATCGCTGTTGCGGATGTTCCTGAGCCGGAATACTGTTTCTGAGCCGGTCGTTTCGCATTCGATACGCTGGAAAATGCCGCGGTGCCGCCGGTCGAGGCCGTCCGCGATCCGAAGTATGGCGGCCAGCGCTTGCACGGTTTTCCTGTCGTTAGCGTCCAGCCGAGCGAAATTCTCGTGTTTCAACCTCGGATGGCTCTTTCTGTGATAACGCGCGACGTTGGCGATGATTTCCTTCTCGCCCTCGGTGAAACCCAGCAGCTCGGCATGCCTGATAATGTAGTAAGAGTGCTGATGATGCAGCGAATGAGATATATGGTACCCGATGTCGTGGAGTATAGAGGCTGCTTCCAGCGTTTCGCGTTCCGGGTTGCCGAGCATGTGCATGGAACGTGTTCCGTCGAAAATGTCGAGAGCATAGCGCGCGACGGCGGCTGCATGGCGCGTCTCGCAGCGGCATGACTCGGCGAGGTGCGTCACGCTCGACCTGCGTATGTCGCCAAGGTGCGCCGCCGCGTGATCGCGGCCCTCGATTTTTTGCATCGTGTCGAGGAGGATGCCTTCGCGCAGTGCGTATCTGGAAGTGGTGATCTGTTTGAGATTCAAGGTTTCGAAGATCTGTTCCAATATCAGAACTCCGGCCGGAATTATATCGACGCGGGCGGGATCGAGACCGGGAACGGACTTGCGCCTTTCGGCTGTCGATACCCCCAAGACGGTGTCTACGACTTTGCGCAGTTCCTTCCTCGTGATTACACGATTCCCTTCATCGATTTGAGGCCGGTCGCCGGCGGCGGCCGCGGCCATCGATCCTATGTTCAGAATGGTTCCGCTCGATCCCGCCGCGATTTCTATTTCATGCCTTTTAATCATGCGCTGCACGGGGGCGAGTTCCCCCTTCAGCCAGGCGCGGCAATCCTGCACGTCGCGCGGGCGCAGTGTGCCTTTCGGGAAGAACCTGTTGGTGAGACGCACCGACCCGAGTTTCAGACTGTTGGCGTAATGCACGGCGCCTGCCCTGCCGACGAGGAATTCCGTGCTGCCCCCGCCGATATCGACCAGAAGAGTCAGTTTGTGATAAACGGGCAGGGCCTGCAATATGCCGAGATAGATGAGACGGGCCTCCTCATATCCGTCGACGACTTCCACCTGGACTCCGGCGGCGGACCTGACTTGATTCACGAATTCGTCGCGGTTGTGCGCCTCTCGTACCGCGCTGGTGGCAACCGCGCGCACGGAGGCGCCGTGCTGTTCGGCGATCAGGGCAAATCTCGAGATCGCGGCCAGACCGCGCTCCATGGCGGCGGGGCTCAGACGTTTCATGTCGCTGACGCCTTCGCCCAGACGCACGACGTCCTTATCCCTCCCTAATATGGAAAATTTGCCGTTGGGCTTGACGTCCGCCACGATCATGTGGACGGAATTCGTGCCGATGTCGATGGCGGCTATCCTTCGATTTTCAGGCATTTTCCTATCAGGCGGTTGTGCGACGCCGGCCTGCATCGGACCGGACTCGGTTCTGTCTCATGTTTAGGCGGTATCGCATGGAACACCGGCGCTCACGGCTTCGCGCCGGGAGTGTTCCCGTGAAATGAGCATGGAGGTGAGCACGCCCCAAACTTTGTCGGCGCTTATCGTATTCGGATCGCCGCCGCGCCCGAGAATGAATTTATGCCGGCGGCCCTGCGGCGCCCATTGTAATGGATCTGTTGGTCCGAAAATGGACAGCACGGGCGCGCCGGCGCCCGCGGCCACGTGCATCATGCCCGTGTCGTTGGCAACGAAAACGTCGCAGTTTCGAATGACGCTCGCGACGAAACGGATGGGCTCGTTCCGGAGCAGAAGATGGTCGTTCGGGCAATTGAGCAGCATCTCGCGCAAGGGTTCGTCGTCGTCGGGTCCGGCGGTTATCACGATGTACGCGCCGTAGATCTCGGCGCAGCGATTGGCGATTTCGGCGAAACGCAGCGCGTCCCAGCGGTTCGGGACCTTGGCGGCGCCGGGATGAAAGCCGATGACGAGTTCCCTTTTTCCGCGCCTTTTATCGAGGGTCTGACGTCCCTTCCGGATCTCGTCTTCGCTCAGAGCAATCTCGAGTTCATGTGAAACCGGTTCGAGGACGAGTATGGAAGCGACGTCGATATTCCGCTGTGTCTGATGCGCCGAGGTGTCCTGTCTCCAATCCAGATCCGCCGCCACATTGTACAGGAAGCCCGAGATATTCCGTGTGCCGTTCAGGCGCCCGGGTCCGATGCGACGCCTCGCGCCCGAGAAGAAGGCCAGGAGATCGCTGGTGACGGACATCGAAACCGTTGAGGGCACGATGACCAGATCGAACCTGCGTTTTTTTAGATCGCGGGCGAAACTCCAGACGGCCGTCGGCGACCGGAAGAAGTCGCTTTTGTCGTAGACGATCACCTCGTCGAGGTAGGCGGCCCCGCGGAGTACGTCGCCGTTGAGAGGCCTGGCGAGCAGCGAAATGCGGGCGGCCGGATAAGTGGCCCGCAGAGCTCTCAAGAGAGGAACCGCGCACAACATGTCGCCGAGCTGGTTGTGCTGGCGGATGACGAGAATGTCTCGAACCGAGGCGCGTGGCACGGAACCCACTTTTCGTACATGGATGAAGAGCCGTAAAAAAGCGAAGAGCGCGCGCGTGACCGCTTTTTCGATTTTGCGCATGGACTTCCCTTCCGTCTCGAGCCTCGCTATTTCGCGTCGTCCACTTCCTCGAACTCCGCGTCCACCGCGCCTTCCTTCGTTTGCCGGCGGGTCCACTCGCGTTTCGCGGCGCCGAAGATTCCCTCCTTCCGCATCGAGGAGGGCGTCATGAGACGCTGCAGAAAACGGTATGCGAAAAAGAAGATGACGGCGGTGATAATTATCCTGAAAAACGACATCACTGATCCTTGTTCATGCGTGACAGGGGCGTGTAGTATTCGACGGCGACGTGGTCGGACTTGAGTATCTGTTCCATTAGGTCCTCCAGCTGGCTGTTGTCGTTCACGAAATCGATTTCAGTGGAATTGACGATCAGCAGCGGGGTCGCTTTGTAGCGGAAGAAGAAATGGTTGTACGCGTCGTTGAGATCGGATATGTATTTTTTCGTCATCGCCTTCTCGAAATCCCGGCCCCTGCGCCTGATGTTCTGCATCAGGCGGTCCACGCTCGACTGGAGATAAACGACAAGATCGGGCTTCGCGAGATTCCTCTCTATGCTGCCGACCAGCATCTCGTAAAGCTGCAGTTCATCGTCCTGAAGGTTGAGATGCGCGAAGATCTTGTCCTTCTCGAAGATGTAGTCGGTGACGACGTAATCCTCGAACAGTTCCTGCTGCGCGAGATGCTGGAGCTGCTTGAAACGCGTCAGAAGGAAGAACATTTGCGTCTGAAAAGCATAACGCTGGGGATGCTGGTAGAAACGCCCGAGAAACGGATTCTCTTCGAATTTCTCCAGAACCAGGCGGCCTCCGAGGCGCGCGTGCAACAGGCGCGCGAGGCTCGTTTTCCCGGCGCCGATCACCCCCTCCACGGCTATGTACCTGATTTCGGGTTTCATCGAGGAAAAGATACGGCAAAAACCGGAAACGTTGTAAGCCGCGGATCATGGAGGGCCGCCGGATGCGGGCGCGGCGAAGATGCTGACGGCGCAGCCGTCCGCGCACGCGGCCAGCAGTTCCTTCATGCTGCGCCCCGCCGTCGGGTGCGTCAGATCGGGCGCGATCTCGCACAGCGGCGCCAGCACGAAACGGCGCTTCAGCATGGCGGGATGAGGGATGACGAGTCCGGCAAGCTCGAGGACGCGATCACCATAAAGCAATATGTCGATGTCGATGACGCGCGGATGATTGCGCGGCGCGGGCTTCCGTCCCATTTTCTTCTCGATGCCCGCCATAGCTCGATGCAACCGGGCCGGCTCCATCCGAGTTGAAATACGAGCCGCGCAATTCAGGAAGGACGGCTGTTCGGCGTATCCCCATGGTTCGGTTTCATAGATGCTCGAAACGACCAGCAGCTTCGTATCCGGAAGCGCGGCCGTTTCAAGAAGAGCCCGGTTCAGCGCGGATTCCCTGTCGCCGAGATTGGCGCCGTAACTCAGGAAAACTTCGGCCGGCTCAGCGACATTCATCTACCTGGGCTTCCACATAGTCGATGACTCCCTTGATCGGCGCGCCGGGCTTGCGGACCTTGACACTGACGCGCGTCACCATGGGCCAGGCGGCCAAAACGGAGTCGGCTATCTTCTTTGCGACAGTCTCGATGAGATTGAACTTCTCGTTCATCAAACTCTCGTGTATCAGGTCGTAAATGTCCGCGTAATTCACCGCTTTGGACAGATCATCGGTTTCGGCAGCTTCGGTGAAATCCGTTTCCATTTCCACGTCGACGTGGAATTTTCCTCCGAGCCGGCGTTCCTCGTGGTGATTGCCGTGATATGCGTAGAACACGGCGTTGTACAGACGGATGTAGTGTTGTTTTGCCATATTCGAAACTACGGAGTATGGACTTGGGGAGCAATGAAAGACGTGAGCGGTCGGACAGTCGCCCTCAAACTGCGCCCCCGTCGGATGCTTGACGGGAAAGCAGCGCATCCGATTGCCGCTGAGACCACCAGGCATTACCTTATATAGCAAATCACCGGAGGATCGGCTCATGTCCAGACAAAGTGCTGTTTCAGTATGCATTGCCATCTTGTCGACCATCGTATTTACAGATTTCATAAATGCGCAGGAATTGGAACGAAGCTACACATTTCCCCGTATCAGGGATACATTGGATGACTTCGCATGGAATTACTTCGGTCTGTTCCCTGATATCCAAGGCGTGAAAACAGCAACGGTTGACAATGCAGGCGTTTTTACGATGATTAATGTTGAAACGGCTGTTTCCGACACAGCCATTCGACTCGATCCCGGCGATTCAAATCTGCTTTCTCTGTGGATAGAAAACTATGAGGCGATTCTGGATGCGCTTATCCGATCAGGCGACTCGCCTGATTTGCCGATACTCGCTATCTCGGATCAAACAACCGATTTCTCTTCTCTTCTAAAGAAAAGAATGATTAGGAGGCCGACGCCGGCGCCGGACGGGCATGGCAAGGTTACAATTCTGACCAAGTCGGGAAAAGTGGATGGTGTTCTCTTATTTATTTCTGACTCAACTATTTACTTGAGAGCTTCCAATACAAAGTCGGGCCTGAAAGATTACATCCGCGTCATAAACATCAACGAAGTGATGGGCGTGCATTTCGCGGAAACCGGCTCTTTCTACAAAGGATTCCTGATCGGTTTTCTCGCGGGTACAGCCATCATCAGCACTGTGATTTCCGACTCTCCATTCAGCCATAACAGCGGAACTGATTATAATGATGCCTCTATTTGCATCTTATCGTCCGCGGTTTTGGCATTGCCGATCGGACTGTTCAGCGGTTGCGTAACATGGTTGGCGGGCTCGAATAGATATGATTTTGCCAGAGCCGATATGCCAGCAGCAATTCCCCTACTCCGTGGCTGGTGCAGATTTCCATCCGCACCTCCGATTGAATTTCTTCCTTCAATGACACCGCAAGATCGGATAAAGACCGAGGAGTTGCGCTCGAGAAAAGCCACGGCGATAGTCGTGTCCACCGGCGCTTCCTCAGCAACGGATGCCGACAAGAGCTGCTTCCATGGTCGAATGACACTCAGACTGGATTACGGCATCAACCTATACATGGCCGGTTCGCGCAATAACGGCCTGTGGACGGGCGCGAGCGCTGCTGTCGCCTTCCCGCTCCTTTATCACGACGGCGGAATGCCTGCGATAGCATTGAGTCCGCGTATCGGTGGAGGAATCGATTACCTGTTGGCCGGAATCGACTTAGGCGTGAGAATCTCGAATCAATTGGAGATCTTCACATGTTTCCAATGGCAGAGGTTTGTGGAGAAATTCGGCAGTTTCGGATGGCACTGGGGGGAGCATCTCGAAAACGGAACGCTTCAAAACAATCTATTCGCGGGAGGCGGGATTCTCTTCCTTCTCGACCGGTGGCTGCTCGAATTCCGTCTCGCACATTGTCTCGGCTCGCCTGTCCGAGCCGAATCCTGGTATTACAATGACTGGGTGAATAAATCATACCTGTCGACGAGCGTTTCCGTCGGCTGGAATGTATTTTGAACATGTTGTACGGACCCTGAGACCCGCAGATTCCGAAGCCGCATCATCGTCATTTCGGCCGAATTGCTTACATTCGCTGTGCGGCCGCCGGGACATGGCGGCGCAGTTGTTTAGAACTCAGTAATCACAACCCTCATGAACGACGAGAACAAGTCTGCCAATACAGGCGGCCCCGCGCCGGCTTCCACGAATTTCATCGACGATATCATCAGCGAGCACAACCGCACGGGGCGTTTCGACGGACGCGTGCATACGCGCTTCCCTCCGGAACCCAACGGCTATCTGCACATCGGTCACGCGAAATCCATCTGCCTGAACTTCGGAACCGCCCTGCGATACGGCGGCCTCTGCAACCTGCGCTTCGACGACACGAATCCGGTGAAGGAAGACGTCGAATACGTGGACTCCATACAGGAAGACGTGCGCTGGCTGGGATTCTCCTGGGACGACCGCATGTACTTCGCCTCGGATTACTTCGAGCGGCTTCACGATTACGCCGTCGAACTGATACGCAAGGGCAAAGCCTACGTCTGCGACCTCAGCGCCGACGAAATCGCCGCCAACCGCGGAACGCCGACCCGGCCGGGCATCGAGAGTCCTTTCCGCAGCCGCCCCGTGGAAGAAAACCTCGACCTTTTCTCGCGCATGAGAGCGGGGGAGTTCCCCGACGGATCGAGGACGCTCCGCGCAAAAATCGACATGGCATCGCCCAACATGCATATGCGCGATCCCGTTATCTACAGGATACTGCATGCCTCGCATCATCGTACGGGCGACGCATGGCACATTTATCCGATGTACGACTTCGCCCACGGTTTGTCCGACTCGATCGAACACATCACGCATTCCATCTGCACACTGGAATTCGAAGTGCACCGGCCGCTCTACGATTGGTTCCTCGACGAACTGGACGTCTACCATCCGCAGCAGATAGAATTCGCGCGGCTCAATCTCAGTTTCACGGTCATGAGCAAGCGCAAACTGCTGCAACTCGTTCGTGAGGGTTACGTGCGCGGCTGGGACGATCCGCGCATGCCCACGATCTGCGGGTTGCGCAGGCGCGGTTACACACCGGAGTCCATCCGCGGTTTCGCCGAGCGCATAGGAGTGGCGAAACGCGACAACGTTATCGACGTCGCGCTTCTCGAGCACAGCGTTCGCGAGGATCTGAACAGGCACGCTCAGCGCAGGATGGCGGTTCTGCGTCCGCTCAAGATCGTCCTTGAAAACTATCCCGCGGATCGCATCGAGGAAATCGAGGCCGTCAACAATCCAGAGGACCCGTCGGGCGGCACTCGCCGCATAGAATTCTCGCGCGAGCTCTGGATCGAGCGCGACGATTTCATGGAAGAACCTCCGAGGAAATTCCACCGCCTGTCCCCAGGCGCCGAAGTGCGGCTGCGTTACGGGTATATCGTCAAATGCGAAAAGGTCGTAAAGAACGGCGACGGCGACGTTGTGGAGCTGCTCTGCACTTGCGACATGGAAAGCGGACCCGGCGGCGCAAGCGCCGACCGCCGAGTGAAAGGAACCATCCACTGGGTGAGCGCCGCGCATGCGATCGAGGCCGAGATCCGCCTGTACGACCGCCTTTTCAATGTTCCAGAGCCGGACGACGCCGGCTCAGGCGGCGACTTCCTTTCTCATCTCAATCCCGATTCGCTGGAAGCTCGTACCGGCTGCAAGCTGGAGCCGTCGCTGGCGGGCGCGAAGGCGGGCGACCGTTATCAATTCGAACGGCTCGGTTATTTCTGCGCCGATCCAGATACCGTCGAGGGAAAGCCGGTGTTCAACCGGACGGTCGGCTTGCGGGATTCCTGGGCTCGCATCGCGGGGGGCTGATGCGCGGCCCGGCCTCCGGCGGAATCATGCCGGACACAATCCTCCGGTGATGTCCGGAGATCAGGGCACGGCGTTTGCTTCCAAGCGAGCGATATTGATTTTCGCCGCGGCGGCGATCCTCCTCTCCCTGTTTTTCCGCGTGAAATTGGCGCTCGATCTGCCGGCCGGCACGGACACGACAGCATACGGGCTTTACGGCTTCGACGACGAACCGTCTCATCTGGCCTATGCGCTTTTTCTGCTCGAGCACGGGACTCTGCCTTTGCAGGCCGCCCGCGTCACCGACTCCGATGCTTTTCAGCGGAATGAGTTCGAGTATCACCAGCCGCCGCTGTATTACGCCGCGGTCGCCGGTCTTTGCCGGCTGTTAGGACTGCGTACGGAGGACGAAGTCCTTGCCGCAGGGCGGATGCTCAACGTGATCCTGTGCATTGCATCCCTATGGGTTTTCCACCGCATATTGTCCGAACGAGATTTGCGCCCGCCCGAGGCCGCCGCGCTGACGGGATTCTGCGCTTTGATCGGCTCCGGCGTTTTCCAGGGTACTGTGTTCGGTAACGACGCGATGTCGTGGTTGCTTTTGTGGACGGCGTTTCTGCTCATACTGAAGGGAGTAGATCGTAACACCGTGCCACTGGTGGCGGTGCTCACACTCGCTCATTACACCAAGTCCACGGCAGTGCTGATCTACCCGGTTCTACTGTGGGCCGTATGGGAGGAAATGCGCCGCGCGGGTTCGGTCGCCTTCTCGTCGAGGCATGCTCTGCTTCTCGCCCTGCCTTTGCTATTGGCCGGTCCCTGGTACGCTCGCAACCTGTCGGAGTATGGGGCGTTCATTCCGTTCGGGACGATAGCCGGCGACGGCTGGCAGACGCTCGCGGCGGCTGTCCGGGCCATGCAGCGGCTCGCATATCTGCCGCACGGACTGTTTTTCGGCATCCAGTTCGATCCGCCCAAACCGCTGCTCGGCTTGTTGAACAAGCCGTTTTACATCTGGAGCGCCTGGGCGGCCCTGGTCTGGATCATCCGCTTGCCGGGAAATTGGAGGCGTGACGCCGGCTCGCGCCTTTCAATAATTCTAATCGCCTCGGTAGCGGCCGGTTTTCTGCTGTTTTCGCTTTCGTCCGGATATGCGGAGGCGAGATTCCTTTTTCCGGCGATGCCCGCCCTTCTGTCGATCTACTCGGACGGTTTGCGCGGAGATAAGCCGCCTGACCGGTCTTATCACATAATCGGGCTGATCATTGCATCCGCGCTGATCGCCCTGGGATTTGTATACGGCTTCAGCTTCTAAGCTTCCGGGGAAATGGCGTCCAAAGCCCTGCGGATTCTTCGCAGGCAGGCTTCGCGTCCGAGCACTATCATCATCTCGAAAAGACCGGGGGACTGTGTGCCGCCGGTCAGCGCAAGGCGGAGCGGATGGATCAATTTTCCGGCGCCCAAGCCGGCGTCGGCGGCGCGCCGCCTGACTGTCTCGTCCAGGGACTGCGCATCGAAGGCGCAATTCCGGAGTTCCTCGACCAATTCTGCCATATGCCGCTGGATATCCGCTTTCCAATGCTTCCGGCAGGCGCCTTCGTCATACCCGGCTGGATCTTCGAAGAAATAACCCCCCTTATCGTAGAAATCCGTGAGCAACTCCATGCGGTCCCGCATAAGGGGCAGCACCGAAAGCGCATATTCATCATTCACCCCGGCGAATTTCTCCGGCCGGAAAGCGCGAATCAGCGAAATGGCGTCCTCGTCTGAAAGCATACGCAAATGCTTGCCGTTCATCCACTGCAGTTTTTCCTCGTCGAACACGGAGCTCTTCTTCAACAGACGCCTCGGGTCGAACGATGCGACGATCTCCTCCCTGCTCATGACCTCGCGATCGCCGCCAGGCGACCATCCGAGAAGAGCAAGAAAATTGAACAGGGCGGCGGGCAGAATTCCCCTCGATCGGTATTCGCCCACCGAAGTCGCGCCGTGCCTTTTCGAGAGGCGCTTCTTATCCGCGCCGAGAATCAGAGGCACATGTCCGAACATCGGCACATCATATCCGAGCGCGCGGTACAGCAGGATCTGTTTCGGCGTATTGGGCAAATGGTCGTCGCCCCGGACGACGTGCGTCACCTCCATGTCGTGATCGTCGACGACCACGGCCATCATGTACACCGGACTGCCGTCGGAGCGGAGTATCACGAAATCCTCTATCTCGCTGTTGCTGAACGCGGTCTCTTCGTGAACTATGTCGTAGAATTCCGTGCTTCCGTCCGGAACACGGAAGCGCAGCACGAATGGCCGGCCTTCCGACATCATCGCCGCGCGTTCCTCTTCCCTGAGGCCGAGACACGCGCGGTCGTACCGCGTGTCTCCTCCGGCGGATTCCGCCGCGGCGCGTTTCCTCTCGAGCGTTTCCTGGGCGCAGAAACAGGGATACGCCTTCCCCTCGCTCAGCAGGCGCAGGGCTTCGGCTTTGTGCCGGTCCAGCCGCGAGGACTGCAGCACAGGTTCGTGGTCCCAGTCCACTCCGAGCCAGCGCAAACCGTCGAGTATCTCGCGCGTCATCTCCTCGCTGGAGCGCTCGCGGTCGGTGTCCTCGATTCTCAGAAGAAAGCGGCCTCCGGAACTCCGCGCGTAAAGCCAGTTGAAAATCGCCGTGCGGGCGCCGCCTACGTGGAGATAACCGGTCGGACTGGGAGCGAAACGAAATACCTTCATCATTTTACGATTGAGGATTGTGTGTGAATTGCGGATCCATGTCCGTCTTGCGCCGGGATGCGCAACGGGCGTTTCCGATCGATCCCGGCTATCGATCGGCAGCCGCCGCTATCGGAATGCCAGCATGTTCCTGTATGCGCGCCTGACGACGAGAAGGAAAAGCAGAAGTGAAAGCGCGCCCCATAGAACGCCCCAGACGATCGCCGGCACGCCCGTCATCGAAGCCATTATGCTCGCGTCGGTGACACGGGTTTCGAGCGTCAGAAGATCCTCCTTGACGTCCACCAGCGCGTACAGGCAGGAGGCGCCGCCGAGGTAGAGCAGAATACCGGAAAGCCACGGTTGCCGGAGAAAACGCGCGGCGGCAACCATGAGGAGTCCGAAAACGATTCCGAAAGCCAGACCGAAGGCATTGCGGACGAAAGCCAGCGTGACTGCGAGCGCGCCCAGTCCTATCGTCCAGGCGAGCGCTTTGACTGCGCGAGGCCTTCCCGCGGCGAGCAGTATGCATCCACCCATTAGCATGCTGCCCAGATACCCGCTCGACACGACAACGAAGGGTGTTCCGCCGCTTGTCAAGCAGGTCCCGCCAATGCGCGGGTCGATGTCGATCCGCACTATTTCGCCGCCCGTGGCTACGGCCGCAATCCCGTGGCTGAGCTCGTGCATGAGAACCACGAAAAGCTTGACCGGCGCCAGGAACACCGAATTCCAGAACGCGATGGAAAGCGCCAGAAGCAGGACCGCGCCGCAGACCGCGAGCAGTGTCTCGCGCCTATTTATGTCGGTTTTAGAGACGGGCATCGGCTTCAATGCGGCATGGGCGATGTTCGGACAACCCTGCCGTCCGATTCAAATATAACCGCTCCGGCGAGATCCGTCCTATGCAGCACAGCGCCCTTGTCCAGCATTCGCCTCAAAGCGGCCGGTTTCGGATGTCCGAATCTGTTGTTTCTGCCGCAGGAAATCACCGCGTGTTCGGGCGCGGCCGCGTCGAGCAAGGCGGACCCGTTGCTCGACGAACTCCCGTGATGCCCCGCCTTGAAAACGTCGCATTTTAAAGCGTTCCCATATCGGCTGACCAACTCGTTCTCAACGACGCTGTCCACGTCGCCGGTGAGGAGAAACGAGGTTCCGCCGTAGCGAAGCAGCAGAGCCAGCGAAGAATTGTTGGCGCTCGGCTCGGCGCCGGGCGGACAGCGATCCGACAGCACATATACTTTCACGGATGAATCGGGAAACAGCGCGGGTCCGGCATCGGGTTTCAGCACGGCAGCGCTCTCGGCGCGCGCCGCGCTGTCCAGAACGCGAGCTTGCGACGACGGCGCCCACCCTTTCGAGATCCAGACGTTTAGCACATCCAGAGCCGCTATGAGAGAACGCGCTCCGCCTATGTGATCATCGTCCGGGTGCGTGACGACCAGCACATCCAGGCGGCTGATTCCGCGCGAGCGCAGAAAGGGCGCGATGACGCGCTCCCCCGCGTCGCCAGTGGAGCCGGAGGGCCCCGTGTCGATGAGCATGGTCATGCCGCCGGGAGTCTCGACGAACACCGCGTCGCCCTGTCCCACATCCAGGAAGGAGACGCGCAGAAGATCTTCCCGGGCGCCGGCTTCGAAGAGCTGGTTCACCGAGCAAGCGGCTGCGGAGAGCGCGGCGACGGCGAACAGGCGGGCGGCCGCAGTCCTTCTCCAGGAGAACAGCAGCAGGAGACACATCACATATAAAATCACCGCCCACGCTGGCGCGGATGGAAGCGCGGCGACGGCGCAGGGCAGGGAGGATAGCGCATCGGCGGAAAACAGCACACCGCGCAGAGCGGCGTCCGATGCGGTCGCGTACAGCATGGCCGGATAAGCGCCGAACGGCGACAACAACACCGCGATTATGCCGCAGGCCACGACAACGAAAACCAGAGGGATAGCCGCAAGGTTGGCTGCGAGGGATACGATGCTGACCTCGCCGAAATACTCGGCCAGGAGCGGCAGTGTTCCCGCTTGGGCCGCAACCGTCAGAGAAGTCAGAGAAACGAGGCTTTTGACCGCGGCGGCTTCGCGGAGCGCGGCCGGGACAATTCTGCCGAGTTCGGAAGATATCCGTCGATGGAACAGCACGATCGAGCATACCGCCGCGAAGGACAATTGAAAACCGGGTTGAAACAGATCGAGCGGAGAAAAGGCGAGAATGAGAATCCCAGCTGCAGCAAGCGAATTCATTGTATGCGGAAGCCGCTGCACGGCAGAGCCGAGTATTACAAGCGTGGCCATCACTGCGGCGCGGAGGACCGGCGGCGCCGGCCCGGTCAGCAGGACGAATATCCACAACAGCGCGAGCGCCAGAGGCGCGCGAGCGCAATATCGCAACCGCCCCAGCGGCAGCCAGATCACCGAAAGCGCTATCCCCACATGCAAGCCCGATACGGCCAGTATGTGTATTATGCCCGCCTTCCGCAATTGCAGAGTAGTTTCCTCGTCGATCATACCCCTGTCGCCGAGTAGAAGCGCTTCCATGAGAGCCGCACGGTCAGGCGGAAAAAGGATTCTGATCGCCCTCAGCATGCCGCTGCGGCACTCCTCGAGCAGCGCACCGGGAAACGCGGGAGACAATGGCCTTCCCAGCAGACGTACATCCCCTGCCGAGGCTGTCAGCAGGGTCGACATACCCTGCCTGCGCAGCCAGGTCCTGTAATCGAAACTCCCGGGATTGCGGGCCGGTCGAGCCGAGACGAGTTTTCCGCGAAGTTCCAGAGTGTCTCCCTTCTCCGGCAGCAAGGCGTTCTGCGGACCCGTCTCCCTGCCGGCGAAAACGACCACGGCGCAGCGTCCTGAGACGGCGGCCGGGCCGAGGACGCGGGCATCAATAGACTGGACGCCGACGATGAAGGATATCCTGTCGGGTTTGGATACCGGGCGCGTAAGCACAATACCGCGCGCGGTGACGTGTTTGCCGCCGTCCGCCCATGGCAGGAGATCCGTGTCTACCTTGCCGGTTTCATCTCCGGCGCGCAGGCCGCCCGCCGCGCATACCAGCAACAGGAGAAGCACATCCTTGAGTGGACGCAATGCGAAGCGGCGGGAGGACAATGACGATATGAGGAACGCGGCCGGAAACAGTACGAGAGCGGAGAGCGGAAATACATGCGGATCCACGGTCCCATGTTCGGCAAGCAATATGCCCGCCGAGAAAGCAGGCAGGACTTTCACCGCCGGCCGGTTGAGTAGTTGCAGAAGATCGGTTTGCATGAATGCTCGCTTGCCGCTTCCGGTCCCACGGCCCGGAGCCATCGGAAACGGTGAAGCATTTCACGCTGAAGAAGACGGAAAGTTCCCGTGGCGTCATCCGGCGGCAGCGCTCAGCATCACACCGCAGATGTCGGTGATGGCGCTTACGCGTTCCGAGGCCTCCCGATGACCGCGTCCGAAGAGAATCGCCGGCACAGGATTGCGCGTGTGCGTTTTAACCGAAAGTTCCTCCAGGTTGCCGTGGTCGCTCGAGACAATCACGAGCGTGGATGATGCATCGAGGGCTTCGTAGAGGCCTCGCAGGAATTCGTCGAGCTCCTTGAGCATGTGAACCGCCAAGGCCATGCTGCGCTGGTGTCCGGCATGATCCGTGCGGAAGTATTCGAAGAGAGTGAGCCTATGTCCCCCCGCGATGCGGGCCAGATTGCGCCCCGCCTTTTCCGGGCTGATCACCGGCGCATCCGCGTGTCCCAGATCCTTCCAGCGCGCCGCGGTAATGTCGGCGGATACTCCATCACCCGCCTTGAGATGGTTCAGATTCCGGAACGGCACGCCTGAAGACATGGCCATATACATTCCCGCCGCCATGCGCCTGGCGCCGTTGTCGACATATTCGAAGAACCGCCTCGGGAAGGCGTTCGCCAAGGCGAGATCCGAAATCCGGAAGCCCGAATCCAGGGCTTGCCGGAAGAAATTGTTCCGCGCGACGACGGGTTTGAGTGTGGAATACAGGTAGGGGCCGAAATGCTTCCCGATGATCCGTGCAGTGTTCAGGCCCGTGTACAAAGCGGATTGTCCCGTGCCGCTCTGCGGCAGGCCGGGCATCCCTAAAACAGCCCGCGCCGGCACGCACGAGGCATCCGCCGTGGAAATACGACTCCGCCTCAACGACGGCATGCCGCCGAGCATGCCCCGGAGGAAGGTCATTCGCGCGCTGAAAAATGGATTTCGTCCGCCGTCCGCCGCGCCGATGCCGACCCCGTCAAGAAATATCAACAGAACCCGGGACATTCGCTTCCGGCGGCTTCATTGCGCGATCGTGTTAATTCCACCGCGCCCCTTAAATTCGGATTTGCTGAGTAGCATTATTGTGACGGGACCGTCGTTGACCAGTTCCACTTGCATCATCGCCCTGAAGACGCCCGCCGAAACGCGCTCGGGACCGAGCTCGAGGCGCAGTTCGCGGATGTACTCCTCGTATAATCTTTCGGCAAGCGCCGGTTCGGCCGCCATGACATAGCTGGGCCTGTTGCCCTTGCGGGTATCCGCATGCAGGGTGAATTGCGAGACCACGAGAACATCCGCTCCGACATCCTGCAAGGACAGGTTCATTTTTCCCCCTGCATCGTTGAAAACGCGAAGAGCCGCCGTTCTCGAGGCCAGGTAAGCGGCGTCCTCCGGCGCATCACCGGTTCTTACTCCAAGAAATACGAGCAGGCCGGTCTCGATCGCCCCCGACACGACGCCGTCCACGGCGACCGAAGCCCTGCGGACCCTCTGTATCAGAGCACGCATCTGTCGCTCCGCCCGGTCATGCGAAGAACTTCCCTTTCACTTTCCGCATTTCATCGACCAGGTAGTTGAGCATTTTATTCCTCTCACAAGCCGCCATCGGAAAATAGCGCTTCTCGGTCTCATCAATATACTCGAACGGATTCCGCTTCACCCCGAATTCCAGACATCTGAAGTTGTCGAGCCGCTCGGCGAACTTGACGATCTTGCAGTCCAGACCGGAATAATTGAGACGCTCGATGTACTCGAGATCCGCCTTTTCCTTTTCGGTTCCGGTGAGCCGCACATTTTTCGTCAGAATTTCGACCATCCATGAAATATAGGAGCCGAAATTATACTTGATGACATCGGCGCTGATGACCGCGGAATCCTCGAGAACATCGTGCAGAAGAGCCGCCGACAGCACATCCGCATTCAGACAGCGCAATTCGCGGACAAGAATCTTCGCCACGCGCGAAATATGCCAGAAATACGGCGTGTTATCGAGACGTTTCTGCTGCTCATGGACGCTGGAGGCCATGTCGAATGCTCCCAACACGGTGGTAAGGCCGGCGGGATCGGTTTCAGGAGCGAAATCCGCGATCAACTCATCGCGCGAGTATACGATTTGATTATACAGGGGAAGAGACGCGTCCATCGCCGGGCCTTTAACGAGAAGAGGATGCCCGAGTCAACGGACATCCTCCAGTCGCGTGTCCAATGGATGTCAGTTCGGTTTCAACTTGGCGAAAATATCGTTGAGCGTCATTTTGTCGCCCTCCAGCATAACTTTGCGCCATATATCGGGGAAGGCCTCTGAACCCTCCCAGGTGCCCTGACCGCCGCTGTTGGAAAACTTGTAGAGCAGCTCGCCTTCTTCCAGATCGACCACCAGCGTCCAGACGTTGTCGCCGAAAATCACGTCGCCATTCTCGCCGTTATCCCACATCCTGACGGTATTCGGCTCGAGATTGGCAAGTTCCTTCCTGTTGCCAGCTACGTATACCGAAGTTATCGCTTCCCGGTCTACGAGTTTCGAGAGAAACGTGACCCGAACCATTTTTTTCGGTTTCTCCCATACCGGTGAAAGCGTCTTTTCCGGCACGAAGGAAGCCAGGTCGGCTGTTCCCCCAGCTCTCCTGACCGCGCCGTCGAGAAGCGCCAGATAAGTCTGCTCGTATGGTTTCGGTTCCACGTTGAAAACCGAACTCGATGTGAAGGTCTGGAACCAATGCTCGCTCATCGCGCCGAAAAGGAATGTCCAGGGCGCGGCTGTGAAAGCCGTGTAGATGTTCGACGTATCCGGCGCGCCTGCCGCGTTGACCGCATCGCGGGCGGAGTTCAGGCGTATCCATGCATCGTTGACCACGGGCGCGCCTATCCAGGAATCGAGGTTCCCGTTCAGCCGGGAGCCGGCCGCGAGACGGTCAATCCGGGCGAATTCGTCGGGTGAATGCGCCGGAACGCCGCGCTCACGGTTGCCGCTAATGTATTCGGTCATTGTTACGGAGACAATGGCCCTGCTCTCGAAGAGAGCGTTGAGTTTCCGATATATGCCGTTGACCAGACCTTTTCCGTCCGTGTCCCTCTGGTAGTGCATCCAGGCGTCATCGTTGTCTATCACGACGGTGACGAGGGCATCCTTGTCCTTGTCCGAGGGCGCGAAAGAAAGCAGATTCGAGATGAAATCGTCTGCGGCGTTTTCGGCGTAGTAATTTCGATACACCCAATTGATGCGATTAGTCAGCAGGGAGTTCGAGAAAGCGCCGCTGACAGAAGCGTCGCCGGCGGAAAGCCGATACGGCGCGCCCGCGGACAAGCCCGCCGGCTGGCTTTTCTTGAGCACGGACTCGGCCGATGTGAACCACGTGATGCCGTTTTTTGCCAGATGCGGGAGCACGTCCTGCGACATGGCCCCGTATGGCGGTATATAGCCGGTCGGCGTGACATTGAAGTAATTCTGATAAGCCTTGAGCGCCATTTGAAGCTGTGCGTCGGCGTCCTGCGGGCGGGCGAACGCGGGCGGCAGCGAGATGTTCGGATTCGCCTCCCTGGCCACGTCGCTGTTGATCACGAGAGGCAGCACGGCATCCGAGAAAGATGTGGCCGCGATTTCCATCTGTCCGATTTTCGCAACCGGGCTGTATTTGACTTTCTCGAAATTTGGAAGAATGCTAGCCATGATGAACCAGGACGACGCAACTGCACGGCGGCAATCGTCCTCGGTCACTTCGTGCTTCAAGTAGTACTTCCCGTCACTGCGATAGGAGATGAGATCCCGCAGATCCAACGCTCTCAGGATGCGCGTGCCTGTCTGTATCAGGGGAACACGACGCTCGAAGAATTCGGTGTCGAAATGCGCGAAGATCGAGAAAAACTTGAGCGTGCGCAATTCCTGTACAGTGTATTCCGGATTGCCCTTGGCGTCCACCCACTTCTCATAGAGACGGACCATTTCCGGGAACCTATGCATGCGCGCGACGCTGATGGTAAAGGCGTTCCAGGGATTCTTGTAGAGATGCGCCTTGTCGTCCTCGGAAAGTCGCTCTGCCGGGGTCAGGCAGACGTCGATCCATGGATCGGTCTTGCCGCGCATGCGCGCCAGAAAACCACGGGCGTCCATCTCGGCGGGCTTCATCAGGCGGGATTTTTGCGTCTTGATGAAAGGAGCCATCCTTTTGACGTAAATCTCCTGAATCTGCCAGAGTAAAGTGGGAGAAAGGGCTACTGTGGCATGCACGAAAGGATACCGTTGAATCACATCGCCCATTTCGAAATAATCGCGCGTGGCATGCATGCGCACGAAAGGCGCGTCGATGCGGTCGGTATGCGGATTGTAATACAGCGGGATGTGATGCTTGAACACGAGATTCAGGTACACCGTCCCGCCGCCTGTCTGATAATTGTCGTTGAGCGGACGCCGGACGGGATACCCCTCCGTGACGAGTTTCTTGTTGGCTGACAGGGTGAACAAGGAATTGACCCGGGAACCGTCAAGAGCTTCGTAAGAAAGTGAAGTAGCGGGATCGCGCTGAATCCTGGAGCCGTCCACCAGAAATGCGTACTGGTAAGTACCCGGGAGCATTGGCACGGTGATGGTCCAGGTACCTCCGCCCGCCTTCTGCATGGGATGTGAGATGCCGGACCAGCTGTTGAAGTCGCCTACCAGCGATACGGATGAGGCGTTCGCGTTCTCATACACGAAACGGATGCCGTCGGGGACGACAGATGGCTGAGCCGATAAAAAAATCGGAAATGCTAAGATGAAAACTGTCAACAGAGGCAGGCGTTTCTTCATGACGTTCCGCAGTATCTGTTATGGATGGACTATATCAGGTCATGGCAGGATGCCATCAGAAGAGGAAACTACGCTGTTGACGCCATAAATGCAACCTCACGCTAAAACAGAACTTGAAGCATGATCTCACACCCTCATGATGCATGCCAATACTGACCTTTTCCCGGCAGAAGCACCCG
Source organism: uncultured Chromatiales bacterium (assembly GCA_964388275.1). Lineage (GTDB taxonomy): Bacteria > Bacteroidota > Ignavibacteria > SZUA-365 > SZUA-365 > JARYLZ01. The sequence continues at coordinate 67,180 of CAYLZD010000014.1, forward strand.
ATGCCGGGAACCGTATGATGAGCTGCGCAAGCAGCCGGGAAACCGGCGGACCTTGCAATGCGTTCATTGGTCCGCTTGAGCAAATGCCGTGAAAACACAAGAAAGCTGGAAGATGATCAGGGAACTTTCGCGGCAGGCACGGGGGTTATGGTATAGTTCAAGTTTGAAGCACATCAATACGGCAATGAATAAAAAACAAAAATACATCTCGATTATCACCGCCGTTCTTATAGCGGTGACGGCCGGACTCTGGGTCGGCACCGGCGCTCACGTTTTTACAAAACAGCAGATCGCGGTAGAGCAGAAGGACGAACTTCTGGGCACGAGCTATGTCGTCTGGGAAGACGTTTTCATGGTCGGACTGGACATAGCGCTGCCGCTCGCGATCGGCCTCCTGCTTGCCGGCGCGATCGGAGCATATTTTTCAAGAACGAAAAAAGCAATCAGTTCCATCAAATAACAAAGACAGGAAGACAAATGAAACGGATCCACATACTTTCGGCTTTTCTCCCGCTCGCTCTTGCATCGTTCGCCGCGGCTTTCGGACAGAATTTCCAGGTCGCGGCCAAGGGCGTTCAGAGCTTCAACATGAAGGACGAGCGCGGCCGCAACCAGGCCTCGTTCTCTTCAAAGGCCCCGCTCGAGGACATCTCCGGCACGGCCGACGGTCTTTCCGGCGTCGTGTCCTTCGATCCATCAAATGTGGTCAAGACGATCAAGGCGCAGTTGAGCGTGACGGTAGCTTCAATGAAAACCGGCATCGATATGCGGGACGAGCATCTGCGCAGCGAGGGCTGGCTGAACGGCAAGGCGCATCCGTCCATCACTTTCACACTCAAGCAGCTGAAGAACGCGAAAACCCGCAACAAGACCGAGGTGTCCGGCGTGGCGGCCGGCGACTTCACGATGAACGGAGTCACGAAGACTGTGGAATTGCCGGTAACCCTCACTTACCTTCCGGAATCCGAGAAGACCAGGAGCCGCGCGCCCGGAGATCTGCTTGTGGTCCGCGCAAAGGGTAATTTGAAGCTGAGCTGGTTCGGCGTGAAGAACGACGTCATCGGATCCAAGGTGGCTGAGGATATCGCCTTCGAATTCAACGCCGTCGGATCGAACGCGGTCAAATGATCCGCCGCATCCCTCCGCGAAGGGAAACCCGGCGGCGGGCGTGACAGGAAACGCACACATTCAACGGAGGTTCCCCCTTCCGATATAACAATCGAAAAACGCGGCATTAGCCGGTCCACTGGACCGGCTTTTTTTTCTGTTGCCTTCTCCCGCGTCGAAATTCCGCATCGCGCGCCGGCTCTTCAAACCGAATTCGGATAAAATTTATCCTTTGCATTGCATTTGTCACCGGGCATGCATATGTTTGCTTCCGTCTTCAAGCACATTCCTGCCCGGAATGCCGGGTCTTCCAACCGGTCGACTCGTTCACGCGGATGTAAAACCGCGACCGGGCATGGCAGCCATCTTCAACGGATTCTCAAACCCATGTCCGACTGGAAGCAGCTTATGCCAAACACGGATTCTCAGCCGACCGCCGTCAAAAAACGTCGGCTGCCATTCAACCGGAAAATTTTCCTGCTGCTCGCGGCCGTATTCGTGACTTCTGTTTCCACCCTGGACGCGCAGGACGGCGCCTCCGAAGCAGAAGATGACGAGTGTTTCATCAGATTCAGCGGCGCCGCCACACTCACCGGCGACGTCTACATTTTCGATTCCAGTCCGGCAAACGCCAACCGGCCGAGGAGGCCCGCCAATCTCTGGCGCCTGATCCTGACTCCGACGCTGACTTTCGGCGACGTATTGACGTTGCCGTTCAACATAATGATCAGCAGCAGGGACAACGGCGTCACCTCGACCTCGGGCGGAGGTGGAGATTTCCTCAGTTTCCTGAGAAATCCGGGCAACAACCTCGGATTCCTGAGCATATCGCCTCGGCTCGGCTGGGCGCAGTTTCACTTGGGCACGCACGTGCCGATGTACTCCGAGCTTTCATCCGGCGACGGGCAGGTGTTCGGCGCCGGCGTGGATTTGCGGCCCGGTAAATTCCGCTTCTCCAGTTCGGCCGGATCACTGCAACGCGCTATTGAGCCGGATTCCGCGAGGGGAATCCGCGGCAGTTACGGACGCTGGATTTATCTGACAAAAATCGGTTACGGAACCGAACAGGGAAGTTTTATTGATCTCAACATCGTGCGCTCGCGCGACGATCCCGCTTCCGTCAGGCAAATGCCCGAAGGCGCCGCTCCGCAGGAGGGCACTCTGCTAACCGCCAATTTCCGTGTCGGCTTCTCCGAACAGATGTCCGCCACCGGCGAGGCGGGCCTGTCCTATTTCACCAACGACATGAGCGCAAGCCGCATGGCCGACGCCGATCCGGCGTTGGACGGAATAATGCTGCAACGGATATCCTCGAGATTGGACTACGCCGGTTCATTCGCTTTTCTCTTTTCCGAAAACGACTGGAGCGTCAAGGCCTCTGCAAAATATATCGGCGCAGGTTACGTGGCGCTGGGCTATCCGTACATGCAACCCGACCGGCTGGAATTCACGCTTTCGCCGCGGGTTCAGCTCTTCGAAAACCGCCTCAACATCAACGCCACGGCAGGCAACAGGACGAACAATCTTTCCAACACTAAAGCCGAAACGTCCAATCAATTCATCGGCTCGCTGAATGCGCTCGGCGTAATCACCGAGGACCTGACCGTGTCGGCCGGGTACTCGAACTTCGGAATCAGGAACAACACGTCCATGGACACGCTGCGCATCGAAACCGTGGCGCAATCTTTCAACATCTCCCCCACGTGGACCATCCCCTCCGCTGCGGCGGTTCACACGATCTCCGCCACTTATTCACAGGACGCCTACGACGATTTCAACGTCGTATCCGGCGCCGCAAACAGCAATGTCACTCAATCGATATTGGGCATGTACAGCGCATCGTTGACCCGCATCCCCATATCCGCCACGCTTTCCTACACATATCTGACCAATGACCTGAAAGCCGGCGAGCTCACGATGAACAGTTTTTCGCTGGGTGGAAGCTACCGGATCGACAACGGCAGAATCGTGCCCTCGCTGAATCTCACACTGTCGACCAATAGACTTGCGTCATATACATCGGATCGGCAGGTGTACCTGCGAGCGTCTCTGCGCTGGCAGTTGTCGAAAATGTTCGCCTGGACGCTGGCGGCATCGCGCAACGATTACCGGTATGGTTCATCCCGCCCGGGCAACTCCTTCGCGGAAACGCTGTTCCAGACATCGCTGACCACCCGGTTCTGACGGACGGATCAGCGTTCCGATACTTCATCGAAGCAACAACCGCAAACGCAAATGAAAAATCTCGCATACAGACTGTTTCCCGTCGTCGCTTTCCTCGTGATCGCTTCGTCGGCGGCATCGGCTCAACAACTGCGCGTCTCGCTGAACATGTCGCCACGACCGAGTCCCTACCTGGCCGAGTGGCAGACCCGCCGTGAAACCGCGATTCTGACTGTCACCAATACCGGCAACTCCTCGGTGGAGGCCAAGCTGCGCGCAAAGGTGTCGCTCGACGGAAATCTGCGGGCGGAGACCAAAACACCGTCGATGCCCGTAATTGACCTTCCGCCCGGAGTCAGCACTTTCCATCCGGACCAGATCATACCGTATGATGCCGTGCGCTTCACCGGCGGCGTCGAGCAGACAGCCGTCAGAACCGGCATGCTGCCCGCGGGTAATTACGAACTCTGCGTTGAGCTCTTGCCGCCGGACGACGGCCGTCCTTTGACTCAGCCGGTTTGTCGTCAGTTCACTCTCACGTCGTACCAACTGCCGACCTTGCTGCAGCCGGAGAACGGAGCAAGCATAGCGGCGACTCCAAAACCGACATTCCGCTGGACACCGGTGAGTCCCACGCCGCAGGGCGGGGCGAAATACATGCTGAAGGTATTCGAACTGCTTGCGGGACAGACGGCGTCTTCCCTGCTGTCGGCCGGCGTGCCGCTGTACGAGCGCGAGATCGCGGCCCAGACGCAGCTCATCTGGCCGGCCGAGTTCGTGCTGCCCGACGGCGAAAAACAATACGCGTGGAGCGTTCAGACACTCGACCAATCCGGCAATCCCCTGGGCGACCGCGACGGCTGGGCGGAACCGTTTGCTTTCAGGACTGCAGACGGAGGCGGAGAAGCGTCGGAGCGGAAAAGCCCTCAGGACGGACTGCGGCTGTCGGGCACGGTGAGGGATCATTATTCGGACTCACCTATCCCAAATGTACAAATCACTTACCGCAAGGCAAGCCGCCTGGTGATCGGCAAGGGACAGAACAAATCGTTCGCCTACATGATGTCCCAGGATTCTATCACGGCCGTCAGCGACGCTGAAGGACGTTTCACGATAAACGGCGTGGCAGACAAGGCGTTCTTCAGCATTTCCGGTTGGGCAACAGGATATCTTTCGAAAACGGAATACGGGCCCGCGCAATATTTCGACGGCGAGCTCGGGAATTACCTTCTCGCCTTGAAACCGAATCAAGGCGCAATAACGGGTATTGTCACCGACTCGATAACGAAAAAGGGGCTCAACAATATCACGGTTGAATTGTGGCGCAAAGGCGCACCTTACACCATTGGCAAGGGTTTCGTGATCGGCGCGAAAAAAGGAAGCGGGAAACCGGTCGGAGGAAAGGACCAGTTGATCGCGACCGTCATGACCGGCAACAGCCCTTCCGGCGCGGCGCCTTCGAATCCTCAGCAGAGAGTGATCGCTTCCGGCGCCATCATGACTAACGTGGCGGGTTCGTTCAGGTTTTCCGGAGTTCCCGCCGACGCAGGTTATTACATCGTAGTGAACAACCCGTCATACCGCAAGGTCACTTCACCCGCTTTCACCGTACAGGCCGAGAAAACAAGCAACGCCACGATCCGCCTTCAACCGAAGACCGGAACGATAGAAGGTTGGGTCAGGGAGGAGGGCACAAACAAACCGCTTGCGGGAGCGAGCGTGTACCTGTATTCCGACGTCTCCGTATCGCTTGCGATCAATCAGTCCAATCTTGGATTGGAGGCAGGCAAAAGCGCCGGCGGGTGGAGTCCGGGTGTGGGCAACGCGCCGAACAACGAGGATTACAAGCAATTCAACAACTCGAAGGAAAACAACTCGCCTTTCAAGACCGGGAAACTGGTTACGGGCGTTGAAAACATCGGTATGAAAGGCGGCGATGAAACAAAATCCTCGAAGGAGGGATCGCAAATCGCAGGACCGGTAAAATGGTCCAACGCGAGCGCCTGGGGTCCGTCATCGATGGTGTTCGGCAGTCCGCCGCCGCCGATGAAACCGGATTCGCTGCCGCTGTACGGCCCGGTGCTCACCGATGCGGACGGGCATTTCATTTTCGAGAACGTACGCATCAACAATCCCTCCCAACCGACGGACAGGTACGCCGTCTGGGTCCGCACACAGGGCTATTACGACGCCGTGAAAAGCGCCCGGCTCAATACGGACGGCGCAAAAACCAAGGTTACCCTGCTGACGAGAGTCTCGAAGGGAATCATTTACGGCAAGATCACCGGCAAGTTCGACAATGCTCCCATCGGCGGCGTAAAAGTGGAATTGCAAAAAGCGGGCAAAGGCGCAACGGCTGTGAAAACCGCATACAGCAATCCCGACGGCACCTACACGCTTTTCAACATAGACGACGGAACTTACGGCGGAGTGAAATTCTCCAAAGCCGGCGTCAGCGGCGCGACGGCGCCCGGACCGATAAAGATCGAAAACGGCACGCTGATCAAGCTGGACATGACGCTCGAAGTCCAGACCGGAACCATCAAGGGCGCTGTGACGGACAACAAGAATCAGCCGATGCCGGGCGTCATGATACATGCGACCAACAATCCGAACATCTCGGCGACGACCTTCATCGACGGCACATTTCTCATCCCGAACGTGCCGGTCGGAAAAACCGAGCTCATCTGCACTTATCCCGACGTGCAGGACAAAAAGCAGGAGGTCGCCATCGCGAAGCAGGGCGATACCGCGAAGACGACCATCAAGATGACTCCGTACACGGGATCGGTAACGGTGCTTGTGCGCGATGCGGTCACCAAGGCCGCCATTGCGAACGCGAAAGTGACGCTGTCCGGATCGAAGAACACTGACCTTGCCGGGCTGGCGACATTCAACGACATCGCCACCGGACCGAAAACAGTCACTGTCGTGACCGATACCGCTTCGGGCAATGACTACAAGATCGGAACGACCAATGTAAGCGTGGTCAAGGATCAGGTCACGAACGTCACCGTGGAGCTGCAGCCGGGCGGACGGATTTCGGGCAAGGTGGAAAACGCCGCTACGCTGGGCGGTCTGGATTCGGTGAAGATCACGGTGCAAGGCGTTCCCGGCATCACAACCACCACGGCTTCCGACGGTTCCTTCACACTCCGGAACGTGCCCGCGAACGTGGCGCTCACGCTGCTGGCGTCCCGTGCGACCTTCAAGAACGGAAAATCGGCGGAGATAACGCTGACCGAGGGCGAACATCGGCAGAACATCGTCATACAACTCGAGTCCTCCCCTATCCAGACGCTGTACGGCTTCAAAGTTCAGGTGGACAAGATCGAGGAAGTGAACGGCAAGACGTTCGTGACCGGAGCGCTGATCGACGTGCCCAAGAACGCCGTCATGGAACTGCAGACCGCGTCGTTCAAATTTCCCTTCGATAAAATCGAAGTGGACAACAACTATCAGCCCGTCGCGAAGACCGCCTATTTCGAATTCGACGAAGTGCCGGTAACCATATTCGGTCTGAAAGGAAAGGTGACTTCACCGGATGATTTCATCAAGGTAAGCTGGATCGACTCTGTCGGAGCGGGTTCGATATCGGGTGAGAAAATCGCCTTGGACAACATGATACCGACCTGGATACCGGGCGCCAAATGGGCGAAAGAGAAAGTCACCTGGGCGGCCAACGAACTGCCTCCCGGCTTTCTCTCGGACGGCAGTTTCAGAACCAACATATACAAACTCGGCGTCAACGTGTACGGCTCCAGCGTAAGCGCGGAGTTCTACGGCTTCAAGGTGACCGTCGACTACGCGAAGACGAAGGTGGACGGAAGCGGCCTGCACTATTTCGGCTCGCTGAAAATTCCCGGGATCAGCAACACCATCAAATTCGAGGACCTTCACATATCCGTCAAAGACGGCGACATAGGCAGCGTGAAATTCGAGAAAGTGACGGTCGTCACACAGCCGCCCATCACGCTGAATTTCGCCGCTTTCAAGATCGTGGACAGCTCGGCCACCTGGGACCAGACCGGATTCAAGGGCAAGGGCATGGTGGAGCTCACCGCGCTCGGCAAAAAGAAGTTCGGCTTCCGCGACCTCTGGATCTCCAAGGAAGGCGATTTCCTGAGCATGACCGTGGATCTGCCCGCGGGCCAGCAAACACTCACCGTGCTCGGACAGTCCTTCACGCTGCAAAGTCTCGGCTTCGGCACCGATACGAAGTCGAATCCGAAGAAGAAGTACTTCGTGTTCTCGGGCAAGCTCACGCTCAGCAAGTTGAACAAGCCGATAGAATTCCAGGCCCTGAAGTTCACCGAAGACGGAGACTTCTCGGGCACGGTCGTGTTCAACCAGAGCGTGACTTTTGCGAGCGTCGTCACCGTGCAGCTTCAGTCCGTTGAATTCGGCAAGGACGCGCAAAAGGGCAAGTTCGTCTTCATAAAGGGCGGAATCGCGTTCAACATACCGATGCTTTCCGTGCAGGTCGGAAACTTCCGCTACTACGAAAGCGGACAGTTTGCTCTTGAAAAGATCGGCATCGGTTTCGCCGCCGGACCGGTTCAGGTGGCGATAGAGCTGTCCTGGTCGAACACGGTGTTCGAAGGCAGCGGCGTGCTCTCGGTGAAGCCGGTGCTGGATGTCTCGGGCGCCTTCAGGTACGGAGGACCCAATGACTGGTGGATCAAGATCAAGGCCAACATACCGCCGATCCCGATCGGGCCGTTCACCATCGTCGGTATAGCAGGCGAACTCGGACGGCAGAACAACGTCTGGATATTCGGCTTCGGGGGATCGGTCAGCATCGGCGCCGCTCAGGACGCCGTCAAGCTCGATCTTTACGTCAAAGTGACTAAGACGCCGAACGGACCCATCATCGAAGGCAGCGCCGATGTTGTCGTGATGAGCAACGTCGGCATCGGAAAGGCCACCGTCACTCTCGATTACCCGAACAGCCGCTTCGCCGGCAGCATCGATTTCGGATGGAGCAAAAAAGGAATCACCATCAAGGCCTGGGTGAATATCGAGGTCAAATCCGGTCAGTACTGGTTCGTCGGCGCCGGCGTGAAGGCCGATCTGTTCAAGCTGGCCCAGCTGGACGTGGCGGCTTATATCGCCAAGAACTACAGCGGTTACATGCATACCTTCCCGGTGAACTATCACCCCGACAATACCACGATAAACGGCTTTCACATCGACGGCAGCTTTACGAAGGGATGGAACAAGAGCGGCTCCAAATGGTCGCTTGGACTCAAACTGTGGGCCTATGTGGCGATCGATTACAATCTGGGCGTCTCGGGCGGATTCAAGGTCAACGCGAAGGGCGCCTTCGACCTGTGGGTAGTGGGCGGATCCGGCGAAGCGAATCTCGTCGCCGCCGTGCAATGGCAGAACAACGTGTTGAAGTTCTACGGAAACGCGAGTCTGAATGTGCAACTGTGGGTCTGGCCCTGCGATTCGGGTTCGAAGTGCAGCAAGCTGTGCAAGGGCTGCTTCAACGTGTCGATCACCGGCAAATACGACAGCAATTCCGGCTGGGACTTCAACGTCAACTGGTAATGAGAGACTAACGATGTATCAAAGCATATTTTCAGACATGTCGACATTCACGCGATTTATCGCTTTCGGCTCCCTTCTTCTCCTCGGCGCCGTTTCACGCGCACAGACACAGGACGACGAACTCGAAGCCACGGCTCTCGGCAGTCCCGACGGTGTGGTCGTTCTGCTCGGCCCGGCGGCGTTGCACCCGTCATCGGCCGCCGCCAATAAGGGTTGGACGGGATACATAGTTTACAGAAAGGCCGACGGCGAGAGCGCTTTCACGCGCGCCACGCCCGCGCCGCTGACGCGTCCTTCATCCCTGCGCGAGTTCGAACAGCGTGCCGGCGCCAGGGCTGATCTGCTCGCCGCGGCCGTCGATGCCGACGACAGAAACGCCTTATGGAGCAGGATAGAGCGCAACGATCCTAACGTAGCAGCCATGGCTGCCTTTGATCCCGAACTGCGCGAAGTCATGGGCCTGCTCTACCGCGACGGTAACGCAAAGCCGGGTGTGAGGTACACGTATGAAGTCGCAATGGTGACGGCCGACGGCCGCGAGTCCGAGCGCACAAAACCGAGCAGCGCCGTAGCAGGCAGGCCTCTCTTTACGTTGAAAGGCCCGCTCGGCGTAATCGCCGGCGCGGACGAGCGCAGCGTGGAGTTGAACTGGCGGCCGAATCCAGCAGACACCGGGGCTTTCGGCTACGTGATATACAGGGCCGAGGAGCGGAACGGCCGCTATCTCGCCCTCAACGACCGTCCGATAGTTCTGTTCGGCGCGGAGGGAAGCAAGGAGCCGCCGACCGGCGTGTTCATCGATACCAACGTCTCGATCGGAAGGCAGTATTTCTACGCGGTGGTCTCGCGTGATTTCACGGGCTTTGAAAGTGCGAAAGAGCCGGTGCTCGCAGTGGAACCGCGCGACACGACTCCGCCGGCCATTCCGCAGGCGGTCATCGCCGAACCCTCGGGTTTCGGCATCACCGTAACCTGGCGGGCAGTGGATGATGCTGATCTCGCCGGTTACTTCGTGCAGAGAAGCACTTCGGCCGACGGCGATTTTCTTCAACTGAACGAAATACCGCTTCCTCCCGACAGCGGCATCTACGAGGATGCGGCGGCCGTATCGGGGACCCAGTACTTCTATCGCGTCACCGCCGTGGACGAACACGGCAACGAATCCCTCCCTTCGGCCAACGGCCTTGCAACTTACAGCAACTTCAAGCCGCCGATGCCGCCGCAGGGCGTGTCGGCTATGGCAGCGGACGAATCGATACGCATCTCATGGCGGCCGAACGAAGAGGAGGACCTGGACGGTTACGTCGTTTACCGCGCCGAGAGTCTCGACGGCGAACTCGTGCAGGTGTCGCCATTGATACGGCGCGACACCACCTGGTACGACGACCGTGATCCGCACATCTCGCCCAAGGGCGCGTACTGGTACATCGTTCAGGCTGTGGGATATTCAGGCGCTGTAAGTCCTTTTTCCGCGCCCGTAATCTCCGCGCCGCGCAGCGCGGCAGGTCCCGACGCGCCGCTGAATCTGCGCGGATACCAGGACCAGGGCGGCAACCGCCTGTTCTGGTCGCCGCCGTCCGACTTTGCGAGCAGCGGTTACCACGTGGAGCGCACGAGCGGCAACGCGGATCGCTGGGAGCGCATCACAACCGAAGCGCTCGCTTACGACGCGATCATGTTCACCGACAGCACGGCTAAAAGCGGCGTGGAGTACAGATACCGCGTGCTGGCCGTAAACGACGCGGGGATTGAAGGAGAACCCTCGCAACCGGTTGCGCTCGAGCTCTTCACACCCCCGCCTCTTCCTCCCGGAGGCGTAATGGCGACCCGCATACAAGGAGGTTTCCGTGTAGCATGGGATGCGAGTTCGGAACCTCATGCGGCTGGCTACATCGTCTACAGAAAGCCGGGCAAAGGCGCCGCAGTCAGAATCAGCCGGTCACCGCTGAGCGGACAAAACACATTTTTCGAAGATCGTTCGGCGCCGAAAGGGCTGATCTATTACAGTGTGGCGACTGTCGACGATACGGGCCGAGAGGGTGAGAGGAGCGAGCCGGTGATGGTGAGGGGGGAGTGAGGAACGGGGAACGGGGAATGGGGAACGGGAGCACGGGGAATGGATTGTTGATTATTTATATAACAATGAGGTTTGAATATGGCGCTTCAAGATATGATTGGATGGAAGATTCTGTTCTTCGTCGTTTTGATGGTTTCGTCGGGTATGACGGTGGCGGGCCAGCAGTTGCAGTTGACGCTGAACGTGTCGCCGAGGCCCAATCCGTATCTCTCGGAGTGGGAGACGCGCCGGGAGAGGGCGATACTGACCGTAACGAATCCGTCCTCTTCGCCTGTCGAGGCCCGTTTGAGGGCCAGGGTGCTGATAGACGGCAAGGTGGTTGCTGAAACCAGGGACGGCAATATGCCGGCGCTTTCAATAAATCCCGGCGTAAGCAATTTCTTCGCCGATGAAATTCTGCCGGGCGATGCCGTGAAGTTCTATGGCAAGGTCGAGAAGACGGCTCAACGCACCGGCATGCTGCCTGCCGGCATCTACCAGCTCTGCGTCGAGCTGACGGACCTGACCGGCATGGTCATATCGCAGCCCGTTTGCCGCAGCTTCACGGTGACGGCATATCAGCTACCTGCTCTGCTTCAGCCGGCGGCCGAGACGAAACTGCCGATGGGGGCGAGACCGACTTTCCGCTGGACCCCGGTCATTCCCTCCCCTCAAGGAGTAGTTACATACCGCGTGCTGCTTTTTGAAGTGCTGCAAGGACAATACCCGATGCAAGCATTCAGGGCCAATCAGCCGATTATGGACATCGAAGTTCCGATAAGCGCTCAACTGATATGGCCTGCCGAAATACCTCTCCCGACAGAGCCGATGCAATACATCTGGACGGTGCAAGCCCTGGACGAAAGCCGCAGGCCCGTCGGAGAGAGAGAGGGATTCTCGGAACCTGCGGTGTTTGAGGTGGGAGGGTAAATGGGGTGAATTCGGTGAATTCGGTGAATTCGGTGAATCCGGTGAATTCGGTGAATCCGGTTAATCCGGTGAATCCGGTTAATCCGGTGAATCCGGTTAATCCGGTGAATTCGGTTAATCAGGTGAATTTGGTGAATCAGGTGAATTGAGCCGTCCAACGTCCACCGTCCAACGCCCCTTGTATTTATCTGGGGGGGTATCTTGCTTTGTAATTACTATGGAGGATATACTCCTGTTATGTGAATTATGATGCGCCGGCCATACGCGAGCGGCAGGGTTCCCGCGGCTGCGCGTTCGCGAGCAGGCAGCAAACGGGCTGCGGCCGGCCGGAGAAGGACGAGGGGATGAGTTGGCGACATCCGACGCCGCCCGTGTAACGGGAAATCGCAATTCCGGGTGTGAAACTGCTTGCTAATTGAAAAACCGCTCTGTACTTTCAATTGTGGATTCGAGTTTATCACGCGCGCCGGATCGGATCGTTGCAATAACATGACGGATCGAGAAGAGAGCGCACCCCCGTTTAGAAAACTCTGAGATCAAGCACCTTTTTCCGGAGGTGAAACCGTGTCGACGGTGTTCAACTGTCGCGATTGCAATAGGCCGGCGCAGCCTTTCCGCCGCGCACCCATCAACGCGGCTGTCCTGCTGAGCGCTGCACTGCTGTCCGTTCAACTCTGTCAGGCTCAGAACGGCGGCGGCGGACAGGAAGAAAAAGAGCAAGAAGCGTCCATTCGTTTCGGTGGTACGGCCACCGTAACGGGAGATGTATACGTATTTTCCGCTCCGAACGACAGCAACGCTGCGCCGCGCCGGCCGGCCAATCTATGGCGGCTTATACTGGCGCCGACCATCTCCTTCGGCGACGTGCTCACGCTGCCTTTCAACATAATGATCACCACGCGCGAAAGCAGCGTGACGACACCGGCCACAGGCGGATCCAACCTGCTTCAATTTCTGCAGGATCCAGGCAACAACATCGGCTTCCTGAGCATTTCGCCGCGAATAGGATGGTTCAAGGCGCATCTGGGTTCACACGTCCCCCAGTACTCAGAACTGTCCTCGGGCGACGGCCAGGTGTTCGGAGCGGGTGTGGAACTGCGGCCCGGCAAATTCCGCTTCTCCGCGTCTTCAGGCACGATACAACGGGCCATAAACGCGGATTCGGCCGCGGGCGTGCGAGGCGCGTACGCTCGATGGATTTACCTGACCAAACTCGGCTACGGCAGTGAAACCGGAGACTATTTCGATGTGAACTTCGTCCGCGCGCGAGACGATCCCCAATCCGTCAGCAGGAAACCCGAAGGCGTCGATCCTCAGGAAGGCCTGCTGTTGAGTTCCAATTTCCGTTTCGTACCTGCGGAGAACGTCACCATCACCGGCGAAGCGGGGACCTGTTTTTTCACTCACGACATGAACGCGAGCGACATCCCCGATCCCGATCCCGGGCTGAACTCCTTCATAAGGCAACGCATCTCCTCGCACGTGGATTACGCGGCCATGCTCGCCGGCAATTACAGCGTCAAGGACTGGGGAGTGAAGGCGCTGTTCCGTTACATCGGCGCCGGTTATATGGCACTCGGGTATCCTTTCATGCAGCCCGACAGGATGGAATTCCTGTTGTCTCCACGCGCGCAGTTCTTCGAAAACAGACTGGCGCTCAACGGTTCGATCGGCAGCCGAACGAACAACCTCTCCAACACGAAAGCGCAGGCATCCAATCAGTTCATAGGATCCCTGAACGCGCTCGGCATTATTACCGACGAATTGAGCATCGCCGCGTCCTACACCAACTTCGGCGTCAGGAACAACATGACTCAGGACACTCTCAAAATAGAAACCGTGTCCAACTCCTTCAACCTGAATCCGACCTACACGCTGAGCGCCGAGAGCATCGTTCACACGATCTCGGCGACCTACTCGCAGGACTCCTACAACGACTACAACGTGGTCTCCGGCGCCGAGAACAGCAATGTCACGCAATCCATCGCCGGCAATTATGCCGCTTCATTTACAAAGATCCCACTCTCGACGTCAGCGGCTTACAACTATATGACGAATAATGTGAAGGCGGGAGAGTTGACCATCAGCAGCGTCACACTCGGCGGCTCCTGGCGCTTCGACGACGCAAAAATCGTTCCGTCGATATCCCTGACATATTCAACGAACCGGCTTGCCTCGTTTACATCCGACAGGCAGTTTTTCGCGAGCATTTCCACGCGTTGGCAAATTTCCCGCGTGACGGGTTTGACCTTTTCCGCCTCAGTCAACGATTACACCTACGGTTCATCCCGGCCCGGCGCGGGATTCACGGAGACTCTCATGCAGCTTTCAGCGACCACGCGGTTCTGACTGCGTTGATCCCGGGCCGCTTTCGCACGCGGTCACGTCAAGAAATAGACACGAGCACATTACCATAACGAGGAACGAAATGAAAGCGAAGTCGGCAACAGCCGTTTTCCTGCTCGGCCTTCTGCTCCTGACCGCCGGGGCCGGCGCACAGCAGTTGAGACTGTCCCTCACAATGTCGCCCAGACCCAGCCAGTACATCTCGGACTGGCAGACGAAACGCGAAACCGCGATACTAACCGTAACCAATACCGGCCGGGAGACGGTGGAGGCCAAGCTGCGCGCGCGAGTGTCGAGAGACGAGGAGATGCAGGCGGAAACGAAGGACGAACAGATGCCGCCTCTCAATATCGGACCCGGGGTCACCGTTTTTTACGCCGACCAGATTCTGCCGAGCAATGCCGTGCGTTTCCGCAGGGGAGCCGAACAGGCGGCGATTAAGACCGGCATGCTTCCGGCAGGCGCCTACGAGTTGTGCGTGGAGCTGATTTCGCCGCAGGACTTGCGGCCGCTGTCATCGAAAGTGTGCAGGCAGTTCTCGATCACCTCGTATCAGCTGTCGGTGCTCCTGTCGCCTGAAAACGGAAAGCTGCTGCAGCCGAGCGAGCGGCCGGCTTTCCGCTGGACGCAGGTGGTGCCCCCTCCGCAGGGAGGCGCGCGTTACAGGTTGAAGTTGTTCGAGTTGCTCGAAGGACAGGCGCCGGCGACCGTCCTCAGCGGCGGCATACCGCTTTTCGAGCGGGAGTTGCAGGCCCAGACTCAACTCATCTGGCCGCCGGAATGGGTGCTGCCGGCGGGACAGAAGTCGTACGTATGGAGCGTGCAATGTCTCGACGCCGAAGGGCAGCCGCTCTCCCTGCAGGACGGATGGGCCGAACCGTTCACTTTCGCCGTCTCGTCCGCACCGCCTCCTCCTCCGCCGCAACCGTCAGCACCGCCTCCGCCGACCGCGCCGGCGGTCACGATAGTCACAATTCTGACAGGAATGGAAGCGACCATTCCCAAGACCAGCCTCGCGGGTATAGTGAAGAATGTCGAAACCGATGGTCCCGTTTCCAACGCCCGGGTCTGCTGGCACAGAGTCAAGAAGGAAGTGCACACCTTCAGGGAATCGCAGGTCGTCGAATACACGGAAACCACTGATTCGCTTGTAGCCAACACCAATTCCCAGGGGAGATTCCATCTGGAAGGAGTCAACAACTACTCGTATTACAGCCTCCGTATCAGCGCTCCCTCGTATCACACTTCTTATCTGAAAGGACAGACACAGTATCAGGAAGGGCCGATCGACGATCTGACGCTGCTGCTTCGGAAAAATGTAAGCACAGTGAACGGACTGGTCATGGACTCCATGCGGAATGTCCCGATGAAAAACGTCTCGGTGGGTCTATACAGAGAGGGACAACCGGGAAGCGCCGGACAAGCCGAGCCCACGCCTCTGGCCACGACCAAGACTTCTTTCGAGCAGTACCCGGGAACCTTCGAATTCAAGAACGTCCCCGGCGGAGACGGCTATTACGTAATGGTGAAAGACCCCCGGTATCGCGTTTACAAATCCCAGACCTTCACGGTATCGGATCAGGGAATCAGAACACTCGGCACGCTTCGTCTCGGAAACAAATTGGGGCGGATCGAGGGCTCGGTGAGGAAAAAGCAGACGATGGAGGTCATCTCCGGCGCGAGGGTTTATCTCTACGGCGATCTGGGCGTATTCATTTCCATGGGCGACAGAATCGCCGGGAGTGGAGCGCAGATTCAAACCGCCGGCGGATGGGATCCCGGAGCGGTCAATCCGGTGCAGCAGGGAGCTTACCAGGAATTCTCACAGGCGAGCGCCGCCAATCAGCCTTTCATCACAGAACAACTCCTGGGAGGCGGCCCGTCCGCAGGATCGCAGGGCGCGGAGACGCCGCCTTCGACACCGCCCGGAGGCTCTCAGGAAAGTTCATCCGGGGCGGGATGGAGCGGGAATTCGACCTGGTCTCCGGAAACGACGTCGTACGATGAACCCGAACTCCCGCCCGAGAAGCCCGACTCGGCCGCATTCATGGGACCTGTCATCACGGATGAAAACGGTTACTTCGTTTTCGAGAACGTCCCGATAAATCATCCTGAACACGAGGGCGACACATACACGATATGGGTTGAAGCCACCGGTTATTATGACGGATATGTCGACGCAGCCCTGCGTACCGAAGGCGAAAGGGAATCCAAGATCGTGCGTATGACCAGATCCAAGGGAATGATCAAAGGCAAGGTTACCGGCAAAATCGATGATGCGCCTCTTGCCGATGTTTCGGTGAAATTGATGGCGCGCGAGGGATCCGAGTTCGCGAGAGACGTTTTCGCTCATACGAATCCGGATGGCAACTATACGCTATTCAACATTACACAGGGAACTTACGACACCGTCATTTTCCAGACCCCGTTGGGACAAATCCACATCGTTCCCGGACCGATCCAGATAACGAACTCTACGGTCAAGGAATTGAATGTCGTCATCGACATCGCGACCGGTTCTCTCAGCGGCACGGTGAAAGACGCGACGGGACCGGTGTCCGGCGCCATGATTCATTCGCCCACATGGCCGGCGCTGGTTGGAACGTCCTTCGTTGACGGCACCTATCACATCGACCGCGTCCCGCTGGGGAAACACACGCTCGTCTTCACCGCGCCCGGATACGAGGATCAGACGCTCGAAGTGGAACTGAAAACACTCGGACAGGACGTGAGCAACACTGTCACGATGAAGCGTTACACCGGCTCGATCTCGTTCACCGTGCGGGACTCGGTCAGCAAACTGCCTCTCGTGAACGCGGCGGTGAACCTGGGCACGGTGTTGAACACCGACGGCGCCGGCAACGTCCATTTCACCGAGCTGCCCGTCGGCCAGAAAACACTGACCGTGACGGCCGATACGTCTTCAGGCGCCGACTACCGGATCTACTCGAGCAACATCGAGATCAGGCGCGGGATGAACGACCACGTCACGGTAAGTCTCCTGCCGGGCGCCCGGATCAGCGGAAGGATTTTGGCCGCGTCAACGCAATCTCCGATTCAAGCCGCGCAGATAAGCATCGACGGCGTGCCGGGCATATCTGCGGCCACGGCGTCCGACGGCTCTTTCACCCTGCGCAATGTTCCCGCAGGCGTCGAGGTCAAGGTCAGAGCCTCGAAGCTCGGTTATATAGCAGGATTCTCCGCGGCTTTCACTCTCACCGCCGGCGAGCGGAAGCAGATCGACGACATAGCGTTGACGGAAGCCCCGATGCAGACGCTACTTGGTTTTCCGGTGATGCTCGACAGCGTGTATGAAAGCGGCGGAAAACGTTACATATCCGGCGCGATCGTGAACGTGCCGGGCAACAGCGTCATGACACTGCGGTCCGGCGACTTCCGCTTCCCGTTTTCCGGTGTCGAAGTAGGAAGCGACAACAAACCGGTGACCAACTCCATCAGTTTTTCCATCTACGAAGCACCAATCACAATACACGGCATCAAAGCCAAACTGGGGAGCAGGAACACGCCTGTGCAGGCACGATGGATAGATTCGCTGAATGCGGGCATCATCTATGGAGACACGATAGCGCTGCAGCATTTCATCGCCAATTGGATACCGCTTTCGGAATGGACGGAAGAGAACATCGCCTGGACGGTGGACCAGTTGCCGCCCTCCCTCTACTCGGACGGTATATATCACACCGGCGTTTGGGACCTGGGTATAGAAGCGAAGGGCACATCGATCGCACTGAAATTATACGGGTTCACGCTGACCGTCGATTACACGAAATCTACGGTCGGCCCGCAGGGACTGATGTACACTGGAACCATGAAGATTCCCGGAATCGACCCCTTGATAAAGTTCGAGAACCTGAACATCGCGGCAAATGATCCGGAAACGGGGAGCGTCAAATTCAATTCCGTCACTATCATCACGGATCCGCCGATAACGCTCGACTTCCAGATTTTCAAACTCGTCGACAGCAGTGCAACATGGGATCAATCGGGATTCAAGACACGGGGCGCCCTGATACTGACCTCGCTCGGCAACAAGAGCGTAGGATTCCGGGATCTGCACATCTCGCCCGAAGGGGACTTTCTGAGCATAACCGTCGACATGCCTGCCGGCGGCCTCGACTGCAGCATCTATGGCAAAGGTTTTAATCTGAAGAGCGTCGGTCTGGGCACCGAGACCGTGCAGAACGCGAAAAAGCGCTTCCTGCTCTTTTCCGGCAGCCTCTCTCTGCCCATGATCGACGAACCGGTGGAATTCCAGGCCTTGAAAATCAAGTTCGACGGAGAGGTGGAGGGAACCATCGCCTTCAATCAGAAGCCGAGATTCGCCGACATGATCGAGGTCCAACTGCAGTCGATACAATTCGGCAAGAACTCGAGCGGCAAATTCATTTTCCTGAAGGCGGGGGTAAAATTCGAAATACCGCTGATGTCCGTGCAGGTCGGGAATTTCCGTTTCTATGAGAACGGCGATTTCAACATCGAGGAGATCGGCGCAAGCTTCACGGCCGGTCCCGTGAGCGTCGCAGTGCAGGTGAGCTGGACGAACAACGTCTTCGAGGGTTACGGAGCGCTGGTCGTCGATCCCGTCCTGAACGTCGCCGGGTGGTTCCGATATGGCGGTCCGACGGACTGGTGGATCAAGGTGAGGTCGAATCTGCCGCCGGTTCCTCTGGGACCTTTCACGATAACGAGCGTTGAAGGCGAGCTGGGCCGGCAGAACGGAGTCTGGCGTTTCGGACTGGGCGGGGCGATCACAATAGGCAATGCGGCCGAGGCTATAAAACTCGATATCTACCTGCTTGTGAAGGGCGGCGGCGGCGGTCCGATCATAGAGGGTTCCGCGCGCGTCGTCGTCATGAGCAGCGTCGAACTCGGATCCGCAACCATAACGCTCGACATCCCGAACAGCCGCTTCGCCGGCAGCATAGAATTCAGGTGGGATAGAGCGGGCCTGGTCATCGCCGCCACCATCAACATTGAAATCAAGGGCACGCAATACTGGTTCGTCGGCGCGGGCGTGCGCGTATCGCTGTTCAGTCTGCTCGATTTGAACGCCTCCCTGTACATCGCCAAGAATTACCAGGGCTATATGCATACTTTCCCGGTGGCTCTGCATCCGGACAACACGGCGATCAACGGTTTCCATCTCGACGCTTCACTTGAAGCGGGATGGGGAAAATCGGGATCCTCCTGGTCGCTCGATCTCGGAATCTGGGCGTACGTTCTGCTGGATTGGAATCAGGGATTGGCGGGCGGCTTCAAAGTCCGGGCGGCCGGGACATTCGATCTCTGGATAATCGGCGGGAGCGGAGAAGTGTATCTGGAAGCGGCCGTCCAGTACGTCAGCAACCGCCTGAAATTTCACGGAAGCGCCGGCCTGAAAATCAAGCTATGGCTCTGGCCCTGCGACAACAGCGACGGCTGCTGGGAATACTGCTTCCCAATCGGCGGAACCGCCTGCTTCGGAGTCAGCATCACAATCGATTACGACAGCAATTCCGGCTGGTCATACGACGTCGACTGGTAGGAGGACGAGCAATGAAAAACACATGCATATCCATAATGATGAGATCAACGCTCCTCATCCTCTTTATCGCCTTTCCGCTGCTCCAGGTAACATCACTTGCGCAGACCACGGGAAAAGACTTCGGAGCTCTCGCCCTCAGCGGACCGAACGAAATACTGGTGCTGATCGCCAAGGATGTTCTGCATCCATCGACCGCCGCTTCGACGAACGGCTGGGCCGGTTACAATATCTACCGGAAAGCCGGGGACGAGCCGGACTTCCGGAAGATGAACGACACGCCGCTGTCGCGCGCAGGCACACTGGACGCGTTCAACACGCGCTCGCGCGGAAGCGCCCTCTTCCTCGCGAATATGCTGAAGCTGCGAAGCCAGGAGGAACTCTGGGACCTCATCGTGAAGAACGACCCGAAGGTGGTCACTCTTTCCCTCTTCGATCCGAATATCCGCGAAGCTATCGGCCTGCTGTGGCGGGATCGCGATGTCCGAAAAGGTGTAACATATACATATGCCGTCGCCCGGGTCGACGCCGCCGGACGGGAATCCGAGCGCACAACACCCAGCATCGCCGTTTTCGGCGTCCCGGCACATCCCCTTAAAGGCCCGCTCGACGTCAAGCTGTCCGGTGACGACCGCGGAGTAACGCTTCACTGGAAGCCGAATCCCGCCGACAAAACCGCTCTCGGTTACAATGTCTACAGGTCTTTCGATAAAGACGGACGATACGATCGGCTCAACGACAGGCCGATAGTGGTATTCACTACCGAAGATCCGAAATCCGCGCCCGCGGCTTCGTTCGCCGACACGGTCATTTTCCCCGGACGGAAGCTGTTCTATTGCGTGGTTGCGCGGGACTTCGCCGGCAACGAAAGCCCCCGCGCGCCGGTCCTCGAAATCACGCCGAGGGACACAACGTCCCCCGGCATTCCTCAACGCCTGCTCGCGCGGACGTCGGGTTACGGCCTGACTCTCACGTGGGAGCGGGTTCATTCGGATGACCTTGTCGGATATCATGTATACAGGAGCGACCGGGGCGCCGACGGACCGTACAAGCTGATAACGGACATGCCCGTCCCTCCGGACACGGGCATATACGAAGACAAGGGAGTCTCGGAGGAGAAGCAGTATTTCTACGAAGTGACGGCCGTGGACCGCGCCGGCAACGAGTCGCCGCCGTCGGCGAGGGGCTTCGCCACGTATTATAATTTCCGGCCCCCGCTCCCTCCTCAGGACGTGACCGCGGAGCCGGTCTCCGGCGGCATACGGATCTCCTGGGCGCCGGACGAGCAGTCCGGCGTTCAGGGGCACGTGGTCTACAGGGCGGAAAGCATGGACGGGGCGCTTGCGCAAATATCGCGTCTGATACACAAGGATACCTCTGAATTCACCGACCGGGACGAGCGGCTCTCGCCGAAAGGCGCATACTGGTACGTGGTGCAGACGGTGGCAATTTCGGGATTGCTGAGCCCTTTGTCCGTGCCTGCCATCGCATCCCCCGTGCCCACGGAGGGGCCTGAAGCGCCGCTCAACATACGCGGTTTCTCCGACGATTCCGGCAATCGACTTCTCTGGTCTCCGTCCCGCGACAACACAGCGAGCGGCTACGTGGTGGAGCGTGCTCAAGTCGCGGCAAAACCGAAATGGACGGTTCTGAACAAAGCCCCTCTGCTCGAAAATCAGGTTACTCTCACCGATACGACCGCCGCTCGCAACACAGCATACGTCTATCGGGTAAAAGCAGTCAATCGAGCGGGCATGCAGGGTCCGCCGTCGCAGACGGTCACACTCCAGATTTTCACGCCTCCGCCGCTTCCTCCGTCAGGCATAATGGTCACGCGCATCACGGGCGGTGTGCGCGTAGCATGGGACCCGTCGCGGGAGTCATCGGTGGCGGGGTACAATGTATACAGGAGATCCGGCGAAGGGGGACCGGTAAAACTAACGGCGAAAGCCCTGAACTCGTCGTCTTCCTTTTATGAAGACAAGAAGGCGAAAAAGGGCGCATTGTACGAGTATACCGTATCTTGCGTATCGAATGACGGGCGCGAGAGCGCGCTCAGCAATCCGGTATATCTCACGCCTTGAAGGATGGCGCGCAGAGAAATCCGAGGAAGCGCATATCATAAGATTCCGTACAGCAGACAGCCAACGTCAACGGAGCACGACATGAAAAACCCGGCAACACTCGGCTTATTATTTCTATTGTGCGCGGCTTCGGCCGCGGCACAGAGCATCCACCTGTCGCTGAACATCGCCCCGCGACCGAATCCGTATCTTTCGGCCTGGGAAACGAAACGCGAAACGGCCATACTGACCGTTACCAATCTAACCGGCAAGCCCGTGACGGCAAGACTGAATGCCCGCGTTCTGGTTGACGGCACATTGATGGCGGAGACCAAACCGACAAAGATGCGCATGCTTACGATAAATCCCGGTGTGAGCAATTATTTCGCCGATGAAATAGTGCCTGATTACGCGATAATTTTCTACGGCGACGTGGAGAGATCCGCCAAGCGCACGGGCATGCTACCGGCGGGGACCTATGAAATGTGCGTGGAGATGTTCGACGACAACGCGGAATTGCTCTCGGCGCCTGCCTGCCGCGTCTTCTTCGTCACGTCCTATCAACTTCCGACGCTGTTGAATCCAGCCGATCAGAGTTCCATCCCACTTGCCTCACGGCCGGTTTTCAGGTGGTCGCCGGTAGTTCCGGCGCCTCTCGAAGGCGCTCGATACCGTTTATTGCTGTTCGAGGTGTACGAGGGACAGTTCCCGATGCAGGCGTTCAGGGCAAACATGCCGGTGATGGACGTGGAAATCGCGCTGCGCACGCAGTTGATCTGGCCGGCCGAATATCCGCTTCCCGACAAACCCGGGCAATATGTATGGACGGTGCAAACGCTCGACGGCGGTGGCAGGCCGGTCGGAGAGAAGGACGGATTTACGGACCCGGCGGTGTTTGATGTTGGAGTGACTGGGGACGTTAAACGTTAGACGAGAGACGTTGGACGATAATCATATTTCCCGCCACGGGTAGCGCCTTCGGCACAACCCATGGCTCGTATCAGGAAACGCCTTCGGCGTATGCATTTATCCTGCAGGGATTCCATCATTCGAGCCCGGGGATGACGCAGAAACCGTTGGACGTTGGACGGAAATCGTATCCCGAAGGGATTATTTCATATTAGCCCGGGGTTGACGCGAAGCGTCTACCCCGGGCGGGTAAGGTGAAACGGCTACCCGGGGCGGGTTGGGTGAAACGTCAACCTCGGCGGGCGGGACGATCACGCGAACATCAGCCCTCCCCTCCCGCCACGGGTAGCGCCTTCGGCACAACCCATGGCTCGGATGATGAAACGCCTTCGGCGTATGCATTTATCCTGCAGGGATTCCATCATTCGAGCCCGGGGATGACGCAGAAACCGTTGGACGTTGGACGAGAATCGTATCCCGAAGGGATTATTTCATATTAG
>CAYLZD010000015.1:0-86880 GCA_964388275.1 uncultured Chromatiales bacterium
GCGGCGGGGGCGGGGGCGGCGGCGGTGCTACGAATGCATATTTCAGAGCAGCTCCGCCCGCGAGCGCCAGAGTCCGCCAATCGGCAGGACCGCTTACCTTGCTGACAGGCAGCGTGAATGTCAATTCCGGTGTCAGTAATAGGTTTCTGCTCAGGGGTATGTCGTACCCCGCTCCAAGATCCAGCGCAAGCCGGAGAGAATTCACTTCCTGTATGTCGCCGGAATAAGGCGTGTGTTCCGTGGTGCCGTCGCTGAACTGCTTGTTCGCGGGCGACACGATTCGTTCACTGAGTGAGTATTCCTTTTGCAGCACGAAACCGATTCCGGCGCCGGCGTGCAGGTGCAATGGAGAGCCTTCAATCGGGAAATACAGTATTCCCGGCGTTAATAGCAGATAGGCCAATTTATTGTCGAAGGTCTGATGTGCGATCAGATCCACCGGAGGTCCGCTTGGCTGATCCACCGGACCCAATCGCGTGTCGCGCTCGAACACGCCCGAGTAGTCATGGTAGGAAAGGCGGCCGGTCAGCATCATGGAAGGATTCAGTGGATACTCCACGAGTCCGCCGAAGCGGAATTTCAAGAGGTCCCCGTTTTCAAATGTGCAGGTGGCGCAGGTTACGACACCCTCCACTACGTCATAATTCCCGGAGTGGAGATTCAGTTGCGGCGCGACGAAGACGCCGGCACGGAGCACACTCCTGTAATCAGGTGTGTCATCCTGTGCAGACAGTTGAGCTGCCGCGAGCAGGATACCCGCGCACAACATCGGGAGAAGGCTTGGTTTCATGGTGATTCAGGGTATGAGTATGAATTGACCGGCGCTGTTGGCCGTGGCACGTGGGGTGATTAGGAAAAACGGACCGGGCTGCCGCATTCGCGCCGCCTCGATCGATCCGGTGGAAGTAAATTGCATGAACGAAATTTCATCTGCGCATGAGAATCAAACGTTGTGACAATTCGGCTTTTCCACTTCGAAGAACTGCATGATATACGCCGGACGGAAGCTCGCCGGCCTCGAGCAGCGCTTTGTGCATGCCCTTCTTGAAGAATCCGGCCGCCGGCCGCCGTAGTTCGCGTCCCATCGCATCGTGAATGGTCAGTTCGATATATGCATCTTCCTCGAGCTGGAAGACCAGCTGGACGGAAGACGCGAAAGGATTGGGGGCGGGCGGATGGAAAAACAGTCCGTGCCGATCCCGGATCATCCGGCTGCCGTCCGCTTCGCAGTAGTCGGTCAACCTGAAAAATCCATTCCGCCTGTTCTTGATTCGGGCGCGGCCGGCGGTGAAATCGAATGATTCGGACAGCTGGAGTACGGATGTCGGACTGTCTCCGAGAAGCACGAGAAAATCGACGAATGCAAGCGTGTCTGTTCCCGGCCTCAGAAGGCCGCCGCTCGCCTGAATATGGTATTCCTGAGCTTCGTGGTCGTATCGCGCCGTCACGTTCATGCCTTCCGATTTCGTGCCTTGTGTCACGATGCCCATCGGGAACAGCATGGTGCGGTTGAAATTCAGAGATCCTTCCCATCCGGTGACTCCAGCCCTTTCGACATCAGTGCTCAGGATAACGGGCGCCAGTATGCGCTCGTCAACCCGACCCTGAAGATCGGGCACGCTCACGTCCGCGTAAACGTAATCGTCCAGTCCGCGTCCGAGTACCGGGTATGCTTTCGTCTCCGAGCAAGGATCATCTATGTCGACGATCAGCGCGTCACCGCTGAAATCTCCGTCTTCGACAGGCGAGAAATCCATGATTACGTTCAGAGTGTCGCCGGGCTGCAGCACGGTCGGCGGCACAGGCAGAATGGAACGGATAGCAAATAATGGATCGATCGATCTGATATCTGAGATCCTGATCGCAAACGGCAAAGCGTTGTAAAATACGGCCGTCTGCTCCGTCGATGTCATGTGGATCGGCACCGAACCGAAATCGGGGATCGAAACTATGTCGGGCAGGGGGATCGCCGCAGCCGCGTCCAGCCGCGCCGTAACTACGCCCGGATTCGGGCCGTCGGGGATAGCGCATTCCAGTGTCGCGGTGTTGCTGCGGTTTCCTTCAGTCGGATCGGGTGTGAAACGCGCTTCGATTGTGAGCGAGTCTCCGGGCCGCACGGTAACCGGAAAAGCGGCGGGAGAATCGATTGAAAACCGCGCGGCATCGGGACCCTTTATCGAGATGCCGGCAACCGTGACGTTGAATCCGTAGGGATTATAAAGCGCGGTCGTGCTCAACTTCGGCAGGCAGACGGGTGTGACGCCGAAATTAATGGGTTGCAAGGCAATTCCACCCGAGACGTTTGCCGTGAGCGTGAATTTGATTGTATCAGGACATGGTGTGCCGATTATCAGGTGTCCTTCCACCGACTTTCCGCCCGGTGAGGAAGGCGTCCATGTGAGCATGAACTGTTCGGCCCCTCCCGGTTGTATTGTAACAGGCGGCGTCGGAGAAACACTGATTTCCGGATCGAATACAGCGGAAATTATCGTGTAAGGCGAAGTGCCCGGATTACCGACCGGGATTGTCAACTGCGACGGGCTCCCGAGGGGGATATCTCCAAAAGCTTGCTCTCCGATGTCAGGGACGAGTTGTGTGACTCTCACGCCTTGCAACGGCAATTCCGATGTCGGTTGCGCGGGATCGGAAGTCGAGACGACGAGGGAAGCGTTGATAGTTCCATCCGGCGCTGTTCTCGGCTCGAAGCGGACTGCGAAGCTTCGCGCCCCGCCGGCCGGCAACAATTCGGCCGAAACGACCGGATCCAATATGGTGAAGCCGGCGGCGCCTGCTCCGGTGATCATGCTGGACTGCAAGGTGACCGGCGAGGATCCCCGGTTGCGTAGAGTGTCCGTCCGCGTCGCGCTTTCGCACTGTGCAAGCGATCCGAACACAAGCGGCGAGGTCGTGAAACCGAGGGAACCCTCGCCCGTTTCACCTGCGAGCGGAACACAGATTGTGTCGGCGCAGGGCAGGTCGAAGATTACGCAGGCGGCGCCGGACGCAGTCCCGGCCGTGGAGGGCGAGAAACGAATCGGGAGAAGCGTCGTTTGTCCGCTGTCGAGAGACAGAGGAAGATTTCCCTCGAAGGTGAAAGGACCCGCGACGGGTTCGATTCGCACCCCTGCGATGCGCGCCGAGGGCAGATTGAGATTGCGGGCCTTCAGATCTTTAATGAGGCTGCCGCCGACCGCCACGCCGGAAAAAATCAGCGGCGACGGTGTCACATCGCAATTGCGCGTCTCGCGCCTGCCTTTCAGCGGCATTGCGATATCCCTGTTGCATGACAGCGATGTCACAACCATCGTGTCGCTGAACACGCCGTTCGCGGAGGGTTCGAAGACAACGTCGATTCCGACGGCGGCCGCGGCGGCGACGGCGATTCGCCCCGTCGAATAGATCCGGAATGGTGAGATAGGCGCTCGCCGGATGACGAGGGTATCGTCTATAGTTCCTGTATTGCGTATTGAAACGGTAAGCGAGGAGTCGATTCGGCAATTGGGCAGGACGCCGAAATCGAGCTCGGCGTGATCAGCGGTTATGCCCGATGAATCCCGCACAGCTGCAATCGGCAATTCGATGAACGGAAAATTCGGATCGTTGCTCCGGACCGCCAGTCTGGCATGTTTCTCTCCAGTGAAGCCGGGATCCGAGCAGATATTCAGCAATTTCGTGTCTCCGTTTCTCAATTCGAAGGGAGTCGCGATTGACGGATCGAGTGTGAATAATCCGGCCGGCAGCAGAGATATGTCGGATACCGTAACTATGCGCGCGGAGTTGTTGATAAGCAGAACCGTCTCGCATCGGGTGGTGAAAGAGCATGCGTCGTGTCTCGCCTCGATGCTGTCGCGGTCGAATGCGATTCCTTCCGAGCGTGCGATGCCGAGCGTAGTGGCGCAGAGCGTGTCGGGGCATGGCAAGGAGGTCGCGACGCACAGTTTTCCAAAAAGGGTTCCCTGCGACGTCGGCCGGAATTCGAGTTCTATACTCCGCGATTGCCCTGTCCCCAAAGTGAATGGGACGGACGCGCCGGATGTCAAGTATACGGCCGGCACGGCCGGTTGGAGAAATACAGCAGTTACCGTCACGGGCTCCTGTCCGGTATTTGTGATCTGTGCCGATCTTGCCGCCACCGAGCCGATGTTGACTGTGCTGAAATTGATTGAAGCCGGGATGAATGTGATGGCGCTGTTTCGCCCGTCACCGGAAACCTTGAGGACATGTGTGAAATCGCACGGTTTCGAGACGATCCGCACGAGACCGTCGATCGCTCCTCCTGAAGTAGGTCGGAATGTAAGCCTGAAGGAGATCGTTCCGCCCGGCGCGAGAGCGCAAGGCAAAGCCGGTCCCGCGATATTCCAGGCGCTGCCTCCCTGTGCGATTGATAATTCCGTGATATCCAGCGGCCTGGGACTGCCGTTTCTGATTGTAAAAAACCGCGCGATCTCCTGCTTCAGACAAGTGCTCATCACCGTGGTCGAATCGCCTTCCACCGTAAACTCTGTCACAGTCCGGCTCCCTGTGAGCGTTACTGCGGACGCATTGTTGACCGAGGCATCATTGTGAGATACTGTTAGGGTGGCTGTGCTGTTTCCTTCCTGCCGCGAGCTGTATTCTACCATGATGTAGATCGAATCTCCAGGCTCAACGAGCGCGGGCGTAGCCGGGTTGAGCACTCGGAAATGCGCTTTATCCGGTCCGTCTATGGAAAAGGAAATCAGGTTCAGGGGTCCGGGACCCATGCTGCGAACGATGAAACTGTCCCGCAGCGCGGGAGAGCAGGCCTGCAGTCCGAAGTCAAAAGAGCTTCGAGTGGTTATGGATGCCGCCGCTGCGGACTGCGCGATGACGTTCAGGCAAAGACTGTCCAGGCACGGATGATCCCAGATGAAGCAAAGAGTCGCGTTTGATGTCTCGATCCGCGCGGGCGAGAAATTGATTGATACGGACGATTCTTCTCCCGGCTTCAGCAACAGGGGCATGGCGGGGATATTCGTCAGTGACAGCGCCGCGGAACCGGGAGACAAACGCATCCCGGTGATTCGCATCGTGCCCGTTCCTCTGTTCGTGAAGAACACGGCTCGTTCTTCGGTCTGGCCGATGGATATTGGTCCCAGGCGGACCGGTGAGGCGGGCGCCGTGCTCAGCGCCGCGCTCACGGCGCGGCCGCGCATGGTGAGCAGCAGGGTGTCCGAACACGGACCGGAAATGAGCCTGTACACGGCTTCGATCACGCCGGTGTCCGATGGCGCAAGCGCGAAACGCGCGGTGTATTGCCGGGTACTGTCGGGCGGTATGGGGCCGAAACCCGCGGGATACAGGTTCGGGAAAGCGTCGATGCCGGAGACGAGTTCGCGGTCGGATATCGATGCGGCGGTGTTTCCGATGTTCCGGAGATACACGTTCATCTCGCGCGTCGTGCCGGAACAGACTTCGCCGAATTCCAGGATGGCCGGCGCGGCGGTCAGAGTGTTTTTCCTGTGATGCGCCATGAAATCGATCAGGAATTCCATGGGGCAGGCGGGATCTCCGGCAAGCAGTCTGTATGTGCCAGACAGAGCGCCCAGTTTCGATGTTCGCAAACGGAATGACATCTCAAACGAACCGGCTGCCTGCGAACCCACCGGAGGCGACATAAGCGTGACGCCGGTGTCGCCGGCGAGGTGCGCAAATGAAATTATTTTCGGCGGCACATTGCCGATTGCTGCGGCTGTGAGCACTGTGTCGGAGAAAGAACGGCCGCAGAGCGGAAGGAAGTTGATGTTCCGCGCGGAAAGCTGCATGCCGCTGATATCCCTTTCCCCCTTTATCAATACCGCCCAACGGGGCTGATCAGGATCATTGCTCACCGCTATTACCGTATCGCCGGCCAGCGCTCCCGTGAAAGTTGAGTCCGGCTTCCATCTCAGTGTAACGACCGCCGAATCGCCCGGCGGTATTGAGAGCGGCAGCGCCGGTGAGACGAGTGAAAAAAATGTTGATGGCAAGGTGATCCCGCCCGCAGGAACGACCAGCGTCAACTGCCCTGTGTTCCGCAGCACGAATCGAGCGTCGGAGTTGAGGACGCAGGAGAGTTTGCCGAAATCCGTTTCCGTGTCCGATCCGGCGATATCCGGAGCGGGCGGAGGCCCGGTGTATTTAAGTATGAAGCCCGTAGGAACGGGGCCGCCGCCGAGAGCGCCACCCGAAGCCCAGCCGTTCTGTTGATCTACGAAATCCAGCCTGGTAATAGCGCCCGTTCCGCCGCCCAGCGGATTGTGAGTCGTCCACGTGGTTCCCCCGTTTGTGGTGCCCGCCACAGGATCGAAGGCGTTGGCAACCCAACCGACGTTTCGATTCAAAAAGAAAACGCTGCTGTAAAAGGTCGAGCTGCCTACCGGGGGTTCCACGGGAAAGCCCGACCAGGAGGCGCCTCCGTTCGTGGTGCGCCAGACATGCGTGGATCCGGATGAGTTGTATCCCGAATAATGCCCCGTGTTGTCGTCGAGGAAATGAAGGCCTTCGATTTGGGTGCTCGACGAGGAAGCGAGGGATGAGCCGAGGTTCGTCCATGTTGCGGGGGGCGTGAAGGCCAGCATCGTATTGTTCGCGCCGCTGACATACCACACGGATCCGGCGGTGTGCACGGCGTAGAGGGCGTTGCTGGTGCCGCTGTTCAGAGCCGTCCAATTATCGCCGCCGTCGCTTGTGTAATACGCGGCGCCGGCCGCGCCGACGACCATTCCCTCGTTGAGGGTTTTGAAATAAATGTCGAAAAGGGAATTTGTGCCGCTTATGCCGCTGGTCTTTCGCGTCCAGTTCAGGCCGTAGTCGACTGATTTATAGAGCACTCCGTTCTGTCCGCATATCCATGCGGCGCCGCTGCTTCTGCGCGAGCATGCGCCCGACCAGAATGCGAAACCGGTGCTGAGGGCCGGCGAGAAATTCGCGGGCGGCACATTGCTCCAGGTGTCGTTTCCAGCGCTTCTTCTCACCACGCCGCTCAAGCCGTTGGACACGGCGGCTCCTCCTACGGCAACTCCCCGGCCGGTGTCGAACATCGCTATGCCCCATAAGCCCGGGACGTTCGACGGGTTGACGGGTTGAGAAACCCATTGCTGGCCTGATGCCGTGATAATGGACGATGCAAATAGCAACGCCCCGAGAAATACGGAGTAATTGCGTCCGCTCATATGTAATTCAGGGCGCGATATTGCGTGCGCCTCCTTATCATTAGAAAATACGGATATATTGGAGAACGGACAACATCCCCCGCGGCGCTCAATCCGCGACTTTCAACCAACCCGGTACGGCAAGCAGTCTATCGTACAGCGGTCGGGGAAGAGTGAGCAAATTTTCCGCGTTTTCAGCCGGGAGGGAGGAGCGGATGTCATCCGCTTCGCCATCGAGCACTTTCAAAACCCATTCGGGTTCCGTCAGCAGCACGCGGCCGAGCGCGGCGAGCGCACAGCCGTCATCGAGCGCGAACATGGCGTCGGATGGAGTGATGATTCCGCCGACTCCTATGACGGGCACTCCTCCCGCGAGCTTTTCGATGACGAGCCGCGTTGGCCTGCGCTTGTCGGCGCTTTCAAGCAGAGATCCGGCTCTGTAGTCGCGAGTCGATATATGCAGCCAGTCGGGCTTTCTTTCCGCCAGCGCTTCGATGAGCTCGAGGGTCTCCTCGATTCGGATCCCGGGCTCCTCGATCTCCTCAGGCGATATTCTGTAGCCCACCGCGAATGATCTTCCCGCCTCTGAAGCGGCGCTCAGAACCGCATCCAGCACAGCGAGCGGGAAACGCATGCGCCGGTGGAGAGTCCCGCCCCACTCGTCGCCGCGCCGGTTCGAGTGCGGAGAAAAAAATTGCTGCAACAGATAGGTGTTCGCGCCGTGAATTTCCACTCCGTCGTAACCGGCCTGAACGGCCCGGCGTGTCGCCGCCGCAAACGCGTCTATCGTTTCCATGATCTCTTCAATGGTCATTTCCCGTGGCGTCTCAGCGCCGGGGCGTTCGGCCGGGATCGGACTCGCCGACAGAGGCGCATGTCCGGAAACGGCCGATGAACACATCCTGCCTCCGTGATGTATTTGGAGAAACGCTCTCGCGCCGCGGACCTGAATGGTTCGCGCCGCCAAGGCAAGGGAATCGAGTCTGGAATCATTGTCACATGCCCACTGTCCGGGGAACGCATGCCCCTGAGGGTTTACGTAACATGCCGCGGTGATCACGGCGCCGAGCCCTTCCGATCTCCTGTACAGGTAGGCGATCTCATCAGGATGAACGACGCCGTCGGGATAGGACGACCAGGTGGTCATGGGCGCCATTACGATCCGGTTCGGCAGCTTGATTCCGCTGCTTAGTTCGAATGGATCGAACAGCCGTCTGAAAGCGGGGTTCAAATCATTCACTCCAGGGCATCCCCGTGCCGGCGTCTACCGGGTGTCGTCATCGGTTCTCTTTCGCCAAACGTCGCGGAACGAAATATTGAGGAGAAACAGGAAAACCAATCCGACCGCCATGACGGTCGAATAATTGATGAAGTGCATGATGGTCGCATACGCAACGGCGTCGGCATAGGTGAAGGCAAGGAGTTGCATCACTGCTACGCGCGCTGTCACATGGAAGACGCCGAAAGCGCCCGGCGTCGGCGCCACTGCATACGCCAGAGCCGTTATGGCGAATACCTCCACCGCATCGAAGAGTTTCGGCGAAGCGCCCGCTCCGCTGTCGATTGCGAAGAACATTATAAACAACGGAAGCATGTAGAGGAAGTACATCAGTATCGTATCCGACAGAACCCATGCCGCTTGCCGCCATGTCCGGATCGCGCCGAATCCCCTCTGAAGTTTTATGAAAATATCCAGCACTTTCTCCCTCAATCCCGCTGGGAGCGGCTTCGATGCGATGCGAGCCAGGCGCAGGCCGAGAGTGCTGGGCGCGATCAGGATGAACAATACGCCGATCGCTATGGTGGGATAAAGCATGTTGCGCACCGCGGCGTCGAGCCCCTCGAATCCTGCGAACAAAGCGGTGTCGAAGACGAGCACGACGGCTATCACCAACAGCAGCGCGACTGTGTCGATGAATCTCTCCACGATTATGGTGCCGAGCAGACTGCTGAATTTCGCGCCGCTTTCCCGTTCTCTGTCTGCGGTCACCCAAGGCCTAACGAATTCCCCGCTGCGCGGAATCAGGTTATTCATCACATACCCGAAAATCACGCCGATGAACAGGTTCCATATCCTTACATCTGGATGTATCCGTTCGAGCATGATCTTCCAGCGATGTGCGCGCACATAATGCGAAACGAGAATCACGGGAATGACCGACAACGCTATCCAGTAATTCGCTGCGCGGAAACTGTCCGCGAGTTCCGAGAAATCGACATTGTGGAGGAAATAATAAACAGTGAGGGCGATGATCAGTATCGTCGCCGCTGCTTTGGCCAGTGATGCGAGCCGCTTTTTAGGGATCGGCATTTTTTGCGGTATCAGGGGGACAGAAGGCTGACCCAAGGCAACCTACGGCAAAAGCGTATTATGTGCAAAGAAGCGCCACTACGTATTTTCGAGTATGGAAAAGCCAAAGTCAGTCCGCGATTTGTCCGATCTGAGCAGATTGTTTCCGGTATCGGATGACACCCGCGTCGGCCGGGAAGAAACTCCGCGTTCATCGGCCGACGAGCTCCTTAAATCCATGGTCACTCTTAACGTGCTTTTCGAAAAGGCGGGAAGAAAAGGCAGCGGTGTGACCGTGATACGCGGCTTCCATCACGACAGGAAGGATATACTGTCTCTTGCGGCAAAGCTGAAATCCATGTGCGGCGCCGGGGGCGCCGTAAAGGAAGATCGGATTGAGATCCAGGGTGACCACCGCGACAAAATCAGCGTGTTTCTGAAAGCCGAGGGCTTCCGTGTAAAGGTGCGGAAGTGAGCGAATGTCACGCCATGCGGAGGTTTAATCCGCGCGCTTCACATTTACCGATTTTCGGCTGACTGACGCGGCGCCGCATTCAGCGCGTGTTCCGCCTCGGACCGGCGGTCGGCCGGTCATCCCACGACCTCCGGTTCAATGGCTTCCTCATTCTCATCAGTCGAATGGGAGACGTTCACGCGAAACGTCAGCCCGTTCTGATCCGCGTCGATGGTGACGAGAGCTCCGGGCGGCAATTCTCCGGCGAGGATGCGCGATGAGATTGCATTCGCCAGTTCGCGCGTCATCAGTCGCTTGAGCGGACGGGCTCCGAAAACCGGGTCATAACCCTTCGCAGCCAGGTAGTCTTTGGCTTGGAGCGTGATATCGGCGTCCAGACCTTGCCGCCGCAGCGCCGCCCGGATTACCCGCTCGAATTGGATTTCTACAATGCGGTGCAGGTGCCCTTTCGATAGCGGATGGAATACGAGCGCTTCATCGATACGGTTCAGGAATTCCGGGCGCAACTGCTTCTGCAGCAGGCGCAGTATGTCATCCCGAGTCTCCCTGTAAATCCGCTCGTGATTTCCCTCGTCCATCAGCCGGAAACGCTCCATAATGAGATCCGCCCCCAGGTTCGAAGTCATTATGATAATGCAGTTTCTGAAATTCACCGGATGTCCCTTGCCGTCGGTGAGCCGGCCGTCGTCCAGCACCTGAAGCAGAACATTGAAGACTTCCGGATGGGCCTTTTCTATTTCATCCAGTAGAACCACGCTATATGGGCGTCTGCGCACCGCTTCAGTAAGCTGACCTCCCTCCTCGTAACCGACATAACCCGGAGGCGCTCCGATCAGACGCGATACGTTGAACTGTTCCATGTACTCCGACATGTCGATGCGCACGATCGCCTGCTCGTCATCGAAGAGGAATTCCGCCAGCGCGCGCGCCAGCTCCGTTTTGCCGACTCCCGTCGGACCGAGGAAGATAAATGATCCGATCGGCCGCCTCTCGTCGCTCATCCCGGCACGTGAACGCAGCACCGCCTCCGAAACCGCGGCGACGGCTTCGTCCTGCCCGATGACTCGTTCCCGGAGCCGTTCCGGCATGCGCAGTATCTTCTCCCGCTCGCTCTCCATCATCCGCGACACCGGAATTCCGGTCCAGCGTGCCACGACCTCCGCGATATCGCTTTCCCCGACCTCCTCTTTCAGGAGAGCGCCGCTCTCGTGCAAATCGGCGAGCCGCCTGTTTCCTTCCCGCAGCATATTTTCCAGTTCCGGCAGGCGACCGTATCTCAGCTCCGCTGCTCGGTTGAAATCGCCGGAGCGCTCGGCTTTCTCGGCCTCGATCCTCGCTGTTTCCACCGCTACCTTTATTCCTCGGATATCCGCGATCATGGATTTTTCGTTTTCCCAGCGTATTCTCAGCTCGGCATATGCACGCTTGAGTTCCGCCAGTTCGACGGCGATCTTCAGACCGCGTTCCTGCGAGGAACTGTCGCTCTCCTTGCCGAGAGCCACGGACTCGATCTCAAGTTGCTTGATTCGCCTGTCGATTTCGTCCATTTCCTCGGGCAACGAGTCGATTTCAGTGCGCAGCTTCGCCGCGGCTTCATCCATGAGGTCTATTGCCTTGTCCGGAAGGAAGCGGTCGGCGATGTAGCGATGCGAGAGCGTGGTTGCCGCGACTATCGCGTTGTCGGCGATTCTCACTCCGTGATGGAGTTCGTATTTTTCTTTCAGACCCCTGAGTATGGAAATCGTGTCCTCGACGGAAGGTTCGCCGATGAGCACCGGTTGAAAGCGGCGCTCCAAGGCTTTGTCCTTTTCGATGTATTTGCGGTATTCGTCGACCGTCGTCGCGCCGATCATGCGCAGTTCTCCTCGCGCGAGCATGGGCTTCAGCATGTTTCCTGCGTCGACCGCGCCTTCCGCGGCCCCGGCGCCGACAACGGTGTGCAGCTCGTCGATGAACAGTATGATGCGGCCCTCGGATTCCGCGATTTCCTTGAGTACGGCCTTGAGCCGTTCCTCGAATTCGCCCCGGAATTTCGCGCCTGCAATCAGAGCGCCCATGTCGAGCTGATAAACCGATTTTTCTTTCAGACCGTCAGGTACATCGCCCGACGCGATACGAATGGCGATGCCTTCGACCAGCGCGGTCTTCCCGACTCCCGGATCGCCGATCAGCACCGGATTGTTTTTCGTCCTTCGTGACAGCACCTGAATGCATCGGCGGATTTCCTCGTCGCGGCCGATCACCGGATCGAGTTTGCCGGAACGGGCGTAATCGGTGAGGTCGCGCCCGAAGCGCTGCAGCGCCTTGTATTTCCCTTCAGGTGTCCGGTCCATGACTCTTTGGGATCCGCGCACATTGCGCAAGGCCTTGAGGGCGCTGTCGCGGGTAAGCCCCTGCTCAGCCAGCAACCGCGCGGCGGCGCTGTCGCGAAGACTCGTTATTCCGAGCAGCAGGTGCTCCGTGCTGATGAACTCGTCGCGGAAGGCCTTCATGTCCTGCTCCGCGTTCCGGACGACCTGCTCGGTCACGGGCGCCATATATGCGCGGCCGCGATCCCCGCCGTATACCGCGGGCAATGAGGATAACGTCTGTTTGAGGCGGTCGATGACGGTGTCCGCATCGCCTCCTGCTTCTTTCAGCACTGAGGCCGGCACGCCCTCCGGATCTTCCATGAGCGCCAGAAGCAGATGCTCTGGTTCTATCTGTTGATGGCTTCGTGTGACCGCATGATTCTGCGCCGCGACGATTGCCTCCTGTGCCTTTTCAGTAAACTTGTCCATTGTCATGCCGTATTGTCCATTCTCGGTTGCGTATACTTTCCGAAAGCCGGTTTGATCGGCGGTCTCGCTTTCAGTATCTCATTCCAGTCTTCAGCGCCAATTGCCTGACAAGTTCCTCTTGATCCGGATCCAATTTCTCAGGCAAAGTCAGGTGTGTCCGGATATAAAGGTCGCCGGTCGACGCTTCTTCGAAACCCATTCCGCGTATGCGCAGGACAGCCCCCGGTTGTGTTCCGGCCGGTATCCTGACGTGCACGTTCCTGCCGGAGGGTGTTCGCACTCGAATCTTGGAGCCGAGCAGCGCCTGAGCGAGGTTGATATTGACGTCCACATAAGCGTCCGCCCCTTTGCGTTTGAAAAATGGATCTGCCGTCGGGTGCGGTTCGGCAGGAACTTCCGTCTCGGGTGCGAAACGGTATTCGTAAGATTGCTTCCGGGATCTAGCGGCCGGCCGTTTACTCGACTTTTCCCTTCCAAACAGCGAAGAGAAGAGGTCGTCAAGATTCGAAACACCAAAACCCCAAGTGAATTCATCCGGATCTTGCCGGGATCGGTAATCCCCGCCGAAACGGCGCATGAATTCCTCGTAGGACATGCCTTCATTTCCGCCGCCGGTTGTGGAATAATGCCTGAGTTCGTCATAGCGTTTCCTTTTATCAGGATCGCCGACTACTTCATATGCCTCTGATACTTCCTTGAATTTTGCTTCGGCATCTTTCTTTCCGGGATTCCTGTCCGGGTGAAACTGCTTTGCCAGCGACCGGTATGCCGACTTGATCTCATCTGGTGTGGCGTGCTCGCTAACTCCGAGTATTTCGTAATAATTCTTATGCTTCATTTCCGACATACCTTGCAATAGAATCAACTACTGCAAATTATGTCAATCACAATTAACGTACCAGCACAAAATGACTGATTCCTTTCGGGGATACCGACAAATTGACAGAAGTCTGACAAGGAAGGATGAAATGTGTGTGACATTATGGCCGCCATACCTGACAATATGGCGGTATGTTTCATGAAATTGTGGAAAATGGTGAAGTATTGAATTGGCATGCTTTGTGAGGTAATATGCTCTGACTAAACGAAACACACACAACAAACCAGTCAGGAGGATATAACAATGACACTAACACGCTGGAACCCAGTCAACGACATCTTTAACATGCAGCGCGAGATGAATCGTCTTTTCAACTCTGCCGTCAACCGTCCCCGGAAGGACGAGGATTACGAATCGGCGGTGTGGACCCCGATGGTGGATATTTCGGAGGATGCCGATCAGTACTCCCTGCATTTCGATATTCCCGGTATCGACAAGAAGGACGTCAAAATGAATTTCGCCGATAATACGCTGACTATCAGCGGTGAGCGCAAAGAAACCGGCGAGCAAAAGGACGTGACCTGCCATCGGATCGAGCGCCTGTACGGCAAGTTTTATCGCAGTTTCACCTTCCCGTCGGCGGTCAACGCGGAAAAAATATCCGCATCCTACAAGGATGGCGTGCTTTTGGTCACCGTCCCGAAGGCAGAGGAAGTGAAACCCAAGCAGATTACCATAAGCTGACGATCTTCCATACGCGGGAAATCCGCGACCCACCTCAATAAGCCCGCTTCGGCGGGCTTTCCTCTTTTACGGATTGGTGTATGGTTCCGAACACCCCGGTTCCGTTTTCAGGAATGCCCTGTTTCACCGATATTGCCATAATGTTGAGAGACGGTCGAATGCGTTTCCGGCGACATCAGAAAGCGCCTGCGCTCCTGAAACTCCTTGTTGTCACCTTTCTTACGGGATACGGAGCAGAAGCTCAGAATCCGGATGCCGACCCGCATGTCGTGAAAGATTCATCGAACTTTAGCGGAAATTCGATTTTCGCTGTTGCCGCACGAGATTTGCTCGCGTCTGTCAACGACGTCGCGCGCATGTTTTCGTCCCCCTTCCGAATAGAAGAAACTGATCTGGCCTGGTTGCCGGCCGGCATCGGCGGAGCGGCCGTGGTGTACCCGGGTGACGATGGACTAAGCTATGCGGCGTCGCGGAGTTTCCCGAACACGGAAACTTTCCTGCTGAATGCAGGCGAGAAATACGGCTCGCTGTGGGGAGGCGCGGGCATAGCGGGAGGATTCTACGCCGTGGGTCTGCTTGCCGGGGATCAGTGGACTCGCGAGACCGGCAGGCAGTTGTTCGTTTCGCTGGCGGTTGCAGGCGTCGTCACATCAGTCCTGAAATCGCTGGCCGGCCGCAGCCGGCCGTATTTGGATGAGGGTCCGCGGATGTTCCGTGCTCTGCGCTTCGATGCAGGACACACGGCATTCCCTTCGGGCCACACAACCGTGGCATTCGCCGTATCCACCGTCCTGTCGCGGAGAATCGGCAATCCCTTCGCCGCCGCCGGCTTGTATTTGCTCGCTGGCGCGACCGGGATTCAGCGCATGGCCTCTGACAATCATTGGGCGTCTGATGTTCTGATCGGCGCCGTGATAGGCTATGCGGCCGGCGTTGCCGTCTCAGGGACGACAGGGGAGACGGCGGCAGAATCCATGGATTTCGGGATTCGCCTGCTGACAACTCCTGACGGCGACTGGACGCCTGCTCTGTCGGGTCGAGTTCGTCTGCCCTGAAGCTCCGTCAACGCACGACCATGAAGGAACGTCCGCTTTTACCCTCTGTTCCGACCAGAACCGCATGATACAAGCCAGGCGGCAGCGCGGATACATCCAGAGAGGCGGAACCGTGTCCTGCCGCGTTCAGGTCGACGGGAACCACGATTCTTCTGCCGAGATTGTCGAAGACTTCGAGCCGTATGTTTTCGCGTCCCGAAACCAGACTGAAATACACCAGCTTCGAGCCTGAAGGCGATCCTGCTCCGGCGGGATTCGGCCACACTTCTTTAAGGAGCAAATTTTCGGCGGCAGGAGGGAAGCCTGCATGGACGGGCGCGTCATCAAGCGTGTAAATGGTGAAGCCGGACGGCTGTTGAGCGCTCCAGAAAAGCGTATTGACGGATGCGACCGCGGGACCCAGCACGAAGTTGCCGAACACATTGTCCAGATTGGGAAGCAAGGGGATCCCCGAATGCAGCCGCGCTTCGATGCAATGACCGGAAGGAACAGTGTAGAGTATGGGATTGAGGTCGAATGTCAACCCCTCCTGCCCCTGGCTGTTCTTATCCACCTGATAATGTCCGCGTGTAATCGGTTTGACCGAACCGGAGACCGGATCCGCGTCCCAAAGCTGCAGTTCCATCTGGTATTGTCTGCCTGTGCCGTCGCAGTATAGCAGCGCCCTCCCAGGCACGCCGGCAATGGTCACGGCCTCTGTAAGCGGCGGGGTGCGCCAGGCAACAGGTGTCGATCCGAGCAGGTTTACATAATTAATGGTTCGCTGGCCGCCTGTCATCGGCAGAGACTGTGACAGTTCCGCTTCGCCGAAGTGCCAGGTTGCGGCCGACAATCGCCCGGGAAGAGTCGCAGGTGCACGCAGCCAGTAGGACGAATCCCGCAAGCCCAGCACCAGGATGCTGTTGTCGGCAGCGTCGAACATGACGACCGCACTGTCAGGCGATGCGATATCCATGTGATCGGGATTGTCCTTGAGCCAGTATTCGAACCACTTCTCCTGCACGGCGTCGCAGTAATTCCGCAGTTCCGGGACAGAAGGCAGCGAGTGGCCCCCCGGATAAAGTATGATCCGCCGCGCTGTTCTTTCCGGCATGCCCGCGATTTGCCGCAAAGCGGCGCCGGGATTGAAGAAGCCGTCGTGATAGCTGACCTGAACCAGTGTCGGCACGGTCACGGATTGTTCTAACGGCTTCGTGGTATAGAGGTCGAGTATGCTTCGAACGTAGGAATAGTCGCCTGTTTGCATCGCGCGCGTGACCGAGTCCTTGAGCCCCGGTGTGAATCGCACATTTGCCGTGGATATAGCCGCATAAAAAGTCCAGTTCATCGCATCGTTTTCCAGCCAATTCTCCTCGAAACGGCCGTTTGCAATGATGGACACTACAGTCCGCACACCGAGATCATGCGCCGCCGCCGCCCACGCGTGTATGCCTCCTTGAGAACCGCCTGCCACGGCTACGCGTTCCGGATTGACGCCGGGGAGGGCTTTTGTGAACTCGATGCAAGAGCGCAGGTCGCCTATCAGTCTCTCGGAAGTGAAGAAGTCGAATTCTCCCCCCGAGGCTCCCTGACCGCGTACGCTGTACGACGTTGTGACGCAACCGCGGCGAGCATAGGTCTGAGCAGCGGACAGATTGTGATTTTTATTGCCGGCGAAACCGTGGACGAAAAGGATGGCTGGATAACCGCCCGGAGGAATCGGCGTCGTGGGTCGGCAATAAAATGCATCCAAGCTGATTCCATCGCTCATGAGAAGCGTCGTGTCGACAACTGTCTGCCCATCGGCGGCGGAATACATGCACATTAACAGTGCAGATAATTGGATGAAACGCATTCGTGGAATCATGTGCAACACTCCGAAATGAAACTGTGATCAAATCTACAATCCCAAAAAGCCAAAACAAATGTTGCCAGTGATATTTTCTTTTATTCACGAATCCTGTTATTCTCGTATGCATCATACGTTGGACGCCGTATGGAGCAGGCGGGCGTCTTCGGTTGAGACAAAAGTATCATTCGCTCATCCGCGGCCGGAGAGCGATCCAGCACCAAACGCGGGGATACGCTCCCCGGAAGAAAAAGCACATGAAAAAAATTATTGTTCTGCTGACCGCGCTGGCGCTCGTTGGCATAGTCGTGATCTCCGTGCTTGCGCCGCGCGAGACGTCGCCTTCCAAACTCGGCGTACTCCGCGAAAATCTGCGTAAAAAACCTCCACCGAAAGTCGACCACTCCAAATTTGCGCAGCTTCAGACCGGCTTCACCGTACCGGAAGATGTAACTCAGACATGCATCTCATGCCACAACCGCAGGCATCTTGAAGTGATGCAGTCAAATCATTGGAACTGGGTGCGCGGCGAGTACATTGAAGGCCGCGGCGTGGTGTACATCGGAAAGCATAATGCCATAAACAACTTCTGCATCGGTTCTCTCGGCAACGAAAAGAGCTGCGGAAAATGCCATATCGGTTTCGGAATGACCGATGAGGGATTCAGTTTCACGGATCCGAAAAATATCGATTGCCTGGTCTGCCACGACAACACGGAAACTTACGCCAAGGGCAAGGAAATGGGAGGCGCGCCGGATCCGAACGTGAATCTCACTCAGGTGGCCCAAAGCGTCGGCCGGCCTAGACGAAGCAACTGCGGGGTCTGCCATTTCTTCAGCGGAGGCGGGAACAACGTCAAGCACGGGGATCTGGAAGAGGCCATGTTCGAACCCGATCGGAATCTCGATGTGCATATGGCCGTTGAAGGGATGAACCTTGCCTGCGTAGATTGCCATATAACGGAGCAGCATACAATCTCGGGCAAGCTCTACTCGTTGTCGTCCATGAACCGCAACCGCGCGACCTGCGAGCATTGCCACGGCGAAACACCGCACGAGAGCGATGTGCTGAACGAGCATATGCTGAAGGTTGCCTGCCAGACCTGCCATATCCCGAGCTATGCCAGGAAAAGCGGCACCAAGCTTTCATGGGACTGGAGCAAGGCGGGCCGCCTGCGCGACGGCGAACCTTTCGAGGAAGCAGACGCCGAGGGGAACATCACTTACCTGTCCATCAAAGGCGCATTCACCTGGGGCAAGGACCTTCAACCCGAGTACAAATGGTTCAACGGCAGTGCGTCGCATTATCTGGCGGGCGACGTCATCGCGGACACGACGGTCCCGCTTGTTCTCAATCCTCTGCACGGCAGTTACACCGACCGGGATTCGAAGATAGTCCCGGTCAAGGTGCACAGGGGCGTACAGCCTTGGGATCCGGTGAACAGAATGATCATAATGCCCAAGCTCTACGGGGAAAAGAAGGGCGAGGGGGCTTATTGGGTGGACTTCGAATGGGTGCGCGCCGCTGAAGAGGGCATGCGTTTCGCCGGATTGCCGTTCAGCGGCCGTGTGGATTTCTTCAAGACTGAAATGAATTGGCCGGTAAACCATATGGTCGCTCCCAAAGAAGAGACCGTGCAATGCTCCGAATGCCACAAACGAGAAAACGGGCGACTGGCGCAGTTGACGGACTTTTACATGCCGGGGCGCGATTACTCGCCCTTTGTCGAAGCGGCCGGCGGATTGTTTCTTATTCTGACTTTGGCCGGCGTGGCGCTGCACGGCGGAGTCCGCATCGCGGCCTCGCGCCGCCGGACGAGAGGAGGCTCCAGATGAGTATCCAAAAAGAGTTGATATACCCGGCGTTCGAACGATTCTGGCATTGGACGCAGGCGGCGCTTATCTTTTTTCTGGCTCTGACCGGCTTCGAGATACACGGCTCGCTTTCGTTTTTCGGTTTCGAGCAGGCCGTGCAATACCATACAACAGCCGCTTATTCGTTGATCGTGCTTATCGTATTCGCGATTTTCTGGCATCTGACCACCGGAGAATGGCGCAATTACATACCCACGGTGTCGCATGTGCGGGCATACCTCAATTACTACCTGTTCGGGATTTTCCGCAGAGAGCCGCATCCGACGAAGAAGACCGTGTTGAGCAAACTCAATCCGCTGCAGAAGCTGGTGTACTTCGGATTGAAAACCGTAATAATTCCTGTCATTGTAGTTTCGGGACTGCTCTACATCTTTTACCGCTACCCTGACTCGAGCAGCATCGCCGCCATCAACGTCGCGACATTGGAAATCATCGCCGTTGCGCACACGGCCGCAGCGTTCATTCTGCTGGCTTTCGTCATCGCCCATCTCTACCTGATCACCACTGGAGACACGATATTCGGCAACCTGAAAGCCATGCTGACCGGTTACGAGGAGAAGAATGAAGGGCGGCCGACTGCCGAAATGCCCGAGGCGCGCGAAGGCAGCGAATCCTCAGTGGAATCGGAATCACAAATGAGGGAGGAAAAATGAAAACGCCTCACAAGCACATGAATTCTTACCTGGCCGGATTCCTGCTCGGACTGCTTTTGACTTTGACGATCTATGTGACGGGGCGAGGTCTCGGCGCCAGCGGCGCGATGAAGAGCGCAACGATAGCGGCTGTCGAGACAGTGGCACCCGGACATACTGAAAGCACGCATTATTACACCGAATACAAGGAAGAACACGCCGGCAGTCCGCTGAAGACATGGCTGGTGTTTGAGGTCATCGGTGTGGTTCTGGGCGCGTTCCTGTCGGGACTGCTGTCCGATCGTCTGAATGTCCGCTTGGAGCGCGGACCTCATACAAGGACGAAGGCGCGAATAATCGGAGCACTCGCAGGCGGCGCTTTATTCAGTTTCGGCGCGCAACTTGGACGTGGCTGTACCAGCGGCGCGGCGCTGAGCGGCATGGCGGTGCTGTCCACCGGAGGGATACTGACCATGATGGCGATATTCGGCGGCGCATACGCGTTCGCATACTTTTTTCGCAAGCTTTGGCTCTGAGAGGATGAAATGGGACCACTGGTACCGGATATCATCGGCAACGATCTGAATCTCGTCGTCGCGCTGCTCATCGGAATAGCTTTCGGTTGGATTCTGGAGCAAGCGGGCTTCTCGAGCTCGCGGCGGCTCGTCGGACTCTTCTACGGTTACGACTTCACCGTGCTCAGAGTTTTTTTTACAGCCGGCGTAACGGCGATGGCGGGGCTCATCGCTCTTGAACACTTCGGCTTGATAGACATGGGTCTTGTCTACATAAATCCGCTGTTTATCTGGCCTGCGGTAGTGGGCGGTCTCATAATGGGCCTGGGATTCGTCATAGGCGGCTACTGCCCCGGAACCAGCGTTTGCGCCGCTGCGATAGGCAAGACCGATGCGATGCTTTTTCTGGGGGGCGCCCTGCTCGGCGTTCTGGTTTTCGCGGAGGGATATCCGTTGTTTGAAGAACTCTACAAGTCAGGCGCCGCTGGGAGCCCGCAGATTTTCGATACGTTAGGCCTGCCGAAAGCCCTCTTCGCATTCATGCTGACGTCGATCGCTATCCTAGCGTTCTGGGCGGTGTCGATCATCGAGGACCGCAGCAACGGGCGGAAGGCGACGTTGTTCAGTTTTAACCGTGTGACCGTCGCTGTCGCCGTCGTCGGGCTGTCGGTAGGTGTGACTGGATTCATCATGCCTTCCAAAAAGGAGGCTTTGCTTGACGAAAAAAGCGATATTGAGTCGCTCAGCAAGCACCCGATTCGGTTCATGTCTGCAGACGAACTCGCTTTCCGGCTTATCGATGATGACACTCGCCTCAGGATTTTCGATTTTCGCTCAAAGAGTGAATTCGAACGACTGCGCCTTCCGCATTCGGTATCATTTACCGCCGACAATCTGTTCGAGAAAGACGCAACGCGCCTGCTGGCCGTGCGCAAACAGAGGAATGTATTCATTGCTGATGATGAAAAGGAAGCCCGCAGGATGGCGTCGATAGCCGGCGAACTCGGTTTCGAAAACGTGTACGTGCTGCGGGGCGGAATGAAGGTATTTGAAAGCGACATACTTTCCTTCAAGCCCGGTCAGACGCCGGGTACCGGCCATTCCGCCGATACACAGCGCTTCAGGACTCACGCTGCATCGGTATTACCGGGAATAATTGCATCGAACCGCTCGACAGGGCCGGTCAAGAAGTCTGCCAAGCGCACCGTCGGAGGGTGTTGACGCCTTCTGGCATGTATATGCCGCATAGCTCGGGGACTCCGTTGCAGTGATCGTTCCGCTACCTTGAAATCGGCGCATCCCGCACCATTTTTGGCCGCGGACGCCCTTTTCAGTACCTTTCCTGTTGATCGGCCGTGCGGCCGCAACATACATCAAGCAAAGAGTACCTACCATGCGCAAGAGCCTGACAGCACCCGTTTCCCTGATACTGCTGCTTATACTCGGTTTCACGATTTCGGCCGACGAGGGTATGTACCCTTTGAGCGAAATCGGCAAGCTCAACCTGAAAGCCAAGGGACTGAAGATAGATGTAAAGGAAATCTACAACCCT
This sequence comes from uncultured Chromatiales bacterium, assembly GCA_964388275.1. Taxonomy (GTDB): domain Bacteria; phylum Bacteroidota; class Ignavibacteria; order SZUA-365; family SZUA-365; genus JARYLZ01. Next base: position 21,717 of record CAYLZD010000015.1, read on the forward strand.
GACGGTATCAGTCTTGTACAGGCGATTTGCCAGGTGGGGATGGGAGGCGGCGGGGGCACAGGCGAGTTCGTCTCGTCCGACGGTTTGATCCTGACCAACCATCACATCGCTTTCCCGGCGGTCGCGGCGGCAAGCGCTCCCGAACACGACTATTTGAAAAACGGTTTTACCGCTTTCTCGAGAGCGAATGAGATTCCGGCAAAAAACTATACATGCCGTATCACCGAGGCCTACCGTGACGTGACGTCCGAGGTCATGGCGGAAATCAAGCCGGAGACTCCGCCCTCGGAACGCGCTTCGCTTATCCGCGAGCGGATGGAGAAGATAGCCAGGACCGAGGAAAACGGACGGCGGAACATATCCTGCCAGGTCTCCGAGATGTTTCCCGGGAGGAGTTATGTACTGTTCACATACCGGACGATTCAGGATGTCCGTTTAGTCTATGTGCCTCCTATCGGCGTCGGGAATTTCGGTGGCGAAAACGACAACTGGATATGGCCGCGTCACACCGGCGACTTCAGTTTTCTGCGCGCCTATACCGCTCCGGACGGCTCGACGGCGCCCTATTCGACGGATAATATACCCTTTAAGCCAAAACGCTTCATCAAGGTGTCGAAAAAAGGCGTAAAGGACGGAGACTTCGTGTTCGTTCTCGGTTTTCCGGGCCGCACCTACAGACACAAGACCTCCCATTTTCTGCGCATCCAGGAAGATGCGCAGCTTCCGATCGTATCCCGCCGTTTCGACAGGATGATTTCTGAACTGGAGCGGGCGGGCGAGGGCGATCGCGCTTTGCAGATCAAGTTCGCCGATGAGATAAAAAGCTATGCGAACGTGACGAAAAATTATAAAGGCAAGATGCAGGGTTTGCGGCGGCTGCGGCTTGTGAAAGAAAAGGAGAAGGAAGAGCGCGAGTTGCAAAAGTTCATCGACGCGGATCAGAAGCGCCAGGAGAAGTACGGAAAGCTGCTGGACGAGCTCCGCAAAGTCTATGACGAATACCGCTCGAATATCCCGCAGGAATACACGCACGTTTTTCTCGGGCGCAACAAGATGATAGGCGCCGCGCTGACGGTGCTCCTGAGCGCAGGCACGGAACGCAAACCGGAGGCCGTGGAACGCACTAAGGAACGGTTGGCCGGAATATACGACGACATGAACCTCGAGGTCGAGACGACTTTTCTTGCTCTGTCCCTCCTCGACATAGCGGACCTGCCCGAGAACCGCCGTTTTGTGCAATCGATCGAAGTGCCCGCCGGGCTCGCCGCCAGGGACCGCGAAACCGCCATGCTTTCCCGGCTGAAAAAGGAGATCGAGCGCAGCGCTTTTGCGAGCAAGGACAAGCTGCTGGCGATGGCGGACCTCAGCATGGAACAATTGCAGGAAGAAAACGATCCGATACTCCGGATTGCCGGCGAATTCCGCTCTGCCTCGGAGTCCATTCGGGAACGGCAGCGCGTGCGCGAAGGCGAGCTGAACCGACTGGAAGCCGAGTTGCTGGACGTAAAGATGCTGTGGAAAAAACAGCATTTCATTCCGGACGCGAACAGCACTCTGCGGCTTACATACGGTTACGTACGCGGTTACGCGCCGGCGGACGCAACGAAGTTCCATCCACTTACGACGCTGCGTGGAATTGTCGAGAAGCAAACCGGCGCCGATCCGTTCGATGCGCCGGCGAAGGTTATCGACCTTTACGAGAGCCGCGCGTATGACAGGACGCTGGAAGATCCGTCCCTCGGAGAGGTGCCCGTAGCAATGCTTTACAATATGGACACAACCGGCGGCAATTCCGGCAGTCCGGTGCTGAACGCCCGGGGCGAACTTGTCGGAGTGAATTTCGACCGTGCTTGGGAGGCCACCATCAATGACTATCGCTGGAGCGAGGATTACAGCAGGTCCATCGGAGTGGATGTGAGATATATCATCTTCGTGGCGAAATATCTCGGGAACGCGGATTTCCTCCTGAAAGAACTGGGGATCGGTTGAAGCTCGATGCGCGGGGCGTTTATCCTCGACTTGCCGTGATCAAACAAGTGGACGCCAGGTAGAATGACCATCATAGTTCTGAACAGCGGCAGCAATGGAAATGCCGTGTACGTCGAATCGCGAGCCAGCGGGAGTGGGATACTTCTCGATTGCGGGCTGACGCGGCGGCGCATCGATTCGCGCCTGAAGGTGAGCGGCCGCTTCGGGGGAAACATCCGGGCTGTGTTCATTACGCACGAGCACGGCGACCATATACGCGGATTGCCCGGTTTCACCCGGGCTTACAAGACGCCCGTTTTCCTGACGGAGGCCACATATCACGGGTATTGGAGGCGGGAAGCGCTGCCTGCACCGAACTTCATCAGGCCCGGCGCGCCAGTGAGAATAGATGACTTGACCGTCTGCGCTTACCCGAAATCCCACGACGCCGCGGATCCCGTTTTCTTCAGTGTCTTGGTCGGCGAGACCTCCTTCCTTTATGTGACGGATCTCGGTGTCCCGGACAGCCGGCTTTTGGAATTGCTGCCGAGCGCAGACGCTTTGCTTCTCGAGAGCAATTATGATCCGCGCATGCTTCTGGAAGGCGGTTATCCGGATCATCTGAAAGCGCGCATCGACGGCGATTACGGCCATCTCTCGAACACACAAGCCATGGATTTGGTTGAGCGCTTCACGAACAGCCGTCTACGCGCTCTCATCCTGGGCCATTTGAGCGAGAACAACAACACCCCCCAACATGTGGCCGTGGCGGTCGAGAGTGTCATTCAACGCAAACAGGATTTCAGACCTGCCGTAATTATCGCCTCGCGGCATGAGGTCAGCGACGAGATAATCATCTGATCCTCTGTATGCGACGCCTCGTGTCATGCGTGAAGGATCAAGCGAAGACGCATGGATTCAGCGCCTTCATGCTTCCACAGCGAGACGGACCTTAAAACACGATGGCTATGGTCAATGCCAGGCCTAATCCTGTCAACGATTGCGCGATCAACGTATCGGCAGCGATGGGCAAGCCTCTTTTCATACCCCTCGTCATTCCAACCGGAGTCCAGTAGGCCCAGCCGCAGCGGTTAGCGAGCACTCCGTTGCGAAAATCCCCCCGGCTTTCCCAGGGATGGCCAGGATTGATGAGCTCGGCGAAGCCGTAATAAAGAAAGTCGAGTCCGAATGTCCACCAGATCAGGTTGAAACTCAAGGCGGTCGGCAGGCCGACCTGTTCATACAGCAGCCAGCTTATGGCGCCCTGCATGAGCAATTGGAAAACCCTGTAGACTTTCAATGCGGAAGGATTGTGTCTCGTGGCGTTGTATCCGGCGTAATCCGCGCCCGCATAAACGATGCATGCGCCGCCGAGCCAGAGCAGCTTCGTGGCCGCCGACGGAGCCGCAGCCGCGTCCATTGCGGCGGCCAAGGCGCTATCCGCCTCCTGCGCTGCTGCATGAATAGCCGTCGCGCAGAGCACGATTCCGAACATCAACAGTGTCCCGGTATCGCGGCGGGTTCTCATGTATTTCTACCGGGATCAGATTCGCAGTCTATCCGGTTCCGTCTCACAAATACGCTTGCTTGATCTCCAATTCCTGATGCAACCGGTCGATATCGTTTGTGCTGACATGCGTCATCGAAACAACCCCCGGCGATCTTGCGCCCACGGCCACGTCGGCTTGATCCTCGTCGGGTATGCGCCACGAGACCGGCTGTTCCGTCTCTTTACCGGCGTTGCCTTGCTCCAGAATTTCGCGTGCGGACGCGATCTGATCGCGAAGGCGCAGTATGGCGAGTTCCTTCTTTTCGGCGAGCAGACGGTGAAGACGCTTGGCAGCTGCAACTTTGCCTTCAATGGCGGTCCGCGTCGCGTTCAAACGATCCTCTGATGTCACTGTTCGCGCTGAGACGAAATTCTGGAACTCGCGCATAACGATCTCGTATTCCTGCTGCAGGCGAGCCAGTTCGAGCCTGGAGTGCCAGTAGCCCTCCGGATCGGATGAGAGCAGGAAATAAAAAGGCACAGCTATCTTGAAATCCCGCGGTTGTCCCTGGACTGTAGCGTAGCCAGCGGGGAATTTCGATTGGAGAGCGCAGCGCAGGGCTTCCTGATCGAACTGCATGTCTCCGGAGCTCACGACAACCTCCGCGTACACCACGTCGCCTTTGGATGTGACGTATAAATCCACTTCCACGGCCGCTTCCAGTCCAGCTTGCCGTTGGGAGGCAGGGTACTCGGGCGCTCCGAATTCAGGGCTCTGCGCGCTTGTGAAGTGTACCTGTTCCTGAGGTCCCGGGAGAGCGAAAGTCGGAGGAAGAAAACCACGCTTGCGGGCGCCGTCCTGCTGGCCGTGCAGGGATGCAACGGCAAAGGTAAAGACGGCGAGTATCGCTGTGAGTTGCTTCATTGACATGTCTTTTAATGGGCGAAAAATTGCGCTGAAAGAACGGCAGCAAGTCAAACTAACAAAAGAGCATGGCATCGATCAAGAGCCGAATTTTCACACCCTTGGCTCGTGGTTTCACGAAAATGGCGGCAATCTCTTTCGTTTCAATCCTTTGCGATGGAATAATATGTTTTTCGGAGCAACTGATATTCCGCTTCCCAGTGGAATTCTCCGGCCGACAGTTCCAGGGCGCGCCGTCGATATTCGGCTCTGGATTCTTCCGGCAGCAGCGTATTCAAGCCGGCGGCAATCGCCGCAGGATTATCCGAATCCACGATCAATCCCACGCGTCCCGTCTCGATGACCGAAGACAGGCCCGGCACGTTGCTGCCCAGAACCGCCAGTCCCGCCTGCATGTATTCATACAGCTTGTTCGGCGCGCAGAAGAGGTTGTTCCGACAGTCGCCTTTGTAGAACAGCACGCCGATATCAGCGGAGCAGGTGTATTCGAACAGCTTCTGATATGCGATAAACGGATGCAGGAAAACCCGGGCACCCAGTCCGAATTTATCGATCGCAGTCGACAACGCGGCCGTTTGTTGCTCGTTGCCTCTGCCGATGATCACCAGAGCGGCGCGCTCATCGGTCATGGTCATAGCCTCGATCAGCGCGTCCAACCCGCGTCCGGGATCGAAGATCCCCTGATACAGGATGAGCGTGTCGGCATCCCGGTTGCGCCGCCTGACGAAATCCCTCAGCAAATCGGATTTCAGCGGTTCTCTGCGCGGGGGAAGATTTCTGATCACGACGGGATTCCTGGCTCCGTACTCTTCCTTGTATATGCGCGCTCTTTCGGATTGCGGCGCTATCACCGCATCCACCCGGGGACAGATGAAGCGGTCCAGACGCCGCCACAGGATGGGATGGGGCGCTGTGACGCCGTTGCTCTCGCCCCACATCTCATGTGCGTTGTAAATGATTCGCTTTCCGCTCAGGCGTGCAGCCGCCCAGGCAGCCGGCGCCGCCGGAAGATCATGAGCCGTCAAGATGTCGCAACCCGGCCGCAATCCTTCGAAAAACGCCCTCACCGTCCATTCCGCGAAACGCAACAGCTTGAGTATGCCTGTCTGACGCCGAGACAAACGTCTTAACACAAGGCGCGCACGCTTCACCCGGGTCTTCTTCGGCAACTGCGGGGGAGTCATGCCTTCTTCCTCGTTCACAACCTCAAACACCTCGCAGTCCAGGTCGTCGGACGAGGCCGCTATCAGCTCGTTATAGAGGGGAGGAAGCTTGGCTACCGAATTGAAGAGTATATGTCGGATGACGGGCATGGGAGACTCAGGGACTTGTGGCGCCGCTTCAGGATCGCGACCGGCATATATCGAACACCCTTCGTGGTCTCATCAGGGGCGGAGGAGGTTTCGGGATTCCTGTTCAATGCCCTACCCAGTTCAAAAACCGCCTCTCGGCCTCATAACTGCCTATCAGCATGAGCACTGCGCCTCTTTCGATCGCATCCTGCGGACCCGGATTGATACGGATTACCCCATCCGCTTTTATTGCTATGACCGAGCAGCCCGTGTTTTCCCTGATCCCCGAAGCCGCCAGTGTGCTGCCGCGCAGGGATTCAGGCGCTTCGACCCTGAATACGTTCAGTCCCTCCGCCGGCATGAGTGTTGCCTCGTTTCTGAACAGATTGAAAATGGTGCCCGCGCCGAGAGACGAGTAGGACATCACAAAGTCGGCGCCAGCTCGGTGCAAGGAAGATACGTTGCGGTCGATGTTAGCCCGGCTGAGTATTTGAATATCGGGCTTCAGGCTTCTCAAATACTTGGTCAGGTATATGTTTGTGGCGTCATCGTGAGTGGTCAGCAGAGCCGAGGCGGCCTCCTTGATGCCGGCGTTTTCGAGTGTCTGAATATCAGCCGCGTCGCCGAGCACGAATCTGTCATCCTTCGGTTGTCTTTGCGGATTTTTATCCACCATGACGAACTCGATATCGCGTTCCTTGAAGTTCCCTGCGATTGAGATGCCGACTCGTCCGGCGCCTATTATGATGACCGGCCTGGCGGCTCTGCGCCATATGTGGTACAAGGAATAGACGTCATCGAAGGCGGCGATATTCTCCCTGCTTCCTGCGAGAACCAGCGCGCTGTTGGTCTCGATTCTGTTATCCGCGCTCGGGACTTTGAAAAGTCCCTGCTCCCAGATCCCCACGACACTTACTCCGAAATTCTCTCTCAGGCGGCATTCAGCCAGAGTTTTTCCCACTAGCGGCGTTCCGGCGACAGCCGATTGGGCCAGTATCAATCCATCCAATTCCGTGATGATGGTGGAACGGCAGTCGCCTCCGACGGTCCACTTCGCGAGAGTGTGGCCCAGCATGTCGTAGATCTGAAGAACCCTGCTGCTGCCGGCCATCTGCAGGATGTCTACCGAATGAGGAGAGTCCGCGGTCGTCAGTATCGGGACATGTTCGTTCAACTCGCGTACAGTGAAGGCGATATTGGTGTTTATTTTATCGGTATTGGTGGCTACGACGAGAGCTGCCTGATCAACCCGCATTTTTCGGTAGGTCTCAGGATCGTCGATAAATCCGACGGCAACTTTCAATCCCTCGTCGTGCAGTTCCAGCGCCCGTCTGAGATCCTCGACCACGAGCACGTACCGGCAGCCATGATTTTCGAGCTTCTGCATCAGCGCTTGGGTCACCGGATCGTAGGAAGTGATTATCACATGACCCCTGATTCCGCCGGGAAGCTCTCTCGGCGTCCGGCTCCGGGATTCGGCCTCCATCCAGGGGACGTAGAAGAAGCGGATGAAGCTGAACGGAAAGAGCGTGAGCAGAAAAAGCAAGCCGGTCATCAGCACAGCAATCGAGAAAATGCGTCCCAGATCCGTGTGGAAAGTGATGTCGCCGAAGCCCAACGTGGACATGACCGTGAGCGTCCAGTAAAGACCGGTAATCCAGGAGTATTCCTTCCCCTCGGAGGCCATCAGGAAGTGGAAACCGATACTGTATATTACTATCAGGACCGCCAGTACGACAAGGAATTTCATGAGCACGCGCAGATTTCTTCGGGCGCTCTCGACTTTGATGAAATAACTCAAAATAGACGAAATGTATCTCAAGCCGGCGCGCTCCCTGCCTGCTGACAGTCATTAAATAATAGTTGGATCGGTATTGTCGGGTGATCGCTCATGCCGGGCGTTCCAAGGTACGAAGCCGCTTCGATAACATCAATCGGGATCGAACTCCGAGAATTCCGTGTCGAACCAGCTCCACGGAGCGGCCGCCGCTTCGGCAAAAACGAAAAAACTCGCTGACAAACTCCGAATCTATCCGACCGCCATATACTTGCGCGGGCCCGCGCCTTCCGGTATGTTGTCTTCCGGAAGCCGCAAATGATGAAAATGATCACCATAAACGGGGGAGAATTCTCATGAAAGCGTTCTCGACCATGATCAGAGGATTGATTCTGTTTGTGTTCACTTCGATGATGGCGTATTCGGGTCCGGGCGACACCGTGGTCGTGCAGACTTTCGACTTTTCCCAGAGGGCGCCTTATGAGGGCAAGTTCCTGTTCCCGGAGAAATCGGTCGGCTTCGAGAAAATACTCATGTGCTATAAACTGAAGTGCAATCCCGAGCAGAGTCCGGCCTGCGGAGAGTGGGATTACCTGACTTACACATACCTTTACGAGCATACGGGACGGTTCGACTCGACCGGCAAGGAAATCCTGATTCGTTACGAACTCGGCCGTTTCATTACTCCATACGGCATCGGTCTCGATCTGGGCGAGGGTTGGACTTGGATTTATGATGTGACGGATTTCCGACCGTTGCTTTGCGATTCCGTCCATTTGACCGCCGGCAACTGGCAGGAACTGCTCGACCTCAAATTCTTGATGATAGAAGGCTCTCCGCCGCGCGATGTGGTCAGAGTGGAAAATGTCTGGAACGGGGATTTCGCTCTCAACCGCTTCGCTGAACAGGTGCGGAGTAAAACTCTGTCGCTGGATCCCTCTGCCGAATCTTTCAGACTCAAGGTGACGACCACCGGTCATCAATTCAGCAATGCAACCAACTGTGCCGAATTCTGTCCCAAAATACATAGCGTGGACGTCGCCGGCATAACAGGTTTTTCCTGGCAGATACTGCAGGAATGTGCGATGAATCCGCTGTATCCGCAGGGTGGGACCTGGATTTACGACAGAGCCGGCTGGTGCCCCGGCATGCCGGCTGCCACCAGGAATTTGGAACTCACGCCCTTCGTGACCGGCTCCACCTTAAACATCGACTACAACGCGGAATACGATGATTTCGGAAACTACGTCGTTGAATCGCAGTTGATTTCCTATGGGCCGGCCAAATTCAGGACCGATGCATCAATTCTGGATATTATCACACCGAGCTCCTACGAAATCCATCGGCGGTACAATCCGACTTGTACGCGGCAGCGAATCCTGATTCGGAACAACGGCAAGGATACTCTGACCTCCCTGAAGGTGACCTACGGCCCGATCGGAGGGAACAGCAACAGCTGGAACTGGACAGGTAAGCTGTCATTCCTCGAGGAGGCCGAGATAACGCTTCCCGCGTTTGATTGGGGAAACTGGAGCGGTCCGAATCGATATGTGGCAACCCTGTCGCAACCAAATGGTGTGGAAGATGAATATCCATACAACAACTCGCTCTCAACTGATTTTCAAACCGTCGACGTATACAACAAAAATCTGATTGTAGTCATGCGGACCAACAACGCAGCTTCGGAAACCTGGTACGAGGTGAAAGACGCCGATGGCGCTCAGGTGCTGGTCCGAAGCGGATTCGCAAACAACGGCATATTCCGAGACACACTGCGCCTCGCGCCGGGCTGCTACGACTTCATACTTCACGATACAGGCGATGACGGACTTTCGTTCTGGGCAAACAGTGACGGCTCCGGGTATCTGCAGTTTCGACTCCAGGGCGGTTCGCTCTGGAAATCTCTGAATGCGGATTTCGGCAAGGAGACGCGTTATTCTTTCCGGATCGATCCAGTAAGCACGGCCGAATTCCCGTCTGTACCGGAAGATTTCGAAGCGTATCCGAATCCAACCGCCCGCGATATTGTCATCAGTTTCAAACAGGACGTGCCGCTGACCATGTCAGTCCACTTGACGGACATGGCCGGACGCATTGTCAAACGCCTTCCCCAGAGAGAATTCGGCCCGGGCCGAAATATTTTGACGATTCCGGTTGAAGACCTCGCTCCTGCTTCGTATATTCTGCATGTAGAAAGAGCCGGCCGGCCATCTCAGCGGGTGCAAATTCGGATAGTCCGCTGAACGATCCCGGATCGCGACAGGCGGCCAGGCCTCTAAAGCCCTTAATTTCAGAATCACGTTTTTTCAGAGCCAGGCGGGCATTTCCCGCGCGGAATTTATCCGCGGACGGGAACAATATTTTGTCACCGCGCGTATAGTTACAAGCTGCGCTTAAAGCAGTGGAAGGGAAAAGACGGCAAGGTCCGGACCTCCCGTCGACTTTGAAGAAACAAGCTGCATTGGAAAAAGCTGCTTCACCCCAACCATCTCTTCTTAGATCCTACCTGCACTAAGGCACCTCGAAGCAGCTTTTTCCATTCATTAAGCCGTCCCTAAAGGACGGCTTTTTTTCTGGAGGATATTCGATGCAAAAGAATTCCCGCGCGAAATCCGGGTTCGTGGCCGCCATCAATGATTGCCATCCGCGTTACAGGCGCATATTGGGGCGTGCAGCCATGCGTTGCGCTGAACCTGTTCTCGATTTTTTGTATCCGCCCCGCTGCCTGGTTTGTGATGCGCCGATCGTCGCCGCAGATGTTTTGTGCGGCTTCTGTATGGCTGATCTTCATGCTGTTCCGGCCACGCGCGAGGAAGCCCTCATCGCTCTGTCTTCGCTGACTTACCGGGCCGATGTGTCCACAATGTATGTGGGTTTCGAATTCGAGCCGGGCACGGGAATAGCGGAGAGCATTCATTCGATGAAATACAGAGGATTGCACAGGGTGGCATTCTGGCTCGGACGCATACTCGGCGAGCGTTGTCACGGATCGCCGCTGCTCGACGGGGAACCCGTTCTGACACCGGTGCCGCTTCATAGAGTCAAGCGGATCGAACGCGGATACAACCAGGCCGAAATGATCAGCCGTGGATTTTCTCATGAGACAGGCCTGCTTGTGTGCGGCGCCGCATTGCGCCGGGAGCGTTACACTCAATCTCAAGCCGCCATGCGCCTCGATCAGAAAGCGCGCAGGACCAATACTCTGGATGCTTTCACCGTGAATTACGACGCGCTACCTCTGCTTCGGAAGCGCGGTGTCGTCTTAGTCGACGATTTGATAACCACCGGTTCCACGATGAGCGATTGCGCCATGGTTCTCCGGGAACACGGCGTGTCCGATATCAGACTTCTCGCTGTCGCCAGACCGCCGCGGTGATGGACGGGGTCGGCCGCGGCTCTGTTGAGGATGATGCCGGATGCCGTCACGGGTCCCTTCTCCGGGTGCGATGTGAAGAGGATCTCGACGGCACGTCAATGGTATACGAAGACGGGTATCGTTCCGTCGTTGATGATGCTTTCAGTCACGCTGCCGAAAATTCGCTCCGCAAGCCCTTTGTAAAAGGGCGCGCCCAGAATAACGAGAGCCGGCGCCATTTCCCTTGCCGTTTCGAGTATCACTTCGGCAGGGCTGCCGGTTCGCACCAGCAAACGGGGCGACACACCGTGAGCATGCAGGTATGCCTCGGCCTTTTCGAGATGGGTTTTTTGTCTTTCATATTCGGAACTCACGCAGAGGAGATTCATGCCAATGTCGAGCGGAAGGTCGGGCGTCACCCGGATATATGCCTGCAGCGCCCTCGCAGCCCCGTATGTGCCGTCATAGGCGACGATGACGTTGCGCGGCAGATCGAGATTCTCAGGAACCGCCACTACCGGACACACCGGGTGTTTGAAAAGCTCGCGCAGAGTGTTGTCCGCTTCAGCGGATGGAGAACCGAGGAAATATGTTCGAAGCCCGACAATGATCAGATCCGCCGTTTTTCCTTCTTCGAGCAAACCCTCGGCGGGCAGCCCTGAATGAATTATGTCCTCGCAGGCCACTCCCTCGGCCTCACAGGCTTTCCGGAAATCGGCGATCAGTCGTTCCGCCCTCAACTTTGCTTCGGCGAGAAGCCTGCCGGCGTTTTCGTGCGATAAATGAAGCGCCCCTGGATAAGCGCCCACGTCTATCTGCTCGATCACCGGCTGATCGATTACGCTGACGCCGATCAGTGTGGCGTCGTAATGAAGGGCGCGGCGCAGAGCGAGTTGCAAAGCGCCTCGTGAATGCGAGGATCCGTCCAGACCGACGACTATTCGTTTGCTCATGCTGCACCTCTGTTATCGATGTTTGGTATTGAATGCATACTGTGAGTCCGCAACGTCCGTCACGGCGACGGATGGCGTATGTGGCATGCGTAATTTCGAATAATTGAATATACGAAGGGGAAATTTCATTTCCGCATTACATTCATGGAATCGTGCCGAGTCGAGCCGAATTTCCGGATAACCGAAACAAAGGTCGGCGGCGTTCAAACAAACACTTTTTCTTCGGCTTTACTTTGTCCCGTCTTTTTCCAACATTGCCGCATGATCCGGGGATACGGCCGGATCGGAGCGCGACAAAACACCGACCGCAGGAGATCGATAGGCCGGTTCAGCGTTACGGTATTAATCAATCTGAGATATCAGCATTTGAGAAATTTTTATCCGGAGGACGATGGCCTATGTCTGTTTACAGGTCCGAAAAGGACTTCCTGCAGTCGCTGAAACGTTTCAACGCTCTTTCTTCGAAGAAGTATGCATGGCATACGGGGGTTTCCGAAAAGGAGCACACTTGTGCTTTCGGTCACGTCATTGCGCCGGAAACACTGTATTTCAAGAAACCTCTCGACATGGAAGGGGAGAAGAAAATACGAGTCTGCAAAACGTGCATGAAGAAAATGGTTTATTTCACTGTGGATGCGGACTCGCACGCCCGGGAAGTCACCGAACACCTGTATCGCAAGCACAATCCGCCTGTTTCCAAACTGGCGGACATGTCGCAGCACTGAGACGGAACGGGTGATACGCCGGGCGGCGCCCGGGCCGCTGAATTTGCCCGATGCGATTTACCGTCGTTGACTGGATTATCCTGGCCTCATACGGCGGCTTGCTTCTTCTGACGGGTCTCAGAGCCGCGAGGCGCAGCCGCAGCAGCGCAGAGGAATACATACTCAGCGGCAGGAGATTGACGCTGCCGGGATTCGTCGCGACGCTCGTGGCGACCTGGTACGGGGGCATACTGGGCGTTGGAGAGTATTCTTACCGGTACGGCATCTCCAATTGGGTGATATTCGGCGCTCCGTATTACGTTTTCGCCGTTTTTTTTGCGCTGTTTCTGGCGCGCAGAGTCCGGGATTCCATGGCGGTGACGATACCGGATCAGTTGGGCAGGCATTACGGAAAGAGCGCTGCGTTATCCGGTTCGGTTCTTGTGTTCTTCATCAGCAGTCCGGCGCCGTACGTGCTCATGCAGGCGGTGCTCCTTCAGACGCTCACCGGTTGGGATCTTGTGCCTTGTCTTCTGCTTGGATCAGCAGCGTCAATCGTCTCTCTTCTCGCCGGCGGTTTCCATTCAGTGGTCCGTATGGACAAGGTGCAGTTCGCGCTCATGTTCATTGGCTTCGCCATGCTTCTGGCGTTTCTTGTCCCGAGACATGGCTTCGGCATATTTTTCGCTTCCGATTTTCCCGGCATCCTTCTGACTTTCACAGGAGGGAATTCCTGGCAGTTCCTCGTAGTCTGGTTTTTCATTGCTCTTTGGACTCTGGTGTCTCCGCAATTTCATCAGCTTACATTGAGCGCCGCCTCGCCCGGCGTAGCGCGGCGAGGCATTCTTCTATCGGTGGTCTTCTGGTTCGTGTTCGATGGAATGACGACATTGTCGGGACTGTACGCCCGCGCTCTGTTGCCGGGGCTTGAGCAAGCGGCGACAGCTTATCCGATGTTAGCGGAACTTGTGCTGCCGCCTGTCGCAAAAGCCCTTTTTTTTCTTGGCATGCTCGCAACCGTAATGTCGACGACCGATGGGCTCGCATTCATCTCGGCTGCCGCCATCGGCCGGGACCTGCTGGCTCGGCTATCCGGCCGCGACGACGACCGATCGGTCAAGCGCGGGACTCGCATCGGGATCGCTCTGACTTTCTCGACCGCCATCGCCGCTGCGATGATATTCCCGTCGGTGGTTCAGCTTTGGTACGTAATCGGCACGCTTTTCATTCCGGCGCTGTTGCTGCCGTTGCTTGCCACATACTCCTCTCGGGCTCGCGTTTCGCCGCCGTACACGTTGGCAGCGATGGCCTTCGGCTTGCTGCCGGCGCTTGCGGCATTTGCATGGGGGATGCTTCACGCCGTGGACGGTGTGCCGGATTATCCACTCGGCATCGAGCCGATGTACATCGGCCTGTCGGCATCGACTTTTCCATATCTGGCCGGCCTGCTGAAAAAATGCGCATAAAACCCGATCTGACTGATGCCCTCCGCTCATTCCGCGCGGCTGCTGATCCGCCGGGGAACGGCGCGAAGCGTTTCCGATGTTTGGTATGAATGTGCCCATTTGCCGATGACAATTCGGTGCCAAGCACTGCAACCGCGGTTATGAAAAGCTCGGAGCGTGACGAATGAAAGTGAAGAAACACAACTATGAAGGCGACTCTATCAAGGTTTCCTTCGACCTCAACAGGTGCATACATGCGGCTGAATGTCTCACGAATCTTCCCGAAGTGTTCGATGCTCATGGGAAACCATGGATACGGCCCGATAAAGCCAAGGCCGACAGAATCGCCGCCACGGTTGAACTCTGTCCCACCGGCGCCCTGCATTACGAGAGGAAGGACGGTGGCAGGGAGGAAACAGGGGACACATCCAATGTGGCTGCCGTTGCCGTTAACGGTCCTGTCTATGTGCGCGGAAAGCTGAAACTCGTGAATGCCGAAACCGGAGAGACTTTGCGTGAAACACGGGCGGCGCTTTGCCGATGCGGTTCCTCCAAGAACCGGCCGTTCTGCGACAACTCCCATTCCGCCGATCGTTTCTTCGCGCCCGCGGAGTTGAAGGAAGACAGGATGCAGATCGATGAAGCCGCCGGCAGCGCTGACGGCACACTCGAAATTTCGTACAAGAGCAATGGATCATACGCTTTCAAAGGCCACATGGAGCTGCGGGACCGAGCGGGGAATCTGCTCTCCGAAGGCGATTGCGCATGGCTCTGCAGTTGCGGTCTGTCCGCGAACAAACCATTCTGCGACGGTTCCCACAAGCGATAATCGGGCGCTGCATCGGTTCGAAGCTCACCGCGGTCCGCAAAACCGCGGCGCCCCCGCGCTCAGGAGATCGGGGCGGCATGGCCGGATGTGAGAATCGCGACCGAGTCGCTTCGTGAAACTCTGCTGTGCGCGTCCAGAGGTTTTATTTACGGAAAAAAAATACGAGATTCTACATCAATTATACCGAGCATGACCCCGCCGCGCATTTCCTTGTTTCTCGCCTTCCTGATGTCTGTTGCCGCCTGCGGGAATGCCCAGTCTTCGCGAAGTGAAGTCCGCTTCACTTCTGTCCATCAAATCGGTTTGTACTGCATGGAATTGGATGAAACACTGGGCGGCGGAGAGGAAGGCGGAGATGCGGGCAGGTTTACCATACACATGGCAAGGATTCGACCCGCTCTCGGTCCGCAGCAGACTGAAGTGGAATTTCGTTACGTGGAACTCGGTGATGAGGAAAAACCATGGGAACTGCGCCCGGTTTTGCTCCGTGCGACAGTGACGGGGAACCTGGGGCCCCGCAGTGTGCGCATCGAGTACACTTACCAGGGCGGCGCGCTTCTCCGATGCAGCTCGTCATATGAAGCTTCGGAATTGAGAGGAACCTACTATTTTTACCAAGGAGACAAGACTCTGGCCATTCAGCGATGGGAGACCGAATCGGGCAGGCGTTTCGAACCCGTCAAACCCTCGAAAACAGATCAAAGAGCGGCAGCAGAATTCCTGACGGAAGGACGTTTGCTTCACGATATCTTCCTCAAGCTCGCGAAAACCCAGGACTCCATCGACAAGGTCGCGGAATAGCGTTCCGCGATTTTCTCGACAAATAGAACCACCATCACAATCGGAAATCTGAATGATCTGGCATACAGCAACGGTCGAATCGCTTCTTGGATTGCTACATACCGATCCGGAGAACGGATTGACCGACGAACTGGCGGCCAAGTCGGCGGTCGAACACGGTCGCAACGAACTCCCGAAAGAGAAGAGCAAATCCGATCTGCTTCTCTTTCTCGAACAGGTCAACAATCCGATCATTTACATTCTGCTCGTCGCCGCGCTTTTAACCGCCGTCATTGCGGATCCAACTGATTCCATCGTGATAATCGTGGTTGTTTTCGTCAACACGTTGATCGGATTCTATCAGGAGAAGCGGGCCGAGGCGGCCCTCAACGCCCTCAAGGAACTAACTTCTCCGACTGCCAGGGTGATAAGAAACGGCAATCAGACGACTATGCCGGCCACAGACATCGTCTGCGGAGACATAGTGCTGGTGGAATCCGGTACGAAGGTTCCCGCGGACGTGCGTCTGATGGAGACGCATGAACTCGTGGTCGATGAGTCGATGCTCACGGGAGAATCCCTGCCGGTCACCAAGCAGGCCGCAGCCGAGATTGCGGAAGATGCGACTTTGGGCGACCGCATCAACATGCTGTACTCCGGCACGGTCGTGCAGCGCGGCCGGGGAAAGGGCATAGTGACCAACGTCGGCGTGAGTACCGAACTCGGCGCGATAACAAGAAACATAATCGAAGCCGAAGAAACGGTGTCGCCGTTGCAGTTGCGCCTCGAGAAATTCGGGAAGAAACTCAGCATAGCGATAGGCGTTGCGATACTGCTCATTTTTTCGACCGGCATGCTGCAGGACAACTCCTTCGTGGAAATGTTTCTCGCGTCCGTGGCTCTTGCGGTCTCGGCCATCCCCGAGGGCTTGCCTGTCTCAGTGACGGTCGCTCTCTCGATCGGCGTGTACACTATGGCAAAACGGAATGCCATCATCAGAAAATTGTCGGCCGTGGAAACGCTCGGAAGCACTACAGTCATCTGCACCGACAAAACCGGCACACTCACCGCCAACGCGATGACCGTTACCCGCATCGCGGCGGGAGGACGTTGGTACAAGTTAACCGGCCTCGGCTACGATCCGGAAGGCGAAGTGCTCGACGAAAACGGTTCGAAAGTCATCATCGAAAACAGGCAGTCGCCGCTCGCTTATGCCCTGCGTATCGGCCTTCTCTGTACTGAATCCAAAGTTGTCGTAGCCAATGGAAAAGCGAAGTGCATCGGCGATCCCACGGAAGGCGCGCTGATAGTCGCGGCGCGCAAGGCGGGACTCGACCACGACCTCGAGTCGCGGCAGTTTCCGGTCGTCGATATTCGGCCCTTTGAGTCCGAAAATCAGTATATGGCGATGACCACATACTCGGACGGAGGCAAGTATCTGCTGATCAAGGGTTCCACCGAGCGCATACTGGACATGTCGTCGCGCATGTGGACAGAGAGAGGCGAAATCCCTGTTGACAGAGCCGCCATCGAGGCGCAGGCGTCGCAGATGGCCGAGGAGGCGTTGAGGGTGATCGCCTTCGCTTATCGCGAAATCGGAGAGCACGAGGAGGTTTTCGACGACGGGGTCTACCGGGACTGCATTTTTGTCGGCCTCCAGGGAATGTACGATCCGCCTCGGGAAGAGGCCAGGAAAGCCGTGGCGGCCTGCAAGGAAGCCGGTATAAAGGTTGTCATGATCACCGGCGATCACAAGGACACCGCGAAGGCGATCGCCTCGCAACTCAAGCTGGACGAAGACCGGATCGATGTCGTTACCGGAGCCGAACTGGAAAAAATGAGCGACGCCGATCTGCTTGAGAGGTCTCACAGCACCGAAGTGTACGCGCGCGTTTCTCCGATGCATAAGCTGCGCATCGTGAAAGCGCTGCAGGGACGCAAGCATATCGTGGCGATGACGGGCGACGGTGTCAATGACGCGCCGGCACTCAAAGCCGCCGATATCGGTGTCGCAATGGGATCGGGGACAGACGTCGCCAAAGAGGCCGCGAGCATGGTGGTGGCCGACGACAATTTCGCCTCGATCGCATCCGCCGTCCGCTATGGACGGGTGATTTTTGACAACCTTCGCCACATAGTGCTCTTTGTTCTCGCTACGAGCCTCGGCGGTGTACTGACGGTGGCATCCTCGATACTCGCTCAGTTCCCGCTTCCGTTGCTGGCTGCGCAACTGCTGTGGATCAATCTTGTCACAGACGGAATATCCACTTTTCCACTCGCGTACGAGAAAGAGCATGGCAATGTGATGAGACGGCCGCCGCGAGCCTCCAACGCCGGATTGGTACCGGCGCATATGGTCGTTTCAATAGTCATCGCCGGCATAGTGATGATGATCGGGACTTTGTTCGTCTACAAGTGGGCGCTGCAAACCTACTCTTTCTATCAGGTGACTCCCGAGCTCAGAGAGTTGGCCTTGATGAAAAGCAGATCGATGGCTTTCGTGACTCTCGCGTTGTTCCAAATTTGGAACGTGCACAACTCGCGATCGGCCACGCAATCCCTCTTCACCATAGGTTTCGCCACCAACAGACCGGTTCTTCTCATCATGCTCGTTTCCCTGACACTGCAGGTGCTGGCGATACATTTGCCCGGACTCAATGACCTGCTGCACGTCACTCCGCTCACCATTAACGAGTGGTTGATGTGCACAGGCGTATCATTGAGCATCATTGTGGTGATCGAAATCCGGAAACTGTTTGGAAGGAAGTTGAGCTCCGGAAAGCCGCGTTCAAAACCGGCTCCGGTGGTTCTCGGGGCTTGAACCGAACCGTGTGACGCCTACGCATTGACGCCGCCGTGCGGGCGGAGGCGTTCATCCGGTTATTGTCGGAGGTAACCTGTCGCATGACGCGTCCAAACCGGCTGCTGCGGCGCCTGTTTGACGCCGTCCGTTTTCCCGAATGGATTTGCTCACACGATTCAGGCCCGTGCGGCGGTTGACGAGGTCCCCCTAACGAATTCCTAACACGGGGCTTGCATTGCCGTAATGGGCCGTTCATAAGTTTGAACATCATGGTTCACAAACGCCATATTCAATCATTCACACACTCAATCCGGGGGAATGAATGTCAGTGAAAATCGCAGCGGCAGCGGCCTTGATCATCCTGTGTGCGCAATCCTCGTCGTTCGCTCAAAGCTCGACCGACGAGAAATCCTCAAAATGGGATGCCGATGCTCAGTCACAGACCTCGACACCGCCTTTCGCACCCGCTTCGCAAAGCACGGAAGAAGACTTGAAAAAGCGGATAGAAGAATTGAAAGGACAGCTCGACGGCATGGATGAAGCGGTCAAGGAATTGCAGACCGACAGAGATGCTCTGAAGAAAATCAAGGTCAGCGGTTATCTGCAGGTCAATTTCGAGAAAAGTGAAAACCCAAAAGGCCTGGCCACCGATCCGTATGACGATGGAGATTTCGTGAAGAGCAGGTTCCGCCTCCGTCGAAGCCGGATCAAGGTGCAGTATGACGCCGGAATCGGAAACATGGTGGTGCAGGCCGACTACTCGAATTCCGGATTCAGTCTGAAGGACGCTTATCTGGACTTCACGGAGCCGTGGCTGAAGATGTTTTCACTTCGTTTCGGCGTTTTCAACAGACCGGCTTACGAGGTCGAATATTCTTCGAGTCAGCGCGAGTCGCCTGAACGGTCGCGCGTGATACAGGCCCTTTATCCGGGCGAGCGGGATCTAGGCGTGATGCTGACGGCAGTTCCGCAAGACCTCTTCACACTGCAGCTCGCCGGCTTCAACAACACGATCCGGGGTACTTACAGCCAGCAGAATCCGAATTTCGGATCCGAGCCGCTGTATTTCATGGGCCGTCTTACGAAGTCCCTCTCCTTCGGCGATGTCGGGCTCGACGTCGGCGTTCACGGCCGCTTCGGCAATGTCAGAGCCAACAGCGGCAAGGTGTTCGAGAGTGATGTGCCGACGAACGGCGCGCCGGATTCGACTTCCATTATGATAGGCGACGGCGTGAGCAAAGGGTGGTTCGGAGTCGAAGCCCAGCTCTATTACGATTTCCTGGGGGGCATGAAAATACTGGCCGAGTACATAACCGGCGCCGACGTCAACGAACTGACGGCGACCCGCAGCGCCTTGAGAAAGAGGGATTTCAACGGTTTCTACGCCATGCTGGTAAAAAACCTCGGCGCTGAGTTCCAGTTGGCGCTCAAATACGACTCCTACACGCCGAATGCTTCGATTTCTGACGACAGAATCAATCTGGTTTCGGAACTGCCCGTGAGCACCATCGGTGTCGGTTTGCACAATTACACGTTCGCGAACGTCAGGCTCTCCCTCTGGTACGATATGATAAGCACCAAAACCAACGACAGACTGCTGCCGAACGATCCGAAGGACAATCTCCTCACCTTCCGCACGCAGTATAGATTCCCCTGAACCGGCAACGACACTCTCATTACTAAAGGAAGGATCGCACATATGTTGAACTCAATCATAGGAAAAGGCCTGCTGCTGGGCTCCGTGTTCGCTCTCAGTACCGGTTTCAGTTCCGTCGACAAGGTGACGGTGAAGGGATCCGATACGATGGTCATACTTTCGCAGCGTTGGGCCGAACGTTTCATGTCGAAAAATTCGAACATCTCAATACAGGTGACCGGAGGCGGATCGGGAACGGGCATCTCCGCGCTGATCAACGGAACTACGGATATCTGCAACGCGTCGCGTCCGATGAAACCCTCGGAAATCAAGAAACTCAAGGAGCGTTTCGGCACGATGGGCGTCGAAATCCCCTGCGCGAAGGACGGCTTGTCGCTCTATCTGCATGAGTCCAATCCTGTGGATAATCTCACTCTTCAGCAGATCAAGGACATTTATACCGCCAAGATAACAAACTGGAAAGAGGTCGGCGGAAAAGACGCCAAGATAGTCCTTTATTCGCGCGAGAACAATTCCGGGACGTATGTTTACTTCAAGGACAACGTGCTCAAGGGCGATGACTATTCGGCCTCGTGCCTCAATCTGCCGGGCACCGCGGCCGTCGTAAACGCAGTGTCGAAGGATCCCAGAGGCATCGGCTACGGCGGAGCCGCATACGGCAAGGGAATCAAGGAAGTGAAAGTGAACGGATTCGCTCCTACCAAGGCCAACATCGTCAACGGCAAATATCCCATCACCCGTTTCCTTTACATGTACACGCGGAACAAACCCACGGGAGCGATGAAAAAATTCATCGATTGGATACTCAGTCCGGAAGGTCAGGAAGTGGTCACCACCGTCGGATACTTCCCGGTCAGATAGCGCGGCCCGGCGAAGCGGAGCACGGGAAGCGACGGCGCCTTCGCCCATGCTGAGAATCGGGCAACGGCGGTGTCGCGTCCCCGTCCATGCGGGATGCAAAGTGGGATGAAGATATCAGAAAAGGTCACAGAATGAACGAAGGCGAGAACGCTCATACGGGCGGCGGGAAGACGCCGCAGGATCGAGCTGCTTCGGAAGGGGCGTCGACCCGCAGGAACCGCGCAATCCCGAACAGGTTCCTGCGGCATAAACCGCTGAAGTACGGGAAGAAGCTGTATCCGGGTGAGTTCATAGCCGAACGCCTCATACAGGGCGTTGCCATAATGTCCATTGGCGTCATACTCGCCATTTTTTACTACGTATTCCAGGAGTCGACCTGGGCGTTCCGAGCCCACGAGGCATCCGCGGATAATGCCGCCGTCGAAACGCTTTCCGGACAATATGCTCCGGAAAGCTATTCGCCTGCCGGAGACGAGCGGGATTCCGCGGAAGAGGAACTCCGTCCGGATACGTACGGCGGAGAGATTATCGGCACAGCGGAGCAGGAGGCCGGGGTTCCCGCCGAGTCCGCCGGTTCGCTGCGGCACGGCCGTGACGCTTCGTTGAGCCTCGAGACGTCGGGCAACAACGATCCTGTCGAGATCAGGCAACTGCTGCTTCCGAACGACATAATCGACAATGTTCCCGCCTATATCTGGCAGCCGATCAGCCGCGTGCCCAAATACAGTTTCGTGCCTCTGATGGTCGGCGCATTGAAGGTCACGATAATCGGCATACTCATCGCCTCGCCCATCGCCATTCTGGCCGCGCTTTTTACAACCTCTTTCGCGCCCCGATGGATGCGCGAGATACTGAAGCCTGCAATCGAAATCCTGGCGGGTTTCCCTTCCGTGGTCATCGGTTTCTTCTGTCTAATCACCATCGCTTCCGTGATGCAGGAAATCACCGGTTCCGTCTATAGATTGAATTCGTTGGTCGGAGGCATCGGCATGTCCCTCGCCGTCATCCCGATAATTTTCACGGTCACCGAGGACGCCTTGTCGGCGGTGCCGAGATACATGAGGGAGGCGAGCATAGCACTTGGAGCTTCGCGCTGGCAGACGGCCTGGAGGGTGGCGCTTCCGGCAGCGACACCCGGGGTATTCGCCGCCGTCATACTGGGTTTCGGACGGGCTTTCGGCGAGACGATGATCGCCCTGATGGCTACAGGCAACGCGGCTATGGTATCGTGGGATATACTCGAATCCGTGAGGACGATGGCGGCGACAATCGGTGCGGAGATGGCGGAAGTGGAGTTCCAGAGCGTGCACTACGGAGTACTGTTCCTCATCGGCGCAATTCTCTTCGTTGTGACATTCACCCTGAACGCGGTGGCCGAATTTTACGTCCGGCGGCGTCTGATCAGGCGTTTCCAGGGGAATTGAGCTATGAAATCGAATCGCATGAGACCGATATTGGCGGCCGCAGGCGCTTTCACGCTGGCGCTCTCCATTTTGATTGTCCTGCTGTTGATGATTCCATGGCAATTGGCCGCGCTCGGTTTCACGATCGCCGTTGCGGGAATGGTGTACCTCTGGACCAAACTGGGCGAGAAGAACAAGCGCATGGTCAGCGAGAATATCTTCATTATACTCTCGGGCGGCGCGGCCATGACAATAGTGGTATTCGTGCTCTATTTCATGGTGAGGATTTTTCTGCTGAGCGGAGGCCATCTGTCCTGGGCCTTTTTCTTCGAAGCGCCCACGGAGGGAATGACGGAAGGAGGGATATTCCCGGCCATTATCGGCACCGCCATGCTGGTGATCATAATGGCTCTGGCAGGAGTGCCGGTCGGGACTATCACGGCGCTTTATCTCACGGAATACGCGAGCGAGGCCTCGGTTGTCGCGCGTTTCATACGTTTTGCCGTCAACACACTCGCCGGTGTGCCGGCTATAGTTTTCGGCCTGTTCGGCCTCGGATTCTTCATAGGGACTCTCGGCAAGCAGATGGACGTTTGGGCGCACAACAGCCGCATGGAAAAATTGGAGGCCCTGATGATCTCGTCCGATTCGCCTTTCGCCGGAGACGGCAAGGCCACGGCCGCGGAAATCGCGGCCATGTTCGGCCGCGACGACGCCGCATATTGGCTTGAACAGACCGCGCAAACCAGGGCGCTCGCGGAGATTCACGGTGAAGAGACTCCAATCGCTTCGAATATCGCAAGGCAATACTACTCCGAAAACAAGAGACCGCACTGGGGACAACCGGCCATAATATGGGCCGCGCTGACCATGGCGCTGCTGACACTGCCCGTCGTTATAGTTTCGGTGGAAGAAGCCATCAAAGCCGTGCCCAAGGATCTGCGGGAAGCCAGTCTTGCGCTTGGCGCCACGAAATGGGAAACCATAAGGAGGGTCGTCATCCCCGGAGCGTTCTCAGGAATACTGACAGGAGGGATACTGGCCGTAAGCCGGGGCGCCGGCGAGGTGGCGCCCATCCTTTTCACCGGCGCGGCCTATTATCTGCCGGAACTTCCTCTGTCTTTGAATTCGCAGTTCATGGAGCTGGGATATCACATTTACGTGCTGACCACACAATCGACCGATGTCGAAGCGACCAAACCGCTGCTCTACGCCACTACTTTCACTCTGCTGATTCTGACCTTTGCCTTGAATTTCTCAGCCATATTCCTTCGTTCCCGCGTACGGGCGCGGCTTTCCCGTTTGGGACAATAGGGCCATCCGAAAAAAAGATGAAAGACCGGGAAGCAAAAATATCGACACGGAACTTGAGCCTTTTCTACGGCGACAAACAGGCGCTGAAGGACATATCGATGGATATTTATCCGAACAGGGTAACCGCGCTGATCGGCCCTTCCGGCTGCGGGAAATCCACACTTCTGCGCTCGATGAATCGAATGAACGACCTCATCGAAGGCGTGAAAATCACAGGCGCCGTCACGATCGACGGCTTGGATATTTACGACAGGAACATTGACGTCGTGGAACTCAGGAAAAGGATAGGTATGGTATTCCAGAAGTCCAATCCATTTCCGAAATCCATCTACGACAACATCGCGTACGGCCCGAGGGTCAACGGCATACGCGACAAAAAGCGGCTCGACGAGATCGTGGAGGAAAGCCTCAAAGCCGCGGCGATCTGGGACGAAGTCAAGGACCGGCTCAAGGATTCGGCGCTCGGATTATCGGGCGGGCAGCAGCAGCGACTATGCATAGCGCGAAGTCTCGCCGTCAATCCGGACCTGATCCTGATGGACGAGCCCGCCAGCGCGCTGGATCCGATATCGACGGCCAAGATCGAGGAATTGATCTTCGAGTTGAAGGAAAGCTACACGATTGTGATAGTCACGCACAACATGCAACAGGCGGCCCGTGTGAGCGATCATACAGCCTTCTTCTATCTGGGCGAGTTGATCGAGTACGATCGGACTCGTACACTGTTCACGAATCCGGCGATGAAGCAGACGGAAGAATACGTGACAGGCCGTTTCGGTTGAGATGCCGAAGGACTATTAAAACAGGTACATTCTGACGCCGATCGCCGCCTCGAAATCGAGAGCGGGTTCGGGGACGAAGCCTATCAGCGGATTGAGTTCAAGAAAGACTTCGAGACCCGGACGGTTTACGAAGTAGTTTATGCCGGCGACTCCCCGGGCGGCGACTGAAACCGTGGTGGAATAGTACCAGCGCGAACTGTCCGCGTTTGTATCGAAGAGTAGATACCGTCCCTTGTCACCGAAACCGACGGCGCCGCCGAAGCCGGCATATACGTTCAGCCGGTATTCAGTGCGAGGGAACAGATAGAAGAATTGCCAGACGTAATCGGCGTGCACGCGTGGATAGCCCATCATCGAGTGTCCCAGGCCGAAATCGTATGCTGTCGTGGAAGACGCCCGCCATTTCAGAGTGATGGCGGTCGGTTCACCCAGGGAAAAACCGAAGCCGAATCGTTTGCCCGGGGGCACCTGCCCGTAGCTCTCCAGAGCCGCGCAGAAAAACAGAATCAGCGGAAGTATGCGCAGCGCGTTTCGCTTCATTGGTCGCATGGATATCTCCGTTTTGAGTTGCCTCTCAGGGCGCTTCTTTTGTCGGCTGCTTTGTCCGGTTTTTCGGGCCGCTGTCCGGTTCGAGGCGCAGTTTTTCCTCGACTGTCCGCTTCACGTCTCTGGCGCCTTCTTCCAGAAGTTCTTTACCGGATTCGAGCACCTCGCCGCCGTGCTTCACGAATTGTTCGCGGGCGAAATGATAGACAGCGCCTCCCGAAAGCAACAGCACGAGTCCGGCTAACAGGGCGAACTTGAACAATTTCTTTATTATCGAGATCACGAAGGCGGCTGCGACGACCAGCAGCGCCGCGGAGACGAGCGGATTCTCGGACAAAAACTGCGTTAATGCTTCGGTCATGATTTGCGCCCGTGAAGAGCCGGAAATGATGATGGCTTGAGTTTCAAGCGTGTATGCGCTTCCCTTCGGAATCCGCGGAGCTTCAAGAGCGCAGCTTGGAAAAAGCGGAGAAGCGTGTCTATTGTGAAATGTAACAAGGCAGCGGTTAATTGCAAAGCGCGATGAGAATGCAACAATCGGATCGGTGGATCGTATCATTCCTTTGCCCGCGCAAGAAGTGTCGGGCTGCGTGAAGGAAAAAATTCCTCAAGGAGGACGAACCATGAAAAAACGGCTTTACAGATCCAGGAAAGAGCGCATGATAGGCGGCGTCGCGGGCGGAATAGCCGAATATTACGACGCCGATCCGGTCCTTGTGCGCATCGCGTTCGTCGCCCTGGTGTTCGTTCACGGCATCGGCGCAATAGCTTACTTCATCCTCTGGATTGTCGTGCGTCGCAGGCCCATGTTGCCGCTTGACCGGGAGGCCGAAAACGGACGCGTATCCGCATTCGAGGAAAACGCCGGCACCGTTGTTGCCGCCTCGCAAACGGAAGCGGCGACCGACGAGAACGGCAGGGGAAACGTGATCATTGGCGGGATACTGATAGTGATCGGCGCGATATTCCTGTTGGACAACTTATTTCCCGGCATGGTGTTCAAGGACTTGTGGCCCATCGCCCTGATCGGTCTCGGCGCGGGAATACTTTGGCATGCATGGAAATAACCATTTATCATGCGGGAGGTTGTCATGAAATCCGGTAGAATTTTTTGGGCCTTGTTTTTCATCGCGATCGGCGTGCTCGCCTTGCTGGACAACGCGCTGTCGCTTTCCTGGGACTGGTCGGCCCTGCTCTCCTGGTGGCCTGCGGTCCTGATTCTTCTCGGTCTGGCCATCATGCTGAAGACTTCGAGGTTCAGGTGGATTGTAATCGGGTGCGCCGGCTTTCTTGTCGGGATCGTTGCATTTGCCTTCCTCAACAGGGGTTGCGATGTGATAGACACGGACTGGAATTCCGACGCTCCGACGGTCAAGCAGACTCTTTTTGAAAAATACGATTCCGCATACGACCGCGCCGCTTTCTTCCTGGATGCCGGCGCCGGGCGTTTCCGGATTCTGGACAGTGCTGTCGAATTGATTGCCGCGGAAGCCCGCAGCAGCATCGGCGGCTATCGGCTCGATATCCAGAGCGACGACAGCATGAAAACCGTCACGCTCTCCATGGACGGCCGCAAGGTCAACTTCCGAGGAAGGGCCGCCAACTCAGTCGACATACGGCTGAACACCCGGCCCGTATGGGATCTGAACCTTGACATAGGCGCCGCTAAAGCGGATTTCGATCTCAGCCGCTACAGGATTCGCGACCTCGAACTGGACGCGGGAGCGGCTTCGGTGACTCTGAAACTGGGCTCTCGAAATCCTGAAACCCAGGTTCGAATCGGCACCGGAGCATCATCGATCAAGCTCAGAATTCCGGAATCGGCCGATTGCGAGATAAGGAGCGAAACCGGGCTGTCAAGCACTGTTTTCACGGGTTTCGACAAATCGAGCGACGATGTGTATGTCTCCAAGGGGAGCGGAGAAGTTACGTCGAAAATCCGGATAGATATCGAGGCGGGCGTATCTAGTATCAGAGTCGAGCGCTACTGACCGCCTGAAATCAATACAGCTGAATAACGAGACGCCGGTTCAATGGACCGGCGTTTTCGCATGGCATGATCGCACCGATGTTTGCAAGCCGGCAGGGTATTGGTATTTTTGTTTTCAGGCATTTCCGGCGGAATCCACCGTATCCATACGAGGATGAAATGAGCACGACACCGAAAAACGTAACCGGCGCCATCGCATTCGGCGCGATGACGATATTGGTGTTCTCTCTGTTTCTGCTTGCGCAGACAATCGTCGCCGAGTTCCTGGTAGGGCGTTTCTTTCAGGGTGTTGAACTGTATCAGGGCATCATTCCGGGCAAATGGATAATGATGAACAGCCTGGTGCAATCCGACAATTACACTGAAAACCTGAAACTCAGACGTCTGGACGTGATGGACAAGCTGAAAAGCGGCGAATATGATGCCGCAAACGCGTCAACCAACGTACTGATCGGCAAGCAGGCGCTTCGTGATTTGACCAGGGAGACTCAGGGCACACTCTATTTCATCGATCCATTGCTGGCGTTCGCTCCGATATACGTGTTCGTTTCACTGGTTGTCGCGTTTCTCATCTCCATGTTTCTTCCGATCGGGAATCGCAGCAGCCTGATTCGATCGAGTCTGCAGAAGGAGTTCGACCGCATGGAGTTCGCGCTGAGAAAACAGTGCGGTTCTCACAAGCTGGAGTTCGACCACCTCATGGCCATGACCGGCTCCGAAAGAGAGAATGCCATCCGGAATTCCACTCTTCCCGAAGTCACGGTACACGAAATGGCCGATTTCACATCCGTGCGCGAATGGCTCGCGGGAGAACGGGGCAGTCCTTTTGTCCCGATGAAGTTCTATTTCAGGTACCGGCTTGCCGGAGGATACGGCAACGTGATACAGGGATTGGTTGCGGGCGGCGCCGCTGTGCTGATTTTCGTGATCGGTTTGCGCGGATTGAAATTCATTCCTTCGGAGGAACCCTCGCTTATTCTGATGTCGCTCTCACTGGAGTTCATTCTCCTCATCGTTCTGATGTTCACCTTCGCCGGTTCTCCGCAGGAAGAACGGCTAGACCGTGTGGTCAAGGAACTAGAGGCTGAACAGCGCGACGCAATACACAGCCAAACCGAGGCTCTGCAGGAAATCTTCGACCGTATGCGGAGCGACGTGACAAGAAAGACGGACGGCGAGTCCATTGCGGATTTCGAGGAAAGACGGCTTCTCGACGAGGTGGTCAACGTTCTGTTGAAGAAAACCGGCGCGGGCGGCGGCAGGAATGACAACTGAAACACCGTACATAGAGCGATCGGAGGAGGAACGGCGGCTCGATTCCATCCTCGAGAAATCATCTGAATACGAATCCAGGCTTGTGTGGCTGTTCGGCGATACGGGCCAGGGGAAAACAAGATTTTTGCGCGAATACCTGAAGCGCAAGCGGGACCTTTGCACTGTCGGCTATGCCGGATGTTCCGCGCCCGTGGGGAACCAGTCGTCTTCGATCCTGAATCCATACCAGGCGCTGAAGGACGTCATCGAGAATCTCCTGCAAGGACAGCGGGATTCTCAACGCAACGTCAACCTGCTGAAGAACATTTCGCTCACCGTGCTGGCCTGCATCCCTATCGTGGGCGATGTCGCTTACGGCATCAAGGAAATCAGGCGCGACTGGAGCGAATATAAGAGGGGGGAACGCACGGTAGATTTCGATCGTTTCGTTGAAGACTACTTCGAAACTTTACTGAATCTCGCTCGCGACACGCCCGTTGTCCTGGCTCTGGACGACGTTCAATGGATAGACAGCCAGTCCGTCGGCGCGCTTGAACGTTTCCTGACCGGCGACAAATTCCAATCGGCAAGAGTGGTTATCATTCTTTCAGGGCGAGGATCCGAGTTGCACCTCTCGCCCGGTCTTGCGGCGTTTCACACGCGTTTTGCGCAGTCGCCCCGGGTCACGGAATGCGTTATGCCGCCATTCGACGAAGAACAGGTTCGTCTGCTCGTCCAGGGCCGTTTCCCGTCTCAGAAACCCGACGCGGGATTGGTCGCTTGGCTTCATCGCAAGACGGGAGGCAATCCGTTTTTTTTGGAGTCCTATGTCCAGCACCTTGTGACCGAGGGGGTTGTCACGCGCGAAGGCCGGGCGCAGGGCGATCTCGATTCCTGGCAGGGCCTCCCGGCTGAAATCAAGGCCGTGACGAGCTGGCTCATGGGAACGCTGCCGGAGGAGCAGTTGAATATTCTCTTTGCGGCCTCCGTTTTAGGATTCGAGTTCTCTTTGCACGAACTGGCTCATCTGACCAACTCGCCGATACTGGAGTTGATCCGGATGCTGCGCCGCATCAAGACGGTGCACGGGCTGTGCGAACCGGTAGGCTACCGGCTGGTGAACGGAATGGAATCCACTGTTTTCCGTTTCTCGCAGCATGCTATTCACACGGCGTTGTACAACGAGTTGACCGACGAGGAACGCGAGGCGATGCATCGCTCGATGGCGAAGTATCTTCATCGGCTGCGGCTCGGCAGCAGCAACGATCCATCGGTGCTGAGCTCGATAGCTTCCGCGCTCATGCTGCACTCCCGTCTGGGGAAACAGCCGGAGCTCGAGCTCGAATCGATCATGCTGAAGGCGAGAAACACCACGGACCCGCTCGATCACGAAATGTTGACGCAGCGTCTTCAATTATTGTCGGAAGAACTGGGGCGCCCGTTCGGTGATATCAATGATATTTTCCACAGGACATTGGCGCAGGCGCCCATTTCGACAATGCGCCCGACGGGCCAGATGACAGTTGCGAGCGGGACTGAAGACCGAAGCCCGACCGCGACGCCGTGGGAGACGGCGCCGGACATTTTACGCCTTTTGCGGGAAGGCCGACCGCGAGAAGCGTTGCGCAGGATTGAAGAATCCATGGGTGATCAACAGGCAGGATCAAGGAACGCGCATCCCCTTTTCCCGATTTTGAAGGCCGTCGCAATGCATGAGAACGGGAGCTCGGCCGCCGCGGTCATAAACGAGCTGGATCCCGTGATCCGCGATGCAAGTATGCCCGCTTATCAATCGCTGGCGCGGATACTTATCGCGTTGTTTTCTCCGAATCCGGACAAGACAGCCGCACTGGCGCAGCTTCGTGACGCATTGTCGTACGCCGGCCGGCACAGCGTGCAATTTCATCCGTTGATACTGGAAACCATTAGACTGCATTTCGCCGATC
This sequence comes from uncultured Chromatiales bacterium, assembly GCA_964388275.1. Lineage (GTDB taxonomy): Bacteria > Bacteroidota > Ignavibacteria > SZUA-365 > SZUA-365 > JARYLZ01. The sequence continues at coordinate 51,790 of CAYLZD010000015.1, forward strand.
AGCCGGAATTCCTTTCGTTGCTGCAGAAAGCGGCGTCGAAAATGCGCGGCGCCTCCTGACAGGCGCAACGGCGGGCTCCTGGAAGGAAAACGAAAAACGGGCGCCGGTTCATTCCGGCGCCCGTTGTCGGTTCGGTTTTGACCGGCCGACGCTTACATGCTGACGACCTTGAACTCGATGCGGCGGTTGCGGGCCCGGTTCTCCGCCGAATCGTTCGGCACCATCGGCTGAGTCTCGCCGTAGCCGCGTGTCGTGATGCGGGCGCCGTCGACGCCTTTCTGGACCAGCCAGTTGCGCACCGAATTCGCGCGGCGTTCGCTGAGCTTCTGATTGGCCGCGTCGCGGCCGACGTCATCCGTATGGCCGCCGATTTCCACCTTCAAGGTCGGATTTGTGCGCATAGTCTGATAGGCTCTCATGAGTATTTCCTCAGACTCGGGCAGAATATCGGCCTTGTTGGTCTCGAAATTGATTCCTTCAAGCACGATGCGTCCGCCTTGCTCGACCTTCAGGACGTCGGCTTTCAGCGGATCGGTGCCGTCGCGCACTTCCTTGCCGTCGTTTACGCCGTCGCCGTCTGTATCCATTACGAGCGGATTGGTGCGGTAAATGTTGCGTTCGTCGCAGTCGGTCAGGCCGTCGCCGTCCGTATCCGTCTTCAGAGGATCCGTGCGCATGTCGAGCACTTCGTCGCCGTCCGAACAGCCGTCGCCGTCCGTATCCTTCTTCAGCGGATCGGTGCGGTGACGCAGAACCTCGTCGCCGTCCGTCAGGCGATCGCCGTCGGTGTCCTTGTTGAGAGGATCGGTCTTGTAGTTCTTAACCTCGTCGCCGTCGATGAGACCGTCTCCGTCTGTATCGCGGTTTCTGGGATCGGTTTTGTGGATGGTTTCTTCATCGATGTCGTTCAGGCCGTCTCCGTCGGTGTCGGCGGGCGGAGGCGGAGGAGCGATCACCTTGACCTCTTCCTTCTTCTTTCCGCCGAAGTAGAAGCTTATGCCTGCGCTGACGAAGGGGTAATTGTCGTTGATGTTGACTGTCCAGCCGTCGAGATTGTCGGTGAAGGTGTACGTCTTTGAGAAAGCGAGGGAAATGTCGATCAGGTCCGACGCCGTATAGGTCAGCCCCAGACCTGCGGGAACTCCGAGAGAGGATTTCTCGTCCTTCAAATATTTTTCGATGCCGCCACCGTACTGAAAGTTGGCCGGATCGATGGTCAGGTCTGGATCGAAGGAGGCGATTCCAATGCCGATGAAAACGAAAGGACGCAGGCGCGAACGCGGAAAGAACTGCGACTCCAGGCCCAGATTGAAATTCAGCACGTTGGTCTTCACTTCATAAGGCCCCCAACTCGGACTGGCGAGATGCTCAGCCTTGGCCGAAAGCATGTGAATGCCGGCGCTGCCGTAAACCCCGAGTGTAGCGATGCGGCCCATGCGGATGAATGTATACACGGCTTTGATGTCCGCTCCGAATCCGATCGGCGTTTCGGCGCCGACGAAGAAGCTGCCATTGTCCTGAACGTCGCAGTTGAGCCAGTTGAGGCCGAGGTTCAGCCCAATGCCGAAATTCTGCGGCCGGACGTAATCGCCCTCTTCCTGCGAGCGCGTATCAAAACGTAGCTCCTCATCACGTTGCGCCAATGCGGTTGCCGACAGTGACAGCATAAGCGCGGATAATGAGAAGATCAGGAACTGTTTCATCGCGTATCTCCTTTATCATGTATCAATGATTGAATTTTTATTTCTTTGATATACATTCCACATCGAAAGCCTCAGATCTCAGGAAATTTCAACAAGTATTCTCAGCTTTCGGTTCACGGAATATCAGCTTATCCGCTCAGGATGGCTTTCTTCGGATCTGTTTCCTTGCTTTTTCTAGAACTCGAGGGAAAATAGGTTTTCAGACACACCTATATAATAAACTTACGATAGAATACCAAGACATCAAAATAAAAACTTCGGTTTCAACCTTCCGATGCTCTGCGCAAAGCAGGTATCAGTTCCCTCACATAGTCCCGCTCCCATCCGGCAAGTGTATAAGAAACCAGCAGGTCCGGATCCAACACGTAGATCACCGGGAATGAGGACACGCGGAACCCTTCGGCCACCAGCTTGTCCGGATCCAACAATATGGGTCCAGGAAACGGGCTGTGAGCCATAAAAAGCTTCACTCGCTGAGGAGAGCCGTCCACCGCGATTGCGAGAAATCCGATGTCGGAATTTCCGCGGAACTGATCGCTCACATAGTGGAAATCCGCGAACAGATCCTTGGCGTTGTCATCCTCAACCGAGAAAAAAACCACACAAACGGCCTTGTCGCTGTAGGTGTCGAGATCGAAGACGCGCCCGTTGACGGTTTCCAGGGCGAAAGACGGCGCCTGTTCCCCTGTTCTCAACGCTTTCGGAGTCAGGAGAAGCCAGACGCAGATTCCGCCTCCGACCAGAATGACCAGTATCAGATATTTCAATGCCGGAGACAACTATTATGTTTTCGTGCCGACTGTTCGTCATGGTGCTGAACCTCGGCCGCGAGGATAAAGATACGACAAGTCGGAGCAATACGGAATCCTGCTCGGCTCAGTATTGTTCGCGCAGCGCACGCTCAGTCCGCTCCTGCCGTTCATTCGGCCCGCCGGGCGCCGGCGGACGGCCGGGGGCGGGGCCTGTCCTAAGGAGTGGAACCGACGACTTTTTCGAGAGCGTCGAAATACTGCCTGATGAGATTCTCGTAGTCCCGAGCATATCCCTCGCTCACCGCCTTGCGCAGATCGTCTTTCAGACCCGGAGGGGCTTCAAGGGAGGCGGGATCAAGCGCCGATGGACCGCGGCGAGCGACATCGCTGCCCGTCTCTCCTCTGCGCTTCTTTTCCCAGTCTCGTTCCCGCATCGATCTCGAAGCGTCCAGCAATCTTGAAAGTATGCGTTCCTGTATTTGCAGAGTGTTCGGATTGACGTCGTTCTGCTGCATGTCCCGCACCACTTCCTGCATTTCTTCGGCAATTCTGTTGAGATCGCCGAGCAGGCGTTTGCCTTCGGCGCTTCTCTTTGCTTCTTCATTCAAGTCCTGAAGCGATTTCCGTAGCGCCATTTGCTGTTGGGCGAGCTTTTGCATCTGCGCGAGCTGCTGCTGCGCCATCCTTCCTTGCTGCATCATCTGCTGAGTGCCCTGATTCAAGCTCATTTGCTGCTGCGCCATTTGCTGCAGTTGCATCATCATTGAGCCGCCCTGTCCTCCGCCCGACGAGCTGGCCTGCATCCCCTTGGCTATCTGCTTCGCCGCTTCGTTGAGTTGTGTCATGGCGCCGCCTTGCTGCTCGCCTGCGGCGCGGTTGTTGCGATTGTGGAGATGCTCCTGTGACTGGCGCATCTTTTTGAGAGCTTCGCCCAGATGCATGCCCATTTCCGGAGTCACCGAGAAACTTTTTTTCGCCAGCTCCATCAGCTCGTTGGCCGCCGCCCCGAGCTGATCCATGAGGTCCGCCTGTTGCTGCTGCATTTCACGAAACTTCTGCGAATTCGGCGGCAGGGAAGACGTCTCATTGCGCAAAGCTTCCTGCTTGTGCGACAGATCGAGCACGTTGTCGAGCGCGCGCTTGAACGCCTGCTGTATCATGCGCTGCTGATTCTCGTTCAACTTTTTGCGAACCTGCTGCATCTTCTGGTGGACTTTCCTCATTCGTGAGGCGGATTTCTTCTGGCTCTGCGACGCCGCCGAGCAGTTGCCTCCCTGGCATTGGCTTTCCGCCTCGCTCATCTCCTGCTGTGTGCCGGAGCTATTCATTTCGGCTTCCGCCTCCTGCATCTCCGACAGCGGCATTTCCTGCGGAAATTCCTCCATCTTCCTGCGGAGTTCCTCCATTTCGCGCTTCATGGCCTCGGCTTGCTCCCTAAGTTCGCGCTGTTCCCTGGCGAGACGGTCAAGCTCGTCCTGGTTCCCGGGATCGGCGTTGGACGTTTTTTCGGCGAGTTCCTCCTGCTTGCGCGCGAGTTCCTCCGATCGGCGCGTAACCTCGTCAGTTTTCTGTTCTATCTGCAAACGCTTCAACAACTCGATCGTGCGCTCGATGCTTTTCCGGAACATGTCCTCGTTGAAGCGGAAATTCTCCACGGCCTGTTTCATCTGTTCCGGCGTGAGCTGTTTCATGGCCTCATTGAGACGCTTCATCGCATCGCGCAGCTGAGGAGCGTCGACCTGTTCCATCAATTCCTTCAGCTCCTGGTATTTCCGCATAGTCTCATCCGACACGAGGTTCTGCTTCTGCATGTCCTGGTTCAGGCGTGACAGTTCTTCCTTCGCCGTCTTTAAGTCTTCGAGAATTTTCTCCTGTTTTTTCAAAGCTTCTTCAAGCGCGCGCTTCTGCTGCCAATCCAGCTTTTCGGTGTTCTGCTGCTTCATCTCACGCTGCAATTTCTCGACCTGCTTCTGAACGTCCTCCGCACCGCTGAGCGCCTTCTGCAGATCTGCGGCCGCCTTTTCCTGCGTGCGGTCGACCCGCGCGAAGACCTCTTCCATCGACGGCAACCGCAGAGTGTGGAGAGCCGTGCGGGCCGACTTGGGCCCCGACACCGCGTCGTTGTCGAACACTTCCAGATAGAACTGCACCACGTCCTCGGGCACGAGGCTCAGGCTGACAAGATTCCAGATATACGGCACGTCCATCTCAGGCTTTCTTTCGCTCGGAAGCGGCAGCAGTATGCTCGAGTATGTCTCCTGGGGGCGTTCGTATTTCGAGGAAGCGAGTCGATAGTGCAGAATGAGTTTCGTGAATCCGAAATCATCGCTGATCCTGGCGAGTACCGGCAGCCGCATCGATTCGTCCACGTCGCTTTGCAGGCTGGGTTCGAGGAGTTCGATGGCGGGGCGCATGTCGGGCGTCGCCTGCATTTTCCAGGTGATCGGATCTGAGTTCCGAATGCCGGCCGCGTCCTTCAGGTCAATTCTGTACTTGCGGTCCCTGTTGAGGATGACGGCGGTTCTCGCCCTCTTTCCGTCCACATTCATGGCGACCACCGCTGAATCGTCGAATACGAGCGCTGCGGAAGCGACCTCCTTGTTCAGCCCCAATTCGAACTCAATGCGTGTGCCGAGGAGAGCTGTCACGTCCCCCGCGTTGTCTTCCAGGTATCTAGGTGAGAGCCGCGTATAGGAGGGAAAATCGAGTTTCAGGCGCATGGATCTGACGAACGGTCTGTCCACCACGGTAATTGCGTATTGTCTGCTGCGGTAGCCTTCCGCTTCGGCATAATAGACGATGCCGGAGCGAAGGGCTGCAACGGAGGCGGTGAATTTGCCCGTGCTGTCGCGTTTCGTTTCCGCTGCATCGAAATCGGACTGTTGTTCCTCGCGGATGTAGAAAGTGATGGACGGCTGAGTCTTCAGGGTCGTTAAAGCCGTCAGAGTAACAGCACGGCCCTTCACAGCCTCGATATCGCCGGGGGAAATGATGAACTCGAAAGGCGCGGGAGGCGCGAAATCCGTCCTGAACCGCGCGATTCGTCCAGCCGCGTCGATCAGGGTGCCGGGAAAAGCGGCGAACGCGGCCGCTGCAAACAGGGCGACCGCGAGCAGGCGCCCGGCCGACTTCTTGAGCGGCCGTTCATCGACGACAGGCTTGAGGTCGAGCGTCTCGAATTCGCCGGCGGCTTCGCTGAACGAAGCGTCGATGAGCGCCTGCGAATAAGACGGGCGCGAATCGAGCAGGCTTTCACGGTAAATCTGCAGGGCGTTGAGCAGTCTGTCCTTGATTCGAGGAAACACAAGCCCGACTTGCAAAGCGATCTCGTCCTCGGATACGCGTTTCAACAAACCGAATTTTCTCAGCAGTGGCGGTATCACGAAGCTTCCGATCGCAGCGAGAGCAAGAACCGCGACAAGAGCGGCAAGCATTGTGCGGCCGCCGACGGCGAAACGAAAAAATGCCTCTATTGCAACCGCGGTGAGGAACAAAGTGATGCCGGCCGCGGCGGCATCCGCCAGGCCGCGCAGGAGAGCGGCGTTCTCGCGCCTGGATCGAACACCGCGGAGCATATGCAGGATGCGCGAAAGATGTAAGGAAAGCCGGTCGTTGCTCATGGAATGATTCTCGTTTTCGCTTCAGTTGGTCAATGCCCACACGATGATATTGACGCCCATTTCCAGCGCTTTTCGGCGGACCGGCTCGGGATTCTTGTGGACTTCAGGATCCGCCCAACCGTCGGCGAGATTGCTCTCGTAGACATAAAACAGAACGAGTCGTCCTTCGTGAAACAGCCCGAATCCCTGCGGAGGTTTGCCGTCGTGCTCGTGGATTTTGGGGAGGCCGTTGGGAAACTGGAAATGCGCCCTGTACAAGGGGTGATCGAAGGGCAATTCGACGAGCTCCTTTTCGGGAAATACCTTGCGTAGTTCACGGCGGAAAACGCCGTCGAGTCCGTAGTCGTCGTCCACGAAAAGGAAGCCTCCACTTTCGAGGTAGGCGCGGAGGTTGCGGGCTTCGGCTTCGGAGAAATGGATGTTGCCGTGTCCGGTCATGAATACGAATGGATAGGTGAAGAGCTTCTCGCTTCCGACTTCGACGGCTTCCTCCGAACGAATATCCACGTCGATGTTCGTATTGTCTTTCAGAAATTTCAGCATGTTGATTTCAGAGGAGGGATCGTTGTACCAATCGCCACCGCCTCCGTATTTCAAACGAGCGATCACGAATTTGCTGGTGGCCGCGGCCGGCTGCGTACAGGCGGATGGCGATGCCGCGAAGAGAAGCAACAAGCCGAGGAGCGTCTTGTGCATCTTCGGCAGGATTCGGGTCTTTTTAATCGGCATCTTGTGCGGCATCTCTTTGTGCAGTTAGCGGATCAATCAAATTACCATGCGAGGCGTTTCAGATCAAGGTGAATAGGGTTCTCCGCTCGTTTGAGCAGTTATTGAATGCCGATATCCCATCCGGTTACAGCTTTAGGTATTGGCATGAATCAGCTAAAACAAAACCGTACAAACACCGGTCTTGCATGTTGAAAAAAGCTTGTTTACATTCGTTCTCAGTGTGATCTGCATGAACCCGGACGCATGAAAGACTTTTCCATCAAGAAACTTTACTATTCCATCAGCGAGGTATCGAAAATCACGAACCTCGAGCAGTATGTGCTTAGATATTGGGAATCGGAGTTCGAGGAGCTCAAACCTGCGAAAAACAGGGCCGGGAACCGCATCTACACGAACAAGGATATTCAGCTCATCCTGTTCATCAAAAAATTGCTGCGAGAGGAACGATATACCATAGAAGGCGCGAAACAGGTTTTGAAGACTTACGCCCCGGAAGGAGAAAGCGTCGAGGATGCTGTTGACACAGACGAGGAGAGGTCTGTGAAGGATCCAGCTCAGACCGCTCTTCTTTTTGAGCCCGAGGGTAAGCTGCGTGAGGATCTGCTGAGGATCAAGCAGTTTTTAGAAGATCTTCGTGAGCGCATTCGGGGTTGATTGTTCGCAACTCACGTTCGCTTTTCGTATCTTTACATTTATGATTCCGCCTGTGGGCGGTATCGTCGGAGCGTAGCGCAGCCCGGTAGCGCACTACCTTGGGGTGGTAGGGGTCGCGGGTTCAAATCCCGCCGCTCCGACAAACAGATCGGATCATGTCGCGGTGCAAGATCGAAAAATGCATTCCGCGAGGAGGCCGGCGTGACGATGCCGATTATGCGACGATAAAACACCATTCGTGGGTGCCATGCGAATTCATCTGCTGATCTTCTTTCTGACCGCTCCGCTGTTGATCGCTCAGGACAATCGACACGGGAAGCTGCTCATTGAAGGGATTCCCGGGTTTCCGAACGGACTCATCGAACGGAGCAACCAGTATTTGAACACTCGTTCAGCCGCGTTTCTGGACTGGAAGGAAGACGGCGGAATGTACATAGCCACGCGATTCGGCGGCACGGTCCAAACGCATTCCGTATCCGGACCCGGCGCGGCTCGCGTACAGTTGACGTTTTTCGACGAGCCGGTCACTTCCGCCGCCGCCGATCCGAGGCCGGGGCGGAGCGGTTTTCTTTTCAGCAAGGACAGCGCAGGCAACGAGTTCTACCAGGTTTACCACTTCGACAATCGGAAAGGCGCATGGACACTGCTCACGGACGGGAGCAGTCGTCATGAGGGCATGAACTGGAGCAGGAGCGGACACGTCTTTGCCTGCTCGAGCACCAGGAGGAACGGAAGGGACACGGATGTCTGGCTCATCGATCCAGAGTCGTCTTCCGGCAGCCGTCCACTCACCCGGTTCGAGGGATCATGGCACAGCGGGGATTGGTCTCCGGACGACAGGGCGCTCATAGTCTATCGTTATGTTTCCGCAAGTGACATCCGCCCGTTCATCGCGGATGTCGCCACCGGCGTCCTGCGCCCCATTAATTCGGATTCAACGCGCAGGTCGGCCTACGGCGGCTTCGCCTGGAGCGGCGACGGCAGGACGCTTTTCTATGCTTCGGACGAAGGCGGCGACTTCCGGCATCTATATGCGTATGATCCCGCTACTGGCGCTTCGCGCGACCTGACCCCTGAACTGAAGTGGGACGTCGGCGGAATAACCGTTTCACGGGAAGGCGGCCTGCTGGCTTTCACCACGAACGAGGACGGTTGTTCAGCGCTCAATCTTCGCTCGCTACCCGAAATGAAAGTACTGCCGGTTCCGGGGACGGGCATCGGAGTCATAAGCGGCTTGAAATTCGATGCCGATGGAAAACGCCTCGCGATGACGATAAACACTCCGACCGGTCCGGGCGATGTTTACGTGCTCGATATCCGGACCAACGAACTTCGGCGGTGGACGTTCAGCGAAACCGGTGGACTCGACGCCGCCTCTTTCGTTACTCCGAAGTTGATCAGGTACCCATCTTTCGACATGGTCGACGGTAAGAGGAGAGAAATACCGGCTTTCCTGTATGAGCCGCGCCGCGCAGCAGGAAAGGCGCCGGTCATCATAAACATTCATGGAGGACCCGAGGGACAGTCGCGGCCGGTATTCAATCCGGCGTTCCAGTATTGGATCAACGAACTGGGTTGCGCCGTGCTGGATCCCAATGTCAGAGGTTCGACGGGGTACGGGAAGGCCTGGCAGGAACTCGACAACGGCATGCTGCGCGAGAATTCGGTGCGCGATATCGGCGCGCTTATGGACTGGATAGCCCTTCGGCCGAATCTCGACGCCCAGCGAGTGGCGGTGATCGGCGGTTCTTACGGCGGCTACATGGTCCTTGCTTCTTTGACTAATTATTCCGCGCGCATCCGCTGCGGTGTCGACGTAGTCGGGATATCCGACTTCGTGACTTTTCTCGAAAACACGGAAAGCTACAGAAGGGATTTGAGACGCGCCGAATACGGAGACGAGCGAGACGGCAAAACGCGCGGTTTTCTCGAACGGATTTCCCCGCTCAGAAACGCCGCCAAAATCCGGTCGCCCTTGTTTGTGGCGCACGGGGAGAACGACCCCCGTGTGCCGGCGAGCGAAGCCAGGCAGATTGCAGATGCCGCGAGGAAAAACGGCATTTCCGTTTGGACAATGTTCGCGGCGGACGAAGGCCACGGATTCCAGAAAAAAGCCAACAGGGATTTTTACACGAGAGCCGTGATATTATTCTTCGAGACTTTTCTCTTGAAGTAAATCAGGCCGGCAAGCGGCCTACCTCGCAACGGCGCCGAAAGCCAGCCGTTTGATTCCGCTCACGCTTGAAGCGTGACTCCGGACCTCGAATACGCGCGCCGAGGAGATTTGAGGTCGTGGCTTCTGTGCGAGGCCGGGTAAGCTGTTCAGCGGTTTACGGGAGAAATGGCGGTGTCAATCAGTGAAATCGACTTTCACATTCCAGTCGTAGGTGTCCTCTATTTCCCCGTACTGAATGCCCGTAATCGTATCGTAGAGACGCCTTGCGACAGGCCCGATTTTGCGTTCGTTCACAATCAGCGCTTCGCCTTTGTAATGGAACTCGCCGACAGGCGAGACGACCGCGGCGGTTCCCGTTCCGAAAGCCTCGCTCAAAAGGCCCTTGCCGTGCGCGCCGGCGATTTCGTCCACGGTTATCGAGCGCTCGGATACTTTGAGGCCCCAATCGCGCGCGAGTGTCAGAGCGGTATCCCGCGTCACCCCGGCAAGTATGGATCCCTGCTCCAGGGGAGGCGTGATGAGTTCGCCGTCGATGACGAACATGATGTTCATCGCGCCCACCTCGTCCACGAATTCGCGCGTGACGCCGTCAAGAAAAAGCACCTGGGCGAAACCGGCCTCATGCGCCGCCATTCCTGCGAAAAGGCTGGCGGCGTAGTTGGCGGCGGTTTTCGCGCTGCCCAGGCCGCCTCGCACCGCGCGCACGTGTTCGGTGTCGACTAGAATGCGGACGGGATTCATTCCTTCGGCGTAATAGGAAGCGACAGGGGAAGTCATTACGATCAGGCGGTAGGTTTTCGATGCCCTGACGCCGAGGAAGTTGTCGGTGCCGAAAACCACCGGGCGGATATAGAGGGAGTGGCCTCTTTCCTTCGGGATCCAGTTGCGGTCCAGAGCGACAAGCTGTTTGATGGCAGAGATGAGCAGCGCTTCGTCGAAGCGGGGAATGCACAACATGCCGGCCGATCTGTTCAACCGTTCGGCATTCTTGTAGGCTCTGAATATGTTGGCGCCGCCTTTATTGGAGCGGAAGGCCTTCAATCCTTCAAAAATTGATTGTCCGTAATGCAGGGTGCACAGCGCGGGCTCGAAGCACATTGGACCGTACGGCTCAATGCGGAGGTCCGTCCATGCTCCGTTGATGTAGTCCGCCACGAAGATGTGATCGGAGAACACGTTGCCGAATCCGAGATTGGACCAGTCAACAGTTGAAAGCCGTGATGTGCCAGCGGTTGTTGTCGGTATTCTTTCCATTGTTTCTCCTTCGACAGAGGCCGTAAAAGGTGCGATTGTGGAAAAATATACGGAAGAATAGTGAAATTCCCTGATACGGCGGCCGAAAAAAAGGCCCTTCGAGAAGGGCCTTCGATTTTCAGGCGGCACGCGATTCAGGCCGTCTACCTGACTTTGGCGCGGACGGAAAATTCAGGAGGAGACTGTATGTGTTTTTTCACCGCGCAAAGGGATGCGGCGTTGACGAGCGCGTCGTGATATTTCGCCGGGAAATCTTCCGGCACCGCTATCTCTATGTCTATCCGGTCGATCATGCGGCGCTCGGGATCGAAGTTCATGCGCTGAGTCAACTCGATTCCGTCCACCGGAAGATTGCGCTGCCGGCAGAAACCAAGCACGTAGATTCCGGCGCAGGTGCCGATCGATGCGAGGAAAAGATCAAACGGCGCCGGCGCCGATTCATCCCCGCCTCCATGTGCCGGCTGGTCCGTAGCTATCTCAAAGCCGTTGTAAAGCGCGTGAACTTTTTTATTGCCCGGGAATACTATTTTCATCTCCATTGCATGTGTCCCTGCTGTTGGTACGGGTATTTTGCTTTCATAGAAGTGGGATGCGCCGATCCGCAAATGGGTTCCGCATGGAAGGAAGCGGCACGGTTGCAGCGGACATTTGTCGGCGCCGGGGAATCGGGCCTTATGACGGTCGACGAAGGAGGTCGTAAGAAGCGCGCCGATCATTCCGATCTCGGAGCGACGTGGGCTCCGCGGGTATAGCTTCACGCTTTGTATATTTGAAATCCGGATATGAATGGATGCCTCATGCGGCACGCATTATTCCGGCAACCTACACTCGCAGCGCGATGATGAAACAGATATCAGACATAAGCCGGGAGAGTCATCATTCCGATAAAACTCCGGATCTGATCGTTCATCCGGAAGGGCTTGACCGGGCCGATTATTCAATGATAGGATTGCACGGACGGGACGCCGACAAACATGCATTTTTCCCTTTCGTCAGGCAGATGGGCTTTCTGCACACGAGGTGGATTCTGCCGTCGGCGCCGCATCCGACGGCGCCGGGCGCCGCTACATTCAGGTGGTTCCACGACGCTGCGGGAGAGCCGGACCGGATCGAAACCGGCAGGATGCTCATTTCGGGTATCATCGAAACCGAGATCGGCCGGGGTGTGGTCCCGGAAAACATTTTTCTTGTCGGTTTTTCGCAAGGCGCGATGATGGCGCTTGACACGGCCCTGCGGTATCACACACGACTCGGCGGGGTTGTCTCCCTCTCCGGCATGCTCGCGGCGCCGGAATTGCTCGAGAGCGAGCGCCATTCCGCCAATGCGCATGTGCCCGTATTTATGGGCCACGGCCGGCATGACCGCATTATCGCGGTGGAGACCGGCCGGGCCGCCGCCCGGCGGCTCAGTGTGATGGGGTATGACGTAGAGTGGCGCGAATACGACACCGGACACCGGATAAGCAGCCAGGAAGTGAAGGACATCCGAGCTTTCCTGCACATGCACATGTATGGTTTCCCGATGAACGATCCGAGGGAAGCCGCTGCGCGGCTTGCGCCGTTTTAGCCGAGGTGACCGGAGAAACGCTCCTGTTCCGCACAAGAAGGTATCACCTGGAAAGGTCAGCGAAAGATGTCTTGCCGCGCGCCGGGATTCATTCTATATTCACATGCCAGGAGGTCGAATACAGATGAGCAGAATTTCCGGAATCTTTGCGCTGATGCTCTTAGTCTGCGCGGCTGTTTCAGTCGCGCAGGATGACGGACGCATCGTGTTCAGGGATCCGAAAAGCGGCGATGACGCGGTGCTGGGAGATGAACAACTGCAGCCCAGACGTCATGCTTACGGTTTGAATTTGATGGTTGGCAATGATGGATTCGGCCTGGGAATGTTCTATCAGCTTAATTTCTCAGAGGTCTTTTCAGCATTCGCGGACATGACCTTTTCCGAGGCCAGAGACGTCCGGCAGATAGATTTCTACGATTACTGGACGGGCGCTCAGTACTCTCCGAACAAGATCAACAGGGTGTTCCGCCTCCCTCTTTTCGTCGGTGTGCAGTACAGGTTGTTCCGCGATGAAATCGCGGACAATTTCAGGCCGTATCTGCAGGCCGGCGCCGGGCCTGTCCTTTTGTACATCACTCCCGCGGAAAAGGAATTCTTCTCAAGTCTGGCGCATGGAAGCGCGGATTGGTCTTACGGGGGTTATTTTGGCGCCGGCGCTTTATTCGGTTTCGACAGATCGAGCGTGTTCGGATTGAATCTTCGTTACATGCTGATACCGACACCGGCAGGGATTCAAAGCGTCAAGCAGGGCGAGCTCGCGAACGCCAACGGTTTCTTCATCGCCTTGCACCTCGGATTCGCCTTTTAATGATTTCCCGGTATTGGCAAGCGCCCGCCTGACAGCGGGTTCTTTTGTCGCATCGACCAGCGTCCGCGCGTAAAAAACGCGCACAGCGGCTGATAATGCGGCCTTTATGCGAAAGAGCGGCTCTACCGCATCGGCGCATTTTTCGGCACGCTTCTTGAAAAACGCCGGTTGCGATGCATGAGATACTGATCATAGCGGAAGAAACCACCGGCACGCTGCTCAAACGATACCTCGAAAGGTCCGACATGCGCGTGGAAGTCATGTTGCCGGCACAATACGAAGAATTCCCGGATGCTCCGTTTTCCGTGGTCATAGCCGACTCGACGGTTCTCTCATCGGATATATCCGAAAGCTGTGAATCGATCCGCAAACGGTTTCAATGCCGGCGGATAATCCTTCTGCGACCGATGGAACAACAGATCTCGAATGCACCGGCCGCAATCGAGCGGGAGAATGCAGGCGTAATGCACATAGTCAAGCCGTTCAAGTTGTCCGCGCTGTCTTCGCTCGTGCGCAGTGCCATGAACGCCGGAGAATCCGGGGACGGAAACGCTCCGACTCGGCGCGCGAGTTCAGACGCAGTTGTTTTTGACGATGATAGTCGGTAGATTAACTTTATGTACCACAAGCCCTCTCTCACAAATAATACACCTACCTGCGTTGACACAGGGGGCATGTTGCCATTTCGCATGTTCGGCCTTTGCCGGACAATGTCCTCGCGAAACCCTTCTATGTCGCATCCTCTGCGGCATAGTTATCGTTAGGTCACATCAATTGAGGATTGAACCTCGCGCCGCCGCAAGCAACCCCCCCTTGCGGCGGTCCTTTTTTTAGGCTGTCCTGCGCGACAGGAACGGCCGGGCGGCCGCTCGCGCCTTTTCGGCGCGCTATTGATCAGACTCCAGTTTCGATGCGGTAAGAATGAGTGATCTCCATGGCTTTGCGGTACATGGCGGTCACTCCGCAGTAGGTGTTGAGAGACAGGTCGATAGCGCGTTCCACGTCGCGAGTTTCAATACCCTCACCGTAGAAGATGTACTCGATATGCATGGCCGAGAACACCTTCGGGTGTTCCTCGGTTTCTTCGGCGGTGATCCGGATGTCGAATCCCTTCAGCGGCGCACGTTTTTTTGCAAGGATGGAAGCAACGTCACTGCCGGTGCATCCCGCCAGAGCGAGCAGCATCAGCTCTTTCGGCCGCACGGCGGCATCCATGCCCCCGAATTGAGCGGGTCCGTCCATGGTCAGCCAGTGGCCGGAATCCGTTTTTGCTGAGAAAGTGATGCCGTTTCTTATTATCTGTGTCGCGAAGGCCGATTTTTTTGCCATGATGACTCCTCGTTATCATTTATAGACCTGTTTCGGGCCGTCATGAGGACCGGACCGGGATTCTGCCCGGTATGATGCCGTCGCCGGTGATAGGATTCAGTCCGTATTGTCCTGGCCTTCGAGAAGCCGGTAGACAGTCGTGCGGCTGATGTTGAGACGCTGGGCGATTTCGCTGATGTTTCCGTCGCACAACTCGAAGGCCTTTCTGATGATGTGCTTCTTGAATACTTCGAAAGGCAGCAATTCGTTGGCCGAGCTGAACTGAAAGAGTTCCGGTTGAGTTTCGGATTCCTGTGTACGAAATACATCCGGCAGATGCTTGGCGGTGATCACCGGCTCATCGGCGAGCAGTATGGCGCGTTCGACGACGCTCTGCAGTTCGCGCACATTGCCGGGCCACGTGTACTGAGTCAGGGCGATGATGGCCTCGCGGGAAAAGCCGCGCACGTCTTTCTGTTCGCGGTCGAGCGAGCGTTCCAGAAAATGCTCCGCGAGCAGCACTATGTCGTCCTTTCTTTCCCGAAGCGGGGGAATATGGATCGGGAAAGTGGCCAGGCGGTAGTACAGATCCTCGCGGAAAACGCCGTCCCGCACCATTTTCTGAAGGTCGCTGTTGGTGGCTGAGATGATGCGCACATCTACGCGTACAGGCTGCACTCCTCCTACGCGCGTGAATTCCTTCTGCTGTATAGCTCTGAGAACCTTGGCTTGCAGCTTGAATTCCATCGTGCCGATTTCGTCGAGAAAGAGGGTGCCATGGTCGGCGGCTTCGAATTTTCCGATTTTCTGGTATTCCGCGCCGGTAAATGAGCCCTTTTCGTGTCCGAATAATTCGCTTTCGAGAAGCTCGGATGGTATGGCGGCGCAATTCACGATGACGAACGGTTTCTCGCGGCGGTTGCCGAGCTGGTGCAGCGCGTTCGCTATCAGTTCCTTTCCTGTTCCGCTCTCGCCCTGTATGAGCACCGACACATGCGAGTCGGCGGATTTCCGCACGAGCGTGAAAACTTCACGCATTTTCGGATCGATTGATATGATTTGCGAGAAAACCTCGCCCTCTTCGAGACGCCTGCGGGTGTCGCGAAGAGTGATTGCGAGTTCGAATTCATGGATGGCGTTGCGTGTGATGACCTCCAACCGGTCCCGGTCCACGGGTTTCGGCAGATAATCGTAAGCGCCGAGGTGTATCGAGTCGATGGCGACCTGCACGCTGTTCTGGGCGGAGAGCATCACCACCGGTATGTGAGGATGCGTTTCCTTGATGCGCTTGAGCACTTCGATGCCGTCGATATAGGGCATCATTATGTCCAGAATGACGAGGCAGGGTTCCTTGTGGATGTTGTTGAGACACTCCTGGGGATCCTCATACTCTTCAACGGGCAGCTTCCAGAGCTTTTCAACCCACATTCGCAGAAGCGTGAGGTTTTGTTTCTCGTCATCGACGAGAAACACGGGATGATCCCGCAGATCGAATGATTGCATCGGACAGTCGCGTTTGCTGCAGATATTATCGGGATGCCGGGCCTGATGGAAGCGTTATACGGACGACGGCGCCGTCGCCCTCCTTGCTTTCCACCGTGATGAACCCGCCATGCAAATCTACGATGTCTTTGGCAATGCACAAACCCATGCCGCGCGAGGAGGTTCTTCCTGCCGGCCGGCTGCATGAAAACGGCTCGAGCAGGCTTTCCGTCATGCTTTCCGGAAAACCGATCCCATTATCCGATATGGTGAGCGCGAGCGAATCGTCGCCGGACCTCGCAGAGATGCAGATCCACCCTCCTTTGATCGTGTTTCCCAGGGACCATGAGAACACGTCTTCAACAGCCCTGATTATCCGCTGCGGCCGGCATGAGGCGATGAACGTCGAGTCGGCGATGTCCGAGATCACGTCGACGCCTTTGGCCTCGCCCCTCACCCTGCAGTGTTCGGCGGCTTCGGAGATGATCGCGATCAAATCGACGCGTTCCCAAGCGTCCTCCTCGTCGCTCCTGCGGCCGTCCGAGATGAATAGAATATCTTTCACGAGGCCTTCGAGCCGGTGCGCCTGCTCGTGGATGTGGCGCAGGCACATGCGCCTGATTTCGGGATCGCGGTCAAGTTCCTCGTTTTCCAGAAGAGTAGCGGAGAAACCGAGAAGGGTATACAACGGGGTCTGGAAATCGTGGGCAAAAGAGGAAAAGACCGTTTCCTTCAATCTTCTGATCTCTTCAAGTTCGGTTGCTATCGTGCCCGTCATGAGCCGCATTTCCAGGTCGCCGGCATGCTCGATATTGGATCGGGCCTTCAATTCCGAAATTTCGAGTTCGATGGCCAGAAGACCCGCCGCGGTTTCCAGGGTGTCGATGACGGTTTTATCCCATGCGTAGCCGGATCTTCGGTCATCAACTCGTAAATGACCCCATCGTGTTCCATTCACAAAGATGGGCGCGAGAAGCATGGATCTGACACCGCGGGCGGTGAAACCCGCTTCGCGCGCATCCGCGAGGGCCGCATTGACTATCAGAACGGTCTCCCCGGCTTCGAGACGGACACGCCATTCCGCGGGGTAACCGGTCTCCGCCACCGCTTCATGTGACGGCTCCGCCGAATCGAATCTCGACCATTCCAGCTGTTCGGTTTGACCATGATCGGATTGAATACGAATCGAGGGAATTAGCAGCACACGGTCTTTTTCGAGGCCTCGACCGAGCACTTCCAGAGCGCGGCCGAGTTTCGATTCGGTCGTCGTGTCTTCGTGGAACAGGAACACCAATTCTTTCAGGACAGGGTCGAGTCCGCCCGGGCTCCGCGCGGTGGTTTTGAATCCAATATGTGAAAATGCCGTGTCGGGTCGCATACTGCTGACGTTTCCATGAAATGAGCATCAAAAACCGTTCCGCTCGGGACTTCGTCAGCGCTCATATAAAGCATTGATATCCTTGATCCTGGGATTAGAGTTCAGATGACGGGATGTTTGAAATCTGAACAACGCCTGAGTAATGTTGCGATTCTGCACAAAAAAACCCCGCCCTTGCGGACGGGGTTCAATGTGCGGATAGGTTAAGAGATCAGCCGCGGCCTCCGCCTGGTCTGATCCCGTGCATTCTGTCCCACAGCGCTTTCTGTTTGTCATCGAGTTTGCTTCGGATATCATCGTTTATGCGCTGCTGAAGTTCGATCATTTCCTGTCTGAACATCTCGGGATCATCTTTGTACAGCTCGCGGAGTTCCTTGATGCTGTCGTCCTGTCCCATCAAAATATCCTTAATATCGTTCTGCTGCTGCTCGTTCAGCTTGAGAATCCGGGTCCACTGTTTTATCTGCATGTCGATGCGTCTTTCGAGCATCCTCTCGCGTATCTCCCGGCGTTTCTTTTCCAATTCTTCCTTGAATAAAACGGTCTTTCCGACTTGGTCCGGAGTGAGTATGCCTGGGAGTCCATCCTTGCCGTTGATCTCCGCCATGAGACGTGCATGTTCTTCTTGAAGAGCCGCGCGTTTTTCCTCTGGGGTCAGCTCAGTATTTCGGAGGATGTCGATGCGCGCACGATTCGAGGCTTCGATTGCCGTCTTTACGGCGGTTTTCTGATCTTCGGTCAGATCGGGATTCGCCTTCAGCGCCATGCGATACCACAAGACTGCAACCATGTCGAAGAATTTCCGCGGATCGGGCCGGTCGTTTCCGGCCTGAACCAGCGCGCCATCGATCATTGAATGGAAGGCGACCACCTGGTCCGGATCGAGTATCAGGCCCATGTCCTGGCCGGAATAGAAAACTTCATCGATCTGCGCAAGTTGATCGGTGGTGAGATCGAGCCGGTCGGCATATTTCATAAAGGATTCCCCTGGGGCGGATGTTACCGGCTCGTTTATGCCGGTTTCATTGTTGCAGGCGCTGAAAACCATCAGCAGAGCGGCGAGGGTGGCGAGAAAAACTTTATTCATTGTGTTCTCCTTTGGGAATGGTGGCGTGTATTCCTATATGCACACTGTATGACAGGCCTCGAAGAAAAAGGTTTAATCCCATTCCTTCGTATCCGGCGTCCCGATAACGGTGGGATGCGGAAAGGACAACGACTAGATGCTGCTGGTTGCAGCGAATTCCGATCTTGCGATTGCTTCTATGGAACAATGAGGGCTTTCGCACATTTTTTGAATGACGGCGCCGAAGCGCTCACAAAATATACCCCCGGCGCCAGTCCGTGAACCGGCAAGTCATGCCGCCGGATTCCGGTTTGATTTCCACCCGTGCCGGATTTTCTGAGCGGACGGCCAGTAACATCGAATATGGTGAATTCAATATCCGTCGGCGTTTCCGACTCGAAGACGGCGGTGAGGCGGCGATGACGCGAGATCGAAAAAGGCAGCGGTGACAAATCAAGTGCAGAAACGGCCGGAGCGCCGCTCGGCGGCCTGGATCCGACGGTTATCTCCGTCATCCAGGCCCCTCGTCCGTGTGTCGCCGCGATGAGACGATTACCGGCGTCGACGGCCAGATCGTACACGACCGCATTCGGAAGCCCGTGTCCGTAGCGGATCCAAGAACCGCCGGTCGTCCGTGTCCACACTCCCGCGTCGGTCGCAATGAAAAGAACGTCCGCGTTGCCGGGAGCGAACAGAACCGAGTTGACCGGCAGGTCGGGCAGGCCGCCGGAGATATCGGCCCATGAAGCGCCGCCGTCGCCGGTTTTGAAAACATGACCGGCGCCGAAGCCGGAGCAGGCCGCAACCGCAGTGAGATGATCCATCGGATGCACGGCGACGTCGGTGATCCATCTGTTGGGCAGGCCGGCCGAAACATCGATCCAGGAAGGCGATTCGGACAGGAGATCGTCGGTGCGGTGTACGCGGCCGTCTCCCGACGCGGCGTACATGCAGCCGGGATTCGACGGCGCGATCGCGAGCGCCGAGATCACGGATTCGTATTGCGAGGACGCTCCGGTGAGATCGGGGCTGATCTGCCGCCAAGCGCCTGGTCCGGAAGTGGAGGCGACGTCGCGCGCCGCGTACACGTATTGAGTCGCCGTGTACAACAGGTTGCGGTCGGCGGGATGCAGCAGGAGGGGCTGCAGCCAGTTCCTGCGGTTTCCGCCTCCCAGGCCTTCGTACATGGCTGACCATCTCAAGCCGTCGTCTGTGGATCTCGCCGGAAAAATCGAAACGGTCGCCATCGAGTAGATGTTGTCCCCGTCGGTCTGAACGGCGCCGCCGTCGACATCGCCTCTCGTGAGGCGCCAAGTCTGCGCTGAAGCAGACGATACCATTGTGCCGTTGTCCTGGGTGCCTCCGTACAGTATTCCCGGTCTGGAGGGATGCGCCGTTATCGTATAGAATTGAACGGTTGGAAGCGCGGAATCTCTCTTGCTCCAGGCAAGCCCGCGGTCATCGCTTTTGTAAACGCCGCCGTCGTTCGCGACGAACACGGCGTCGCTGCCGGGCTGAAACGCGACGGCATGCTGATCCACGTGGATGGTTTGTCCCGCGAAGGTCATTTTCCTGAAAGTGTTTCCGCGGTCTGTTGAACGGTGAATTTCAATCCCACCGACATAGACGAGGTCGGGATCGACAGGGGAGACGGATATGCAGAAATTGTAGAAGGCCTGACCGAGGGGGAAATCGTGCGGCAGACCGGCTCCCACTCGTTCCCACGAGTCTCCGCCGTTGCTCGAGCGGAGCAGGGCGCGGAAATTGTCGTCGGTTATCTGGCGGGCCGCCATAGCGAAGATCAAGTCCGCGTCCGCGGGTGTCGAAGCGAGGAGGATGCGGCCGGTGGAATCCGGAGCTGGAAAGTTTTCCGGAAGCTTCGTCCAGGTAAACGTCCTGCCGCCCGCGTCGGAGCGATAGACACCGTTGCGCGCGTCACCATAATCGCCTCCGATGGCCGCGAAAACGCGCGAAGGATCGCGCTCATGATACAGCACATCTGTGACGACGCCCTGCAGGACGCCGGTCCAGGACGATCCGCCGTTCGTGGTTTTCCACAGGCCGTCGCGGGATGCGACGAGCATGGTATCGGAGGACGCCGGATGGAGGGCTATGCGGCTTATCGCGCTGCTCCGCAGTGGCCAGTTGAGCGCGCGCCAGCTATTACCGCGATCGACGGATTTGAGCAAGCCGATGCCAGCGAAGACCGGCGCGGCGACGGCTCGCGACAGGGGCGCCGTGGCCTCCCCGGTTCCGGCGATAATCGTGCGCGGATCATTCCGATCTACCGCCAGAGCGCCGATGGACAGCGACGGCGCGTCATCCATCAGCGGTTCCCAGGTGAGTCCTTCGTCCTCGGAACCGAAAACTCCGCCTGTGGCCGAACCCGCGTAAATAACCGCCGGGTCCGCGGGATCGAACGCGAGGGAACGCACGCGTCCCGCTATGTTCGAGGGACCGATGGATCGCCAAACAGGATCATCACATCTTTTATAAATGATTCCGGACTGGAGTTCCACCCAGGTTTTCCGCCACAGCATTCCGATGTCCGCGGACGGATTTCCGGCCAGCCGGGTGCGTATGAAGAATTCGATGCCCGGCGCTTGTGCGCGAGCGCCTCGCGATTCAGGCCCTGTCAGCGTTGCGCCTTCAGGGAGGAACGGAAGCAACGGAATCCGCGATGGGTCGAGAAACGTCATCGACAGAGCGGCCGCGCACGCGAAAACTGCGGCCCTGGCGACTATTAAAGATGTTCCTGCCGACCGGATTTTCTTGCGCGATGTGTTCATGTGAAGATTGAGGTCATGTTGAGGGAAAGCCGTCTATTCCCATATCACGCTGCGGCGGGCGGACCGGATCGGAATATGGTGCGCCGGCGGAGGTCCCGCGGGAAACGATGTGTTATCCGCAACGCTAGCCCGAGCGAGGCCGTCGGTAAGCGCGTCGGCGAAGATTTTGCGAAGCGATGGCTCCGAAGCCAGCGCGGTCGGAATCGGGAGGACGCCTGCCGGACGGTAAAGCGAAGCGAGCGTGTTCATGCGCGCCAGCGCGCGAAGGGTGATGCGATCGGACTCGATCGTGGAAAGGGTCACATACGGCCTCGAGGGTTCGACATCCGAACAGATTTCGAGAAACGATTTGAAAAAGATCTCGGCGGCTTCGTCGTCGCCGCCCTCGCAGGAGACGAGATACCAATCCTCGGAGGGCGAGGAAACGCGCGCCGCCGTCGGTTTCCGCGGGGAGAGCGCGCCTGCTTTATCGAGAGCCGCTAAGACGGCATCGGCGATCAGTGACAGATACTCGTCAGGCCGAATCAGCATGCGTTTCGGTTTGCGAAGTCGCAGCGCGCGACGACGAACGAAGAGCATGGCCAGGGCTGCAGCCAGCACGGCGGCCGCTGCGATGCCTCCCGCTTCGATCGGCAGGTACAGGAACAGCGACATGGCCAGTCCGGCGGCCGCCGCTCCGCCTATCGCGTTGTGAAACCGGAACGCAGCGCGGGCGGACAGCCAGTCGGCCAGATCCGCCTCCATGCTTCGTCTCTGCAGGGTTTCGGCAGGTCGCGGCTCGAATCCGGGACAGTGCGCCAGCACCGCGGACCTTTCCGTGTTTCGATACGGCTCTCCGATCCGCCACATTTCGGCGATGTCCGACCGCGCCGCGGATCTCGCATGTGCTCGATCGTTGATCGAGGCGATGTCGTTCTCGACGAGGCGGCTCGGGTCCGCGACCGCGGGATCGGCGTGTTCTATGCCGTGCACGAGCACGCCGTCCGCCGCCGGAGAGGGAAAGGAGCTTTCCCTCAGGCGCACGGCTCTTTCGGGCGCGCCGTCCTCACGGACGCGCAGTATGTTCCAGTAGACTACCGGGCGGTCGTCTATTCGCGGATCGTCGCTTGATCCGCGTTGTCCCACGAAAAATCTTGCGGTGTTCGCTGTGCAGTCCACGACGGTATTAGCCGGCGTTTCGCGCCACCCCGCCTCCGCGATGGATCGTGGGACGAGCAGGCAATTCGTAAGACCGCGGGAAAGAAACTCCCCGGCGAGCATCGAATAGGTGCGCGAATTCCAGTCGGCGCCGGCGCCACGGATCTCCGACAGACGGCCGCTGCGCGCCTGCTCGATGTCCGCCTCCCAGGAAGCGGTCGAGGCGATACGCCCGGCTTCCGAGAGCAGCGCGGCGGCGAGGTCGTCATGACTTATGATCGAAGCGCCGGTGAAGAGAACGGCGCGCGCGGCTCGCAGCGAATCGTGGGAGAGCAACGATATCCATGAGGCGGGCGCGGCATCCGACATGCTCGGAGCATCATCGCCTGAAGCGGTTTCCGGAATGCCGTCATCCAGAAGGATCAGCGCGCGCAGGTTGCCTCTAAGGCATTCAAATTCCCTCTCGATAATTTCGAGCGCGCCCGCGTGCCCGGCGCCGGGCGGGTTGCTCGACGGATGAGACATCGGTGCGCGGCCGTCGGCCGACGTGACATGCGCGAGCGAAAGGAAGGGCGGCAACCGACTGTCGCGCACCAGGGCCGCGGGAGACTGCGTGAAGACGGGTATGCCGCCGTCATCGGCGGAATCCCGGCATTCGGCGGGGAGGCATCCGGCAAGCGCTTCCAACACCAGGGCGCCTGTTTCCTCGGCAAGTTCTCGCGCCGTCTCGTTCCATATCGGCGGTAGAAGCTCCGCGTGATCCAGTATCAGAAGTCGATTGCGCCGCCTCAGGAGATGGCGCAGCATACGGGCTTTCCCTGTATCTGCGGCGCAACCAGCCGTGCCGTTTTTTATCGCCGATGATGTGAGAAGCAGGACAGGGGCGGACGAATAGGGCAGCGCGCTCACGGCCTGCGTGGGCGCCTCGCGCCAGATGCGACTCACAGCGTCCGAGAAACGCGATTCCGCGTGGCCGTACTTGTCGTGCCAAAGCGCCTGTGCCGCCAGATTGGGCGAGACGACGGCCGTATTCACTCGCATATCGTCGATCAGTTGAGCCGCGATTTCAAGTTTCTCCGCGTCCGAAGGCAACAGCAGGCGCACCCGCGTCTGGCCATTCTTCCACGCTTCCAGAGCGGCATAGGCAATGTCGTCACGTGCGTCGTTCCGGCCTGCGCCGGAGGAAGCGTATGATCGCTTCAATGTCGGAAAAACGCGCATAATCGAAAGTACGCAGACGGATGATTGCGGGCAATGGATACTGTCCCGCCTTTCTTGTACATTTAAGCATATGCTGAATCATGAACGAGGCGACAATGAAGCACCACTCTCTTTTCTCTGCCGCATTTCTTCTGCTGACGTCCTTAGCGCTCGATGCCCCGGCACAGCACTCCGGCGGGCCTGATCATGGCGCTTGCGACCCGAGCGGGGCGGGTGCGGCGACACCGACCTCAAAACCCCAGTCCCGAAAGGAATATTTTCTTACGCGCGTGACTTATCCGGGCGGAAAGATCCCGGAGGGCGCTCGAGCGAAGGCTTTCAAGCAGGCCCGGAACGGAATGCCGTTGTACTCCCGGTCCAGCCTTGCTCCGACGCAGTCCGCGCATATCTGGAAAAATGCCGGACCATTCAACATCGGCGGCCGCATACTCGCGGTTGCCGTCAATCCCGTCAATCCCAAAACTCTTTTCATAGGCGCGGCGGACGGCGGGGCGTGGCGCAGTTTCGACGGCGGGGTGTCGTGGCATTCGGTTTCGGACGACTGGCCAGTGCAGGCCATGGGCGCGATCGTGATCGATCCGGCCGACACGAACATAGTTTACGCGGGCACGGGCGAAGCCAATTTCGGACAGAATATGTTCGACGGCGGCGGCATGTTCAAGAGCATGGACGGCGGAAGCACATGGTCGGAAATCGGAGGAAGCACTCTGCCGCCCTTTGCGAGAGCCTCCGACATGGTCGTCAATCCCTCGAACACGAACACGCTGTACGCCGCCATTCCCGACGGCGTGCGCGATCCCGAACAGGAGGGCATATACAAAACCACCGACGGCGGCCTCACCTGGTCGATGATACTCTCGGGCCGCATGACGGATATAGTTCTGGATCCCCGGAATCCCGACGTGTTGTACACGGCGTCGAGTTCCATATTCGCCGGATCCTCGATTCCGCGCTACGGGATGCACAAAACCACGGACGGCGGCGCTACATGGTTCAAGCTCGATCTGGGCTTGACCGATTCCCTGATGGGAAGGACCAGCATTGCAATCTGCGCGGGAAATCCGGATGTGTTGTACATCGGAGTCTCCGAGCTTGCTGGCAGCGGCCGGACTGAGTTGACAGGCGTTTTCAAAACCACGGACGGCGGCGCCACGTGGGCGCGGCTCCCGGTGCCGTTCGATTACATGGTATCGCAGGGCTGGTATGACAACATCGTGGGAGTGAATCCGGCCAACCCGGATATCGTTTATGCAGGGGGTGTCAAACTGATACGCTCCTCGGACGGAGGATTTACATGGGAGAGAATACCCGATCAGGGCTTCGGGGGATTGCTGCACGTGGATCAGCACGCGATCGAATTCAATCCGCTCGAACCGGACGAGGTCTTCGTAGGCAACGACGGAGGTTTCTACATAATTCGGGACGAAGGGAAAACCGTGGTCAAGCGCGACATGGGGCTTTCGATCACGCAATTCATCGGCGGTGCGATTCACCCGACGAACGATGCCTACATGCTCGGAGGCACGCAGGACAACGGGACCATGGCCACGTCCGCGGCGCCGATGTGGGAACCCACCCTGTACGGCGACGGCGGCAACGGCGCCGTGAATCCTGAGAAGCCCAACGTCGTGTACACCACCATGGAGACGCTCAAGTTCTGGCGCTCCGAGGATTTCGGGCGCACCTGGATGCAGGCCATGGGAGGGATGCCTCTGGATCAGTCGCTCTTCTACATCGATTTCGCCATGGATCTGACCGATCCGTCGACACTTTTCCTCGGCACATACAAGATGTACAAGACCACAAACAGCGGCGATGCCTGGCGCTTGCTGCGCGATTGTCTGTTTCCTTCAGGAACTTCCTGCTATTACATCTCCGCCGTGAGCGTCGCTCCGTATGACGGGCGCTACGTCTTCGCGGGAGCGACGGGCGGGCTCGTCGCCGTATCGCAGGACGCCGGCGAGAACTGGACCGTCGTGCGGGATTCTCTTCCGCTGGCGTATTGCAGCGCCGTGCGCAGTTTCGAACCGGGGATCATATACGCAGTGTACAGTCGCTACGGCGTGGACAAGATCTGGCGGTCGAGCGACTGGGGAAACACATGGAGAAGCATAAACGGGAATCTTCCGGACATTCCCGCAAACGACGTCATCCGGCTCGACGGTAACCTGATCATCGGCACCGATCTCGGATGCTTCATTTCGGACGACGAAGGAAACACCTGGCAGCGTTTCGGAACGGGCATGCCGGCCGTTTCTGTACGGAAGCTGAGGCACAACCGTTCGACCGGAACGTTGAGAGCCATCACTCACGGTCGCGGCATCTACGACATGACGTGGGAGGCTTTGCAGCCGTCGGCGCCGGTCTTTAGATCGCTGCCTGACACGACGGCGCTTGAAGCCGGTCAGCCCTTCTGCTACGCGCCCGTTGCGACCGCTGTGCCTTCCGCCGTCTTCCGGCTGCTCGAAGCTCCGCAGGGCGCATCCATCGATCCGGTTCTCGGGCTCGTGCGATGGACCGGGAGGCCCGGGACCGAGCGCTTCACGCTGGAGGCGGCGAACAGCGAGGGGACGGCGATTCAAGTTTTCACGCTGCGGACACTCGAAACCCCGGCGACCGACTGGCGCATTGTCAGGCCGGAGCCGATGGCCACTCAGGCTTACATTATCCGGGCTGCCGGGGCGGACGCTCTGTGGGTCGGCCGCGACTCGGCCATCGTCTCGCGCTCGACCGACGGAGGCGTGACTTGGGAAGATTCGTTCCTGCCCGACACGAAGGGCATGGCGCTGGCGATATTCCCGCTCGACGACGAACGCGTGTTCATAGGCACAAGAAGCGGTCAGCTCTTCAAAACAACCGACGGCGGCAATTCCTGGAAACAGAAGCTCTACGATCCGGCAGCGCTTTTCGGCGACATCCATTTCTGGAATGACAACGAAGGAATCATTTTCGCCCGCCATGACCGTGATTCCGCGGACGTTTATTTCACATCCGACGGCGGCGAAAACTGGACGCGGTCCGGACCAAGACTGTTCGCTCCGTCCTGGTGGCTGAATTTCAATCCGACACTGACCTTCATCGACAGGCAGCACGGCTGGGTCGCCGCCATCAACCAGGGCCAGTCTCCACCGGCCAATGCGACCATATTGCGCACCGTCGACGGCGGGCTGACGTGGCAGGCCCAATCCTCCGGAACGCGTTTCATAGCGGGAATAGGTTTCCTGTCGACGATAAAGGGTTTCGCCGTGGACCCGGTATACGGTCGCGTACGCCGGACCGTCAACGGAGGCGTGTCGTGGCTCACGACGTTTTACCCCATGAATTCTCTGCGCAACGCGGCCGTGCATTGCGACGCGCAGAGACAGATCGCCTGGATAGTGACGGACACAAGCGCCTGGGTCAGCACGAATGAGGGCAATTCCTGGACTCGGACGCAGATGGCGCACACCGGCCCGATTCAGTCGGCTGTCTTCACGCCTGACGGACGCGGCTGGGCTGTTTCCCGCACCGGCATCGTCCAAACTCTCGTGAACAATCCCATATCTTCGGTGGCAACCAATCCCGATGCCGCGGCCGGCCTGAGAATCGGATATGCATGGCCGAATCCGGTCACGTCAGAGAACCTGTCGGCCGTGATTCCGTTTACGCTGACGGCGTCGGCGCGCGTCACGGTGACAGTCTACAACAACGCGGGCAAACTCGTCGCGCGATTGCTCGAAGCCGATCTGCCGCCGGGCGAGCACGTGACGGTGTGGAATGCCGGAGCGGCTCTGGACGGCGCGTACTTCTATGCCGTCACAGCCGGGAAGGAGCAGGCTGTTGGACGGTTCATTGTCGCCCGCTGACGGGACGGGTGTGTGTTCAAGCGCGACGGTCCTGCAATTTGCTGCCGGGCCGAAGAGGTTGAGTGCGGCGGGCGCGGCCGCCGTTAATACGCCGGATAGGACGTTCACCGCGATCGCTTTTCTTGCTGTGGCGATGTTTTCGGGTCTCGTTGCATCCGCGCAGTCATGGATATATCCTGAAACGATCTCTCCGGCGCGCACACTGAAAGATGCCGCCCGACCCGATCAGTTTGAGTTCATGGGTTGCCACCATTTCTGGGCGGAAGGAGGCATATATACCGTCGCGCGGGACGACAGGCACCGATGGAACGCGACCGTCGGCGGCGCGGTCGAATTGCTCGGAGCAAACGCGTGGAACTTTGTGTTTGAAACCAATCTGCATCTCGCGGTCGATCCCAACAACAACATGAGTTTCAATCCTAGGGCGCTGGTCTGGGAGGAGGGGCTGCTTCTCGGTCGCAGGTTCGGATCAAATATTTGGCACATCGGAGTCCAGCAGAGGTGCAAGCACGACATCGACAATGTCGAGGTGCTTCGCGTGACAGGGCGCGAGGAAGAACGCGCGCTCATCTACAGCAGCGCCATGTTGAGATGGGAACGGACATCGTTCCGCATTTCGGGAATCGATTTCAGCCCCACGGTCGAGACGCATTTTTACATTTTTCTCCAGGACCAGCGATTCCCGGTTCAGACCCGTTCCATCGGCGCATCCGTAGAATCATACATCGGCGCGGTCCGCTTCCAATTGAGCGCGTCACGGCGCCTGTCTCCCATGGCAGCGGCTGGTGCGGCGATCGATCTGCGCAGCACCGCTTTAGGTCCTTCGGGCAGCCGGCGTTTCTCCGCTTTACACGCGATCCGGAACGACTGGTCGGCGGAAGCATGGTTGGAGGCGATCGGTTCCGCGGCCTCGTTGCGCCTGTTTCTGCGTTACGTCGAACAGCCGGATGATTTCATCACGCCTGTTCCTCAAGCGGCGTCCTTGTTGTGCATCGGTTTCCGGGTTTCACCGACTGCTCCGGACAAGGATACGCGGATGTCTCCGCCTCTCGCGCCCTGATCCCGCCGCGGCGCCGAGGAGGACCGCGTCGATGCGGCCCGCTCGGAGGAGGGCGCTCGGAGACCGGCTATCGGCCGCCCGCTCAATACAGCGCTATTCCGACTCCGAGCAGGAAATCGTTGAAGTAGTACGCGCGCTTCTCGCTATACGGGCCTTCGTCGAAGCCGTGTTTCCGCTCGTTTGTGACCATGCAGAAACGGTATTCAACGCGCATGAAGGCCGCGGGAGTCGCGAAGAATTTCACCCCGGCGCCGGCGTTCGTCAGCCGCACATTCCACGGTTCGGAGTCGCCGCGTTCGTACACGCGCTGAACGCGCGGCACGGCGTTGCCGACGCCGTATCCAATGATCGCGAATGGAATCACAGGCGAACGAGGTATCGGAATGTTCACTGCGAAATTGGCGCTCAGTGAGTACGCCGGCGGTCTGCCACTGCCCGCCGTCCACAGCATTTCCGGTTCGAAGGCGAGCCAGGGTACGAAGAAAAAAGCGGGCCGGATCGAGAGAACGGCATAGTCTTCCGAAGACTCCCACTGGTCGTCGAAACCGCCGTAATCGCGATTGATGACTTCCCGCGAAGCGCCGAACGCTCCGCTGAACGAGAGCTCGACCGACGGTTCGATCGAGGCGGATCTGCGTCGCTGCGCCTCGGACGACGGAGCAAGAAGAGCGATAAGTAGGAGGAAGATCGCTGTCTGTTTCATGATGGACTCCTGTCTGCGGCGGAAATGGATCACTTTAAACGCAAGATAACAAAGCGGCGTGAAAATCGCCGCGACACCGGACATGCCGGCCGGGCGATCAACGCCATGCAGAACGAAACACGAGGGCTCGATCAGGAATCCGCCATCGACGTCCGGGCCGCTTCCGCTTTGATCCGTACCCTATGGCGGTGTACATTGAAACAGATGCAACCGCAACAATCGCGCATACTCGATCATGCTTGAAAGAGAAATATGGGGCAACACAGCCGCCGACTGGCTACTGGCGATCGGTGTAACCATTCTGTCGGCCGTGGTATTCAAGCTCGTCGTGGGATTGCTCACGCGACGGATGGCCAAATTCTCCCGCAAGACCAAGACCACGCTCGATGATCTCGTGGCCGACATGCTAGGGAGGACCAAGCTTTTCCTGCTTCTCGTCATTGCAGCGGATATCGGGGTCCGTATGCTTGTGCTTCCGGCCGCCGTGTCGGATGTCATTGAACACATAGCGATAGTCGCGGTCCTGCTGCAGACCGGCATATGGGGCAACGTGCTGCTCCGTTACACACTCGGCAATTTGTCGCAGACACGGGAGGGCGACGAGGCATACGGAGGCGCAGCCGCGGCGCTCGGAGTGATCGGCAGAATCGTTGTTTGGGTGGTAATACTCCTCCTGATACTCGACAACCTCGGTGTGAACATCACCGCGTTGATCGCCGGTCTCGGCATCGGCGGCATCGCTATCGCGCTGGCCTTGCAGAACATACTCGGCGACCTTTTCGCTTCGCTGACCATCATTCTCGACAAACCCTTCGTCGTCGGCGATTCGATAAGCATTGACGCGTTCTTCGGGACTGTGGAGCACATAGGTCTGAAGACCACGCGGCTGAGGAGTCTTTCAGGCGAACAACTCGTCTTTTCAAATGCCGATCTGCTCAAGAGCCGGATCCGGAACTTCAAGCGCATGGAAGAGAGGCGAGTGGTCAGCGTGTACACGCTCGATCACGAACTCGGCGCGGAAAAACTCGGCGAAGTGCCCGGGATATTGCGCGATATCGTCGGGCGGGTGCCGGCCGCGCGTTTCGAAAGGGCTCATTTGAGAGATATCGGATTGTTCGGTGTGAATATCGAACTGGTCTATCATATCGAGACGCCGGACTATGCGGTTTTCATGGACAGCCAGCAGAGCGTGAATCTGGCGGTGAAGAAGCGTTTTTCGGAGGCCGGCATCAGCTTTGCGCGGTCCGCGGCGGCCGCCCAACAGCAGTCATGAGGATGGCAGTCGTGCGCAGCATCCGTTTCACCAAGGCAGAAGCGGCGAAGAACGATTTCGTGATCGTTCATGATCCGGAAACCGCGATGACGGACGACGATAGGCGAGGGTTTTCCGTGGAGGCCTGCGGGAGGCGCACCGGAGTCGGCGCCGACGGAACGATCTTCATCTCCGGGAGCGCCGGCCGCGATTTCCTCATGTCGTTCTACAATCCCGACGGTTCGTACGGATCCATGTGCGGCAACGGCGGGCGCGCGGCGGCTCTGTTCGCTTATTCGCGAGGGCTTGCGCGCTCGAGCATGCTGTTCGAAGCGCTCGGCCGCGAATACCGCGCGGAGATCACGGAAGCGGGGGTCCGTTTATACTTCCCGCCCCCTGGCGCCATAACGAAGGTCAGGCCCGTCGCAGCGGCGCCGCTCGAGGGCCCTGCGTTCTTCATAAATACCGGAGCGCCGCATCTCGTTCTGTTTCTCGACATGATTCGCGGAGCGTCCGCCTCTCTTGGTTCCATTGACATGGACGCGACAGGGCGCGTCTTGCGCAACGCGGAGGAGTTCAAACCCGGAGGGACGAATGTGAACGTGCTTCAGCCTTTTTCCGACGGTTCGTTCGGCATTCGGACTTTCGAGAAGGGCGTCGAGGGCGAAACCATGTCGTGCGGGACGGGAGCTCTCGCTTCCGGACTGGTTGCACACGCCGCACGGGGCGCCGCATCGCCGGTCCGTCTTCGCACTCACGGCGGAGATACGCTGCTCGTATATTTCGGCGAACCGACGCCCGGCGGCGGAGACCGTCCGCCTGCGCTCCACGATCCCGATCTTTCCCTCGAGGGTCCCGCCCGTCTGGTATTCGAGGGCGATTTTCCGTGGCAGTGAACCAAGATGCTGGCGCCGCCCGTATGACGCGGGGAGAAACCTCGGTCCGTTGAAGCGGGAATCGGAGCCGGCGGTGTTTCAGTCGCCGAAGCAGATGCCGAGGTCTCGAGCCGTGAGCACCGTGTCGGAATCGAGCGGCACTACTTTCATTCGTTTCGTGGCTTTGGCAAGAGGCACGAAACGGACGGTAGGCGGATCGAGCGCGACCATCATACCGGCTTTGCCCGCGTCCAATGCGCGGACGGCGGCGGCGCCGAAGCGCAGGGAGAGCAGGCGGTCCGACGTGGTGGGAGTGCCGCCTCTCTGCAGATGTCCCAGCACCACGTGCCTGGCATCCTGGCCCGTAATATCCTGAAGCTGCCGCGCCACAATTTCCGCGATGCCGCCCAGGCGCTCCGCGCGACCGACTTCGTGGGCCGTGACGATATGAGCGCCGCCGACGGGTTTCGCGCCTTCGGCTACGACAACGATTGAGAAGTTCCTGCCCTGCCGCACCCGGCTCTGCGTTTTTTCCGCAACCTTGCGTATGTCATATGGAATCTCCGGGATGAGTATGGCATCCGCCGTGCCGGCGACTCCGGCGTGCAGCGCAATCCATCCCGCGTAGCGGCCCATTACTTCCACGACGATAATGCGCCTGTGCGCTTCAGCTGTGGAGTGCAGGCGGTCGAGACATTCGGTGGCGAAGGACACTGCGCTGTCGAATCCGAAAGTGACCACCGTTCTGTCGAGATCGTTGTCGATTGTTTTCGGAACACCTATCACACGCAGACCCCGCTTCGAGAGTTCATTGGCGATGGAAAGCGAACCGTCGCCTCCGATTGCGATCAGCGCGTCGAGACGGTTCCGCGCGAAGGCGCGTATTATCTCGTCTCCCCTGTCTCTCTCCACATACCTGCCGCTCCGCAGGCGGACAGGGTAGTGAAGCGGGTTGCCGGCGTTCGTGGTGCCGAGAATCGTTCCTCCGAGATGGGTGATACCGCGGACCGAGTCGCGCGTCAGACGGACGAGACCTCCGTCGACGTAGTCCCGTGGCGAGAGAATGCCGTTGTAGCCGTCGCGTATCCCGAATACTTCCCACTCTCTCAGCAGCGAGCAGAGCACGATGGAGCGTATCACAGCGTTGAGGCCCGGCGCGTCTCCGCCGCCCGTGTTTATGGCGATTCGTCTGACGCCGCTCCGCGCGTGTCCCGAAGATTTTTTCCGTTCACCGCTCATTGTCCTCTCCTCGTCTGTAATGAATTTTCATGCCGCCGTTCCGGGATAAATGTGATGCGCCGGAATTCGGAAAAAAAAGCGGAGGCGATGTTGTTCGCACCGCCTCCGCTTTGCCTCCTTGATGTGCTCATCAAGTTCCTTGTGTGATGCGATCATATACGATCGCAATACAAAAATAATATGCGCGCGAGAGAAAAGCGCAAGCGTTTGGCATGTCTTGAAAAAAAAATCTCGAGGCGTCCGGCGGCGTGCTCGCGCCGCAGTTTCACGGCTTCGCTCGATTTCCTAACTTTGCCCGAGAGAATCGAAGCAACATTCAACAACCATAGAAAGACCGCCATGGAAGAATACCGCAAACATCTCTACATGATCGTGTTTCCGATAAACGCTCTCGTTGCTTCGCAGCTCGAGCCCCGGGCTTTCGCGGAGCACTACACTATCGGCAGCGCGAAGCATTTCAAGGGCAAGGTGATATTCAACGAGGTGGATCCGGAATTCCGCGACGCCTATTTCCCGATCGACGAGTTCCTCGCGAAGACGGTTCCGCACGAGGACGGAAGTCCGAAGCGCACGAAGTTCATAAGTTCATACCGCGTGCTCGAGCACGTTCCGCTGAGCGCGATACGGAGCATGTTCCTTGTGACGACGAACGGGCAGGCGCTCGAACTAGCGCCCGCCGAATTCACGTCGGCGAATCAACCGGAACGGATACGCATATACCAGGAGATCGCTCCCGTGCGAAACCTCGTCGCCTCACGTCTGGACCAGCGCGGTTTCGGGAAGTACGTGACGATCGACTCGCGCGCGAAGGGCGCTCCGAAAGTCTGTTTCACGCAGATAGATCTAAACGTCGAGGAATTCATCGCCGAAAGCAGCAACCGCGACATACTCGCTTCGCCCATTCCCGAAAACAATCCGTACCGGCTTCTCGACTGCCTGCTGGAACTCAACAAGGATGAGTCGAAGATGGTGAAAACCGTGAGTCTCTCGTCGGTGCTGCAGGAGGTCTCCTACAGGATGCTGCGGCACGGCTTCTGGTATTTCGATGAATCGGGCGAGATGATCTTTTTTCCGATGCCCGGCATGCAGGAACTCGAGAGCGTGCACTACGACTGGTGGAAGCACGTGAGGTGAGCGGCGCCCGTTGTCCGGCGCGCCCGATCATTCGCTTAGAACGTAGCCTGTCGAGGCGAGCCAGTCCACGATCTCCGAGCGCGGAGGCGCCGTCGTCTCACGCACCGCCCCGTCGAAAGGATCTTCGTAGCGCAGCTTCCACGAGTGAAGAATGTAGCCGGGATCTCCGGGCAGAGTGTTTCCGCTCACACCGCTCTCGTCATGCGCCGCGCCGGCAGCGCCGGCATAGAAACGGTCTCCCAGCAGCGCGTGTCCCGCGAAGGCGAGGTGTATGCGGATCTGATGAGTTCTGCCGGTCACCAGATTGATTCTGAGCAATGCCGTGTCGTCGTGGTGGTTGCGCGCAAGAGTCGTGCACATTGTAACGGATGTTTTGCCTGAAGTTGTGATGTCGTGTATCGAGCCGAGGCGCTTGTGCGGCACTCTTCCGATCGGACTGTCGATAACGAATCCGTCGGGCAAGCACGCGCCGTGCGCCAGCGCCAGGTAGATTTTCGAGATCCCTCTGCCCCGCATGAGGGCGCTGAACTTCGACGCCGACTCCGCCGATTTCGTGAAAATGATCGCGCCGGTTGTGCCGCGGCCGAGCCGATGCAGGGGGGACATCCCGCTGTGAAACATTCTGCGGGCAGTCAACACCATGCTGTTCTCAAGAAACATTCCCCCGGGAAGGACAGGCATCCCGTCCGGTTTGTCGAAAATCATCACCCTGTCGTCGTCATGAAGAACGCGGATGTCCTGTGCAGTCTCCGGCTCCTCCCAGGGAGGCCGGCGGTATTCAAGGATCTGTCCGGCTGAAAGGGATTCGTTCGGTCTGAGCGCCGTCTTGTTCCGAGTGATCTGCCCGCTCTCTATACGTTCAAGCCACTCCGTTTTCGTGAAATGAGCGTGATGGGCGCAGTAATATTCCAGCACGGTGAGACCGGCATGACGGCCCGCGATTCGATCTATGTAGGTGTATCCGTTGTTCCGCATTCCGTGGAATTAAAAGGCCCGCGTCATAAGTCGCGGGCCCCCGTGCACTCCTACTACCTACTTCCTACGCCTAAAAGTTAATTGATAACACCTGAGAATGCAAGTCTTTTTGAAAAAATGTCAAGTCTAATCGGCGCGACCTACGAGGAAACGTTAAGAAATTGTGCGGATTCTCCTGTTATTGTCTATAAAAGCAGTATCCATATTTCCCGTTCCCTTTTCCCGGAAAAGAAAGGCCCGCGCTCATCGCACGGGCCCTGTGTTTCAGCTACCCTACCCTCACCCTCGAGGAGGGGGGCAGGGGGGAGGTCACTTCACAACCGTCATCCTCACCGTCTTCGTGAACGTCGTTCCGCTCTCGAGT
>CAYLZD010000016.1:0-83565 GCA_964388275.1 uncultured Chromatiales bacterium
CCCGTCCGCGCCGGATCGGCGTTTACCATATCGTACACGCTCCCGGAATCTTCGGAGGCGGTTATGGAGATATGGGACGCCGCGGGGCGCGCGATCCTTCGCCGCGAACTCCCCCGCAAAGCGCCCGGCGAGCACAACATCCCTGTCGTCACGCGCGGACTCGCGCCCGGCGTATATTACCTGCGCCTCACGGCCGCCGGCGAAAGCGCAGTGAGGAAGGTTGTGGTGGTGAATTGGTGAATTGTTCAATGATCGGTTCAACCGGCGAATGGTCTCAGCCACAAACGGCACATAGATCACAAAATACTTGTGTTGTTTGTGCTTCCTGAGGCAATCCATCTTATGCAAATCGTTTCACGGGGCTTAGACCCTGTGCTCTGCCGTCCCGCGCTATAACCCTGACCGTCCGCGGTTCGACCGCGGCGGAGATGCGCAATGCGGCCGCTGTGAGCAGTTCTCCGTCCGCGTGAACCGGAAGCGGCCGTTCGAGTTCGATTGTGAAACGCGGCGAGCGCACGTAACGCACTTCGGTCGCAGTCAGATGCCGGCCTTTGAAGGTTTTCGGCAGTATGGCGATCACGCGGACCTTTCGCACCTCGCGCACGAGGCAGAGGTCCAGCAAGCCGTCGTCGGGCAGGGCGTGAGGCGAGAGAACAAAACCGCCGCCGCTCGTGGTCCCGTTTCCGATGGTCGCGAGAAAAAGCCCGGTATCGGCGGCTTCCCCCTCCCACGCGACTCTCGACCTTGCGGCTTCGTAACTCCACAATGTGCGGTATACAGCCGCGAGATACGGAAGGATGCCGGATCCTCGATTGTACTCCGCCACGCGGAATGCGACGGCGGCGTCGAAGCCGACGCCCATGGTGTTGATGCAATACCGCCGGAGCGCCGAGCCGCCGGCGCATTCGATTTCGAGACTCATACGGTCGAGGATGATTTCCCTGCCCGCGGCGACGGCGGATATTCCGTCCTCAATCGAGCGCAAGCCCAGCAGCCGGGCGAAATCGTTCCCCGTGCCCGACGGGATAAGACCGACGGCAGTATCCTTTCCAACCACGCCGTTCACGATTTCGTTGATCGTGCCGTCACCGCCGAGACCGATCACCGCGTCGGCGTCCCCGTCCAGGGAACGCACGAGTTCGACGGCATGTCCGGGTCCTTCTGTGAAGACCGGCACGAACTCGATACCCAGCCGGTCGAGCTCAAGGAACACGCGGTCCGCCTTCCGCGCCGTCTTACCCTTGCCCGATCTCGGGTTTATTATCAGATGGATGCGGCGCTTCGCCGCGTTTTCGAGGTTGGGTATCATGGATTCTTATTCAGGCGGCTCTCGAGCTCGTCGGCGCGTTCCCGCGCGCGGCCGTAACGGGACATGCGATAATAACGAATCGCCGAATGGAAATCCCCGAGTCTCTCCGCGGCGCGTCCCGCCAGCAGGCACCCGTTCGCGCCCGGATCGCCGTTGAGGCAGGATTGCAGGTAGGCATCGAGGGCGGCGCGCGGATCCCCCGGCATGAGGAGGTCGCCGAGTTTTCTCCAGGCGAGGCCGTTGGACGGATCATCGGATAGGCCTGTCCTGTAAAGTGAAACCGCCCGCTCCGTATCGGACGGCGACACGAGTTCCGCGAGCCAGAAACAGGCGCGCGCGTCGCGCGGATGGGCTGAATGCGCCGTTTCAGCCAGAAATTGCGTCGTCGGCGCGGCTATCCGCGCGAGAGTCACATAGGCGGGATCCGCGTTCAGTATAATCGACCAGGCGGAGTCACGCCGCGCGGTGTCGCCGTGAACCGAGTAAGCGATCCCGAGCAGCCAGCCGCTCCTCTCGGCGCCTGCGGAATTCTCCGGCGCCGGAGGCGGTGGAGAACGCCGCAAGGCGGAGCGCGCGAGTTCAAGGTTGTACAGGTTCCGACTTGCGCTTCCGCCCATGGTCGAGAACAGCGGCAACAGAAGATCAATCGATAAAACCGCGACAAACAATACGGAGAGAACAAGCACACGAGTTTTTCTCCGCCGCGGACTCCGCGGGGCTCTAAGCGAAACGTCGGCAAGCAGCGAATGACGGATCGCCAGGGCCGGCACGAGCCAGATTATTATTCCGGGAGCACCGCCGAGCGGCAGCGCTTCCGCGAGACCGAAGAGCAGCAAGGCCGCCAGCGATCCGAGCAGACCCGCCCTCGAGCAGTCCGGACGCGCGCCCGCGGCTCCCTTCAGAACCGGTTTAAAAGCCGCGCACAACAGCCAGATGGAACAAAGCAAACCGGGGATGCCCGCATCCAGCGCGGTTTGCAGAAGCTGATTGTGCGCATGAGTGACCGTCGCGGGCATTCCGAGATCCAGCGGATACAGTAGCAGTCGTCCATGACCGAAGGAAGCCGGTCCGAGCCCCGTCCACGGGAAATCCCGTATCGCGAACAGAGCCCCGGCCCAGACCTCGGTTCTGCCGGAGAACAAGGTGAACGCGGATAAACCGGACAGTTTGCCCGCATACAGGAATGCGTCCGAGATGCGCTCCAGACCTATCGACAATGAAACCGCGAGCAGCGAGGCGAGGCCGATGCCGAAAAGCGCCCTGCCGGCGGCGCCGAGCAAGCACAGCGCGACTCCGGTTCCCGCAAGAAGAGCGAGCACGCCGGTGCGCGACTGCGTGAGAAGCGTCACCGCGCAGAGCAGAAGGAAGGACGCCGCCGCCAACGCGCCCGATATTATCTTTCTTTTTGAGATACTTGAATCCTGTTTAATATCCCTGAGAAAATCCCACACGGCCGCCAACGCGACGGGAGCGAATATCACGGCCAATCCCGCGATATGACCGACGGGGATGCCGTTTTCGGGGCTTCCACTGCCGGGAAGGAAGCGCGGTATGCCGTCGGCGATGCGGCCCACTCCCTCGACCTTGTAAACTCTCTGCATGAAAAACAGGGCGGCGGCGGAAAGCAATGCCGCAGCGGCGCCGGCGGCTAAAGGAGCCACGTCCCGGCGTCTCATGTCCGCGCCGGTTCCAGATCCCGATATCAAAGCGAATAAAGCCGCGGACCAGAGCGCCATGCCGGCCGCCGCGAGGGATTTCTCCGCGGGAAACGGAGACAAGAGAGCCGAGGCGGGAACAATCGCGAAAACCAGCAGGGCCGAAGGCAATCCGGCTGGATGCGAAGTGATGGCGCTGCCGCTTTTAATTTTCCGCATAATGAAATACGCGCAGAGCAATGCGATGGCCGGCCCCGTGCACAAAACATGATCCGGCGCAAGTAAGAAAGCCGCGCCTGAAACGATCAACACCAGGCTCGAAATTCCAGCGTAAAACCTCCTCCCGTGACGTGACGCGCTCAAGGCGTTTCCTTTTTGAATGTTGACGAGTTCTGATCCGTCTGGATGAGCGCGGCCGTCGCCTACAGCTCTTCCGCCAGTATCTTGTCTTCCTGCTCTTTCCTGAAGCGGCGCAGCGCGTCGCGCAGCTCGGGACGCTTTATGCCGAGTATCGCCACGGCGAGCAGCGCCGCGTTGACCGCGCCGGCCTTGCCGATGGCAAGTGTTCCGACCGGAATGCCCGCCGGCATCTGCACGGTCGAGAGCAGCGAGTCGAGTCCGTTGAGCGCGCTTGCCATGGGCACGCCGAGCACGGGCAGCACCGTGTGCGCCGCCACGACACCCGCGAGATGAGCGGCGCCGCCCGCGGCGGCTATCAGGACTTCAACCTCCTTCGACTCCGCTCCGGACACCAGCTCCGCAACCTGCGACGGCGTGCGATGCGCCGAGAGCACCCTGCACTCGTGCGGGATGCCGAATTTCGCCAGCGTTTCATGCGTGTTTTTCATCACTTCCCAATCGGATTTGCTGCCCATAAGCACTATGACGAGGGATTTCGTGTCGGACATTAGCTCATCTCCTTTCTGCGCTGATTTTTTAATCGACCGGCTTGAGTTGCGCGACGACGGCGCAATACTTGAACATAGCATGTGAGCGGCAGAAGCGGAAACAGCCGTGAGCCCGCGCCCGGGACGTCCCGCTCGAATGCGCACACCGCGCGAACGGGCGATACTGAAATGACTTACATATTCTCGGGCGAATTGCGAAATTGCGGGATGTCTTCTCCGGAACGGACAAAGGGTCATTCCGCCTTACACTCCGCCATTATATTCCTGCCTGCATTGCAGGCCATTGCATTATTCGCATGGGGCGCGCCGCCGCTGCGCTGCGAAACGGCGCCTCCGAAGGGCGCCGTGATCAGCGGTTTCGTGAGGGACTCGTCGAGCGGTGAAACTCTCGTGGGCGCAACCGTGCGCGTCAAGGGAAAGGCGTCAGGCGCGGTCACGAACAAAAGCGGCTTCTATTCTATTTCCGAGTTGCCTGCGGGTGTTTACGAGATATCGTTTTCTTTCATCGGCTACCGGCCGCGTGTAGCTCGTGTGGTTTTGAAAGAGGGCGAATCCAGACGGCTCGACGCGGGACTTGCGCCCGAAGCGCTGCGGGGCGCCGAAGTGGTGGTGGAAGGCAGGCGCTTCGAGTCCGAACGCGAGTTCACGATAAGCCATGTCAATATTCCGGTGCAACAGATCCGGCAGCTGCGCGTCGGCGGGGAGGCGGACGTGTTCAGATCCATTCAGTATCTGCCGGGCATACTTTCATCCTCGCAAATTTCAAGCGGTTTGTACGTCCGGGGAGGATCGCCCGACCAGACCCTGGTCCTGCTCGACGGCGCCGTGGTTTACAACCCTTCCCACCTGTTCGGCTTTTTCTCCACATTCAACACCGACGCCATCAAGGACGTGGACCTCATCAAGGGCGGTTATCCGGCGGAATACGGCGGACGTCTGTCGGCAGTGCTCGACCTCGTGCAAAAGGACGGCAATCAGAATAAAATTGAAGGCCTCGCTTCGGTGGGCCTCATCTCGTCGCGTCTTTCCCTGCAGGGACCTGTCGCGAACGGATCGTGGTTCATCGGCGGGCGGCGGACCTATATCGACGCCGTGACTTCACTGCTTGAAACGGCCGAGGATCCACTGCCGGATTATTATTTCTACGACATCAACGCAAAAATTTCCCAGCAGTTCGGATCCGCCGACAAGGTGTTCCTGAGCGGCTTCGCAGGACGGGATCAACTCGACGTAAACAACAACGCGGGTTTCAACGGGACAATGGCCATCGGCAACATATCCGGCTCGGCGAGATGGACGCATCTTTTCAGCGACAATCTGTTCTCCAACTTCAACCTGAACTGGTCGCAATACGGCAACGAGTTCAATTCGGCATCGGGCGGCTGGGAGACTCACGTGGAGAACGGGATCGAGGACCTGACACTGAAAGGAAACCTGGAGTGGTTTGTCAATCCCCGGCTGACGGTGAAATCCGGTTTCGAGGGCACGCGTTACCTGTTCACGTATCTGATGAATTTCACCGGCAAGGCGGATTCGGCCATTGAGAGCGGATCGCGCGAACCGGGGCGCATGAATCTGGAAGCGGTCGACTACCTGGGCACGGCATGGGCCCAGGGGAACCTCCGCATAACCGATCTGTTGACCCTGCAAACCGGATTGAGAGCCGCGTATTTCGACAACAGGAACATCGCCGTCCTGGATCCGCGCATATCCCTCCGCTATCAGCTGCAGTACAATGCCGCTCTCAAGGCCTCCTGGGGCGTATATCACCAGTATTTCCGCCTGGCGTCCATGCCGGATTTCAGTTTCTTCGACACGTGGTTGCCGACCGATTCCACGGTGGATCCTTCGCGATCTATTCAATACGTGCTGGGCCTCGAAACTCAACCGCTGGACGGCTATGACGTGAACCTCGAAGCGTACTACAAGACTCTGGCGCATGTGAGCGAGATGAACATGTTCTCGACCACGGGACGGGACGTGAGGGATTTCTTCTACGACGGCCGGGGCGAGGCGTTCGGCTTCGAGGTGTTCGTTCAGAAAAAAACAGGACGCCTCACGGGCTGGGCCGGATATGCGCTGGGATACATCAACAGACAGTTCGAGCGGATAAACGAGGGGCGCTGGTTCAGGCCCAGATGGGACCGCAGGCACGACGTGAAAATCGTGGCCCAGTACGCGCTGGACCACAGGTGGGACATCGGCGCCACTTTCACTTTCCAGTCCGGCCAATCCTACACGGGAATGACCTCGCGCTTCAGTAGCGGGATACCGGGCGATAATATCGGGGTCAACGTGACCATGCCTTCGGAACGATACGGATTGCGACTTCCGCCGTCGCATCAGTTGAATCTGAACGCGAGTTATCACACGACGCTGTTCGGACAGCCGTTCAGCGTGCTGATCGACGTGTTCAACGTCTATTCGAGGCGGGACATCTGGTTCCGCTACTACAATGTGCGAGGCGACGTGACGGTGGTGGAGGATGTGCGTCTGTTGCCGATCCTGCCGAGCGTGGCGGTGGAGATGAGGTTTTAGGGCGGGTAAAGGGTAAAGGGTTGATGGTGAACTTATGAGTCTCTGGAGAAGGATGGCGGGCGGCGCGGGTGTTGCATTCGTGTGCATGGCGTTTGCAGCGTGCGAGGACGAGGCGCCGACGGCGTACACGGCGATGCGTTTCGTGGAAGCTTATCTGATAGTGGACGAGCCTATAAGGGATGTCGTGGTCGGAATATCCCGGCCGCTCTCCGAGCCGTATGACCATGCGCAGGCGATGGTTCCGGATGCGGAGGTGATCATCGAAAGCGGAGGCGAGAGGTTTGTCCTTGCCTGGAGGATCAGGGACGGGATCGGATCCTATTTCCTGCCCGATAGTACGGTGCTGGTCGAGCCCGGGCGAAAATACAACCTGACCGTCCGGTATTCCGACGGCAAGACCGTGACCGCCGAGACCACTACGCCTGAACGCATTGCATGGACCCGCATTCCTCCGCCGTTGCTCCAGTATCCGTCGGACACGGTCAACCTGCCGTCTCCGGATTCCTTGCGCATCTCCTGGACGCCCGGCAAC
Source organism: uncultured Chromatiales bacterium (assembly GCA_964388275.1). Lineage (GTDB taxonomy): Bacteria > Bacteroidota > Ignavibacteria > SZUA-365 > SZUA-365 > JARYLZ01. Next base: position 6,943 of record CAYLZD010000016.1, read on the forward strand.
ACGGTGGAATACCTCGTGCGAGTGCGTTGTCTCGACACGGCGGATTACGGCCGCTACCTCAATCCTCCGACGAGCGAGGCAAACGGAAGGACCAACAACCTATCGAGTTTCGAGACTCCCGATTCGCGGACTTTTTACGGCACCACGCGCTGGGGCTTCGTGCAAACCACCGCTGTTCCGACGGTATGGACGGCATTCCGCTGGTACGGCCGCAATGAAGTAGCCATACTCGCCCCCGATGCGCATTTTCTCGACTGGTTCAAGCTGACACGCTTCAGCGGATCGCCTCAGCACAACCGCGAATACTCGAACATTCGCGGCGGTTCAGGCGTCTTCGGCTCGGCAACCCAGCTGAGCAGCGAAGTGTTTCTGCTTAAACGGAGCAGGTGATTCGCGCGATTCTGCGCGGAATGATGGGATAATAAAGAGGCCGGAGACAAGCTCCGGCCCCTGTCGCCGGGACCGTGTGTGGACGATACCCGGCCGTGCCCCGGCCAGGCGGGCGGCCACGAGCGCGTCAATCCCAGATTGAGGCGAACTGTTGTCCGCCGCAGAGGAAACAGGATTCGCCGTTGAAGTGTACTATGATCTCGGTCAGGCCCTTTTTCCCCGGGAGGTCCCTGACTGCGAAACCGATGGAGCCGCTTACGGCCGGACGCTCGTCCGAAACATTCACGGCGTTTGTGCCGAGCAACGGCTTCGGAACCTTATACGCTTTTTTACTGCGGAAATTCACTATCAGAGCGTGATCCGCGTTTTTCGCGATCAGGATCACTTCATTCTTATTTCTCATGTTCCGATAAGCAAACACCGGCAGGCGCTCACCCTCGGGACTCATTACCTGGCAGTTGATCGTTCGGAATAGGGTGGACGATGACTTGCCCGTCTGACCATATGCTTCCGTACACAAAAAAGAAAGCATAAGAATTAAAAACACTGGAATCAGCAAATTTCGCTCGAATTTCATTTTTCCTCCGCGTTTTATTTCAAAAAATATTGGTAAGCACTTTTTGCATTACGAAGATATGTGAATAAATTTCACCCGTCAATGACGATTCGCCCGGAAACTTGCAAAAACTGCAAACACTGGACTCGCGCAGACTCAATTTGTGCTGCAAAAGGAAAGAAGGCGGAACATGCATGATTCGGCACAGCTCTAACTTCCGACATATCATGAAATATTAATAACATAAAAGCGCCTTACCTGATTCGATAACGCGTTCAAGACAAAAAGAAACCGGCCTTTTGCAGGCCGGTTTCCTTGATCCAAAAATATGGAATGTCTATTGCTTGAGAATTTTTCTAAACAATGCTTGCTTTCCGGCATGTACTTGCAGGAAGTACAAACCATCGGGCAAATGGCGCAGATCCAGCCGGCGCAGATAGGTCTCCTCTCCGGCATAGTCCTCGAAGCCCGCCATCTCCCTGCCGAGCATATCCAGGACCAGCAGCTTGATCGCGGCTGGAGAGGAAAGCTGCAATTCCACCGTCACCTGTCCCTGATTAGGATCCGGGAATACCGAGAACGAGGAAACACTCCGGACATCTTCTACGCCCGTCGCCCTGTAATCGTAAGGTCCCGAGGTGGAAGAGCAGGTGTCGGCATTCCACACAGTGACCGTGTATTGCCCGTTGACGGTCGGATTGTATGTTCTTTGAGTCGCTCCGGTGATGGGCGCGCCGCTGAGGTTCCACTGGTAGCGGGCAGAGGGTGTGCAAATAAGGGTATTGCCGCTTTGCGTAATCAGGGGTATAGGAGGATTGGGTTTCACCTGCACCTCCACGACTCCGGATTCTCCGCTGCAGTTGTTCTGGTTCGTTACGCGGACATTATAAAGGCCGCTTTGACTCACGGTGATCCTGCGCGTCCTCGCGCCGGTCGACCACAGGTATGATTGCCAACCCGGTCCCGCATCCAGCTCCACGCTGCCGCCCTCGCAGAAGCGCAGCGGCCCGGCGGCCGTGATCACAGGCACGGGTGTTGCGTATCTGACGACGGCGACGGGAGTCGACGTGCCGACGCAACCGGCCGCATTCGTGACAGTGACGGTGTAACTGCCCGACGTCTTGACCGTTATCCGGCGCGAGCCGGCGCCCGTAGACCATGCGTAAGACGCATATCCTTCGCCGGCGTCCAGTATCACGCTGTCTCCAGCACAGAAGGACGTCGGACCGCCGGCAGTGATGGTCGGGCGAGGCGCGGGAAACACCGTCACAGCAACAGCCGCGGATGTGCCCCTGCATCCCGCCGCATCACGCACGGTCACGGTATAATTACCCGCGTTTTTAACTGTTATGATACGCGTCGTGCGTCCGTTGGACCACTGATATGAACTGTATCCGCTGCCTGCATCGAGCCGGACGCTGTCGCCCTGGCAGAACGCGGTCGGGCCCTGCGGAAGTATGAGCGGCTGAGGAAGCGGATTCACTTTCACGGTCACAGACGCGGAGGTCGCCGAACACCCGGCCGCCGTCCACACGGTGACGGAGAAGGTCCCCGGATAGTCCGCCCTGATTGTGCGGGTTCCCTCTCCAGTGGACCACAGGTACCGCGCATACCCCGCGCCCGCGTCGAGAGTCACCTCATTCCCGAGGCAGAAGGTCAGCGGCCCGCTCGCGGATATGCGCGGCGAGGGCAGGGGATTCACCTTGACGACGATCGAATCCGACGTGCCGCTGCACCCGTTATCGTCCGTTACCGTCACGGCAAATTTTCCGGAAGAAGAAACGGTGATCGTGCGGGTTTGCGCTCCGTTCGACCACAAGTAAGTCTTGAACACTCCTGCGGGATCCGCATCCAACGTCACGCTCCCGCCCTGGCAGAATTCCGTATTGCCGTCGGCCGCTATTTGCGGGTGCGGACGCGGGTTCACGGTAACCGTAAAGGTCGGCGAGTTGTTCACACAGCCGTTGGCGCCGGTGACCGTCACGAAATAATCGCCCGACCGAGTCACGACGAGCCGGCGGCCGCGCACACCGTTCGACCACACGAACGTCCAGGGATAGACGGAATCGCTCTCGAGTATCACGCTCGTTCCCTCGCAGAATGTGAGCGGGCCGCTGGCGACGACGCGCGGTCTCGGCAGAGGTATCGCGTTGACGACGACGGGCGGCGACGCGCCCTTGCAGCCGGCCAGAGTATTCACTTCCACGAAATAACCGCCGGCTTCACCGACCGTGATCCTGCGAGCCGTATCGATAAACACGCTGTCCCTGTACCAGCGGTACCCGTCGAACTGCCGGCTCGAATCTACCGACATGCTGATGACGCCGCCTTCACATATCGGAAGCGATCCTTCCACCTTTATTTGAGGAGTCGGCCGCAAGGTCACGCCCACAAACACCTGATCCGTGCTGCGGCAGCCGTTGTCGTCTGTAACCGTCACAGTGTACATGGTGGGCGTTAGAGGAGCGGCCCAGGGACGGGCGGCGTTTGTATCGCTCAATCCGATCACAGGCGACCATTTATAAGAATATGGACGCGCTCCTCCGGAAGCGAGCTCCCCGATCTGGACACTGTCGCCCCAGCAGACCGTCCTGTTGGGCCCAGCGTCGGCGATCGGCTGTGGATGCAGCCGCACTCTCACCGAATCGGTTGCGGTACAACCGTTTGCATCGGTGACGAGCACATAATATGTCGCGCTGTCCGCCGCCCTTACGATCGGTTGGGCGACATTCACGGCGCTCAATCCTCCCGGAGGCGACCATCGATATGTGTAAGGCGGCTTGCCGCCGGTCGCCGGACTGCCGATCTGTGTGGCCTCCAAACGGCAAACCAGTTGATCCGGCCCCGCGTCTACCGAGGGCGGCGTGTTGACGATCACCCACACGCTGTCCGTGGCCGTGCAGCCCTTTCCGTCCATGACTGTGACGAAGTACAAAGTGGTGGCTGAAGGCAGAGCTCTGGGATCCCTGACTGTCGTGGAGCTCAGGCCGGCAGAAGGACTCCACGAATAGGAGTATCGGGCAGCGGTGTAACCTCCCTGTGCGGTCGCAAGCAGCTGCGCCGTATCGCCGAAACATATCGACTCGTCCACTCCGGCATCGATCGCCAAATCGGAGATGCGTATTTCCACGGAATCGACGCCCTCACAACCGTTGGCATCGATCACGGTGAAAATATAAGTCGTTGTGACGTCCGGTGAAGCGAAAGGCCGGGCGACGTTATCGGCGCTGAGCCCGAGGGACGGCGTCCAGAAATACGTGTACGGGGGGGTTCCGGTAACGGGCACGGAGCCGATCCGCACGGTTTCTCCCGCGCAGATCAATGAATCGGGTCCCGCGCCGGCCACGGGATTGCTGTTGACCGTGACCGTCATCGTGTCATATACCGTGGACATAGCGGCATCGGTGACCCTGAGATAATACGTGGTCGTGACCGACGGCGACGCGACCGGCCGCATTATCGTGCTGTCGTTCAATCCCGCCAATGGACGCCATCTGAAAACGTATGGAGGCGTGCCGCACACGGCCGTATCGCCGATAGTAGTCGAAGTTCCGAGACAAATCGATTTGTCCTCTCCGGCGAGCCCGGCGAGAGTCCCGTACACATGAACTGTGACAGTGTCCGTATCGTGACAGCCGAGACTGTCTGTAACCGTAAGGATATAGGCAGTCGAGGAAGCCGGGTATGCGAATGGACGAGCCACATCGGTCGCGCTGAGGCCGACCGCGGGCGACCAGGAATAAGTCCGCGGCACGCGTGTGATCACAAGCGGCCCGCCGATGCGCACTGTATCACCGGAACATATCGACTTGTCGTCGCCGGCGTCGGCGGTGACGCGGGCAACGGAAACGCTCACGCTATCGGCGGCAGTGCATCCGTTCGCATCGGTCACAAGGACGTGATACGTCGTGGAAACGGCCGGTGCGGCTGTAGGCGCGGCGATGTTTGTCGCGCTCAAACCGGCCGCCGGCGTCCAGGAATATGTGTACGGCGCCGTGCCGCCGGATGCCGTATTGCCGATCTGAACGCTGCTCCCCCGGCAGATCACCGTGTCGGGTCCGGCCGATACAACAGGGCTGTTGAACACCGCGACCGTGATCGAATCCACGCTGACGCAGTTGTAGGAATCGGTGACGGTCAGGAAATATTTGGTTGTGCCGGACGGTGCCGCGATCGGAAAGGCCGCCGTGGAATCGCTGAGACCGGCCGCCGGAGTCCAATGATAGCTCATCGGTCCCACGCCGCCGGCGGTAGCGCCTCCCAGCCGCGCCGTGGAGCCCGGGCATATCGAAGTATCGACGCCCGCATCCGCGACGAGAAGAGCACCGACGTTGACCTGCACCGAATCCGAAGTCCCGTCGCAGCCGTAGCCGTCCGCGACCTTCACCGCATATTTGCCGGACCTGCCGACTGTGATGGCGCGGGTGGATGCGCCTGTAGACCAGAGATACGACGAGTATCCCGGGCCGGCATCGAGTGTCACGCTGGCTCCATGGCAAATATTCGTGGGACCGTTGACGGCGATGACCGGTTTCACGTCGCATATTTTCACGGCAAAGGCGTCGTGACCTCTGGAGATGAATTGCTGATGCGCCGATTGCACCGGGAAATCGGTGCTGGCCGTCCAACCCGCGAGCAGGATGTTTCCACTGAACTGCATGGCTATGCCCGAAGCAGCGTCCTCTGCGGCGCCTCCGTAGAAGGTGCCCCACAGACGGTTTCCTGAGGGCGAGAATTTGACCGCATACGCGTCGATGGTGCCTGATTTTGCATTCTGTATCGTGTTGGTGGAGACGGGGAAGTTCGGACTTTCCGTTCTGCCTCCGATGGCAAAATTCCCCTGCATGTCGGCACACACGCCGTAGGCGACGTCATCCAGGTTGCCGCCGTAATACGTGGCCCAATCCCTGATGCCGGTCGGAGCGAGGACGAAGAGAAATGCCTCGTCTCCGCCCGAGCGGAAAGCGCGGTAAGCTTGCGGCGAGACCGGGAGATTGTCGCTTGCGGTCACTCCAGCGACGGCGATGCGCCTGCCCGTGTCGGCCGCGATTCCATATGCAAGATCGAAAGCTGAGCCTCCGAGGTAGGTGGCCCATTGGCGGGCGCCGCCGCCGTCGAGTTTGACGACGAACGCATCTCCGAGTCCCGCCTGCGCGGTTTGGAACGCTCCCGTGGAAACCGGAAAATTGGTGCTGCGGGTGCCGCCCGCGACGAGCACGTGTCCGGATAGATCAAACGCGACCGCGCGGCCTGTTTCCTCGAGAGATCCTCCGTAATAGGTGGACCACAGGAGCGCGCCGGCATTGCTGAATCTCGATATGAATGCGTCTCCATAACCGGCATATGCGGACTGATAGGCGCCTCCGGCGGTCGGGAAGTTGATGCTCAGCGTAGCGCCGGTCACCAATATGTTGCCCGCGGCGTCGGAGGCTATACCGTAGGCGTTGTCGTCGCTGCTGCCTCCGAGCAGTGTAGCCCAGAGCAATTGCCCTGCGGAATTGAAACGAGCCAGGAAAGCGTCCGCCATCCCCCTGTTCAGCATCTGATAGGCGCCGGGCGTGGCAGGGAACACGTTGCTGGTCGATGATCCTCCGACTGCGATGTTGCCGGCCGCGTCCGCCGCAACGGAATAGGCCATGTCGTCGCCCGCGCCGCCGAAATATGTCGACCATTGGCGAACGCCCGCGCCGTTGAACTTGACTATGAACGCATCGATAGCGCCCGCATTCACCGTCTGCACCGCGCCGGCGGTTATCGGGAAATTGGTGCTGTAAGTGAATCCCGCCACAATCACGTTGCCGGCCGGATCGGAAGCGACGCTCATGCCGTGATCTTCGTTCGTTCCCCCGTAATATGTTGACCATTGCACTGTGGGATCGATGACCAGAGACAGTGCCGGATCATACGCGCCCGTCTCGAAGCGGACCAGGTCGTTTTCATATATGAATGCGGTGCGCACCTTAGGCATCCCCGTGTCGTACGGATCCCCGGGATTCGGGGTCTGATAGGAAAACGGGGTTGCTTCCGTCACCCGTCCGAATGGATTTTCCACGAGCAGGGCGCCGTCGCCCAGCACGGTCACGCTGCCCGCGCCGTTGAAACCGAGGCGGATGTCCGAAGGATTTCCTCCGGGATGCACCACGAATTCGTACTTCATCCCCTTTTCCGAGGTCCGGAAAACCAAGTCGATATTCGGATAGATATTTTCATATACGATGCGGTCATACGAACGGGCAATGCGCGCATCCCTGCCTGCGCAATAATGCATCGAGTGATCCGGCCTCATGCCTTCCGCCCGCACCGTCAACCTACTGGAGGCGCCGAGCAGTTCCATGTCCATTCTATACGACGACGAGGGAGAACGCGGAGTCAAGACGCCCGGGAACGGGGCTTCGCCGCCGTTTTCCGCCGCATCCTCCGAGAATTTCAGGAACACGTAGCTGATCTTGTCGCGCGAGAAAAACACGCGAGCTGAACCGGCGCCCGTCGTAAAAAGCAGGTCTTCTCTCTGTTTCCCTTCGCAGTCCAGCACTTGTCCCACGTTCTCGATGAATCCGCTCGATTCCGCCATATCCGGCGCAATGGCCTTCGCTGCGTCCGGCTGCGCGGCAAGCAAAAGCCGCGCCGGTTTCAACGGTAAGTTACCGGCGCCCACGGCATCGGAAACCAACGCAACCGAGCCGCGAGTCGTGCCGGATACAAGGAAAACGGCGGCGGCAAGAAGCAGACGGAATGTTCGGTAATGACGGTTCATGGCAACCCCTTGTCGTGTATGGGTGATAACTTTTATTGTTATTCGCAAAAGACAGATATCCGGACTATTATACGGCTTTGCGGCATAAATATCCAATGAAACACATGCGGAGACCGAGCATACTTTTCATTTTTCCCCATCCGGATGACGAGTCCTTTCTCACCGGAGGCACAATCGCGAAATACGCGCATTCAGGCGCGGCGGAAGTCTTCCTTTATACGCTGACCCGCGGAGAAGCGAGCCGGAATGCCGCGCTTCAAGGAATGAGACCTGAGGAATTGGCCGAGCTGCGGGTGAAGGAAGTGTCGGAGGCGGCAAAAATACTGGGGGTTAGCGAGCATGTGCAGGGCGCGTGGCCGGACGGCGGCTTGCGGGATTTGGATCCGCGCGAGCTCGAAAACGATTTCGAGGCCGCGCTGAAGCGCTTCGATCCCGATGTGCTCGTCACTTTCGACGCGCAGGGCGGATCGGCGCATCCGGATCACATCGTGGCGCATCAGACGCTGAAGCGCGTTTTCGCGGTCGACAGAGAGCGGCGGCGCAGGCCGCTTCGCCTTTGTTTCTGCGGATTGCCCGCCTGGAAAATCGCCGCCTGGCCGCGCAAGGTGTTCGGTATTCCCGAGCACCGAATACACGCGGCGATCGACGTATCGCAATACCGGGAGATCGAAAAAGCGGCTATCGAAGCGCATTACAGCGTGAGGCGGGACGTAGCCGATCACAATTATGACGGTTGGATGTCATGGGAGACTGAATATTATTCATTCTTTCAAGAAACGCTCCGACCGCCGGTCGACGACCTGCTCTCAGGGCTCCGGTGAGGTCACACGGCGCCGAGGAACCGGTGAGCCATGAAATGCGCGAATGCGCTGCACGGACAGCCGCCATCGAGAAGAAGATGTATTTATTCTCCGAGTCTTGATATCATCCAAAGTTATGCGTAGAATTACGGTTGAATCAAGGAAGAACCACCCTACGACGAAGCATTACAAGGGCTGACCTCCGCAGGCATTCATGAAAGGCGGATAGTCCGGTAGCCGACCGGCAGCGGTGATTCGATATTTTGAACTTCCATCAAGGCAGACGCATATGACACGAACGCATTTAGCACTGGCCGCCTTAATGATCCTATGGCTTGGCGCGGACGCGCGAGCTCAGCTTTCGCTGGTCGTTCAGATGGATCCGCTGCCGTCGCCGTACCTCTCGGATTGGCGATCGAGACCCAATACGATCCGCTTCGTCATCACCAATCCGACAAGTTCATCCATCAGCGGGCGGTTTCAGGCGTATATCGAAGGCGATAAGCGCGGCAGGGTGGCCGAGACCAAGCTTGACGCGAGCATTCCGCCTGTTGTCATCCCTCCCGGATCGCATACTTTCAATGCTATCAGCGCGCGATTCATAGAGGAAGACGCAGTCCGATATATCGGCAGCAGCAAGGAAGAAGCCGAGAAAAGCGGGCGTCTGCCGGAGGATCGTTTCCGGCTCTGCGTTCAGTTCGTCGGTTACGACGATCCCTGGGCGCCGCTCTCGAACGAGTCGTGCACGTCATTCGAGGTGCGGTTGCTTCTGCCCCCCTCGCTCATAGCGCCTGCGGACAGAGAAACCGTAAGAGCCATACCGACTTTCCAGTGGAGCATTGTGCCGCTGGGACTCGGCACCTTCGCACACTATGAACTGAAAGTGGTCGAACTGGATCCGGGTCAGACCAACATCGCTTCCGCGATCGAGAGCAATCTTCCCCTGATTGTGCGCGGGACTACGATGCCGGTTTACCAGTACATGGCCTCGGATCCCGTGCTGGAGAAAGGCCGCAGCTACGCGTGGCGTGTCCGCGCCTTCGATCCGGACGGCAAGATGACTTTTGCGAACAAGGGATTCAGCGAGATCCGGGCCTTTCTGTACGACCCGATTGTTCCCCCGGCCATAGGCGGCGGAGTGAAACCCGGGGTTGCTCCGCAGATAAGCGCGGCGCCCATACCCCCGTTTTCGGGCCTGTCGTATTCGTACCTGCCGAATTTCGTATTCAACAACATGACGCGCGCGGGAGGACGTCTTCTTACGACCTTCCTGAAATCGCACATCCCGAAAGCGCGTTCCATCATAGAGCAATCGCCCGCGCCCTCGGGAGGTTCGAAGGGCTTCAAGCTTCCCGTCACACCGCAGGTCGCTCCGGCGCAGACGCAGCTTGGCATACAGCTAGCCACACCCGCCGGCAAGGAAGCGACGCCGCTCGGCGGCATACATCTCAAGTTGTATCAGTGCATGAAAACCAACCCGCAGTGCATCTATTACCCGTTTTACATAGGCGGGAAGATGTACGACACGAGGAAACTCGTCGCCACCACGACGACGCAGGCCGACGGCAGTTTCGAGTTCCTGTTTTTCGCCACCGACTCGGCGGGTCTCATCATACAGAACACCTCGGTCCGCTGCGGCGGCGGTGAATTCGCGCAGATCGTGACGGCCGACGTCTACCGCTACTACCAGATCGAAGTCACGGATCCGCATCTGTGCAGTCCTTCAGACGAATTCAAGATTCAACCCGGAGAAGGCGCCGATGTCGGAACGATTTATTCCCTCGTGCGTTGGTACAATGCAACGATCCGTGTGCAGGACGCCGTAAAGGGGAGCACGCTCAATTTCATGGATGTGGAGGTGGCGCGATTGAACAGGCCTTTCGACGTCCCGCCCAACGAGGGTGAGCTGAGTCCGCATCAGCCCAGTGTATTCAGCTCCTACGTTCCCGGTCTGCAGGCCATCGCAAAAGGTAAGTCCAGCGGCAACGGAGAGGTAAAGTTCCGCTACCTTCCCATCAACGGTGGCGGCAGCGACAAGTTCCAGCTCATTGTGACCTCGCCCGAGCAGGGCGCGTATTACTACGCGAAGAAGTGGCGGACTTTTTCGGTGCATTTCGGCTTCAACGAAAAGGACGAACTCGACAACAACCTCCCCCTGGCGTACACGCCCATACACAACGAAGACTTCGATCCGTCTTCTCTCAATGCCGTGATCGTGGCAAAGGTGACGCCCAAGAAACCGCGCATACTCGGCCAGGTTTACCGGCAGGACAATCCGCTGCAGCCGGTGAAGAACGCCCAGGTGCAGCTCTGGGCCTGGGCGGGCATTCTGCCGGTACAGCTCAAGACGGTTCTGACGAACGACTCGGGCGGTTTCTCCTTCGAAGACCTGAATCCGACAACCAACAGCGCGCAGTTCTATTTTCTGAAAATCGTGAAGTACGGTTTCAAGGACAAGGTATTTCCCGAGAATCTCGGAACAGACGCAATCCGTCTCGATATGGGCCAGCAGCGCCATTGCGGACACGTTCTGATAGAGCCCGCGCTGGTGGTAACCGGACGCGTGGTGGACGAGCTGGGACGGCCCGTGGCCGCGAATGTGCGCATCGGCAACGGCGAATTCGTTCATACAAAATCCTATGGAATTCCGGCGCAGGCGATGAACTTCTACTCGCCTCCTCCACAGAATCAGATGATACAGACGGTAAAAAACAAGACTTTCACCCCGTCAAAAGCGCTGTACGCGCTGAAACTGAAGCAGACGCCGCTGCTCGTCCTGAAGGAGGAATTCACCTCGCCGGCGCCGTACGGATTCAACTGGATTTATATCGTGCCCGACAACATGGGTATGTATTACCCCGAGACCCTGGCCGTCATCCTCCCGCAGAACGCCGTCGACATCGGAGAATTCACGGTTTCGATAAAACTGCACCGGCTTGCGGTGCGCGCCGTGGAAATGGAGTTTTCCCAGAGTCAGCCGAAGCCCGTGGCAAAAAAGAAATCCGGCATCACGGCGATCTCGTACAACCTGTTCATAATACCAATGCCGACATTGAAGGTCGTGCAGAACGCCAGGATACGCGTCAACGGCCAGGAACCCGACTCCACGGATTCCGGAGGCACCTCGTATTTCGCCTGGAGTTCGCCGAGCGATCTCGCGGCCATCGACATCGAGGGGCCGCCCGGCTCGGATTTCATCCCCAAACAGATACAGGCGACTGTGGATGAGAGCAAGGGCTGGAACGTGATGGACGTGCTTCTGGAGGAGGGAGGATCCATAACCGGCACGGTCAAGATCGGAACGGTTCCGATTCCCGGCGCAAGGGTCCGCCTCTTCGACAATCCGGCCGATCCGGATGCGTCTTCAGCCATGACCGACGGAAACGGCAGTTACTCTCTGCACAGGATACCGGTCGGCAGCCATGTTTTCCAGGCGGCCAAGTCGAAAAGCCAGTACGTGGGCGACACCGCCGCGGCCTCGGTCAAGAAAGGCCTGGCCACGATCGTGGATTTCCAGCTCACGTCCTACAACGATCTCGACATCACGAGTCTGTATGGATTTCCGATTGAAGTATCCGCAATTGATTCGAGCGGAGGAGCGGTCAAACTCTCGGGAAGCTTCGTGGACCTGCCCTCAAACGGACAGTTCGCGCCGGACGATTCCAATGCGTCCCTGCACTTTGCGAACGTGGCGGTCGTCGCCTCGTCGACCGCGAATCCGAACGGCATCCCTTACGCCGAGCCGGCTTCGTCGCCCCTGGTCACCAGCGTCAACAGCTGGAACCTGAGCGCATGGGGGCTGTACAAAGCGTCGCAGCACGATCAGAGCAACGGCGTCAGGGTAAGAAAGCAGTCCGATCGCGGAGAGATTTTCGGCAGGGTATCCATCGACCCGTCATCCTACACTTTTTACGGCGGCTCGGTGGATTTCGGCAGCGGCAGAATTGGCCTGGCGACGAGTACGAGCGGCCCCGACAGGATGACCGTGCCCGCCCTCACTTCGGACGGATCGAACCCGCACGCCGATCCGTCGGGATTCTACGCGGGCGATGAAGCGGGCAATTCGCTCGGCTTCGACTACTACGATTTTCCGGCCGTGGCGGATTCATCGCTCTCGCGTTTCAACGTAGATACGCTTTCTCTCGCGACAGTGCTGCACACCGATATACCGGCGATACTGACGCCGGATCTGGCCCTGGACGTCGGCGTCATACGCATTCACAAGAACTCGGTCGAAGCGCTCTCCTTCACCGACACCTTGTCGCTGCCTCTGGAAGGCACGTGGAAAATCCGGTCCAACAACTGGAAAATCGACAACGCGGGGCTGACCATGTCGACCGGCGCCGTCGACGCGGGTCCGCTCGACGTCACGTTCACCGGCATGAAGGTGACGCCGACGCAGCTTCTCTTCGGCGATTTCAACTTGCAGGAACTGCCGGTGGCGAACGTGACTGAAATCACTGTCACGGGCGACGCGGCATTCGGCGTGGATGGAGGAACGGGAAGCTGGACGCTCGCGGTCGCGGCAAAACCCGGGGAGGAATCCTGCGGATACATTCCCGGTCTGCCCGGCTTCGCGGCGGGCCAGAGAATCGATTTCAACAACTTCTACACCCGCGCGAACGGCGCGCAGGGATTCTCGGTGAAAAGCGGGAATACCGTCACCTTGTACAAGGTCGGCCAGTATTCGATCAATCAGTTCTTCCCGGCGAGCGGAATAATCCAGGTCGCCGGAAACCTGAATCTCAGCATCCCGAACTTCCCGATAAAGAACTTCATCTGTTCCTACACGAAAAGCGGCGGACAGCTCGTATTCACTCCCGATCCGATGAGCGAGACGATTTCCGTGAACGGCGTGAAGATCAAGCTCGTCACGAGCGGGAACGGTCCGCAGATTTTCGACAATCAGGGCTTCCACAGCAAGGTGACGATATCCGAGGACGGCGCCTTCTCGTTCAACTCCATGCTGCACAGGACTCTCTCGAAAATCGAAGCCGTGGTTGACGAGGGCTCCGAAATGCCTATAGGCACTGCGGTCAAGCTGGCGGATGCCGAAGGCGAAATGCATGTGAATAACAACGCCTGGACGAATTTCTGGTTCGAGGGAGATCTGATCAGCCCGAATCAGAGCGGCCGCCTGCGCTTCGACGTGGTTGGGGAGATCACCGCCAACAACCAGCAGATAGGCGTCGAGGACATCGAAACTCCGTTCGGCGACATATCCCTCGTATACAACTTCCAGCAGCAGCGCCTCGAGGGGAATCTCCACATCGAGCAGGAACTGAACGGGACCAAGGTGGAAGGCGACGCCACGCTGCTCGTGAGCGGCACGGGCAAGGGATGGTATTTCTTCGCCGGCTGCAGCTTCGAGATGCCGAATCCGAAATACGAGGGATCGGCAGCGCTGCTCTTCGGCAACTGGACTCTCGAAGCCGAACAGCTCAACCAGTTCATGGAATACTCATACAAGAAGAAACCCCTCCCGTCGCAATTCCATACGTTGAACGGCTTCTTCTTCGAGGGCACGGTCAAATTCCCGCCTCCGGTGTTCTGCCCGAATTTCGATTTCGACTTCGGACTCGTCTCCGCCCACCTCACGTGCCAGATAGGCGCCAACGCGAGACTGGGCATGAATTTCGGACCGGTAAACACTTATTTCGTCGCCTTCCGCGGCATCGGGAAACTTGAAGCCGGAATCGGGGCCTCGATAATCATCGCCTGCGCCGGTCTGACGGCCGGGATAGAAATAGAGCCCAACATAGAGGGGATGTACCAGTCGGACGGCACCTGGTACGTCATGGGCGACTTCCCGATCACTCTGTACGGCTCCACTTACGCCGGCTGGGGAATCTGCGACAGCGATTGCGACGGCCTGTGCGACAAGCATACCGCCAGCGCGAGCATACTCCTGGGTCTTCAGGCGTATGTCGGATCAGACGACAAGTATTTCAGATTCTACTTCAAGTAGGAATGGGCATGAAAACGAATCTCCGGTTACTACCTACACGCAGCGAGCGCCGGAACGGGAAATCGGCCGCCACGGCGTCCCTCATCTTTTTACTAACCTTGGTTGCAACGCCGCCATCGCCGGCGCAGAAGGCAGGGCTCGCGCATTCGGGGCCCCGAGGCATATGGGTAGACCTCGGCGCCAAGATCCTGCCGGCGAATCTCGACGGTAAAACCGTTGTTTCATACAGGGTGGAAAGGCGGGAGAAGGGCGCCAAAAACTGGACGAAACTCGCCGACGTCGCGGGTCCCTCCACACAATTCGAACTGGAGCAGTCGCTCAAGTCGCGGATTTTCCTGTTCCCCGAGCTGGGTTCGATTACAATCAACATCCCCGAGCTGTGGAAGGCGATAGAAACAACGCGTGATATTGCGGCGGCTCGCATAGCCGGAACCATGCTCCCGGTGCAGGCGGCGCTGGGTGTGCGCTGGCTGGACAGCACTGTACAGCAAGGCAGAATCTATGAATACCGGGTGGCGCGAATCGCGGACGACGGCACGGCCTCGGGCGAATTCACCACGAAATCGATCTCCTATCCTCAGCCGGTCTTTGTTGCGCCGCTTTTAAGCGGCAACGTCGAAGGAAGCGCGACGGAAGCGATCGTGGTGTGGCGCGCCGGCGCGGGCGTCAGGCCGGCGACGTTCACCATTTTCCGACGCGAGGGCATAAGCGGACCATTTTCCCTGCTGAATGAAAATCTGCGCGACTCCTGCTGCGTTGTGAGCGCCTCTCTGCTGCTGGAGAGAGACACGCTTCTCTGCCGTGTGATCGACAGGACGGTGAAGCCGGGGATTGTTTACCAATACTATCTGAAGCCGACGGACTACTTCCGGAATCCCGGCAGAGAAAGCGACACGGCCACGATTATAACCTTCAACATGGCGCATGTGCCGCTTCCGCAGAGGATGAAAGCCCGGTCCGTCGACACCGCCGGCCTGCAGCTCCGATGGACGCTGTACGACACTTCTGCGGTTCATGGCATAGTCATAGAGCGCAGCATCGACCTCGACACCGGGTACGTCCGGCTGTTCACCGCCGCTCCTGCCGACACCGGTTTCATCGACGTTACAGTGAATCCCATGGAGCGATATTACTACAGGTTGCGGCTGGTCGGCCCCGGCGGACTGCTTTCCCCTCCGAGCGCTACGATTATGGGACATTTCCGGAGCAGCGCCACGCCGCCCCCGCCCTCTGGCGTTACGGCGACCGGAATTTCCGGAGGGATACTGCTTTCCTGGATGGACGAGGAAAGCGATCTCATCGAAGGATATCACGTGCTGCGGGCGGAAGGGATCGGGGATGAGCTTCGCCTGGTGTCGCCCATGCTCCCGCCCGAGGCGAGGAAGTTCACCGACACTCTCGGCCTGCAGGGCGGATATACATACGCCTATTGCGTGCAGGCGATCAGCACAAGCCATGTGCCGGGCGTTTACTCCGACACGGTGACTGCCCAGGCCGTGATTCCGATGGCAATGTCCGCCCCGATGGGACTGCATTCTCAGGTCGACGACAACCGTGTTTATCTTTTCTGGAAGGGGCAAGCCGGCCGGGATGCAGGACTCGCGGGATACAGGGTTTACAGACGGGAAGCCGGTGAAGCGAGATGGAAGCCCCTGACCGACACGTTGCTTTACGCATGGCAGAACAATTTCCAGGACGACCGGATCACTCCCGGAAAGAAATACGCCTACTCGGTCCGCGCGTTTTCAATCACCGGAGACAGCAGCGCTATGAGCGCGGCGGCATTTGCGGTTCCGCCTCTGCCATCCGTATATCCGCCGGCCAATCTCAAGGCGCGCGTCGTGAAAAGAGACGTGGTCCTCAAATGGGACGAGGTGGCGCAGCCGGCGGCCACCGGATTCAAATTGTACCGCTACACGCGCGGTTCGAGGCCATCCCTTGTAGCGACGCTGAAAACCGACGATCTGGAATACACCGACACAAAGCCGGGGGCCGTGTCGCCGGTTTTCTACTATCTGACGACGACAGGAAAACACGGGGCCGAGAGCGAACCGGGACCCGAAACCTCCATTCTGCTCGGCCGCTGAGGATTGCATTCAGGCCGGTCACCGGCCTGCAAACTCGAGAATTTATGTTCCGCAGCGCTTCCAGCCGGCGGTCAGAGTTTCTGTCTGTTGTCCAGCGCGAAGCGCAGAAGCGAGAAGCTTCCGTGCAACTTCAGCTTCGTGGCTATGTTGGCCCTGTGACGTTCCACGGTACGCGGGCTGATGGAAAGTTCGGCGGCGATTTCCCTGGTGGACATATCCCTCGAAATCATGCGCAGGACGTTTCTTTCCGTCGTAGTCAGGAGGTGAAGCCTCGATAACTGTTCGCTGACGGCGGAATCGGCTTTGCCGCCGTTGATGACAGCGCCGGTCAGATCCGGACTGATGAAGTAATCGCCTTCGGCGACGCGGTGTATGCAGCGGAGTATGTCCTGGGCGGCGCTGTCCTTCAGGATATAACCGAGCGCGCCGGCCTCGATCGCCTTTGCGCAGATTTCCCTGTCGTCGAAAACGGTGAGAATGACGATGCTTGTCGGCAATTCGGCTTTTCGCACCTCGGTGGCTATCTCGATTCCACTCTTGTGCGGCATGGAAATATCCAGGACGGCGATGCGTGGTTTGTGTTCGCATATCGCCTCCCACGCCGCCCGTCCGTCCGGCGCATCCGCCAGCAAACGGAGCCGATGATCGGAGTCGATCATATCCCTCAGACCTTTCCGGACCACGGGGTGGTCATCGGCTATGACAACAGTTATACGCGCATCATCCATGCTGACTGACTCATATGATCAGCGAAAATACGAAATACCGGATACGAGACGCCACACCGGGCGAGAGAAACAACGCGTTGAATCCCCGGCCCGGGCGTCCGGACGGGCGGCCGCGGTGTCACTTCGTATCATCCATATCGAACTCCCTATCCGGAGGCCTGATGCGGTCGTGCATGTTTCTAAGCGCGTCGAAGGCGGACCGGCTTCCCCTATAGGCAGCGCTGCGATACAATCGCGCCGCGGCGCCCGCATCGGCCGGCACGCCGCGTCCTTGCTCGAAGCAAAAGGCCAATGCGACACGCGCGATGATCGAGCCGTGACGATCCGCCGTTCGCAACAGGTCCAGCGCTTCCGTCGTGTAAGTGGAAGCGGAATCCAGCAAGGCGGGCGACGCGGCGAGACGCACGGCGGCTTCCCTGTCACCGGCTTCCGCCGCCGTCCTCCACAGGGCCGCGGCAGCCCGGGGATCGCGCTCCGTCCATCGCCCCGCCTGCCTGCGCAGGCCGAGGTGAAGCACGGCCCGGAGCAGACCGCCTCGAGCCGCCGCCGCCAGAAGGTCCAGGGCCTGGTATTCGGTTATGGTGCGGTCGATGCCGAGCGCAAACAACTCGGCCTGAACGAATTGCGCAACGGGATCTCCATCGGCGACGCGTCGGCGCAGCGCCTGTTGAAACGGCGGCGGGGACGCGAGCGACCAGAGGAGATGCAATGCGGCCGGCGCATAGAGGTAGACGGCGCGAATGTATTCGGCCGCCGTCAGCACGGGATCAGCGGGTGTTATCAGACCTTCGGCCCTGCAGCGGGCAAGCAACATCACGACTTCGGGATTCCCGAATGCGAGCGCGCTGTCGAGCAACGCGAGTTCCGGAGCATTCGTCTTCCTGGCCGAGACAGCGCCGAGAAGCAGAAGCGAATCGTTACCTGAAAGGCCGGCGGTCATCACGGCCGTGCGGGCCAGCATGTTCATTTCCGGTTGCCGCGCCTCGAAACTGTCCGCGCTGAAATCCAGCAGAACCGGTTTCCATGCAGCGAAGCCGCTGCTCCGCTCCGAACCGGCCGGGCCGGGATCGCCGGTTTCATCCTCGCTTGATTTTCCGGCGCGCCGTGTAATTTCATCGATCACTTCCCTGGAAGCGGCGTAGCCCGAATCCGCCGCCGCCTTGATCCAGTACGCCGCCCGTTTCCAATCCCTGGGGACCACGAGATCTTCGGTGTACATCATTCCCAGCAGATGCCTGGCCTCGTCCATTCCGTGTTCCGCCGCGAAGCTGATGCGGCGGAACGCTTCGAAGGGATCCCAATGGACGCCCCACCCGTTAACAAGGAGAAGACCCAGGTTGTAATTCGCGGGCGCAAGACCTTGATCGGCCGCCAGTCGTATCCAATGAGCCGCTTTGGTGGTATCGGGAGCATAGCCGTCCCCGAGCAGATACCGGAGACCGAGTTCGTGCCGGGCGAATGCATCGCCCTCGTTCGCCTGGCGGAGCAATTCCACCTCGCGCCACTGCTTCGCCGGATCCGGATTCCGCGGCAGGGTCCGGGCGCGGCCGGATCCATTATCCCTGAAGACGGGGCTTTCGGGATTCCTCTGACCCGCGGCCGCGGGGGAGAGAAGGATAATCGCGACCGCTGCGATCACTACCCGGAAGGCCATCCCCGGTCTGATACCCACTTTACACTCCCTCGTGTTCAATCCGACCGGGGAATTCTGATGATGGTCCCGTCGCGTCCCACCGCTATCATGAAGCGATCGCCCGAGGAGGTGATGGACAGGATCTCGGCGGCATCCGTATCGCTATGCAACAGCCACCGCCCTTTTACGGGATCATAGCGCGATATCACTCCGCCGGCGCCCACCGCCCAACCGACCCCCTCGGAATCGAAATACAATCTATTGATGCGTTTTCCGTACGCGGGATACTCTTTCCAGCTGGCGCCGGCGTCGGTAGTCCGCGCAATGCGGCCGTCGAACAGCGCCACCCAGCATTCCCCGGGTGAAACCGCCCACAAGGCGGTCGCAGGCAGCGCGGAGACCCGCGGAATCGGCACCCAATCCAGGCCGCCGTTCGTGGTCCTCAGCAAAGCGCCTTGCATCGAGGAGCACCACCCGTGAAGCGTGTCGGAAAAAGAAATCGCATCGAGCAGCTGTTTTGTGCCCGGGTTCTGGGACGTCCACGTTTCCCCGGAGTCGGTCGAGGCAAGTATCAGACCGCCGGGACCGCTGAGCCATACGCGTGGAGGCGCCGCCGCCATGCCCGGGAGGTGAGCATTCCCCTCGATGTGGATTTTTCTCCAGTTTCGGCCGGTGTCATCGCTGACGAAGACGCTCGACCAGAATCCGGCGGCCACGACGCGCGCAGGCGAAAGGAAGCGGACATTCCTGAAGGCGAACTGGTCTGAGGATCGCGTGGGGGTCCACGTCCTGCCTCCGTCGTTGCTGCGCTGAATAACGCCATAATCGCCCACGGCGATTCCGGTCGAAGAGTCGGCGAAGTCGACGTCCCACATCGAGGTTTTCGTGATCTCCGGCACCGGCGCCGGCCGCGTCTGTGCGCAAGCTCCCGGAATCGAGAGCGCCAGAACGGCGAAAGTCTTCAGCAGAAGCCGCCTCGCATGCTTTATGTTCTGAATCGTGCTCATTGCTTTCTCTGTCGCAACCGCGTATTCTGCTTTACCTTCGTCCTCCGGAAACCGATTCGCGCTTCATCCGATCCGACAAATTTCGCCCGCATTCCACTCCTCCATCGTTCAGTCGTCCGTCAGCACTGATGCCTGGCGCCGCATCAACAATATAATTAAGGGACGAGTGAGGATATTTCCTATGTAATTCGGATGCGGCACGAATAAAAAAGAGAACAAAGACGGGCGTCTTCGTTCTCCTGTGCCGGCGTCTGCCGGTTCGAATCATGCTCCCGACCATTGGAGGGACATCGGGACCGATTCTTATGGGAATCGCAAAGTGAAGGGCTTTTTCGGAAGGTGCCGTTACTTGAGCCTGTTCATTGGTGGGATTGTGAGTCTATCCATCTTTTGGGTAGGTCCGATCACCTCACGACTCCGATATATATATAACAACGCTTTCGACAAAAATGTTACACCGCGGGAGCGCCCTTTCAGTGTAAATATTCTTGCCCTATTTTTCGGCGAGCATTTCTAACCGAATCACCTGTCATATCGGAGTCCGCCTTTTACATGTCAAACCTGATAACACCCGACGAGTTGAGGAAGCTGGCGCGGTCTCCGGAGCTCGTCATCGCCGACTGCCGCTTCGATCTTGCCGCGCCGAGCCGCGGGATGGAGCTGTTTCTTCAAGGCCGGATACCCGGCGCGGTTTACGCATCCCTCGACGAGCGCCTGTCCGCCCCTTTGGGAATACACGGCGGCCGGCATCCACTGCCCGACGCAAGCAGCATGGCCGCGGTTTTCGGCGGCCTCGGCATCGCCTGCAACCGCACGCGGGTTGTCGTGTACGATGACGCCGGAGGATCCTTTGCCGCGCGCATGTGGTGGATGCTGAGATATCTCGGACATGAGAACGTCCGCCTGCTCGACGGCGGCTGGCAGGCCTGGTTGAGCGCGGGAGGAGAGGTGGAAACCGGACAGCCGGCCGCCGCCGCGCCGGCTGATTTCGGCGCCTTCGAAGCGCGCGGATGGATGCTTGCTGATAAGGATGACGTGAAGAGCCGCGGAGCGGACAAGGCGCTGGTGGACGCGAGGGCGCCGGAAAGATACAGCGGCGCGATGGAGTCGATCGACATCAAGGCGGGTCATATACCCGGCGCGAGACACCTGTACTGGCAGGGCAACCTCGACTGTTCCCTGCGTTTCCTAACACAGGAAGCGCTGCGCTCGCGCTACGCAGCGCTCGCCGGACGCATGGTCATCATGTATTGCGGTTCCGGAGTGACTTCCTGCCTGAACGTTTTGGCGATGGAGGAAGCCGGTCTCGGCATGCCGCGCCTCTATGTCGGGAGTTGGAGCGACTGGATCTCATATCCGGAGAATCCCGTCGCAACCGGGAACGAAGCCGGTTGATTTCGCGGACGCTGTCAGCGCCCGCCGCCGCTCAGTTCCACAAGCTTCCTGAGATCCTTGTGAAGCCGTTCCAGTTCTTCTCCGTATTTGGACCAATTACCTTCACGTTGGAAGCGCACCGCCCTGTCGTAGCTTTCCATAGCAGATCTTGAAAGCTGAGCGACGCTCTGCGCGGGCGCGCGGGTTTCGGGCGCGCCGTTTCCGGCTACTATCTCGGGAGCGGGCGCCTCATCGCCGCCGAACACGCGCGCAAGCCCGTCCTCCAGCTTGGTTTCCATGGCGATGCGATTTCCGTAAGAGACTATGATGCGCTTGAGCTCGGGAAGCTTGCCCGTTGTCGCCTGCAGATATATCGGCTGCACGTACAGGAGATCGTTTCTTATCGGAATGACGAGCAGGTTGCCGCGAGTGACGCTCGAACCGTGCTGGCTCCACAGCGTCAATTGCTGAGAAATGTAAGCGTCCTGGTCGATTCGCGCCGACACCTGCATGGGACCGTAGGTCAGATCCTGCTTGGGGAATTTGTACACCAGCATTTTCCCGTAATTGGCGATGTCGCTGCGCGCGCAGAGCCACGCGATCATGTTGTCGCGGCGGTTGGGCGTGTAGGGGATCATCTGTATGAACTCTTCACGCTGTTCGCCCGGCAATCTCAGTATCACGTAGTAGCTCTCCATTTTCTGGACGTTCTCCTGCAGCTTCTCGTTGGCGATGTTCCAGAGATCCTCTTTGTTGTAAAATACCTGCGGATCCTCCATGTGATAGGTTTCAAATATCGAGGACTGCATGTCGAAAAGATCCTGCGGATACCGCACATGCGCGCGCAGCGACGGCGGCATTTCGGAGGCGTTCTGAAAAAGAGAAGGGAATATCCTGCGGTATGCGCTGATGATCGGATCCTTCTCGTCATAGACGTAGAACTGCGCGCTCCCGTCGTATGCGTCGACGACCACCTTGACCGAATTGCGGATGTAGTTCACATCTCTGATCGGTTTCGAACAGGGATACATGGTCGTCGTTGTGTACGCGTCGCAAATCCAATGGAGGCGTCCCTCCGCGACAACGAGATAAGGGTCTTCGTCGAACTTCAGAAACGGCGCGATCGTCGACACGCGTTCCTGTATGCGGCGGTTGTAAAGGATGCGGCTTTCAGGACCGATATATCCGGATATGAGTATGTTGAGGTCGCCGAAATGCATGGCATAAAGAAGCTTCCGGAAGAAGGAGCCGATCGGAACGCCGGCGGCCTCTGCGTAGCGCGTCATCTTGTTCTGATCGCCGACGGGATAGTCAAACTCTTCTATATTGCCTCGCACGATCACCCGCTCCCTTGTTTCCTCGCCGAAATAGATTCCCGGCCGTTTCACGTCCAATCCGACCGGCGATTCGGGCGGTATGTCGCTCAGGTAGAATTCCGGAAGGCCCTCCTCCGTGACCACCGTCACCGGGCTCATCGCCACGCCGTAGCCGTGAGTGTAAACGAGATTGAGGTTGACCCAGGTGCGGGCATTGGCCGGCAGCTTGGACTGGTTGAGTTCGCGGGCGCTGAGCATTACCTGCCTGTAACTTCCGTCCGGCAGCGTGTAGCGGTCTATGTCCACATCGGGAAAATCATAGTACAGGCGTATCACCTGAAGCTGGTCGAGAGTGCTGGCGAGCGGCCTGTAGTCCCAGAGCATGATGTTGTTTATTGTCGCGCTGTCGCGCGCCAGGTCCGAGGCCAGAATGTCCCTGCCGGGATTGATTTCCTTCTCTTCGATCCTGTCGAGTTGATAGGCGAGGCGGGTATAGATGATGTTGTTCCGGATGTATTCGAGCTCCTTGCTCTGCTCGTTCGGGTTGACGACGAATTTCTGGATCAGGCCCGGATACACGATAGCGACAAGAAAGGCCGCCGCCACATAGGCGATGATGGATCTTATCAGCCGTTTCCACAGTCCGGCGTAAAGCGCATGAGCGATGAGCGCGCCCGCGGCGAGCGTCACGGCGGCCATAATCCACGCCGCCGGTATCTGCGCGTTGACGTCGGTGAATCCGGCGCCGAAGAAGCTCCCCGATCGCATCGAATACAGCACGTCGAAGCGCCCGAGCCATATCCTGACCGCTACCAGGAGAAAGAGAATCCCGGCCAGCAAGGCGATGTGCCTGCGGGCCTGGCGGGTCGCCGTCAGACGCCCGAATGCGAAAGACACTCCCTGGCGGACCAGGTACACCGCCACGCACGCGATCATGACGAGAACGACGGCGCCGAGGCACCAGTTGACCGCGCTGTTGAGAAACGGCAGAGTGAACACATAAAAACCGATGTCCCTGCCGAATATCGGATCCACAACCCCGAACGACTCGGAATTCACCATGAGCAGATACTCCATCCACTGCGCGCTCAGCGTTCCGGCCATGATGAGCGCCAGGAAGCCAGAACCGCCGTAAATCAGCACGCGCAGAACCTTGCCGAGCGCTTCCACGATTTTTTCTATGCGCGGATCCGCCTGCAGGGATTGCGCCGACCGCATGGCGATGCGCACGTTCAACAGGATGAATGCCAGGAAAACAATCAGGCCGAAGAGCCACATCAGATAGCGAGTTTCATAGAAGGTCCAGAAGACCTTCTGGTAATCCAGGGATGTAAACCACCAGAAATCCGTGATAAAACCGGCGATCAGGCTGAGCAGAATCAGCACGGCGATGATGCCGAGGACGGTGAAAAGTAGTATGCGCTTCAATTTCATGCTTCGACCCTCTTTCAGGATGTGTGAAACAATCTACCCTTCTCCGGCATCAAAGGCAATGAGGACGCGGTGTTTGTGAGTTCAGTCCGCGGCGCATATAATGCCGTCCGGACCGAACTCGAATTCATCCATCATCCACAAGCCGACTCGGAAGCATGAAATTATTCGTCTCAAACAAAAAAGAAACCGTTCGCATGTTCAAGAGCGGATTTATGGAGTTTTTTTCGAGAACGCACTGGACCGTTCCCATCATCATATTCGTTCCGGTCATCATCGTCTTGTCGGCGCTCGCCATAGCTCATTACGGCCTCTCGTATTCCGTCGCGGCCGCGGCTTTCCTGTCCGGCCTGGGATTCTGGACATTGGTGGAATATCTGCTGCACCGTTTCCTTTTTCATTACTCCCCGACATCCGATTGGGGAAGGAAAATCCACTGGACCTTTCACGGCGTGCATCACGATTACCCCAGCGACCCTCTGAGGCTTGTGATGGCGCCCGCAGTCAGTCTCACCCTAGGCGCGGCATTTTACGGGCTGTTCACATTTGCCGCCGGGGCGGCGTTGACGGCGCCGATAATGGCCGGGCTCATCGCAGGTTATCTGGTGTACGACATATCGCATTTTGCGATGCATCATTTCCCGCTGAAGGGCAGGATAATGGGAGCGCTCCGCGAGCATCACATGCGCCATCATTTCCAGCAGCCGGACGCCGGATTCGGCGTCAGCTCGCCCCTGTGGGATATGGTGTTCCGCACCGGGTATAACAGAAGCGATAAGCCGTCTATCAGCGGAAACAACGCCGACGGCAGCTAGAGCCGGGCGCTGACGCCCCGGAGATATCCCCGAAGATACCCGGTGTCCATTTTGACCGCGCTCTGCGCGGCGCACAACAGGAACTGTCCGAACAGCGCCCAGCGCCGGGCCGCGCGGGAGGTCGCATGGTCCGCGCCCATGGTCCTCATCGCATACACGTAGAGCGCCTGTGAGATGTGCGCATTTTCTCGGTTTGTTTTACTGTGATCATGAACGAAGGACAAGGCCGGATCGATGAGCAGGACGCCCGCGGCGGAAAGTCTTGCCGAGAAATCGACATCTTCACCGAAGCATCTGCCTGTCGGAAGGCCGACCGCAGCGCCCGAGAATCTCTTTTCATCGAATCTCACGCCGCCGATCGCGGAGCGTCTGAAGGAAGCGGCCGCGGTCGCGAGAAATTGCACCCGCGACAGGCAGTCGAAATTCGAACCGAAATCCGGGATTCCCGAGGCCTGGAACGCGTTGACGCCCCGGTCCGTCTGGAGCATAAACAATCTCCTGAATGCCGTTTGCCACCGTTCGACGGGTCTCATGTTCACCGCCACGCCTCCGACGGCGGCGATCGCCGCTTCGCGGTCGCCTTCGAAATGAGACATGGCAATTCCACAATATTCCGGGGCGGGGATGACGTCGTCGTCGAAAAACGTCAACACATCTCCGCCGGCGGTTTCGATGCCGGCGTTCCTCTGCGAACAAATGCCCGGAACGCAGCGGAGATGCGTCAGGCGAGGCGCTCCTTCTTTCATGCGTTCACGCGTGGCGCGCCGAGCTGCATCATCGGAGGACGCGTCCGCGAGTATGATCTCGTCGGGCGGACGCGTCTGGCCCAGCAAGGCGTCGAGAATGCGCGCCGTCTCCGCCGGGCGGTTCATCGTCGCGATGACGACGCTGTGCGTCATGATCCGGTTATCGAGATGCGCAGTTCCAGACCGCCCTCGTGAATGGTCGTGCCGGGAACGCGGGAGCCCACCGAGGAATCGGGTTTTGTGCTTTGGAAGCGGTAGAACAGGGACGACTGCACTCTCTGGCTGAGCGTATACCGGACCCGCGGCTCCAGTGTAATGCGGGTGGTTCCCTCCCGCGGCTGTCCTCCCTCGTCGAGCTTCGCCACCTCGTACACGTACGACGATGTCTTGTTCAGAGTGAACGAAAGATTGAAGTCGATGTCGTTTTTCAACGAGAGCCCGAAGAGCGGGAGATCGAAACCCGTTTTTCTGAAGCCTGCCGTGATCGAAATTTCGTCGGTGGACTGCTCGACGACATTGTTGGCGGAAGTATTCAGGTCGAAGTTTTTCTGCTTTCCCCAGCGGGTGTTCAACGTCAGATCGCCGCCCCAGAGTTTGTTGAAATTGAAGGTAAGTCCCACCAGGGGAGCGAAGTTGAAACCGACCCTCTTGCTTTCGGTTATGCGCACGCCGTCGGACGGGTTGTTGCGGAAACTCTCGGTCAGCGTGGAACTGTAGCGGTGTTCCAGGGAGATGCGGTCCGCGAGGCCGGATATGATTGAGATCTTCTCGATGCCGTCCCAGCGCAGGCTCCAGTTCACGCGCGGCAGCCAGCCGCCGAAGACCCGGGTCAGCCAGGGCACGGCCTCGAAGCCGGTTTCAAAGGCTTCTGCGAGCTTTTCGGAGGAGTTGCGCTTGTCGTCGGGATCGTCGAGGAGTTCCTTGTAGCGCTCGTTGACGGCCTCGATGTTCGTATTGAAAAAGCTGAAGAAGAGGAAGTCCGGGAAAGCCAGGAACGAGCGCTCCATCTGCCCGGTGGAGGTCAGGTTCGTGATGGTCTGAAATCCCTGATCGTCGGTTTGCAGCTGGTAATTGCGATTGAGGGACCAGCGGAGGTCCCAGTTGAAATCCACCCGCGCGCCTTCCCAGAGCGGGCGGTTGGTGCGCACGGAGATGGTGTTGTTCTGCGAGAAATTGTCGACATACGCGCCGTTCGGATTCGCGGCCCGCAGCCCCCTCCTGTAATCGTCAATGCCGACGAAGGGAAAGGCGCGCCTGAAACCCAAGGAGCCGGCGCCGGGATTGGGATCCGTGACGAGACCCAGCTGGTACAGGCGCGAAGGGCCGAGATCCGGATTGTCGGGTCCGGTAAACGGATTCGTCGCCCAGAACACGGAGAAACCTGTCAGCCCGCGGACGCCGGACACGTTGCTCGTATTGTTCTCGGAGAACGTGAAATTGATGTTCTCGTAATCCAGCAGCGGCACTTTTATCGCGTAATAGGCGATCTTCTGGAGTATCTCGCCGATACCCGGGCCGGGCCGGGCCGTTTCGGCCGAGTCGGAGACGGCGCCCTGCGCCGCGGAATCCCGCATCGATACTCCGGTAAGGGCTTCGAGCTGCTGCCGGCTGCGCTCGAGCTGTTCCACGATTCGCCGGTATTCCTCCGGATTCTTCTCCTTGAGTTCGCGGCCGGTGGTCTCGAGCTCCTGCTGCCTGCGGACGAGATCGCGCTTCGAATCGTCGATGCGGCGCTCGTCCGGACGGCGCTTGGCTACCGAGCGAGGTCCTTCGGACGGGCCCGCTCCGGCGGCGGATGGCGGCGCGAAGAGCGGATCGAACAGCTGTTTCAATCGGAAATTCACCTGCCAGTTGATGCTCGCGTTGAAACTGGCCTGCCTGCCGAGACCGAGTTGCTGCAGGTTTTCCTGCCAGGTGTAAGACACATTGTACCCGCCCGACATGTCGAAAAGCCTGTCGATATCGAAATAGCGCGGAAGTTGCGGGCGGCTGTTCAGGGTGAACTGCTGCGTGTAACGTATGGGAAGGCCGAAGTTCAGCGAGCCGCGGCCGAAGAAAATGTCGCTGAATATCGCCGAGCTCTGCCGCTGCTTGACCACGTAGGCGCCGAACGCGTCCATAACGCGGTTGCCGTATTCGTCCAGCTCGTAATCCGTCTCGAAATGCAGCAGGGACGTCTGCAGGGACGCCGTGTAGTTGCCGTTCAAATTCAGGAAGGCCTGCTCCGAAATCGTGAAGGGCAGGTTGATAGAGCGGTTGTGCGTGAAGTCGCGAATGTACGGCCTGTACTCCGGCGGATCGCGGCGCTGCTCCTCGATGCGCGTGCGGGCGAGATCGGCGTTCAAGCCGATTCTCTGAGGCAGGAAGAAATACTTCGCGTCCTTGTAGAATTCAAGCAGAAACACTCCATCGAACAGGCTCTTGAAAGGCTGCACGTTCAGGTCGCGGCTGATATCGTAGCCATAGCCGGCGCGCGCCTGCCACTGCCAGCTGCGCCTGAATTGAATCACCGGATCGCGGAAGCGGCTGACAGTGTAGTTGTACCCGAGATCCAATCGGTTCAGCACGTCCTCGATCAACCAGTGCTTGCCGGGGGCCTTGATTCGCACGCTGGGTATGGACCAGGAGTCCCGTATTTCCATTGTATGCGTCGCCGAGCGCGCGTTGCTGACCGCATCGTCGATCTCACGCTGCGGCAGGCCCTTGCGCCTGAGATCTTCGGCCAATATCCTCAGCGAGCCCTCCACGTCCACGTCCGGCTGGCCCGGCAGTAAAAGCGGCTTGGCGAGCGCTTCGGAGTGGGAGTAACTTACGCGCAGCTGCGTCCCCTGCCAATCCTTGGGAAAAACCTTGTCGAGGTTCAGAGTGGTGTTGAGAGTCCAGCTGGTCGTGCTCGCCCTGGTCGCGCTAAAGCGCTCAGCGATGTTGTGAAAATAAGGATCCGTATGATTGACCGTGGCGTTGATGTCGGCGACATCGGCAAGACGGAGATTCATGGATCCGGTGTATGCGTATCCCTTGTTCTTGTTCGGTCCCACAACGCGCAGTTCGTTGATGTAAACCACGCCGCTTATCGGCCTGTTGTCCCTGTGTTTGTTCCTCACACCCACTGAGATGAAGCGGACGCTTACCACGTCGGGGCAGCCGACGACGCGGAAATAGGAGCCCGGGGGACCATCCGGAACGGGCGCTTCGGCGATAATGCTGCACGTATCTCTGAGAGTCTTCACCGCGGTGACGTCGGCGAACCTGATGGACACCTCGTTTTCCGACGCCCAACCCTTGTGAATCGGAGCGCGGTACTCGTAGAAATTCAGTGTGTCGATGCCGAAACGCATAACGACCTCGTAATCCGCCGTGTCGAGCTCGGGATGCCCGTGAACGAACATCTTCAGACTTTCGTAATTGAACATATCCACGCCGGTCGCGGGAAAGAGCCGGTATGCTTCGCGCAGGGTAGTGTCGGGCAGCGATCTGAAATCCAGCGACAGCGACTGCTCGTTCATGTACACTTCCTGATCCGGACGCCTGCGGTCGCGCTCGCGGACGACGCCAGGGGGGCTCGTGTATTCGGGATTGTCCTCGATGTTGACCACGGATACGGTGAAAAGCGTGTCGTTGCGCAGCCTCTCGTACCACTGGTTGCCGACGAAGTTGAACTCCGCCACGCGGACGGTGGAAGCCCCGTCCATGCCCGTGAACAATACGCGGACGTACTCCACGTTGTCCAGCGAGGGAGTTCCCACCACCTGGCTCACGGCTGAGAGCGGTATACGGAACTGGTACCACCCGTTCGCTCCTCCGCCGACCACATAAGGATTCCGCTGTGATGCAGGCAGAAGAGGCGAGAACCTCGTCGTGTCGAGATCGATTTCGTACTGGTAATAATCGCTGGAAAGGTCCAGAATGCCGTTGTTGTTGAGATCTTCCGTATCGGGGAATTGACCCGCCGCATCCACGAAATTGCCCTCGGTCCCGTTGATGCGGTCGTAATTGGACACGTCGTAGGTGTAGTTGTCGCCGGATGGATCGGCTGGATCCAGTCCGTATAGGGCGATCTCGGCGCCATAACGCTCGCGCTCCTGATCGTCGGTGAGCATGTCGATTCCGACGTCCTCGCCCTCGTTAAGAATGCCGTTGCGGATCGAACCCGGTATGACCAGGTCCTCCGAATTCAGTTGTCCGTCGGGGATTACGTCCTCCGTTACCTTGCCGAGATCGATAAGCAGCTTTCCCCGTGGATTCTGCGTCTCGACTTTCATCCAGAGTTCGATGTAATTGTAATTCCCGTCCACAAGGTTGGTGGCATTGACCGGCAACAGGCGCATTAGGCCGTTCCACGTCTGATCGGGTGGAGACAGGGTGGGTGTGTAATTGAACATTCCGTGCCTGGCTGGATCGTACTCGATGTCGAGCACCGTCACGCGCTGATCCTCCCTTGCCGCGAGACGGTTCGGCCAGATGTCCGTGACGATAACCGTTCTGTTCGACGGCGACGCGATGGAGACGTTGTACCACTTCATCCGGCCGCGCCTGCTGTGCATCGTGGAGTCGTCGGGCGCGTTGAACGTAGGCAGGAATTTCGGTACCGACGAAATCTTCCACGCCGAGTAGGCGGTTTGCAGAGGTATGTAGACCCTGGCGCCTTCGAAGTCGTCGATATAGGCAATGCCTTTTCCCTGGTCCGAAGGGATGGAACTGTATTTGGTGTTCGGATCGGGAAGTATCACGGCGGCTTCGCCCTGCAGTGTCAACGAGGATTTTTCCCGCGTCTGGAGAAACGGAAGCGTGTTGAGCGCTTCGGTCACGAAGGGCAGATCCAGCTTCGTGCGCAGGTCCACGCCGAACATCGTGTTGCTGATCGGTTCTTCGCCGATGCGCACCTTGTCGCTGAGCGTTTTCTGATTGAGACTCAGGAGCGTGAAGCCGAGGAAGGTCTCCGCCCCGAGTTCGAGATCGCCTCGGATTCCCACAAGCGTTTTGGAGGCGAAAGAAAATAGGTCCTGTTTCTCGAAGTCTATGTCGAGCTTGGCGCCCGGCTCCAAGGCTTCCGCTTTCAATATCCGCACCTGCCCGGCCTGCTCGTCGACCGTGTAGTCCACGCCGGAGACCAGCGGGGTGTTGTTCAGACGCACTCTCACACTGCCCGGCACTACGTTGAATCCGAGGTAATAGGTGGAAGAGCTGGAACCGCGCGTGGTGCCGACTATCAGTATTTTGTCCTGCTGGCTTTGACGGGCTATCGTCTTTGTGGTATCGTATATTTCAGGATACAGATACTGGTCGATTTCGTTGGGATTGACGTTTGGGAGTTTGGACCACAGGTATTTCAGGCCGCTGTTCCAAGGCTCCAGTGTCGGAAATATGATTTCACCGCGGATCGGATCCACCGTGATCCCTGCGATGAAGTCGATTTTCCGGTCGGCCTGTCCCGTTCCGTTATCGTCCGTGTAGTCCAGACCGAAGAGTCTGAGCAGGTTGTAGGTGGTGCCCGGAAGATTTTCGTTGTCAGGCGCGCCGCCCTGCCTGAACACGAGGCGGAAATTTGCCAGATCCTCCTTTTTGAGGTTGCGCATGTTCAAGGAGTAGATGCTGCGCACCCGGTGTTTCCATGCCGCTGAGAAAGAAGGGCTGAGGTTTTTCGGTTTGACCAGTTTGAGAACCAGCCGCGGTTCGGGACCCGAATTGAGAAAACGCGGATCATTCACGAAAGTGCCGTAGAAAAGATCTCCGAGGGCCTGATTGTTGGCGCCCGCCACCCTGTAGGCGACGGCGATGACCTGATCCTCCTGCACGTTCTGGTTCATGGTCAGTATGCCGGTGACGGGATTGTACGAGTAATCGATATCCCGCTTCATCTTCTTGAAGTTGCCGGCTTCAACGAGGCCGGATTGGGACTCCACTTTAACCGCAGGGTCCGTGTATTTCCTTATGCTGTCCGAATAGGACGCGTCGGAAGCGTGATATGTGAAGCCCGTCAGATCGATGAAAGCCACGCCCGCCCGTTCTTCCGGATCGGTCACGACGCCGGCCGACGCCGGCCGGGTGGTCCAGACCTCCATGTCCCGGATCTCGAGATCCGGACGCAAGCGGACCGGCATGGTGCTGTTTTCGGCCCTGTGATTGTAGTAGGCTTCATAGACGTTGCGTCCCTGCAGGGCGGGATTCGGTTCACGATAATCGAGACTGACGAAGTAATGGTTTTCCGCGTACTCGTAAGCCCGTCTCTCGAAGGTTTGTTCGGTGGCGCCGCCGGCAATGGATAACCGGTTCGACTCGCCTTTCTTTTGGCTGGCTACCGCCGACAACCGCAGCGGTCCGAACTTGAGATCCGCCCTGATGCCGAAAAGAGCGCCGCTTCCGCCCACCAGCTGAGATGGAGTTTGCAGGGAAACGTTGCCGGCTTCTATGGATTGGATTATCTCGTCGTCATAACCCGTGTATCGGATTTTCAACTGGTTTTCGTACTCGAAAGTGCGTTCGGTGCTCCAGTCGGCCCGGATGTTAAGTTTGTCTCCGATAAGTCCGTTGACGTTGACGTTGACCTGCTGCCTGAAATTCGGGGAGAACTGGGTCTGCCGCATGAACACGGATTGCTGGTCCGATTTCTCGATGCGGAATCCGGCATTGATGTCGATAGCTCCGCTGATACGCAGGCTTATGCGGTTTCGATCGCCGAATATACTCATGAGCGGATTCGGGGGCACCGGTATGTCGAATTCGGTCAGCGATCTGAGAAGTCCGTCGAGCGCATCTCCGGTTTTAACTGCGCGTTTGCCGGTGAAATCGGCGGTGCGTCTATCGCGTTCAAATTCGTACCGCCTTTTTATGTACTCATCGAGCGGCATCTCGTAAGGTATGCTGACGTCCCGGCCGTTCAGCACTTCACGTATGACGACCACGTTGCGCGTCGAATCCACCCTTACAACACGTTGAGTTCCCAGCCCCTGCGAAGGCCTGAGATAGATCGGAGAGCTGCGCTCCGGGAAAGGCCGGGCGACAGGCCCGGGTCGGCCTGGTTCCGGAAGAAAACGCTTTCTCGCAGTGGAATCCGCAAGTATACCCAGGCTGTCGTCGCCTTCCATCGTCGGGGGCAGGGGTTCCCGCAAACCGGTTTCGACATTCGCGAATCCGGTGGAATCTTTCGTCTCGAACTTTACGGGCGGCACATCCAGCTCGAAACTCCGGAGCTCCGTCGAAGCATCCCGTTCCGGGGTTGCCGTCGTCTCCGCCGGAATATCCGGGCTTTCCGGCGTCCGCGACTCCGTGTGCCCGATGTCCGTAAGGGTTGCGCGGCCGGGAGCGACGGCCATTGCCGCGGCGCCGTAACCGTAAACCGCATTCCATGTCCTCGCGCCGCTCAAAGAGATGCCGTATGCGTCCCTGCTTCCGGAAATGGATCCGAAAAAGGATGCAAATACAACAGCGGCTATGCCAAGCGCTGCGGCTGCATGCCGGAGGGCTCCTTTGAGGAGTACCATCAGCGTTGTGGTCGCACGATGGGAATTCAGACTGGCGCTCCTAAGAGTGGTTCGTGAACGTTTTTCAACCTGTCAAGGCTGTAGAGATCTGCTCGATACGAACCTGCAATCTGTTATGTGTCTGCTGTTTGGAATCATATATGCCGACTTTCAAAGAAGGGATGCTCACCTCAAACGCCAAAACTACGCAGAATGAGTCCAAACGCGCAAGCCAAAGTGCGGGACATTGCATCTTTTTCCCCCGGAGGTGTGACCGGGAGGTTTCCGGACTCGATTCTCGTTGCAGATCAGAGGATGGGCGCGTATATTTTCGCATGATAATGAGCGGTTTCAGCGTGATTTTCACCGGATTCCGGGAGCGGGGATGATTTATCCGGAACGCCTCGCAAACTGCCGCTGCGCTGAACAGGATATTTTCCGCAAATGACGCTCTGGAAACATATACTGCGGGCGCACGCGGGGCCTTTCCTCTTTTCGAACGCCGTGATCATCTTTTTGTTTCTTCTGCAGTTCCTGATGAAATCCGCGGGCGACATCGTGGGAAAAGGCATCAGCGCCGCCGTGGTGCTGGAACTGATCGCCCTGAACCTCGCCTGGATAGTGGTTCTCGCGGTTCCCATGTCCGTGCTGGTGGCTTCGTTGATGGGCTTCGGCAAGATGAGCGCGGACAACGAGATCGTGATCATGCGAGCCAGCGGCATGAGCCTTTATCGCATGATGGCGCCGGTGATAGCGGCCGCGGCGCTCATTACCTGGGGGCTCATTCTGTTCAACAATCGCGTGCTTCCCGAAGCCAACATACGACTTCGCACTCTGATGACGGACATATTGCGCATAAAGCCCACCCTGTCGCTCCAAGCGGGCATATTCACTTCCGACGATCAGCTCCCGAACTACCGCATACTCGTGCGCAAAACCTATGAACACAGCAACGACCTGGAATACGTTACCATTTACGACATGACGCGCCCCGACCGCTCCGTAGTCGTTACAGCCAGGCACGGGACGGTAGGGTTTTCTCCGGATTTCTCCAAGGTGTTCATGGATCTGGACGACGGCGAGATTCACGAGCTCGATGAGCGCAATCACAGACCGTACAGAAAACTCCGATTCGTGCGGCACAGAGTCGTGATCCCCGCATCCGGTTTCGGTTTTCAGCGCAGCGACGCCGCAACCGCACAGCGCGACGACCGAACGATGAGCGCCGGAATGATGCGAGTGATCGTCGACAGCATCGAGGCGGAGAGAGAGAAGCGCAAGGCGGCGGCCGTCGAGCGCTCGCTATCCAAGTTCGAGTCGCGGAAGGCGCCGGATATCGGAGGAGCTCGCCCCGTTTCGGACACGAGCGCCGCGAACGAAGCCCGTCTCTTCACCAGGTCGGACACCTTGTCCGCCTTGTACCGCGCTCTGGCCGACATCAGGCAGCAGCAGGCGCTCGCCACCGCGGATGCCGGGGCCTGGAATTTCGACGAAAGCCAGATTGACAAATATCTGGTGGAGATATACAAGAAGTATTCGATCCCGGCCGCCTGCATAGTGTTCGTGTTCGTCGGAGCGCCTCTCGGCATGATGGCCCGCCGGGGCGGCTTCGGCATCGGCGCGGGCATGAGCCTGGGATTCTTCATCTTTTATTGGGCCTGTCTGATAGGCGGCGAGAAACTGGCGGACAGAGGAGTGCTCAGCCCTCTCGTTGGGATGTGGATCGCAAATGTGCTGCTCGGCCTCTGCGGCGCATATCTCACCATACGGGCGGCGCGTGAAAGCAGGGTGATAGACTGGTCCCGCCTGACGTGGCTGCTCCCCCGTTCATGGAGGCCGGTGGCCGGCGCGGAGCGCAGGAATCCTCACGAGACGTGATGCGGATGCTGGATCGCCATACCGCTCTGCAGTTCGTGAAATCCACGCTTTTCGCGATGCTGGCCTTCTGCCTCCTGTTCATCATGGTGGACATGATAGAGAATCTCGACGACTTCATCGACGAAAACGTGCCCGCGCAGATTATTTTTCTCTATTACGTGTATTTTCTTCCGCGCATTCTCGGTCTCATGGCGCCCGTGGCTCTTCTGCTGGCTTCGCTTTTCGTTGTTGGAAGGATGAGCACCACGAACGAGCTCACCGTGATAACATGCAGCGGCGTCAGCTTGTACCGTTTCATGCTTCCCTTTCTTCTACTCGGACTGCTTGCGAGCGGCATCATGCTCGGCTTCGACGGCTGGGTAGTGCCTCGGGTCAACGCCGCGAGACTGCATCTCGAGAGAGAATACCTGAAGAAGCACGCGCAGAGCGGCGCCCGCTACAACCTGCATTTTCAGGACAGGGACGGCCGTATCGTGGCTCTGGAATATTTCGACGAATCCACTTCGGGCGCAAGGCAGGTGTCCGTGCAGCGCTTCGACGAAAAGAACCCGACACGGCTGATAGAGCGCTACGACGCGGAGTCGATGCGCTGGGACGAGGCGGCCGGAATATGGCGCCTGTTCCACGGAACGCGCAGGATTTTGGCCGCGGAAAACGGCGACATTCAGAAGCGGGAATCCGTCTTCGCTTTCGATTCGCTGAATCTCGGACGCCTCGTGTTGACTCCGACCATGATACTGCGCATGCAGCAGAAACCTGAAGAAATGGAGCTGGGCGAACTGCGCGATTACATCGAACGTCAGCGCATCGCGGGCAGCGACATCAACCGCCTGCGCGTGGATTATCACGGCAAGGTCGCCTTCCCTTTCGCGTCCCTCATCGTGGTATTCTTCGGCGTGCCTTTCGCATCGGTCAAGCGGAGAAGCGGCCTGTCCGTGCAGTTCGGAGTCAGCATATTTCTGTGCTTCACCTATCTCGTCAGCCAGAAACTCAGCCAGGTTTTCGGATACAACGGCAGCATTCCGTCGCTGCTCGCCGCCTGGCTCCCGAACATGCTCTTTTTCCTGGCCGGTTGCTTCATCATGCTTCGCATACGCAAATGACGCGCGCCTCCGGCACGGTCGGCCTGAAAGCACCGGAATCGAAATCTTGTCGAAACAATAAAGGAGTGACGCCCTGATGAATGACAACATCGTGCGCATAGCGAGAGATTTCCATTGGGAGATGGGCCACCGCCTGCCTTTTCATCAGGGCGGATGCGCCAATCTTCACGGGCATTCATATCGGCTCAGGGTGGAAATCGAGGGTGTCTGCGACGAGAACGGCATGTTATTGGATTTCGCCGATCTGAAGCGCCTGGTTCAGCCGCTGCTGGCGCCGTTGGACCATGCTTTCGTCTGCAACGAGAACGACGGGTTGATGCGCGGCTTCCTGACCGAGCATGGTTTCAAGTCGGTGTACCTGCCGTTCAATTCCACGGCGGAGAACCTGACAAAACATCTCGCCGGGCTGATCTGGGACGAATTGCAGGGCCATGCGCGTATCACGGCTCTGAAACTGCGCCTGCATGAAACGGAGAGTTCTTACGCGGAATACAGCATCACCCGATCCGCATGACGGACATCTTCCATATCACACCGGACCGCCTCGAACATATCCATGCACCCGGACTCGTGTTTGCCCTGAGTGCCGCGCCTCGGTAATTTGTTCCGATGAATATTCGAACCGTCACGGCAACACGATACGTAACCCCCCTGCGCGAGGGCGGCTCCCTGCCCGCCGTGGTCGAGGCCGATGATGACGGGCTGTACGTGCTGAAATTCCGCGGCGCGGGACAGGGTACAAACGCGCTGACGGCGGAGCTCTTAGTCGGAGAACTGGCGCGGATCGCCGGTCTCGACGTCCCCGAGATAGTGTTCATCCGACTCGATCCCGCTTTGGCGCAAACGGAACCCGATCCCGAAATCCAGGATTTGATTCGAGCCAGCGGGGGGTTGAATCTCGGGCTCGATTATCTTCCCGGTTCTGTCGGATTCGATCCGGCGGCGGCGGCGGTGGACGCGGACGCGGCGTCGTCGATAGTGTGGTTCGACGCCTTCACGATGAACGTCGACCGCACCGCCAGGAACACGAACATGCTGATCTGGCACAAGAAGCTGTATCTGATCGATCATGGATCGGCGCTGTACTTCCACCATGCCGGCGGGGATTATTCGGCGCGCGCCCGGGATCCTTTCAAGCTGATCCGCGAACATGTGCTCCTCGGGCAGGCGGAGGCGCTCCCCATGGCGGATGCCCGGATGTCCGCTAGAATTTCGAGCGACGCCATCGCCGGCGTCGCGGGCCTGCTCCCCGACTCCTGGCTGGAGGATCCGGCGGGACCGGCTCCGGACTGCCGCCGCGCCGCGTACGCCGGCTTCCTGACCGAACGATTGAACGAGTCCCATGTATTCATGGAGGAGGCGATCCGTGCCCGGGAATCTCTATGACTATGCCGTGATTCGGGTGGTTCCGCGCGTGGATCGCGGGGAATTCGTAAACGCGGGCGTGATCCTATCCTGCGCGGCCTTGTCATTTCTCGAGGCGCGTTTCATGCTCGACCGCGAACGCATGCTGCTGCTGCATCCGGGCCTGGATATGGAAACCGTGTCCGCGCAGCTCGAAGCGATCGGCGCCGTCTGCCGGGGCTCGGAACATGCGGGTCCGATCGGCCTTCTCCCGCAGCGGGAGCGCTTCCTCTGGCTGGTCGCGCCGCGCAGCACCATCGTACAGATTTCGGATGTGCATACCGGATTCTGTGAAAGTCCGGGTGAAACGCTGGATCGCCTGCTCGCGAAGATGGTGCTGCCGCCGGGCGGCGGCTGAGCGTCCGGACCCGCCACGGCAATCCGGTTCTCTCTGGAAGTCGGTTTGTCGAGCCGCTTGAGCGGCGGCGTCTTCGCGCCGTCGAATGGCGGCGCTTCCACGCGATTCCGGTTGATTGTGATCTTCACAGATCCGATGTTGCGGCCATGCGGAGACGGAAACACAGAAACGGATGCAATTGGATCTGGAAGCTCGCGTTTCTCGCATCGGTTGCGATTCCGGCGGCGGGAGCGCGAGCGCAGATATCCCCGCCTTCGGTGTACGATCTCAACGCGATGAGATACTCACCCTATCCTAACCTGCTGCGCCCCACTTCGGCCGCGCTGGACCCGGTTCGCAGCCTGCTCTACGCGCACTCCGTGGAATTCGACCACGTCGCGGTGTTCAAGATATACACCGGGTGGCAGATCCGGTCCATCCCGCTGCCGCCGGGCGTGGGCGAACGCTTCAGGCTTCTGCACGTCCACGACAAAACCGGACTGGTGGTCGCGGGTCTCGAGGGATGGAAGGGCGGGGATTCTCTCATTGCCGCCCTCGATCCTCTCACCGGCGCCCTGCTGCCCGCGTTCAATCCGGCGACCGAGGGGACGCCCGTTTTCGTATCGCATCCCGATGAAAACCGGATCTACATGTCCACAGGACGCCGGCACATTCTCCTGTTGAACGGCGCCGCCTTGACGCCGGAGGATTCCATCGACGCGGGCATACCGGTTTCCTGCCTTTCGCTCGACAGTCTCCATGCGAATCTCTACGCAACACAGCGTCTTCCGTCGGAGGGACAGGTGCGCGTGCGCGCCTTCTCCACGCTGAACGGGCAAATGACGCGCTCCTTCGTTTACGGCAGCGAAGCCGCGGCCGCGCGCATCGCCGTCGATCCCTTGTCGGAGCGCTTCGCCCTTTTTACGGATGCCGGTGTCCGGATTTACGACGAATTCGGCATTTTCATCCGGGACTTGCCCCTGGCGGCGGGAGTCTCGGCAACCGCCTCCAGCGCCCCTTCCCGGGGGCTGCTTTTCCTCGCGGACTCGGCGGGCAGGCATGCCGGCGTGCCGCGGCGGAATGGAAAACTGTACAGGTACAATTTCCTCACGGGCGCTTTCGACTCCGTGTCGACGGGCCTCGATGCTAACATGATATTCGTGACGCGTGCGTCCGACGCGGGAATCATCGTCAATCCCGGCGTTTCGACGGCGAGGGTGTTTCACATCCCCAGCCTCTCCTTCGAGCGGACGCTCGAATTCGGACGATCCGTGGAAGACGCCGCGCTCACGGCCGACGGATCGAAAATTCTGTATACGGACGCTTTCGGCGGCGGGGGTCTGAATTACATCGAGACGTCTTCAGGACGCGGCAGGCGCATCGCCGCCGGCGAAAGACCGGTCGCGCTGGAGCGCGTGAAAACGAGCGGACGCGCGGCCGTGCACGATCATTTCGGACATGTGATTCGTGTGCTGGATGAAGAGCTTCCGGCGGTATCCGATTCCATTCGAGCCGGCGAGCCGGACCTGGACCGCACGGACGCTTTTGCGGCCATGGCTTTCAGTTCCGACGGCAAGGCGGCTGTGGCGATGCCGGCTGCCGGACGAGTGGACACGATTTCTCTGTTCGGAAGCCAGGGCCCTCCGTTCGGAGTTTTGCGCGGATGGTCATACGCCGGCCGAACCGGTACAGGTGTGGCGCAAGCGGTCTTCACCCCGAACGATTCGATACTGGCAGTCAAACCCGTCGATGGACCGCTGTACGTGTGGCACGTGAAGAGCGGCATACAGGACGCGATCGAAGTGCCGGATTGCCGGGGTCCGTTCGAGAGGCTTTGCCTCAGACAGGGCTATGCCCCGAATGAAGTGTTCGCCGGCCGTTACCGCGTCGACTGCAAAACGCGGACGATAAGCCCCGTGCTTGTCGACGATCCTTTTCTTGCCCTCGGATCGGCGGCAGGCGGGATATACCTAGCCCTGACCGTCTCCGGCGATTCACTGGCGCTTCTGCGCGGCGATAATCCCGATTTCGCCGGCGCCGGGAGGCTGCCGCTGCCTCTTTCTCGGCAGTTCCCGAACGTGGCGCGTTTCGACGAGCGGAACGGCGCCCTCATACTCGGCTACGCTCGCGACGCGCTGATTCTGCTTTACCGGCTCGGAAACGTCCTCGCTTCCGCGCGGCCGCCGGAAATTACGGACCAAATTATCCTTTATCCGAATCCGCTGCGCGCGGGCGCGGGCTCCCTCAATCTGCGTCTACCCGATCGACTGAGAGGAAGCGCGTTGGAGACGGAGTTGTTCACAGCGCTCGGATCGAGGCGCGCTACGGCAGGCGCGATACAGGAGGAGGAGGGCGGTCTGATCCTGCGTTTCGACGGGCTCCGTCCCGGGATGTATTTCCTCCATGTGCGTGGCGCCTCCGTGAACGCGGCGCTGCCACTCATGGTTCTCGGCCGTTAACACGGACCGTGACGGCCGTTGGTTTTTCGGGGCGCATCGCGGAGACGCGCCCGGATTGCGAAAACATACGCGTCTTTCCCATTTGCCTTTCGCTGTGTCGACGAATTACGTACTTTCACGATTGCGGTATGTGAAGCTTCATTTCCCTTTCCAATTCAGGAAAACCGCATGGCCATTCGTTACACGCTGTTCGCGATCGCTGCATTATTTCTGTCTCAGGCGCTCCCCGCGCAGCCGGTGCTTACCTTCAAGCGCGTTGAAGTCCGCTATCCGGAAATCACGCTCGCATACAAGGTCACCTGCGGCGGAGCGTTCATGCGGGACATGGGGCCTCAACATTTCGAGATAAGGGAAAACGGCATCCTCATGAAGGATGCGACGGTCTGGTGCCCGGAAAATGACACATGCTGCATATCCGCCTGCCTTGTGTTCGACAGGACCGGCAGTATGGCGGGGCAGAAGCTGATAAGCGCCAAGGCGGCGGCAAGCACCTTCGTCGACCTTATGCAGACGCCCTGCGACGAAGCCGCGCTGGTAAGCTTCAGCGTGGACGTGACGACCGACGTCCCCATGACCAACGCAAAAACGCCTCTGAAGAACGCGATAAACGATTTGAAGGCGGCGGGCAACACGGCGCTCTGGGACGCGGCGCATGCCGGAATAACGCACTTGGCGGCCTTCGCCCGCAACTCCTGCAAGGCGGTTATACTGATCACGGACGGCGGCGAGAACAGCAGCCGGTCTTATGTTTTCCGCAACGTGCGCGAGCACGCATTGAACGAGAAGATCAAGGTTTTCACGATAGGTTTCGGACTGGCGCAGGGCAGCCGCGCCGAGGATTCTCTGCGCGTGCTCGCGGACCTCAGCGGCGGCCGGTATTACAGGGCTCCAAATCCCGAGGATCTGGAGGCGATCTTCGCCTCGATGCGGAAGGACATCAAGGATTCATTCCAGGAATGCCTCCTCAAATACACGACCGATTGCCCTGACGGCGGCATACGGGTGGTCAATCTGACCATCAAGAACTATTGCGGCGGCAGTCAAACCGCGACGCGCTCGTATCAGGCGCCGCTCGACCGCTCCAAATTCGAAAACATCCGCGTGAAGCTCGGAGCCGCGTCCATGATGGGCACACAAGAGGTTTTGGTTCCCTTGACGCTGGAAACTCCCGTGAGAGCGGTATTCAGCAAGTGCAATCTCACGGTGCTGTATAACAGGGCGGTTGCCGTCCTGACGGGCGTATCCACGGCGGGGACTCTCCTCGAAGGAGTCGGTGTCAGCATGGCCGACATAGGATCCGGGCATACCATTTATGTCCGCGACAACATCGAAATCGACGGCGGCGGCCCGCTGCTGTACCTGCGCTTCAAGGCAGCGGATGTGATATACAACACCGAGACTTTCCTGCACATCAGCAACTGGAGCATGGACGCCTATTGCCTGATACCGAAGCCGTTGGACGGCTATCTGACCATCAGGCCTCGCGAGCCGATACTCGCCTGCGAGGTCCTGCTCCCTGAACGCCTCGTGTGGAACGATGATCTCAAGGACTACACCCCCAATCCCTTCACAGCCACCGTCGTCGTGCGGAACAGCGGATCGCGCGAAGCCACGCGCGTCAAGGCCCGCATCGCCGTCGGATCGCCCAAACTCGAGCTCTCCTCGCCCGTGGTTTTCGAGCAGCAGCTTGCGCCTTTCGTCATACATCCGGGACAGCAAGGCGCCGCGAGCTGGGATATCCGCTCGGTCGCCCTCGACAACGCCGACTCCATGACGATCTGCTTCACGGTGACCTCCGACAATCATCCGCCGGTCTCGTGTTGCCGCACCTTATACGTCAACCCAGCCCAATCCTCGTCCCTGGTGTGTTCGCTCGAAGCGCCCGACACGGTATTCTTCCGCGAGCAGTACTACGAACCGGAGGAATTCGACGTGCGCCTCAAGGCTTACAATCTCGGCACCGGGCAAAGCAGGGACGTGATCGGCCAACTCCTGCAGGATCCGCGTTTCACCATGCTGAGTCCCGCTTCACTGCGACTGGCGGAAATTCTGCCTCCGGGCGACACGGTTTCGGGGCTGTTCCGCGTGCGCATGCATCCGAAGACCGAGGACGGTTTCGACACGATCCGCGCGCACATGCAGGGAGACGACACGGATCCGATCTGGTGCGAGCGCGCGGTGTGGGTGCAGCGGGTCCGCGCCCCGCGTTTCGAGCTGAGCTGTTCCACGCCGAACGAAGAGCTTGAATTTTCGGACGAGACGCTCGATTATGTTCCGAATCCTTTTCCGATCACCACCATTGCGACGAATACGGGTGAAACCTACGCGGAAGAGTGCCAGCTGGTTTTCGTCGGCCCGCCGCGTTTCACGCCGGTCGGAGGCAATCTGCGGCCGCTCGGCGTCATGCAGGTGAACGAGTCCCGCACCGAGCACTGGTTGCTGCGGGCGCTGCCGCGCTCGGCCGGGGGATGGGACACGCTGGTATTCCAGGTGCTCGGACGCGGCGGCTTGGGAAGGAAAATAGTGGTCGCGGATTGCCGCATGCGGGTCTATGTGCCGGAAGTCAGGCGGCCGGAATACGAGTTGACCTGCGAGGCGCCGGATTCGCTCGTCTACGCCGACAATCGCTACAATCCCGATCCGTTCCGCTTCACAGCGCGCATCAGGAACATCGGCACGGCGTCGGGCAGAGGCCTCAACCTCGTCCCCGCCCTGCCTCCGGACGTGCTGCTCGCGCAGGGAGAAAACGCGGAGCGGGAAATACCTCTGCTTGCGCCGGGCGGGACGGCCGAAGTGTCGTGGATGCTGACTCCCGCGGCGAGAACGAGCAGCGGCTCGGTGCAGATATGCGCGGCTCTCATTGACTCGGCGGGCGCGAGCAGCGAGTGCTGCCGCGAAGTATTTATCCCCCGCGAGGACAATCCGCTGCTCACTCTGTCCTGCATTTCCGTGGACACGCTTTTCATCGATCCCGCCACCG
This sequence comes from uncultured Chromatiales bacterium, assembly GCA_964388275.1. Lineage (GTDB taxonomy): Bacteria > Bacteroidota > Ignavibacteria > SZUA-365 > SZUA-365 > JARYLZ01. The sequence goes on from CAYLZD010000016.1 coordinate 50,169, forward strand.
GCGGATATGCGGGAAATCCCTTCGCGGTGCAAGCGGTTATCGCGAACACCGGCAGGGGAACGGCCGAGAACGTACGGGCGACGCTGCTGCTGCTCGGACCCGCGATGAATATCGTGGGCGCGGCCCGGCAGGATGCGGGAGACATCGAGCCGGGCGGCGACGCGCGATTGACGTGGCAGGTGGAAGCACTGCGCCGCAATCTCAACCAAAACGGACCCTTCCGGATATTGCTCGAAGCGGACAATCACTCATCACTCGATTGCGAACGTTCGGTATTCTTCCCCGCTCTCCGCTATCCGAAGCTCTCTGCCGTCTGCTGGTCCGATCCGCAGGACTCGCTGTTTTTCGACTGGAATAAAGGCGAATACGAGCATGCCCCTTTCACCCTCGGCCTTAGCATCACCAACATCGGCGCCTTCAGAGCGATGAACGTCTCGGCGATGCTGATGTTCCCGCCCGGTATAGTGCTGGAACAGGGCGAAGCCCCGCTCAAAGCGACAACGCCGGCGCATCTCGATCCCTCGGAATCAGCTACAGTGACCTGGAGGGTGAAAGCCACCCGACAACCGGCCGACGCGCTTAGGACTTTTCACTTCCTGGCGCGCGCGGGGAATGCGGATGACGCCGAATGTTCGGATCCGCTTTTCGTGCAGGGCGCGCCGAAAAAACTGACCCTGTCCCTCCCGCGCGACATCCTGCTCCGTTACGGCGACAAGCGTCTCGTGCCCGTTACGGTCAGCAGGACCGTCGGGACGGAGTTGAACAGCTATCGTCTGGAACTGTCCTACGATCCCGAAGTGGTGTCGATACTGCACGCCTCGCCGCAAGGCGCCCTGACCGGACGCGGATGGGTGGGACCCGTGCTCCTGCAGCTCGGTGAGGGCCGCGCGCAACTGTCGGACTACACGACAAACACGCCGATCCGAAGCGAGGAAGGTATCTTGGTGACCCTGCAGATCGAGGGCAAATACAACAGTGGTCCCGGCATGAGCTTCGGATATTCGGAATTGCGCTTCACCGGGAACGTCCTTCTCGATCAGGGCGACATCGCCGCCGAAACCAGGGACGGCAGCGTTTACGTCACGAACGACTGCCTCGAGCCGTTGACCGCTTCGCCGGACTTCGAATTGGAGCAGAACAAGCCCAATCCCTGCGCCGGGGAAACGTCCATTTCCTTTTCAATTCCGGCGGCAACGCGCGCGCGGCTGCTGGTGTTCGACCGGATGGGCCGCGAGCTCGCGGTGTTGCTCGACGGCGAGGTTCAGGCGGGGCGGCATACCGAAAGCTTCGACGCAGTCGCGCTCGAACCCGGACTGTATTTCTACCGGCTCGAAACTCCGGGCCGTATGGAAGTCAAGAAATTGTTGAGGCGGTAAACCGTTGTGACGGCCGATTTCCGGAACGAAACCGCATCGTCCCGCAATCGAACCGGGGCACGGAGAAGCATCCGGAGCACGGACGCATGGGCCCTTCTCTGCCTGTCCGTAATAATGCTCTCCCAGCCGCTTCGAGCGCAACCGGCGTGCAGCATAGCCGGACCGGATTCCATACACTTCGACAAGGTCGCATGGAATTCGTACCTGCCGCCCGATTTCACCGTTCATGTGACGGTGGCGAACACCGGCGGCAGGCGCATCGATTCAGTCACCGTTTTCGCGCGTTCGAGCACGCAGTTCACGATCCTGCCGCCGCCGGCCGTGCTGCTCGCCGACACCATGTCGCCGGGCGACACCTTGAGAACGGAATTTTCCCTGGTTGTTCAGCCGCGGCGCGAAAGCGGGCTGGATACCATACACGTCACGATCAGCGCAAAAGGCGGCATGCGCTCCGAATGCATGCTGGTGTTGTGGGTGGAAAAGGAATACAGGCCGGCGAACGCACTGATCTGCCCTCCCGACGACGATCTTCGCATTTCCTACGCCGACACGCTCAACGCCTACGATCCCGATCCCGTTGTGTTCCCGCTGCGGCTGATCAACGGAGGCGATGCCCCGTCTAAGGATTCGCGCATCCTTTATGTGGCGACCCCCGCATTGTCGGTCGCGGAAGGACAGGATCCCGTGCTGGAACTCGGGACGCTCGGACCGGGCGCATCCGCCGCTCGGGAATTCCGTCTCCGGCCGGTGCCGCGCGATAACGACACCACGGTGCTGGTCCGCTTCAAGGCCCAGGGTCGCGGGGGCCTGGGGGATCCCATGATAGACACGCTCTGCTCGAGCGAGATCACCATACCCGCGCGCCGCGAAGCGAAGCTGGGCATCGTCTGCGATAACGACGTTCGAATCTCATATGAAAACGGCGTGTACGTTCCGAATCCCTTTCTCTGGACGGCGCAGGTCGGCAACGTTGGTCCGGGTTACGCGAAGGACGTGCGCGCGGTGATTTCGTTGCCCCCGAATTTCCGTCTCGATTCGTCGGAAAGTGAAACGAAATTCCTTGGAAACCTGAATTCCGGCGATCGCGCGACCGTGTCCTGGCTCATACACGCCTTGCCGGTTGCCGAACCGTACACGGGCATTATATGCGTCCGCGCTTCCGACGCGTTCAAACACACGGCGGTCTGCTGCGATTCGGCGCAGCTCCCGCCGGTGACGGCATCCGACCTACACATTTCCTGCGTTCTCGTTCCGGATTCTATGGGCATCGATCCGCGGACCGGGCTTTATCAACCCGCGGAAGCGATCGCGCAGTTGAACATTTCGAACGCCGGAAGCGAGGGCGTCGATTCGGTGTGGGCCGAGATCGTGGTAAGCGATCCCGACACGGAATTGGGAGCGCCGGCGGACCCCGTGCGCCTGGTCGCCGACCGGCTGCCGCCCGGCGGTTTCGTGCAGACCGCATGGAGGATAGCGCCGCGGCCGGTCCCTCAGGAGCGCGATATAACCCTGCTCTTCCGGGTCAGGGCCTCGCGAGGCGCCGAGCGGACGACCACCTGCCGGTTGAGTGTAGCCGCCGCGTTACAGCCGGCGCTGTCCTGCGGCGTCGAAACCGCGCCACTGGACACACTGCACTTCAACGCGGGCACATTGGAGTATGATCCCGTTTCCGTGACGGCGGTCGCGCGCAATGACGGCGGCGCGGCGGCGTACGGCGTGCAGGCGGCGATTCTGCTTCCGGCGGGCATCGGATTGGCCGACGGCGAGAGTCCGTTGAAAGCCTACGGGGCCTCCCCGCTGGCGCCCGGCGGCGAATGGCGCGTCACCTGGCGGCTGGCGCCGGCGGCGCGCCGCGACGGCAACCTCGACACGCTGCGCGTCGAGTTCAAGTCCGCTTCAATTTCCGCTGTCTGTGACGATTGGATTTTCATCATCGGCATCCCGCCCGTCACCGTGCTCAACATCCCGACGAACAATCTCGCGCAGCACGGGCACGAACTGCGGGCGCCTATAATCATCGACAATACGGACAACAAGTTCATCAACCGTCTCGAGACGACCGTCACTTACGACCGGACGATTCTGGAATTCCTGGATTTCGACCGGCAGGGGAGCATGCTCGAGCGCTGGAGTTTCCAGCCCTTCCTCTCTCCCGGACGCGCCGGTTTCACTGCCATCGGAGACACGACGGTATTGAGCGGGGAGGGGACGCTGCTGCACATGCGTTTCCGCGTCGTTTTCGGACTCGGCGACGAAGCCCTGAAGGCGCGCATCACGCCGCTTGTGTTCGACACGCTCGTTTCTTCGATAAACCGCGGAGGAATTAAGACCCGCTACCTGGACGGAGCGGCCGTAGTCAGCGGAGACTGCCTTCCGCCGCTCACCGCCTCCGAGCGTTTCGTCCTTCTGACGGTCTCTCCGAATCCAGGCCGCGAGGGCAACAGAATAAGAGTGACCGTGCCTCGCGCGGCGGAGCTTTCATTGCGAGTATTCGACATGCTGGGCCGGCCGGTTCTCACGCTGGCGGAAGGCGCGAGCGTCTCGGGCGATACCGATTTCACGATTCCGGCCGGACGCCTCGCGCCGGGCCTGTACATCTGCAGAGCCGAGGCGGGAGAACACAACTCTACGGTAAAATTCAGCATCCGCTGAACAGGCGCGGCGGGAGCGCGGTTCTCCACCGCAACGTCCGCGGTGTCAGATCATGCCGGATTGTTTGCGCAGGTACCATTCGACGGCGAACAGCAGGACGGCCGCCGCGAGAAGCCACGCCAAATTCCAGAGCTGTATATCCCTTTTGTTTTCCCGTTCCGCCGCGATGAAATCCGGCGCCGCGGAGACCGCATCCTGCAGGCCCGTGATATCCGCTGCGTGGAAGAACCGTCCTCCGGTGCGCGCGGCTATCTGCCTGAGAAGCACGTTGTTCATGCGCGTTTCCAGGAACTCCGCCGCCGGCTCGCCGACTGTGAAGCGCCCTTCGTCTCGTCCGAGTTCGTTCCCTTCGCGCCGGGCGGCACCGGTGAACGTGTAATCGCCCTCCCCGAGACCTTCGAGCGAAGCTACGTAACGGCCGGCGCCTATCGGCGACAACACGAGGTCGCGCTCCAAATCGGCGGCGGATCCCGATATTTTCACCATGACTTCGGCATCCTCGAGCGGCTCATAACTCTCGTTGTAAACCTGCGCCGTGATCACCGCCGCTTCGCCGTTGTCGAAGAACTCCTTGAGAGGACGTATCCTCACCTTCTTTTCGTCTTCCCGCGCGGTGAGCCAGCGTATGCCGTTGGACACGAGGATATCGGGCAGGCGGCCGTCCAGCACCTCATGCGCCAATTGCCAGCGCCAAAGCCCGTAGGCCGTGAAAGCGAGCGTCTTGCTGCGCCTCAGCGAGCGCGCTATCAGCACCGGTTCGTCGAAGGCCACATTGCTGATGCGCATAGTGGCGAGCGTGCGCGCGCCCGCCCGCGCCTTGAAACTCGATTCGGTGCGGAAAAGCGGCGGCAGATCCCTCCAGACTCCTGACGGTATGCCCGAGGATAACACCGGATGAGTCGCCGCATCGGGAGCGGCTTCAAAAAAGATCTGGGTCTCCTCCTGCCGCGTCTGCACCACGTCGAACGGCGTCCACTGCTCGAGGTCTGATCGAAGCGCGCGGAGATCCGTTTCACGGCTCGGCAGGATCAACAGCGGAGTATTCTTTTTCTCGAGCGCGGCCCGCAACTGCCTCATGAGTTCGGCGCCCGAGCGAGGCAACGGAAATCCCGCGAGCACGATGCAGTCCGCTTGCTCGAGCGCCTGCTGTGACGGCGCTTCGCCGTACCAGGAGGCGCCGAGACGCTGCACATAAAACTTGGCCTCGACGTTCCTGTCGCGGGCGAACACTTGCTCGAGAAAGGAGACGTCCGGACTCGGAGCGCCCGCAAGAACAGCAACCTTCATGCGGTTTTTCAAAACCTTCACATAAACTGTCGAACGGTTGTTGCGCTCGGTCAATTCTCCCGGGGTCGGGGATACCGCAACCGTGAGCTTTTTCACGCCTTCGGTCCCGGGAGTGTATCGAAAAGCCAGGGGATATTCCACTGATCCGTCCTGCAGAAGCAAGGTTCGGCGGTCCAGCGCCTTCGATCCTTCCAGAAGCGTCACGGTTACCGTCTCCCCGCCGTATCCCGCGCTCCTCAACACCGCGTCGACGGGAATGTTGCTTTCGACATAGCCGATGCTGTTGGCCAGGACGCGGCTCACCAGAACGTCCTTTTTCTCGGTCGAGTCGCCGACACCCACCACAAAAACAGGCACGCCGGCTTCCTCAGCCGCGTGCAACGGATTCTTTCCGGTGGTTACATTGCCGTCGCTGACAAGCACTATCGCCCGCAGATTCCGCTCGGCGAGCTCTTCCCGTGTCTGCTGTAATACGGAGGCGATGTCGGTTTCACCTGCGGTGAAGGTCAGCGAATCCGGCGTGAAGGACTGCAGCGGGAATCCTTTCCCGCCGAAAAGATAGAACGAGGCCGCGCCGAGACGCGGAAGTCCGGATATTTCGTCGGCGCCCGAGATGGAACGCATCGAGGAGGAGCGTTCGCCGGCGTCGTCGCGCACCGTCATGCTGCGGGAATTGTCCAGCAGAACCGCCACTCTGGGCGGCAGCGATTCCGTGCTGCTGAGATTGAGCACCGGTTCGAACAGCAGAAACAGCAAAAGCGCGAGCGCGGCGGCCCGCAGTGAAATCAGCACCGCGCGCCGCCCCCGGCCGACTTCCGGCACGGTGTGGCGATAGACCCAGAAACTCAGCGCGGCGGCCAGCAACGCGAGAACGACCAACAGCGCGAGACTCGCGGCGAATGAAAAGGATATCGCCGCCGCCGCTACAGGCATCGATGAGGTCATGATCCGGCCGTCAACGTAATACCATCATGCTGCGCGTAAGAAAAACGTCGCCCGCTCGCAGACTGTAGAAATAGGGCCCCGAAGATAGCTCGACGGAAGGAGCGAGCAGCGCCGTCTTCCAACCGGGAGTCATGTGAGCGTCCGCCAGCGTGGCGACACGCCTCCCGTACACGTCGAAGAGCTCCAGCGTGACATGGGCGCCCGGAGAAGGCACGCTGTACCTGATCACCGCGGAAGCTCCGCGGGCGGGCAGATAGGGATTCGGATACAGGGGCGCAAGCTCGCCTTTCACGGCCAGCGGTATTCCGCTGCCTGCGCGGAATTCATGCCGCTTCGCGGGCGCGCCGTAAGGGCTGCTTCTCGTCTCTGATCCGTCCGACGCCGAAACATGATACCGGATCAGCACGCCTTCCGCCGGTTTGCCGGGAATTTCCGCGACATACCTGCCCGAACCGGGCGCCGTGCCGGGGTACTGCTGCTCGAAACGCATCTGCAGAGGCGGGGCCTCCGAGCCTTCGACGCTGTAATACAAACGCGCCGACGATTCGTCGATGGAGCGCGACGTTGACAACACATAGGCGTGAACGGAATTCGTTTCACCGTCCCAGTAGACCTTCGGACTGGTCGAGATCACCATGCCGTTGCATAGCAGTGCGGACCAGGCGTCGGGCTTGCCCCAGCCGTACAAGTTGTCTGGCGCCGTCGCGCGGTCGGCAGTGCCGCGCAAAGCATCCCGCACCTGAACAGGCGTCAACTCGGGCCGCGCCGAACGGACCAGAGCCGCGACGCCCGTGGTCAGCGGAGTGGACAGCGACGTCCCGCTCGCGCGCGTATAGGTGGTGTCCGCGTTTTTAGTCGCGCAAAACACCGAGACACCGGGCGCTACCACGTCGGGCTTGGTTCTTCCGTCGCTCGTCGGGCCGATGGAACTGAAACCGGCGAGGACGTTCAGCACCGATATGGCGCCTACTGATATGATGCTGTCGGCGTCGGCGGGCGCGATGATGGATCCGGCGAAATTGCCCTCATTGCCCATGGCCGTGCTGATCACGACGCCGAGGCGAGCCGCCCGCGCGGCGGCGCGTGTGGTGATCGCGGTCTGTCCGTCGAAGTCGCCGTTTTCCCAGGAATATCCGCTGCTGTCGTCGAAAGTGGTGTAGCCGAGCGACGAGCTGATTATCGACGCGCCCCTGGATTCCAGCCACTCGACGCCAGCCACCCAGTTATCCTCCTCCACGGGAATTTCCTGATCATGAATTTCTGTCTTTGCCAGATAGAACGAAGCGTTGAAGGCTGGCCCTATCAGTTTCCCCTCCTTGAATCCCGCGAGCGACGACAAGGTCACCGTTCCGTGGCTGTCCTGGCTCCATGACTCGGACGAATCGTTTTCCGTGTCGTCGTCGCCCTGTATGAAGTCGCGCTCACCCAGGACTTGCAGGTCCTTCATCGCTTCGTGAGTGCGCCAGCGGTAACCGTCGTCCACCATGCCGAGGATGATCCCGGCGCCGTCGAACCAGACGTCGTGCACCTTCGGCACGTTGAGAACTTCGAGCTGCTGCAGCGAGTTCCCGTAATCGAGCGAATATGAAGCTTTGCCATCGAGATCCGTACCGGAGGGCAGCTTGCCGTGTTCCCGCACGTCGGAGCGAATCCATCTCCTGACCGGCCGCGCGGCCGCGATGAAGGGAAGCCGGATAATCTCGCGCAGCCGGACTCCGTCGCAGTAAATGCTGATTGCATTGAACCATTTCGATTCGGCGCGCAGTGAAACGCCTTGTCCGAGCACGGCTTCCACATACGGCCTGTACAGCGGGAGGTCCTGGTATTCGACGAGAGCCGGCCGTTCCGTGTTTGCGAAGGCCTGCGCGCGCGCCGCGCGGAGGATATCGTCGGCGCCGGCTTCGGGAGGCGCCGGGATGCCCGCGGCGGCGGCTCTTCTTTGCAGCGCTTCGGTTGAGAGGCCGAGAACATCGGCGGAGCCGCCGTGCAAAAGGCGCTCCGCGGAAGGCCCCTTGTCCTTGAACAGAATCCACCAGGCTTGGTTCTGCCCGTACGCGGCGGAGGCCGCAAACAGGGAGGTCAGGACACACAAGGAGTAAATGGTGTTTCGCGTCATGGCAGTCATCTCCGCGCTCAAGATTGTTCCAACAATCTCTCGATTATTCGCACGGTCGTTACACCCTCGGCCTCGGCGCTGAAATTCGTGACGAGACGGTGCCGCAGAACAGGACGGGCCATCGCGCGCACATCGTCGATGTCGGGCGTGTGCCTGCCGGCGAGTATGGCCCGCGCTTTGGCGCCCAGGATCAGGTATTGTGAAGCCCTGGGCCCGGCGCCCCAGCGTATCCAGTCGCGTATGAACTGCGGCGCGGCGCCGTCGCCCGGGCGGGTCCTCGCCACGAGGTTCACTGCGAACGAGATGATGTTGTCGGACACGGGAACTCGCCGGACCAGCTGCTGATAGAAGCCGATCTGTTCGGCCGTGAGCACGCGCTCGACCGCGGCGTCGCTCGGGCTGGTGGTGCTCTTGACAATGAGCAGCTCTTCCTCGTTGGATGGATAATCCAGCCACAGGTTGAACATGAAACGGTCGAGCTGGGCTTCGGGCAGGGGATACGTGCCCTCCTGTTCGATCGGATTCTGCGTGGCAAGCACGAAAAAGGGCTCCTTGAGCGCATAGCGCGTGCCCGCCGCGGTCACGGCATGTTCCTGCATGGCTTCCAGGAGGGCGGCTTGTGTTTTGGGCGGAGTGCGGTTGATTTCGTCAGCCAGCACGATGTTTGCGAAAACCGGCCCGCGCACGAAACGGAAGGCCTTGTGGCCGGTGCCGCGGTCCTCCTCGATGATCTCCGTGCCCGTTATGTCGCTGGGCATGAGGTCAGGCGTGAACTGTACTCGGTTGAACGCCAGATCCATCGCCTCCGCGAGAGTGCGTATGAGAAGGGTTTTGGCGAGTCCGGGGACGCCTACCAGAAGGCAATGCCCCTGTGAGATAAGCGCGATGAAGAGCTGCTCGATTATCTCGTGCTGCCCGATTATGATCTTGCCGATCTCGCTACGGAGGCGTCCATAATGCTCGTGAAGGCCCTCGACGGCCTTTACGTCGTCTGTCTGCGTGATTGTGTTCATTATTATAAGGGGTTTCCTGCTGTTATTCTGTGTTGAGCGCCTCTCCGTCCGGCGTCAATACCTTCAAAGTCCCGAATCGCGAGAGCGTTTCGCGCAAAAGGGATCCGAGCCCGGCAACCACGATGCGTATGCGCTCCGGACGCAGTGTGCGGCGGGCGACATCGAGTACGTCCTCAGGAGTCACCGCCAGCACCTTGCTGTTGTACGTGTTGTAATATCCTTTCCCGAGTCCGTACAGCTCAATGGACATGATGCGCTGCGCCACCTGAGCGGGCGTCTCGATCTGAATCGGAAAATTGCCGGTCACGTAACGCTTGACGTCATCGAGTTCCTCCTGCGGCGCGGGAATCGCGCGTATGCGCTCTATCTCGCGCAGAATCTCTTCCACAGCTCCGTCGGTGACTTCGTTTCGCACGTCGACGCTCGCGGAAAACGGACCCCTGAACATGCGCGCGTCGAAGCGCGAATGAGCGCCGTAAGTGTAACCCTTGTCTTCCCGCAGATTGAGATTGAGACGCGAGCCGAAATATCCGCCGAGAAGCGTGTTCATGAGCGAGGCCGCTATGAACTCGGGATCCCTGCGCTCAATGCCTGCATGCCCGACAATTATCGACGACTGCACGGAGGCTGGACGGTCGACTATATGCACCTCCGGTCCTTCCTCTTCCAGCACGGGCAAGTCGTCCATATCCGGCGCTGCGGCGGGCGTCCAATCCCCGAGAAGTTCCTTCGTTTTTTCAAATAGCCATTCCGGATCCGTGTCGCCGACGGCGAGGAGAAACATGTTATTCGGCACGAAAAGCCGCCGGTGACACAATGAAAGATCCTCGGTGCTCATTGCCGAAACCGACCGCTCATCTCCCTCCAGAGGAGCGCCGTAAGGATGAGAGCCGTACACCGCCCTGTTGAAATGCAATGCGGCGAGCGCGTTCGGATGAGCTTTCCGCTGCATGATCTGAGCGAGCCGCTGCTCGCGCACGCGTTCCAGTTCTTCGGCCGGGAAAGTGGGACGCCGGACGACGTCGGCGAGTATTTCCAGAGCGGCGCCGAAATTGCGGCTGAGTATGGTCAGGCCGGCGCTCGCGCTGTCCCATCCGGCCATCGCGCCGATGGATCCTCCGAGCGATTCCACGTCTTCGACTATGGCGACGGCGTCGCGGGCGGGAGTGCCGCGCGTCAGCATCTCCGCGGTCATGGTGGCGAGGCCCGGCATGGCGCCGTCATGGTAGGAACCTCCGCGCACCACCAGGCTCGCGGTGACGCTGGGTATGTCACGGCGGGCGTAAACGATTACCTTCAGGCCGTTGGGAAGCGTTCCCTCGAAATAGTCGGGAAAGCTCACGTCACGGGGACGGCCTGCTACGGGCGGCTTGCTGCGGTCCGGGTGTTCTTTCTGATTCACGTGGGTTTACTCCATTCGGTTATCCGCCGGGCGGTTCGCGACGCCTTGAAGCTCGATGGCTCCGGAGGCACATCGTTCTCCTTCGTCTGAAGGCAGATAAGTGATCATGACGGCCGTTTCGGGATCAAGATATTGCCGGACCGCTTCGACGACTGTTTCGCGGGAAACGCCGAGATATTCGTCCAGCAGGGTCTCGACAATCGAGGCGTCCCCGTCAAAAAGGGCGTGATGCGCGAAACGGTCGGCTCTGGCGGCAAGCGAATGAAGTTGCTGCACATATTGAGCTTCGATGCGATTGCGCGCGCGGAGGTACTCGGCTTCAGACGGCGGGCAATCGCGCATGCGCCCCACTTCCTCGCGCAAAGCGGCTTCCAGTTCGACGGCGGTGCGGCCGGGCGCGGCAATCGCGTGCGCGAGCAGCATCCCGCCGAACCTCCGCGGCTCCATGAGAACCGCCGCCTGGGACGCGATTCGTTTATCGTACACCAGTGACTTGTGCAGACGGCATGCCTCTCCGGAACCGAACGCCTCGGCCGCTATGTCAAGAGCCAAAAAATCCGCATCCCGTTCCGGCGGCGTTTGGAAGCCGAGGAACACGCCCGGCAGCGGCACCGCGTCGATTACCGTTTCACAGGCGCCGTTGCGGCCGGGAAGCGGCGTTTCCCGCGGAGGCGATGCGTTCCGCCGCCCGCTTATGCCCTCGAACCACTTCCTGACGAGGCCGGCGGCTTCGTCGATGTCTATGTCGCCGGCGAGCGCCAGCGCCGCGTTGTCGGGCCTGTACCATGTCCTGTGGAAAGCCGCGACATCCTCCATCGCGGCGGCTTCCAGATCCCCGGTCGATCCGATCACCGGGTGCCCGTACGGGTGATCGGGATACAGAAGCATCGAGAGCTTCGTATCGAGCGTGCCGTACGGCTGATTGTCCACACGCTGGCGCTTTTCCTCGATGACGACGCTGCGCTGAGTCTCGAGGCCCTCCCCGGTGAGGCAGAGATCGGCCAGGCGGTCGCTCTCGAGCCACAGACCGAGTTCGAGATGATTCGCGGGCAGCATCATGTAGTAACAGGTTTTGTCCTCGCTGGTGTACGCGTTGTTGTAGCCGCCCGCCAGCTCGCAGTGGCGGTCGAAGGCCCCGCGCGGAACGTTCGCCGATCCTTCGAACATCAGATGTTCGAACAGGTGCGCGAAACCGCTGCGCCCGGCCGTTTCATCTTTGGAACCGACGTTGTAGAGCATTGTAAGGCAGACAATCGGAGACGCGTCGTCCCGGTGCAGCACGACGCGCAGACCGTTGTCCAATTCGAAGCTCGCGTGCGGCAGGGAAATCATGAGACGCTGCGCTCCGGGCGCGGCAGCGCATGCAGAACGGTGGAATTGCGCGGTGTGAGCCGCTCCCGGGCCACGCGCAGAATATCGGATGGCGTCACCGCGCGGATGCGGTCGATTTCACTGTTGACGAGCGAAGCGTCGCCGGAGAGCGTGCGGTAAGCGTTCAACATGTCGGCTCTCGATTGTATGCCGCTCAGCTCCCTGACGAAGGAAGCTTCGAGCATGTTGCGCGCTTTCCCGAGTTCCATATCGGTTACTCCCTTGTCGCAAAACGCCTCCAGCTCTTCGAAAAGCATTCTTTCGGCCTCCTCGGAGCTTCTCTGCGGCTGAGCCGTGGCCCTGAAAACAAGAATCCCGGGGAGTTCGAGACCGAGCGCGTATGCCGAGACCGCCTGTGCCGCCCGCTCGCGATATACGATCCGCTGATGCAGGCGCGAACTGTCTCCGGACGACAGCACGGCGGCTATCAGCTCGACCGCCGTGAAATCCTCTTCGTCGAGGGACGGTATGTGAAAGCCGGCCGCCAGAGCGGGCAGGGGAATTTTGTCGTATATGAAGTCGCGGACCTGGAGCGACTGAGGCGCTTCCTTTGCGGAGGGCCTGCCGATCGCGTCTTTCCCTCGCGGAATATCGCCGAAGTGCAGCTCGGTGAGACGCAGGGCTTCCCCTACTTCCACGTCGCCGGCTATGCAGAGGCAGGCGTTGTCGGGCCGGTAGAACATCGCGTGGAAAGCGCTTACATCCTCCAAGGCGGCGTTGCGTATGTCCGCCATGCTGCCGATGGTCGGCCGGCGGTAGGGCTGGATTTTCCAGGCGCGCGCGAAGAGCTCCTCGTATATCGTGCCGTAGGGCTGATTGTCGTAGCGGCTGCGCCTTTCTTCCATCACGACATTCCGCTGCGTCTCGAGCGTGTTCTCGTCCAGCCGCAAACTGCGCATCCTGTCGGCTTCCAGCCAGAGCCCCAGTTCGAGCTGATGCGAAGGCAAGGTCTCGTAATAGTTGGTGCGATCGAAAGTCGTCGACCCGTTCAGCGTTCCTCCCGCCTTCTGCACCATGCTGAAGTGACCGTTGGGAGGCACGTTCTCCGAACCCTGGAACATCATGTGTTCGAACAGGTGCGCGAAACCGGTCTTGCCCTCGGTCTCGTTCTTGGATCCGACGTGATACCAAAGATTGACGGCCACGATCGGCAGATGGCGGTCCGGATGAACGATGAGCCGTAGACCGTTGCCGAGCTCGAACTCCTCGAAGCATATTCCGGCGCCGCCGGCGGGGCGGGGACGCTCCGGCGACGCGCCGGAATCCCGCACGACACCGTCCGAGTGGAATGCGAAACCGCTTCTGTTGCGCCGGAAACGATTCATTCCGTGGGAAATACTTTCCAGTACACCGCGCCTTTTATGTTCTCAAGCCACTCGGCATACATTCTGTTCTGTTTGACGATTTTCGCCCAGCCCACGATGCGCTGATAGTCAGTATCCATGGACGGCTGATGGGGAGGCACGCGATCGAGAAGCTGCACTATCGAGAAACCGTAATCCTTCTCGAAGCTGATTCGCGTCGGTTCGCTGATCTCACCGGGGGAGAGTTTCTGTTGCAAGGCGCGCAAATCGTCGCCGAGCTGTTGAACCTCCAGCAATCCCAGATCACCGCCGAGAGGACGTGTCAGTGGATCCTGCGAATGCGCGCGCGCCAGTGTCTCGAAATTTTCGCCGTTCAGGATTCGGGCGCGCAGATCTTTCAGTTCCTGAATCGCCGCTTCGTCGCTCTCTCCGGTTTTTTGAATGCGAATGAGAATGTGCAGAGGCCTGATCAGCTCGCCTTTTTTATCGACCAGTTTGATGATGTGGAAGCCGAATTCCGTTTCGACTATGGGAGAAATCTCGCCCGGTTGCAGGGTGAAAGCGGCTTCCTCGAAATTCCTGACGAAAACTCCCCTTCTGGCTTCTCCGAGATCGCCCCCGTTGCGCGCGGAACCGGCGTCATCGGAATGCCTGCGCGCCATTTCCTCGAAATCGGCGCCCGCCTCGAGACTGTCTAAAATCGCCTGGGCCTTAGCTCGCGCCGTCTCGCGGAAGGAGCCCAGCACCTGCGGGAAAATGGTGATCTGCCGCAACTGCGCCTGTTCGGGCACCATCGGCAGAGTGTCCCGGTACCCGGCGAAGAATTCCTCGACTTCCCTGTGCGTCACCGTCACGCCGCTGAACTTCTCTCTTTGCAGCGTTTCGACCATGAGGTTCTTGCGTATGTCGTCACGGAATTCGCGCTTCATCTGCGCTATGCTCATGCCGGCAGCTTGCTCCAGCCGCTCGATGGAGCCGTAGCTCTGTTCGAACATTTTGATCTGTTCTTCGAGTTGCGCTGAGACCTGCTCCTCCGAAACTTCCACGCTGTCGAGAACCGCCTGCGCCAGAATGAGCTTGCGGGCGATCATCTCGTCCAGAGCCTTGCTCCGCTGTTTCGGATCCGACATATCGGTCGCGCCCCTCATCGCGTAGCGCAGCATCTGCAGATCCAGTTCGGACTTGGTGATGATTTCGTTTCCGACGATCGCCACTATGCGGTCCAGCGTTTTCTGTTGTCCGGAAGCCGGGATTGCCGCCGGCAGAAATGCCGCGGCGGCGATTACGGCGAGCAGGCGGCCCGCTTTCCTCGAAATATTTCCGGTTTCAAGACGCCGGCGCTTCCCTGCCGATTCCGGACCTTCGTTTTTCATTTGTTTTCGTCGATTGTGTGTTTCAAGTGAGACGTGTACACATCGGCTTTGAAGCGCTTACGCAGCTCGCCTGTCCATTCACGCATGCGCGCTGCTATCGCTTCCTCGCGGGCGCGGGCCATCGCCTCGCTGCGCGCCTCCTCCCAGGTTTTTTCGCGGGCCGGATCACGCGAATCGAGCTTGACGATCGAGACTCCCGGATCCTGCGTTATCGGCGCCGAGACGTCGCCGATTTCCAGAAGAGACGCGGCGCGTGACAGCTCGTTCTTGTCGATCGGTTGCAGACCCCAGGAGCCGCCCCTGTCGAACATGCCGGTGCGGCGCGTGTGCCTCGAAGCAAGATCCGCAAACGATGCCCCCGCCTTGAGACTGTCAAGCAGCCGCCGCGCGTGCGTCTCGCTGTAAACGTAGATTTCCGAAAAGCCGACGCGGTCGGGCCAGCGGAAGTCGGCGCGGTGCTTCTCCCAATAAGCGCGAGCTTCTTCATCCGCTACGGTCACGCGCTTCCATACCTCTTCCTGCTCCAGCCGTGAAATCCACGCGCTCTCGCGGAATTCCCTGACCAGCGCTTTGAATTCCGGATTCCGCTCTTCCAATCCCTTGCTTTCACGAACGAGTATGTGCCTGTCCGCGACCAGGGAAGCGATGCTGTCGAGACTGGACTGCGTGAAACGGCGCATCTGCAGCTCGGGATCGCGTTTGATCTGGGGGATTATCTCCTTGAACGGGACGCCTTCGCCTCTCAGCGTAAAAAGGAACGCCTCCCTGTCCTGCGTATTCAGCCGCGTGTCCCAACCGGGCGTGGAGGTGGTCCAGGCGGAATCCAGCCGGGTCAGAATGCGGGAGGCCACGTTGGGATTGAACTTGTACTCGTATTTCGTTTTCAACCCTGTCATCAGCTTGTCGTAATCGTTATCGAAGCGTTCGCGATGGTATATCCCCCTTAGATCGGAGCGTTGTTCATCGAGAGTGCGCGCGGCCGCTTCTTCCACAACCTTGACGATGTGCAAGCCGAATGCTGAGCGAACGACGGGTGACACCTCTCCCGGCTTGACGTTGAAGAGAGCGGTTTCGAACATGGGCTCGAGATTCATTCCCTTCTCCAGCCAGCCGAGATCGCCGCCCTTGGCTCCCGACGCGGGATCCATGGAGTTCCTTCTTGCCAAGTCCTCGAAAGTCGCCTTCCCGCGTTTCAAGGAATCCAGTATAAGCGACATGCGCGCGAAACCGGCCGCCGTGTCGAGAGGATTGTTGACGTCGAGGCGGAAAAGGATCTGGCTCGCGCGCACGCGTTGCCGGGCCTTCTCACGGCCGATAAGCTTTATTACGTGAAATCCGAAGAAACTGGGCATCAGTTCCGGATACACGGTCCCGGGCGCTATCTCATAGACTATGTCGTCAACCTGCGGCAGGGAAGTGCCGGCGATGATCCATCCGATCGTTCCTTGGTTCCGCCGCTTCTGAGGATCCTCGCTGTATCTGGCTATCAGCGTGTCGAAGGGCTCGGCGCCGGAGAGGGCCTTGTCGAGGATTTCAAGGGCCGCCTTTCTGGTGGCGGCAGTGTCCACATATCCTTCGGCGAAACGATGCCAGCGGATCAGAACGTGCGAAAATTTGAATTCCTCTTTCCGCCTCTCATAAAGAGTCCTGATTCCGGGTTCGACCAGCAGGTCGTCGAGCAGCCAGGTCACGGCGAGTTCATCGCGGTAGTCGTCGATTTCCTGCGTCACGTCCGGCAGGCGGTCGATGCCGCGGCTTTTGGCCTCTTTCAGCTTGACCCGGTAGTCGACCAGCAAATCGAGAAACTCCTCGCGCTGCTCCATGTTTTCCGGAGGCGCCTGTCTCATTCTATTCCAGGAATTCCGGAAGTCCCCCACCGAGATCGTATCGCTTTCGCCGATCAGAGCTAGTACATGCTCAGGAGCCGAAGCGCAGCCGGCGCCCAGAACCGAAACCGTCGCCGCAATAGCGAAAAGGGGAAGAAGGGTTTTGTTCATCAACGTCATCGAGCTGTTGCAGAAACTGTACTGTGAGCTCCGCTCGCCGGCGCTTCCGTCAGGATGCGGAGCGGCCTCCGCCGAAGGCATTGCGGAGCGCGCCTTCATTTACGGAAACGCCGAATTTCCTTCTCAAAGAATCGATCCATTCCTTTTCGAGGCGTTTGTGCTCGAATTCCTGGAACTTGCTCGACACTTCCGACTGGGCCTCCTCGAAGGTTTTTTCCCGCGCCGCTTCCCGGCCTTCCATGCGTATGATCGACCAGCCGTACTGATTGCGGAAGGGGCCCTCTATCCAGCCGGGCTGCATAGTGATTGCTTTGCGCGACAGATCGTTTACCGTCTCCACCTGCAAACCCCAATCACCGCCCTTTTCCTTGTAACCCGCCCTCTGAGTATGGCGGGAAGCCAATTCCGCGAAATCCACGCCGTGATTCAAGCTGTCGCGTAGCACTTTGCCGAGACTGTCGCTGGTCACGAAGATTTCCCTGAATGAAACGCGATCCGGCCAGGCATATTCGGCGCGATGCCGTTCCCAGAATTCCTTCAGAGCGGTGTCGCGAACCGCCACGCGGTTCCAGACCGCTTCCTGTTCCGCCCTGAAAAGAAGCACGCCTTCGCGGTATTCCTGCATCAACTCGCCGAATTCCGGATACCTCTTTTCCAGATCCGCCGTCTCCCGGGCCATCGCTTCCTTTTGCCCCAGCAACTGGGCCAGTTCGCGCAGGCTCGCCCGGTTCAGCGGCTTGGACTGCAGGTCGCGGTTGCGGTCTATGGTTGTGATCGCATCGCCGACGGTGACGGCCCCGCCGCGAAGCGTGACCAGCGTCATCGATCTCACGTCTTCTGTCAGCGGATCATGCCAGCCGGCGACCGCGGTGGTGGACGAAGTGTCGAGCAGTTGCGCCATTCGTTCCACGGTCGGTTCGGAGATTTTGATTCCGTGTTTGGCCTCGATGGACGAGAGGAAGGCACGATTGTCCTCCTCGAAACCGTAGCGCTGGTAAATCTGCTTCAGTTCCTGGCGCATTTCATCGAAGGGTTTGGCCGGCCGCTCACCCGTCACTTTTATGATATGATAGCCGAATGGAGTCCGGACCACATCGCTGACCTGTCCGACGGACATTTCGAAAGCGACCAACTCGAATTCCGGCACGAAACGGCGACGCCCGACCCAGCCCAGATCTCCGCCCTTCTCGCCCGACATCTGATCCTCGGAGTTCATCCTGGCGAGCTTGGCGAAATCCCCGCCGCGGCGGAGCGTGTCCGCTATCGACGAGATTTTCGCGTACGCCGCCGTCGTGTCGTCCGGTTTTTCGGGAGGAATGCGAACGAGTATGTGGCTGACCTCGATCTCGCCGCGCGTAGTGCGCTTGTCGAGAAGCTTTACAAGATGGTAACCGAATAGTGTCCGTATGGGACGCGGATAGATTTCTCCCGGCTTGAGACTGTACACCGCGTCGTCGAAGGCGGGGACCGTCATTCCGGCCGTGAAATACATCAGATCGCCGCCGTTCTTCGCGGAGCCGGGATCCTGCGACCAGCGCGCCGCGAGCGTGTCGAAGGGCACACCCGACCGCGCCTGCCGCAGCAGGTCCACCGCCTGCGCATAGACGGAGGCGGTGTCCATGTTGCCCAGCGAATCCTGCTGTGTGCGCAGCAGAATATGCGCCGCGCGCACCTCCTGCTGGCGCCTTTCATGGAGTTTCTTGATCTGCGGATCGATCACTTCCCGCTCGGTTAAATAGGGCACGGCCAGACTGTTGCGGTACTCATCGAGTTCCTTGATGATTTCCGGATCCTTGTCGTAACCCAGGGCGCGGGCTTCCAGCACTTTCAGCCGGTATTTCACGAGCAAATCGAGAAAATCCATCCTGCCCGCAAGTGTGGAGGTGTCCGCCGCGCTCCTTCCACCGTTGTTTTTTAGGTACTGCCGCTCATATTCCTTGAGCGACAACTTGTAATCGCCGATGGTTGCCACCATGCCGTCGCCGCTCGACCCGCAGGCCCCGAAAAGGGATGCGAGCAGCAGAAGTGGGACGATCAGGATGTTTCCTTTGTTCATCACCGCTGTTCCGTGCAGGTTCATAACGATGTAAGAGTATGTTTGACAATAAGTTAATTGGACAAAGCACAAACATCAATATTACGCAAGAGGGCCATAAAATGCAAGGTAAAGGCGTTTCTCCATTTATGATCTCCGGGCGGCCTTCGTTTAGCCGCAGCGCGTACGCACGCGCAAGTAAAGCGGGTCACGGAATTATCCATCGACATCCATATTTTTAGATGGTTGGAATCATTCCGTAATCCATGCAGAAACAAACCATGCTCGAGTCGGAAAAAGTTCGGAACTTGAAACACAAGAAATATGCACTGTCGAGGATTCCGTTCATCATCGTCATGATTTTTTCCACAGCCGGCGTTAAAGCTCAATGCCCGGACCCGGGTTTGAGGGATTTTCTGAATTCGCATCTTCAAGCCCGGCCCGCGATGGATGCGCAAGACGCTTACAAGCTCCTGTATCAGGGGGGCTTCGGAGTGGGCCATCTTATTACCGACACAACACGAGCCCTCGATTTTCTGGAAAGGGAAATAGCCGGAATGGACCGCGGCGTGGAAGATCCCTTGATCGAATACTGCGATCCTGCGGGCATGATGCTGCGCGTGAACCTGCGGCCTTTCGCGAAACTCGGCATGTCTCCGCGCCTGCTTCTGGAAGCGATGCTGGAAAGCGTGAAGCGCATCGCGGCCGACACGGCGGCGTTCACCGAACTATGGGACGGCGTGGGAGCGCTGATTGAAGCCGGCGCCATACCGCTCGATTCAAACGATTACCGGGCGATCACGGATCTCGCCCGGCGGCGGAATTGGCCGGCCATGCATCATTCGACGCCGTACAGAGAGCGCTATAAACCGGCTTACCGGGTCCTGCTGACCGCCGTAGCGCGCGAACGCTTCCCGGCGTTCTTTAAATGATGATGGACTCGCGGTTACCGGCAAACTCTTGACAGCGCGCGGCGTTATCGGACGTGTCGGAACGGTATCCGACATCTCGCCCCTGAACTGAACGACTCGGACATATTCGTCCGAGCCCTCTACTCAGCTCGTCTCAATCCGATCATCCGATCGTCTTCACCCGTCTCCGCCTCGCTTACGCTTGAATAGCGCCGGACGATGCTCTGCCGACAGTCCGTTCCCTTGATCCCCGCTCCCGGCGCCGCCCTCCTCTTCCGCTCACGCATTTCAATAAAAATGGGTATCTCCACCCACGAAAATGGGTATCTCCACCCATTTACTCTACCCGTCAATTGTATTTGATTGCGCTTGTAACAATACGGTTCAGACCGCGCATGAAAGTCCTCATAGTCGACGACAACGGGAATGTCCGAAAACTGCTCCGCTCCATGCTCGATGCGAAAGAGCGGGAGTTCTTCGAGGCGTCCGACGGCGTCGAAGCGATAGAACAGTACGGCAGGGAAGCGCCGGACGTCGTCCTGATGGACCTGCGCATGCCGAGGATGAACGGAATCGAGGCCACACGCAACATCCGGCGCGGCTGGCCCAAGGCATGTGTGCTCATCGTGACGGATTACGACGAACCCGCTTTGCGCGAATTGGCCCGTTCGGCGGGCGCCGAGAAGTATTTCCTGAAGGATTCGCTGGAGGAGTTGACGGAGTATGTGGATAGGAGGAGGGTGAAGGGTGAAGCGTAAAGGGTGAAGGGTAAAGAGGGGTTTTGATTGCCTTTAATACAACAATCTTTTCAACAGTATCGGGAGTATGTCATGAAGAATGCAGGTTTTTCGGTTCTTGTTGCGGCATTGATGGTTTTGTTTGCGCTGCCTCTGTCGGCTCAGAATCCAGTGATGATCGAGGATCTCAATCCGGGAAGCGTGTCGGCTTTTCCTGGTACAGGGGTCACCATCTGGAGGGACGCGCTGAACGGCAAGGTTTTCATCTCCGGCGATGACGGCGCGAGCGGGCAGGAGATCATGATGACGGCGCCGCCTTTCGACGCGGGGTCCACAGGCCTGCTCAAGGATATGACGCCCGGAACAGGCGGTTCGTCGGCTTACTATTACGCGGCGTACGATAAACTGTTCTTCGTCTCCCCCACCACGCTCGGCTATATCCAGGGACTCTGCCGCAGTGACGGTACTACTAACGGGACTTCTCTGCTCTTTGCTCCCCCCGTCAAGACCAACATAGCTGCATATATTAGGGATATTCAAGCCTCGCAAGGTAAAATATTCTTTTCGGGTTACACGACGCGCATCGGCAATCCCGTTATGGATTTTACAGGTTTCCTCTACGTGACCGATCCGGTGACCGGCGCGTCCATCAAATTGAAGTCGGGAGGAAACTACCAGAGTATGACTTCCGTCAACGGCAAGTTTGTTTGCTTCGAATGGAATTGGCCCTATGATAGCAAGGCGCTTTGCAGATTATGGAGCAGTAACGGGACCGCCAAGGGGACGGTCGCGTATTACAACCTGCCGCTCGACGAGATCAGCACGGATTATCCGATGAGTCCGCATCCTTATGGCAATCATAAAACATTTTGCGTGGGCGGCAATAACCTGTTCTTCCAGTTCAACGACGCAGCGCACGGTTCCGAAATATGGAAAACCGACGGCACCGCGGCGGGCACCATGCGCGTCACCGACATCAATCCCGGCGCCGCGCACGCCTCGCCCGCTATGGGCGCCGTGATGGGCGAGTATTTGTATTTTTCGGCCAAGGACGGCGTCAACGGTTATCAGATCTGGCGCTACCCCGTGTCGGGCAACGGCGCTGCCGAGCGCGTCACTGACATACCGGGCGGCGCGGCCGACCCGATGTGGATCACGCCGCTGAACGGCTGGCTGTACTTCTCCGCCTACACGCCCGCAACTGGACGCGAACTCTGGAAGAGCAACGGATTGCCGCTGGGAGGCGGAGCGCTGACAAGTCTGGTAGCCGACATCAATCCCATCGATGCGAGCTCGAATCCGAATTACGCGGTAATGACTGTCGGCGTCCTGCCCTACAGATTCTCGATCGATGAGGGAAGCCGGACCTACAAGTTCACGATGGCCGTCATGGGCGGCCATCTGTACTTCGGCGCCGACGACGGCGGCGGCTATGCGCTCTGGCGCAGCGACGGATCGAACGTCGAGAAGCTCGGCGGCGCATATCCCCGCAAACTGACACCCGTGAGCTGGGTCGAAAACGACGTGCCGAAGAGCATGCTGATCTTCGTCGGGTGGAGCGACGCATACGGTTACGAGTTGTGGAAATTCGATCCGGCTCTCGCGCCGTCGCCGAAGAGAGGGGACAACGATGGTTCTCCCGCGGGATTCGCCCTGTCTCAGAATTATCCGAATCCCTTCAATCCCTCCACCGTGATCCGGTATGAAATCAAGCAGCCGGGCCATGTGCGCCTGTCGGTTTATGACATGTACGGGCGCAAGGTAGCGGCGCTTGTGGACGGCGAGCGGCCGTCAGGGCCGTCTTCAGCGGTGTTCAACGCGGACGCCCTCCCGAGCGGCATGTACACATACGTGCTGGAAAGCGGCGGAGCGGCGCTCAGCAGGGTTATGACACTGGTGAAATGAGGGAGAACAATGCCGGTTCGGGGCCGGGTCCGGCCGGCCGGCGCCCGGGGGGCGGGGAATCCGTCCCCCGGGAATATTGTTTGATCGGGCCGGGCCGGTGATATACTTTTCCGCTAAATATGAGCGCGGAATGTTCAATGATTGCGATCGCGCGGCTGGGAAAGGGCAAAAAGGCATATCCGACCCTGTTGTCCGTTATTTCCCGCGACCGCCCAACGTCTCACGTCTAACGTCACACATCACACGTCCAACG
The DNA here is from genome assembly GCA_964388275.1 of uncultured Chromatiales bacterium. Taxonomy (GTDB): domain Bacteria; phylum Bacteroidota; class Ignavibacteria; order SZUA-365; family SZUA-365; genus JARYLZ01. The sequence continues at coordinate 72,855 of CAYLZD010000016.1, forward strand.
TCTAACGTCCAACTGCCATGACACGCATTATCATACTCCTCGCCCTTCTGGCCGCCATTACGGCTGGCGCCACGACACTCCCCACCGCAGCGCCCGACGCCTCGCGCGTGAGAACGATCAGTCGGAAAGCACAGGGGACCAAGCTAAGTCCACCCATCCCCGCCGGTCCGCGAGCCTGGAGCAAAACCGCCCCGTTCTTCGACTCCCTCAATCCTGAATCAAACACATTGTTCGTCCGTTCCCCGTTCCCCGTTCCCCGTTCCTCATCCCTGCTTCCCAATCTTAAGACACAGAAATCCATCTTAAGCAGTTCCTGGGGAACGTATTATGGTGGCTCGGCCCAGGATTGGGGTGAAAATGTCACGGTTGACAACGCAGGAAACATCTACATGAGCGGATCAACCAGAAGTTCGAATGTCATAGCGACGACTGGAGCTCATCAAACCGTCTTTGTCGGCGGTGAGAACGACGCCTACATCGTTAAATTCAACGCTGACGGTGTGCGGCAATGGGCGACGTATTATGGCGGTGAGGCGGATGATGCGATGCATGGAATCGCTGTCGATGCTCAGGGAAATGTGTACGTAGCCGGAACAACAAACAGCGCCAACAACATCTCAACTCCCGGCGCTCATCAGTCTTCCTATGCGGGTGGCGGAGGAACAGGAAAAAGCGGAGACGCATTCCTCGTCAAGTTCAACGTCAATGGTGTGCGACAATGGGCCACCTATTACGGATCAGCGGATCAGGACGGCGGTAACGATGTCGCCGTGGACGCGAACGGCAACGTGTATCTCGTCGGTATTACACAGGGCGGGCCGGGACTGGCGACGACGGGAGCTCATCAGGAAACATATGGAGGATACTATTGGGATGCCTTCATAGTCAAATTCAACTCCAACGGCGTGCGTCAATGGGCGACATACTATGGAGGCGCCAACGAAGATAAGGCGGAGTGCGTCGCGCTCGATGCCGGAGGAAATATATACGTCGCAGGTGTGACTGCCGATGTCGACAATATCGCCACGCCCGGCGCTCATCAGGAAATCTTCGGCGGGTCGTATGACGGATTCATAGTAAAATTCAATCCGGCCGGCGTGCGTCAATGGGGAACCTATTACGGAGGGGACGATTACGACTGGTTCTTTGACATCGCTGTTAGTGCGGCAGGAGACGTACATGCCGTCGGAAAGACACTCAGCGCCAACGACATTGCTTCGCCGGGGGCTTACCAGGCGACGACAGGAGGCGGCTATGACGCATTCTATGTAAAATTGAACAAGGACGGTGTGAGGCAATGGGCGACTTATCACGGAGGTAGCCACAACGAATGGGGATACGGCGTCGAGGTAGATAAGGATGGCAACTCGTACATATCGGGAGAAACCTGGAGCACCGATATGTTCACAACCTCGAACGCAGCGCAGACGACGCCAGGAGGAGGGATAGATGCCTTTGTGGTGAAATTCGATCCGGGTGGCGCTGTTTTGCTATCGTCATATTTCGGAGGAACAGGCGCAGATTGGGGAAAAAGGATTGCCTCCGAGTCAGGCGGGAATGTATGCCTTACCGGCACGACCAGCAGTTTAAACGGGATATCGACACCGGGCGCTTTTCAAACGACGAGAAATGGTGAGGATGCCTTTCTTGTGAAATTAAACTTCATTGCCTCACCGCCTATAGCGCCTACCGAATTGAACGCCAAGGCCTCTACCTGTACGGATATCGACCTCGCTTGGACAGACAACTCGGACAATGAAACCGGATTCATCGTGGAACGCAAGCAGGATCCCGGCAGCTGGACGGTGGTTGCTGGCGTCCCCGCGAATTCATCGAAGGCGACGGTCTCAGATCATCTGCCTTCCTCCACCTACTCGTTCCGCGTGATTGCGGACAGGATGGGGAACAAATCGGCCGCATCCAACACCGCGGCCGCAACTACGCTGCCGTTCCCGGCGCCTTACAATCTTCGGACATTGTCCGTCGCGTCACGCAGCGTGGTGCTCACGTGGTCCGATAGCACGACTTTCGCTACCGACTTCCTTATTGAACAAAAAACCGGCGCCTCCCAGTGGATAAGGAGGGATACTGTCCGGCTGGAAACCGGCAGCGTGACTTTACAGGATCTTCAGCCGTCGACCGGCTACTCTTACCGCGTATGCGGTCTGCGGAACATCGCCGTATCGCCGTACTCTAACATACTCGATGTGATCACGAGACAGTTCCTCCCCGCTCCGACGAATTTCCAGGTTTCAGTGTATTCCTCCACCGAAGCCCGCCTGACCTGGAAGGACAACGCCAACGGCGAGACCGGCTACGAAATTGAGCAGCGCATGCCGCTGCAGCAGTGGACACTCGTAAACACTACCGGGCCCGACGCCGCATCTTATTCGCGCGCGGGCCTCATCCCGGATTCGACCTACTATTTCAGGGTGAGAGCGGTGGGCGACGACGCCGCGAGCGACTGGTCGGAGGAACGCATGATCGTGATGAGCGCGCCGCCGGACGCGCCGGTTTCGCTGGCCGCAACCGCGCTGGACTACCGTTCCGTGCGTCTCAACTGGAAACGGAGTTCGCCCAACGTCAAATCCAACGAGATCGAACGCCGCGAAGCCGGAGGGGATTGGACGGCGGCCCTGACGGCTTCGGGCGGCGATACATCGGCGACCGACGACGGCCTGAAAGACCTGACGACATACTCGTATCGCGTCCGCGCGGTGAACGACGCGGGAGCGAGCTCGTGGTCGGCCGAGGCAAGCGCGACCACGCACGCAATGCCTGTTCCCGGCAGGCCCTTCGGCCTCGCGGCGGCGGCGACCGGGCCGTTCTCGATACGCCTCACCTGGCTGCAACCCGAGCCGGCGGTGGAAGCCGCTTTCGAAATCGAGGAATCGCTTACGGACAGGGACGCGGATTTTAAAAAGATAGAACCGAATGCAGGGCCCGGCGCCAGATACTACGACAGGCAGGGTTTATCTCCGTCCACAGCATATTTCTACCGCATCCGCGCCGTCAACAAGTCTGGTGCTTCGGATTATTCGGGCAAGGCCGACGCGACGACCGGCGCGATCATACCCTTGCCGCCCGGACCCCCGCGAGCTCTCGCAGCCGTGCCGTTGTCGCAATCAGCGATACGCCTTGCCTGGGAACTTTCCGACACCACCTTCGTCGAGAGCTTCGACCTGGAGCGCTCGCTGACCGCGGATCCGGGCGGCTTCGCGCGCATCTCGTCGGGTCCCGTTTCTACCGACCGCGCTTTCACTGATACCGGTCTCGCGCTCAACACTACTTATTACTACCGCCTCCGCGCCGTGAACAGCTACGGCGCGTCCGTCTGGTCCAACACCGCAAGCGCGAAGACCAACGACATCACGGTCACTCCCGAGCTGCTGGCGGCAATGAGCGCGAAGGAAGGCATGTTCGCGTCTCTGGAGACGCTGATCCCCGAGGGTGGTTCGGACATGTCGGCGCTGCGCCGCCTGCTGGGCGATCATCCGCGCGGCTACGACGAGACGGCGGCTAAGACGCTGATAGCCGGATGGAAGGCAAACGGCGCGTCGGATCCTGTAATGGCAGCGGACGCGATGAAGAGATATGCCCTGTCCGAGCAGACCCTGCTTCTCGCATACGGCAACGACGCGGACTTCCCCGGCGCGAAGGAGACCGCAAGAGAAGCCGTCTATGCGCAGGCGCTGTGCGCGAAGAATCTGGCAGCACTCATCCTGCTCTGGGAAACCGAACGGGCGAAAATATCTTCGGGGCGGCTGCCCCTCTACGACGCGGTGATGGACGACCTGGCCTTCGCGGTGCTCGACGGAGAACAGACGCTTTCGTCCATGACCGGCGCGAGCGGTAAAGCGGGAAGCGCCGCCCTTCACGCCGAGGCGGTTCGCCGCTCCGGCGACGTGCCGGACCTTGCTCAAGGCATGCTGACCTCGATACTGCCGTATTATCAGCAGCGTTTCCTGGGCAACGATTACTTCGCCGCGACGCAGCCGCTGATAGCCGCTTACGCCGACAGGACGGCGCAAGTGGACATAGCCGGGACTTACGACTCCGCCGTCGCCCGCTCGGCCCGGCATGTGGAAGCGGTGAAGACAACCACGAGCGGTCTGAAAACAGACTTCACGTCTTTCGGCGGCGCATTGACCGACATGGACGCGGCCTTCCTGATAACATCATCGGGCAACGTCGATCTCGCTCCCTTCCTCCGCAAGATGGTAAACCTTCGCCCCCGCCTCATCGACAACGTGCGCAAGGCGTTGCTGGGCGGCGAAACCCCGTTGCTGCGCGCGGCCTATCTCACATCGACCTCGCCATTGCCGGGCATAGGATCCCTGCCCTCGGCGCTCACGGCCGCGGCGGAAGCCGCCTTCGATCCGGTCACGAACAACGCTACAGGCGGGTGTAACATCTTCGAAGCTCTGTCGAAAAACAGCCCTTGCGAAAGAACGGCCGACCAGTACGCCCTGGACGCGGACCGCGCCCTGCTGCTGGAACTCCGCGCGAAAGTGATGGAGAAGGACACGGGACACATCGCGGCGAAGTTCGACGCGCTGCGCTCGAGCGGCCGCGCGGCCGTTGCGGAGCTTTCCCGCCGCTCGAGGCCGCTGGAAGGGATAACGCCGGCCTCGCTGGTCGTGAACGGACCGCTGTTGCGGGGAGTGCTGGACGCGCAGGCAAAGTCCCACCGCGCCCGGGCGCTGCGCACGGTGTTATCGGCGGCGTTGGCTGATTATCTCGTGGATCCGCAGGACGCAAAGGTCTCGCCCCTCGTCGCCGAGATAGACACGATACTCGGCTACTTCGACCAGGCCTCGTCGGCCCTCAACGACATAGGTCCCGCCGCGGCAGTCGAAATCACCGAACCGGTACTGAGTCTCGAAAACGCTTCCCTTCTTCCCCTCTTCCGCTCTTCCCCTCCCTACCCCTACCGGTTGAGCTTCGTGGTCCGCAACACCGGCGGCGCCGAAGTCCCGTCCGTCACGGCGCGTGTGACGCCGCTCGAGGCGAACGTCGTTCCCACCACGGCGGACGCGTTCACGATCGGCGACCTGGCGAAGAACGCCTCTCATGCCGACAGCCTGGACGTGAGCATACCCGCCGGCATGAAGACGGTATCCTTTTCAGTCGAGATGACGACAGGGAAAGGCAGGAGCTTCGTGGACCACGTGACGCTGGCCGTGCCCGCGGGACCCACGGGAACAGAGACGGCGCTTCCGATACCGGGAGAGATCACACTCGGGTGGAACTACCCGAATCCGTTCAATCCGGTGACCACTATCACGTACACGCTTCCACGGCGGATGCCTGTGCGCCTAATAGTGACGAACGTGCTCGGCGCGGAAGTATCGCGCCTCGTCGATGATGAACTGCGGCCTGCGGGCGCGAACCAAGCCCGTTTCGACGCATCCGCGCACCCGGGCGGCGTGTACATATACCGCCTCGAAGCGGAAGGGAAGCTCCTTGCCCGGAAGATGATACTCGTGAAATGATGAATGAGCGGATTATCATAGCGCGTTCTTACGGATTACGGGGAACGGGACACGGGCCTGCCCACCGAAACTCCGCGACCTGTCCACCGCAGTCCCACAACGTGGAACGCAGGTGGAAGCGGAGCGCAGGTGGGGAACGGGGAATCGTCTCATATTTGTCGCGCGTTCTGCACCGTCGCACGTTCAACGTTCAACGTTCAACGTTCAACATCCAACGTCCAACCCCGATGCCCCGCTTCCTCACAATACTCCTCTGCCTCCTCTCGGCGGCAATGCCTCTCGCCGCACAGCAGGATGCGTTGGACAGCTTGTGGCGTATTGTACGGACATCGTCGGAGGGCGATACATCTCATATTCAGGCGCTCCTTTCGATATCGATATCGTGCATTGACAAAGAGCCGGGAAAAGCCCTGTCCTGTGCGGATGCCGCCTTGAGAGCATCCGAGAGCATCGGATACAAAAAGGGAGCAGCGAAGGCATCGCTCTGGTTCGGTAACTACTATCTGAAAAAACATCAATTAGACAGCGCGGAACACTACTTCAAGCGCGGACTTGCCTTTTACGAAGAATTGCACTGGGCCTTGGGACTCGGTAATTCGCATAACTTTCTCGGCATCGTTCATTCTCTGCGGGGAGAACATAACCGGGCGGCGGTGGAATATAAGAGTGCCGCGGAAATGTATGAATCCGTCGGCAACTTGGAAGGGGTTGCGCACGCCTTGAGCAATTCAGGCATTTCGTACCATGATCAGGGGATTATCGATTCCGCTGCCGCCGTCTTCGAAAGAGCGCTTCGCATATACGAAGGATTCGGGAACAAGGGCTATATGGCCGCATCGTACATGAACCTCTCAAATTGCGTTCGAAATGATTCAATAAGCTTCGCATACAATAAAAGAGCGCTGGAATTGTACAATGAAGACGGGGACACGCGCGGCGCCTTGAAAGCTTTGTACAATCTCGGTCTCAAAGCGTCGAAATTCGAGGACAAGGGATACGCGCGCAGAACGCTGACACAAGCAATGGAAACGGCCGGAGGGGTGGATGATCCTGAGATCCTCGCGGGCTCGCTCAATCAACTCGGCAAACTTGACATGGAAATCGGCGATGGAGCCGCGGCTGCCAGACAATTTGAAGAGGCGTTGAGAATAGCCAAGGCGACCGGACAAATGCGGATTTCCAGCGTAATCAATTTTAACCTCGCAAATCTGTATGCCGGAGCCAAGAACTTCGCGGACGCCGTCCAACACGCAGAAAAAGCAGTGGAGGCGGCCCGCGCTGTAAATGACCGCGCTTACGAGCAGGAAGCGCTTTCCCTTCTTTCAAGACTCGAGGAGTACATGGGTTATTACGCCTCCGCGCTCGCGCATCATCGTGCCGCTGCCGCCCTGCGCGACAGCATATACAGCGAGAAAAGCTCCAAGTACGTGCTTGACTTGCTCGCGAAATACGAGGCGGATAAAAGGGAGAAGGATTTACGCCTGCTTCAGGCGGATAGGAAACTGAAGGAGGCCGAGCTGGCCCGGCGTGTTCTCGAACTCTCGCAGCAGTCTCAGAGACTGGCCTTGCTCGCAAAGGAGCGCGATCTGGAGCGTTCGGTCGCCGAGCGCGCCCGGACAGGACTCGAACTGCAGAAGCAGATCGCCCGCAGCCGTTCTCGGCAGGCGGCTCTGTTCGCAAGGGAGAATCAACTGCAGCGCAGCAACCTGGAACGGGAACAACTGCTGAGAAATTCCATACTCGGAGGACTTGTCCTGCTGGCGGTCGCCGCGTTTTTCGTTTACAAGCGCCTGCGCGGACTCAAACGCGAGGCCTCTCTGCGCGCCGAAGCGGCCGAGTACAAGGCGAGGGCCGCCGAAGCACAGTCACTGGCGCTCGCGGCCGAAACGGAGAAGCGGGAGAAGCAGGCGCAGCAGGAATTCTCGAGACGGCTGATGGAGTTGCAGGAAGAGGAGCGCAAACGCATCTCTGCGGAGCTGCACGACGGGTTGAGCCAGGAACTCATAGTGATAAAGAACCATGCCATGCTTGCTATAAAAGCGAACGGGGACAAAAAGGCCGCGAGTGCCCACATAGATGAGGTCATGAGCATGGCGGCCTCGGCGTTGACCGACGTGCGCCAGATTTCCCGGGCCCTGCATCCCTACCAGATCGATCAGGTTGGGCTTTCCGAGACCCTCCGAGGGACGCTGCGCAAGGTGATAGAGTCCTCGCCGCTGCAGATAGAGGCAGAGATCGGCGACATTGACAACCTTCTATCCATACAGGATGAGATCATACTGTTCCGGCTTGTGCAGGAAAGCGTGAACAACATATTGAGGCACGCTGATGCGACGGAGGCCCGCATCCGTGCCGTATGTGAAAATGAAACCATACTGCTGACGGTGAGCGACAACGGCAGAGGTTTCGATCCGTCAACCCCGGTCGCCCAAAACTCCACGGGTGGTCTGGGCCTGCGCAGCATGCGCGAGCGAGTGCGCATGCTGGGCGGGGAGTTCGTGTTCGATACCGCGCCGGGGCTCGGCACGCGCATAGAAATCCGGATACCAGCAGGTGGAATGATGAATAATGAATGAGCGGATTATCATAGCGCGTTCTTCCGGATTACGGGGAGCGGGACACGGGCCTGCCCACCGAAGCTCCGCGACCTGTCCACCGCGGTTCCACAACGTGGAACGCAGGTGGAAGCGGAGCGCAGGTGGGGAACGGGGAATCGTCTCATATTTGTCGCGCGTTCTGCACCGACACACGTTCAACGTGCAACGTGCAACGTGCAACGTCTAACGTCCAAAGCCCCGATGCCCCGCTTCCTCACACAACTCCTCTTCCTCCTGGCTGCCGTGGCAATGCCCCTCGCAGCGCAGCAGCAAAGCCCCGACGATCTGCGGCGTATAATCCGGACGACGCCGGAGAGCGACACGACGCATATGAGAGCCCTGATATCGCTTTCGCAGTACTTTTTGGATAACGACTCGGAGACGGCACTTTCATACCTTCAGGCCGCGTTGAGACTCGCTGAAAAAATCGGCAATCGCAGAGCCATAGCGGCCTCATGTTTGGGAATAGGCAAGTACCACATAGACAGACGGCGGCTCGACAGCGCGGAATACTACGTCAAGCGCGGATTAGCCATATACGAAGAATTGCATTGGGCCCTGGGACTCGGTAATTCGCACAACTTCCTCGGTATTATTAATTCTATGCGGGGAGAGCATAGCCGGGCTGCAGCCGAATATAAAAGTGCCGCGGAAATGTACGAGTCCGTCGGCCGCTTGGACAGGGTTGCGCACGCATTGAGCAATTCAGGCGTTTCATACCATGATCAGGGGATTTTCGATTCCGCTGCCGCCGTCTTCGAAAGAGCGCTTCGCATATACGAAGGATTCGGGAACAAAGGCGATATGGCCACATCGTACATTAACCTCGCAAATTGTGTTCGAGATGATTCGATATCCTACTTGTACTTTCAAAGAGCGCTGGACTTGTTCAATGAAGACGGGAACACGCGCGGCGCCCTGAAAGCTTTGTACCATCTCGGTCTCGTGGCGTTGAAATTCCAGGACAAGGAATCCGCACGCAGAACGCTGACACGGGCAATGGAAACGGCCGGAGTGGTGGATGATCCTGAGATCCTCGCGGGCGCACTCAATCAACTCGGCAAACTTGATATGGACATCGGCAACGCAACCGGGGCTTATAAAAAACTCGAAGAGGCGTTGAGAGTAGCCGAAGCGAGCGGACAGACAAGGATTTGCAGCATAATCAACCAGAACCTCGCAAAGCTGTATGCCGGAGCGGAGAACTACGCGGACGCCGTCCAACACGCAGAAAAAGCAGTGGAGGCGGCCCGCGCCGTCAATGACCGAGCTTACGAGCAGGAAGCGCTTTCCCTACTCGCGGGCCTCGAGGAGTACATGGGTCATTACGCCTCCGCGCTCGCGTATCATCGTGCCGCTGCCGCCCTGCGCGACAGCATATACAGCGAGAAAAGCTCCAAGTACGTGCTTGACTTGCTCGCGAAATACGAGGCGGATAAAAGGGAGAAGGATTTACGCCTGCTTCAGGCGGATAGGAAACTGAAGGAGGCCGAGCTGGCCCGGCGTGTTCTCGAACTCTCGCAGCAGTCTCAGAGACTGGCCTTGCTCGCAAAGGAGCGCGATCTGCAGCGTTCGGTCGCCGAGCGCGCCCGGACCGGACTCGAACTGCAGAAACAGATCGCCCGCAACCGTTCGAGGCAGGCGGCACTGCTCGCGAGGGAAAATCAACTGCAGCGCAGCAACCTGGAACGGGAACAACTGCTGAGAAATTCCATCCTCGGAGGACTTGTCCTGCTGGCGGTCGCCTCGTTTTTCGGTTACAAGCGCCTGCGCGGACTCAAACGCGAAGCATCGCTGCGCGCCGAAGCGGCCGAGTACAAGGCGAGGGCCGCCGAAGCACAGTCACTGGCGCTCGCGGCCGAAACGGAGAAGCGGGAGAAGCAGGCGCAGCAGGAATTCTCGAGACGGCTGATGGAGTTGCAGGAAGAGGAGCGCAAACGCATCTCTGCGGAGCTGCACGACGGGTTGAGCCAGGAACTCATAGTGATAAAGAACCACGCCATGCTCGCCAAAAAGGCGGATGGGGATACGGCGACCGCGAGGACTCACCTTGACGAGGTCATGAGCATGGCGGCCTCCGCATTGACCGATGTGCGCCAGATTTCCCGGGCCTTGCGTCCCTATCAGATCGACCAGGTGGGGTTGTCCGAGACGCTTCGCGGCACGCTGCGCACGGTGTCGCAGTCTTCAGCGCTGCATCTGGAAGTCGAAATAGGTGAAATTGACGGGCTGCTGTCCAAGAACGACGAGATCATTCTCTTCCGGCTGATTCAGGAAAGCGTGAACAACATACTCAAACATGCGGAAGCGTCGGAAGCGTCGCTCAAGGCGTCACGGGAGGAAGCCGCGGTTCATCTCACAGTCGCCGACAACGGCCGTGGTTTCGATGCGGACGCTATCGCTTCCGGCGGAGCTCCGGCGGGTCTCGGTCTTAGAAGCATGCGCGAACGGGTGGGCATGCTGAACGGCATGATGGACATCGACACCGCGCCGGGGCGCGGCACGCGTATAGAAATCCGGATACCGGCGTGTGGAATGATGAATGCGGAATGATGAATGAAGTCAGCCCCGAAGGGGCGGCATAACACAACGCAAGGCGTAAGCCCTGCGAATTGCGGT
>CAYLZD010000017.1:0-1293 GCA_964388275.1 uncultured Chromatiales bacterium
TAACATTGAGGCATATTATAAGGTTTACATATCTATATTTGCATTTATTTATATTATTATTTCGCCATTTCGGGTTTACGCCGATTTTACGCCGGACGAAAAAATGAATATTGAAAATCGTTTTCTATATATATGCCCTTCATCACAGTGTGAAGCAACAACCGGCGAAGTAATACTCTTCAAGGCGCCTATCGCCGCAATAGGTATAGTATTGGCAAAGCAATATGCGGCTTTAGCATTTATTGCAAGTATGGGCTTCGGCATGGAAACGCCATTATGGCATTGTTATTGCAGACCACACGTATTCAAGGATAGCTACAGGATATTGATAGAGCCCGAGCCCGGTCAATATGATTGGATACTTAATTATGTTAAAGTGACGCTCCAAATTTGTAAATATTTACCTTCTGCAAGCTTTACTTTTATTGAAATGACATGCAACCATCCTGTTGATCCTGGCCCTGATTTACTTCCGAATGTCAACGATCCATCTTATATTGATTGCAACACTCCGTAGCCATCGTTAAGGGCTACCCAGAAATTTTGGTTTTTCGCCGAATCGAGGGGGTAGTAGAGGTGTTTTCTGACCTTTGGCGTAGATTTAGGATAATCGAGTATCGCATCGAACAGGAGCCGCCGAATGAGCATGCAAACCATAGTGTCGCAGTAAAAAAGGATGGCGATGCGAAAGTTATCGATATTCGGGAATCCAAGCGCGGCTTATTTGATTTCGCTGATTATTAAATTCTTTCCCTCGGTGAACGCATCTGTAACACAGTGACGGAAGTAGGTTTGATCTTCATGGCCTCAAGATGACGCCAAGTCCTCTGCGGGAGATGATCTGTCAGCTCGCGGATTTAAAACATCCCGGGTACGACGCCTTCCGCCCCTGCGGCCGTTTCAGCGCGATATTGAGCCGTATTTGCGGAATATCGAGATCAATCCCGGTCATCTTCCACGGTTGGAAAGGATCGAGTAGTTGCTGGTAGTGAGCGGCGAGCGCGGCAGGAACGGGTATCAGATGAACACAGTAACCGAAAATTTACCCCATCAGGGTCTTTCCTTCAGCTTGTATGCCAAGAATTCTTCCACAGCGGCTTCTTTTTGTTGAAGTCTCCGACGATGATTTCCTGTGACGAAGTGAGGCCGTAAGCCGAGCGAAGTCACAGGACCCGGCAAATTGTCGCTTGCCGACGTCAAACTCGATGTTGCTGTCGCTAAATGACGGTGGCAGCGAAGTTGCGCGAGTGACGGTACAAGCCGTCACGAGGACAACTGCAGGTGAACATCGAG
>CAYLZD010000017.1:1393-78976 GCA_964388275.1 uncultured Chromatiales bacterium
GTTGCGCGAGTGACGGTACAAGCCGTCACGAGGACAACTGCAGGTGAACATCGAGCGCTCTTCAGCTTGCACAAAGTTCCGTGAAGGTTGCGCGAGTGACGGTACAAGCCGTCACGAGGACTACTGCAGGTGAACATCTAACGCTTTTCAACTCGCACAAAGTACCGTGAAGGTTGCGCGAGTGACAGTACAAGCCTTCACGAGGGCTACTGCAGGTTGTCACGAGTACCAGTGCAAGGCGTCACGAAGCACGCTGCAAGGGGCGGAAAAACAGTGCGAGTCGACGAATGACTTGTGCAAACCGTTACGAGGACGGATGCGAGTTTGCGCGAGTGACCGTGCTGGTAGGCGCGGGGACGCTTGCCTGAATCGCTTGCCGCATGTATAATGCATCGGACGCCCGCGCCTTGGCGTGTTCAGGAACAAGCGTTTCCGAAGCGCGCGTGCTCGGATTGGTGATAATGAACTAACATAGGAGCCGATAATGACAACCGTGAACGTATACCTGAATTTCCCCGGAAACTGCGAGGAAGCGTTCGAGTTCTATAGATCCGTTTTCGGCGGTGAATTTCCGTATGTCGGGCGTTTCAAGGATATGCCCCCGCAGGAAGGCATGCCGCCGCTGCCCGAGGAAATGAGGGAAAAAATCATGCATATTTCACTGCCGATCAGCGCTGAAACCACGCTCATGGGCAGCGACACCGGCGGGGAATGGGCGCCGGAATACAAGCCGGGCAACAACTTCGCCATCTCGATAAATACCGACAACATTGAAGAGGCGGAGCGTCTGTTCAACGGTCTCTCCGCCGGCGGACACGTGATAATGCCTCTGGCTCGAAGTTTCTGGGGAGCTTATTTCGGCATGTTCACCGACAGGTACGGGATCGGTTGGATGGTCAGCCGGGAGGGCAAGACGGATAAAAGTTGAGAGGCAGGCGAGGCGAAGACGCGGCGGCGCGGAGGAATGCTAACGACAGCGGCGCCTCTTTAGCCGGCTGTGCCTGAAGCAGTCCACCGTGTGATCGTTGACCATGCCGACCGCCTGCATGAAAGCGTAGCAGATGGTGGAGCCGGCGAATTTGAAACCGCGTTTTTTCAGTTCCGCGCTCAGCGCATCGGATTCCGCGGTGCGCGCCGGAAGCTCGGACATGCAGGTCCAGTCGTTTTGCCGCGGGGCGCCGCCCGCGAATCCCCAGAAGAAAGCGTCGAGCGATCCGAATTCCTCCACTATTTTCAGGGCTGCGCGGGCATTGTGAACGGCCGATTCCACTTTCAGGCGGTTCCGGATGATGCCCGGATCGGCCAGAAGACGATCGACATCGCGTTTCGTGTACCCGGCGATGCGGCGGAAATCGAAGTCGTGAAACGCCTTCCTGTAGTTGTCGCGTTTCTTTAAAATGGTGAGCCAGCTCAATCCTGCCTGCGCGCCGCCCAGCACGAGATATTCGAACAAGCGGTCATCGTTGTGAACGGGAACGCCCCATTCCTCGTCGTGATATGAGACGTATACCGGATCGCTGCCGCACCATTCGCACCGTTTTTTCATATTAATACCACGAGCATATCTGTTTAAAGCGTTCATCATTCGGGAACAACCGCCGGAAAAATGTATGCAACCCGCTTCCCATCCCGGCGTCCCGGCGTCTCAGCGCGAAATCCCTCCTCACTCCCGCCCCCGCGTCGCGCGCTCCATGAAGGCAGTCATGCGCCGCACGAACTCAACCGGTGTTTCCAGCGCATGATCTTGAAGCAACGCCCCCTCGTAGAGCTGCAATACGCAGTCCCGGAGCAGTTCCTCGTCCGCCCCGGACTCCGCCAACCCGGACATATTCCGCAGAAGCGGATGCGCGAGATTCACTTCCAGAATGCGCTTCGATGCCTCGAAATCCCTGTCCAGCGCCTTCATCATCCGCTCCACGTGGGCATCCATTGCGCCGGCCGCGGCGACGAGCGTGGCGGCGGAATCCACCAGGCGCTTCGACTCCCTCACGTCCTCGATCCGGTCGCCGAGCGTCTCCCTGAAGAGCGCGAGCAGTTTGCCGGCGCTCTCCCGCGGAATCTCCTCCTTCGTCTCTTCAGGCGCGGGAATGTCGATATCGGCCTGCGCTATGGAGACAAGTTTCTTTCCCGCGTAATCCCCGATCATGGGCGCGATGAACGCGTCCATCGGATCGGCGAATAACAGCACCTCGATGTCGTTTTTCCTGAAATATTCCAGCTTGGGATCGAGCGCGATGGTTTCGGCCCGCTCTCCCGCCGCATAGTAGACGGAAGCGGATTCCGGTTTCATGCGGGCCGAGTATTCCTTCAGGGAAACGGTCTTTCCGTCCTCGCATTTGGTGGAAGGGAAGCGCAATAACTCGATGATGCGGTCCCTGTGCGCGAAGTCCGTGGCGACACCCGCCTTGAACAGCATCCCGAAGGCCGAAAAGAACTTGTCGTACTTCTCCCCGTCCTTCGCCGCCCATTCCTCCAGCATCGACAGCGTCCGGCCGGTGAGGGCTTCCCGTATTTTCGCCATAACGGGACTCGATTGCGCGGCCTCGCGCGACACGTTCAGGGGGAGATCCTCCGTATCGACGACCCCCTTGAGAAAGAGCAGGTACTCCGGCAGGAGATCCTTGCAGTCGTCCGTGATCAGCACCCTGTTGCTGTAAAGATGCAGCGAGCGCTGTTCGCGCAGATCATGCAGGCGGAACGGCGCGGCCGCGGGGATGAACAGCAGGGCGCGGAAGCTCACCTTCCCTTCGAGGTTCAGGTGAAGATGCCCGAGCGGCGACTGGGGGTCGCCGGTGATGAACTTGTAGAATTCGCCGAGTTCCTCCTGCGTCACCGAGTCCTTGCTCCTTCGCCAGAGCGCTGTGAGCGAATTCACACGCTCGCCCGAGACGGCGATCGGGAAATCGACGAAGTTCGAGTACTTGCGTATGATGTCTTTCACGCGCCAGGCCTGCGCGAATTCCTTCGCCTCCTGCTTCAGCGTGAAATAGATGCGCGTGCCGCGGTGCACGCGCTCGATCTCCTCGATCGTATAGGATCCTTCCCCCGACGACTTCCACCTGTACCCCTTAGAATCCGGATCGGCGTGTCTGGTTTCAATCGTCACCTCGTCGGCCACCATGAACACCGAATAGAAGCCCACGCCGAACTTTCCGATCAGATCGCCGTCAAGGGAGGACTTCTCCGCGCGCATCGCGTCGATGAAGTCCAGAGTGCCCGAGGCGGCCACGGTGCCGATGCGATCGATGAGTTCGTCCCTGCTCATTCCAATTCCGGTGTCCTCTATCGAGAAGGTATTGCGCTTCTCGTCGAGCTCGATGGCGATTCGCAGCTCGGCATCCGGTTCATGCACTGGCAGGTTGGTCACCTGCATGAAACGCGCCTTGTTGAGGGCGTCGGAGGCGTTGGAAATGAGCTCCCGAAGGAAGATCTCCGGATGAGTGTAAAGCGAGTGCACGATGAGGTGAAGCAATTGCTTCATCTCCGCGCGGTATTCGAATTGTTCGGGTGCTGACATTGCTGCTGTAGGGTTTGTTGCTGAAATGTTATTGATCACGCTTGTATGGGACTCGAAAAATCCATGCGCGGAATAATTCGTGCGATCGATCTTCTCCTGAATCGCCGTGTGGAACTCGAGCTGCGCCGCGGCTCAGGGGCGGCGCATCATCAGCCGTGTGACGCAGCCCGGCGGCGTCAGAAGACGGTAGAAATACACACCCGGCGGCAGAGGCAATCCCGCCGCCGCGGGATCGAACGCTGCGCTGTGAGCGCCCTCTATCCGGAACTCATCGACAAGAGTGGCGACGATTCTGCCGAGCTGGTCGCGGATTTCCAACCGCACCCTGCCGGACACAGGCATCCGGAACGGAATGATGGTTTCATGCGCGAAAGGATTCGGATAGTTGCGGCCGAGCTGCGGCATGTCCCGCGCATCCGGATCCGCGCCCGCCGCGCTGACAGGTCTCGAATCCGCCACCGTGATCTCATCCACCCACATGGTCTGTTCCACGGGCGATCCGTCGCCTATGTAGGGCGCTATCAGGAACTGATTGAAGCCCATGCCCGGATGCTCGGCCGTGCGGAGCATGACGCCGGGAGCGTCTATCATAAGCTCGCCGTCGAACCAGTAACGCGCGATTCCGTCGGCAATACCCTTCCCGCCGGCAATGCCGTTCAGTTTGAAGAATGCTTCGACGAAGTGCCACTCGTTCTTATAGTAGCGGCCGGGCGTGTCGGTGAAACACCCGCGCTCGGCTTTCCACGCCTTGCCGTTGCGATAACCGTCACCGGCGCGGTAGCAGTCTCCGGCGGGATAGCGATCCGACGTGCCGTTGCAACCGGCCACCGCGCGCTGTTCTGTGACAAGAGCCAGGTCCTGATTGATTCTCGCCGCATCGATGTTCAGAGCATCCTGTATCGCAAGCAGAGGACGGCCTTCGTTCTGCTCGATGTACGCGGTCAGATGCGTCGCGGCGGGTCCGATGTAACGGTCGTCCGCGTTTGTGATGAAATGAAACTCGTGCGGATGGTACGGCCGGTCCGAGCCAGTCCAGTCTGCGCTGTACTTGACCCAATAACTCAGGTAGACGGAATCGGTTTCGGGGAACAGCCGGCGCATACTGCCGCCGGATACTGGAGTGGTCCCGCCTTTCAGGAAGCGGAACTCCAGCGAGCCGGCGCTGCCGTGTATGTGCTCGGCATCAGTGACGACCAGACGATCGTTGTCATACCATCCTCTCGCCCTGAAATCGGCGGAATCGCAGTGCTCCGTGAAGAAAATCCTCTGCGCCCCGGCCCGGCCGGCCGTCAAGCAGAGCATGAGGACGAGCAGGCGGGGTACGCAGCGGGAAACGAGTGTTCCGGAGGTTGAGGGGCGCTCGGTCATGATGCTTCAGCCGTTCCGTCGTTGTTCGAAGCTCTTGTCGCTCGGATGCGAGGCGCAGGATGCGGAACCATGTCGCATCATGCCTCGCCTGCGGAAACCATCGAGAAGCGCGAATGCCGCAGCGGATCCATCGAAACTCGTCCGCCGGATTGGCCGGCACGGAGGAATTCGTTTCATTGACTCCACCCCTGCATCGACGCGCTCCGTAGATATTCCTGCAGAATCAGAACAGCGGCCATTTCGTCGACCTTGTCCTTGCGGCGTCTTTGCTTTTTTCCGACTCCCAATTCACGGATAGTCTTTTCCGCGATCACGGATGTGAAACGTTCGTCGCGGGTCTCCACCGGCAGGCCGGTCATGGCGCGCAACTCGTCCGCGAAAGCCAGGGCGCGGACGGCGGCGTCTCCGACTCCGCCTTGCAGGGTGAGCGGCAGGCCGACGATGATTCCGGCGACGCCTCTCTCCTCGATCAGCCGCCGTATGGCCGCCAGAGCGTCGGCGCCGTTGGCAAAGACCCCCGCGCCCGTCGCGACGACTCCGCTCGGATCGCTCACCGCCAGTCCGATCCGCACGGCGCCGTAATCAACCGCCAGTATCGTTCTCAAGCTCATTGATGAGATTCGTGGTTCCGCGCTCTCCGGGCAGGGGCCGCTCGAAACGGAAACACACGCTTGTCGGGCGGCAAAAGGGATGCCCGGACGGCGCCGGCGCCTGCGCGGCTCGTCTCAGCGCGCCAAGTAATCTTCGGGCGTATGGGATGTAGGATAGACGTTCGGCTCCTCCTGCTTTCGTCCGTAGAGCCGGGCTTCGGCTTCGGGACTGAGCGCCTGGGTGAGGAAGGACTTGAGCAGCTTGCTCGGCTTGAAATGCGTCTTGCGCCGCGGAGGCACATACACCTTGTCGCCCGTCTTGGGATTGCGCGCCCGCGGTTTGGCCTTGGTCAATTTCACTTCGAAGACGCCGAAATCCCGGACCTCGAGGCGGACCTCGGGATCGGCCGTCATCAGAAGTTCTCGCACTGCTCGCAGAACGCCTTCAACCCACACGTCGGCGTCCTGAATTTTGATGGCGTGGGCTTCGGAGACGCGCTTGGCGATGTCCTTGCGGGTCAGGGTGGGAACTTTGTCTTTCATTCTTTGCTCCTGCATTGAATCGTTATTCGACGTCGACATACCGCTCGGCCGCTGTCACGCCGCGCACTTTGCGAACGCGTTCGATCAACCGCTCGAGATGCTCGAGATCGCGGACTGTCATGAGTACGGAACCGGAGAAAACGGACGTGCCCGGCTTCGCCTCGATGTTGACGCTTCTTATGTTGGTGTTTTCGTAATTCGATATCGCGAGGGCGATTTCGTTCAGGACCCCCGGGCGGTCTTCGCCTTCCATCCTGATGCCTCCGAGGTACTCGCCGGCGGGGGTTCGCGGCCATGCCACCTCGATGAGGCGCGAGCGCATGGATTCCGACGCCTCGGATATGTCGCCGAGCAGGCGCTGTATGTTGCGGCAGTTGCGGCGGTGTATCTTGATGCCGCTTCCCTGCGTGACGAAGCCGATTATGTCGTCTCCGGGCAGCGGACTGCAGCAGCGCGCGAAATCGTGCTGCACATCCCCGGATTCGCCGTCGATCAAGATGCCTTGTTCGCTCCTTGCGATGCGGGCGAATTCCCTGAACACTTCGCTCTGGTCACGCGCCGGAGGGAGGGGCTGTTCCGAGGCGGCGGATTTCGGTTCGTCGAGCAGATGCAATATGTCGTCGACGGTTATTTCATCCGCTCCCAGAGCGACAAACATTTTGGAGACACCCGCGAAGCCCAGCCGGGCGGCCACGCGCTGCAGATCTTCATCGCGCACCAGCCGTTTCAGACGCTTCGTTTTCCTCTCCCACTGTTCTCTACCCCGGTGCAGGCGGAGCTTGGTCTGCTCGCCGACGAAACGGCGTATGGCGTTCCTGGCCCTGTTCGTCACAACCGCCTGCTCCCAGTCCGGGCTCAAGTACTGGTTGCGTGAAGTGATGATCTCCACCTGATCGCCGCTGCGCAGGGTGCGGTTTAGCGGCACGATGCGCCCGTTGACTTTCGCGCCGATACAGTGAAGTCCGACTTCCGAGTGAATGGCGAAGGCGAAATCCACAGCAGTGGACCCCGTTGGCAGCACGATCAGTTCCCCTTTCGGAGTGAAGATTACGATTTCATCCTGATACAGAGTGCTCTTGAAGGTGTCTATCAGCTGTTTCGCTCCCTCTTCCGCGCCGCCGGAGGCGACCGGAGCCTCGAGTATCTCTCGCACCCATAACGCCCAGTTTTCGAAGGCGCTCTGCTTGTAGCGCACGCTTTCCTTATAGGCCCAATGCGCGGCGATGCCCTTCTCGGCGATTTCGTGCATCTGGCGCGTGCGGATCTGCACTTCGACCATCCTGCCCTCGGGACCGAGGACGGTGGTATGTATGGATTTGTATCCGTTCTGCTTGGGGAGGGCGATGAAGTTCTTGTATCTCTCCGGTATGGGCGTGTACAACTCGCACACGATGGCATAGGCGAGATAACAGTTCTTTTCCTCCTCCGAGTCTAGGATAATCCGCACGGCGAAGAGATCGTATATCTCGTCTATGTTCTTGTTGTGCTGGACCATCTTGTTGTAGATGCTCCACAGATGCTTCGGGCGCCCGCTCACCTCCGCCGTCAACTCGTTTCTGACGAGTTCGGCTTTTATCGGCCTGGCGAAGCGCGTTATGTAATCCTCCCTCTCGCGGCGCTTCGATGAGATCTGCTCCCTGAGCTTTCCGTAGTCGTCCGGAAGAAGATACTTGAACGCGAGATCCTCGAACTCCCATTTAAGTCGCGCAAGTCCGAATCTATGCGCGAGCGGCGCGTAAATATCCAGGGTTTCCTTGGCTATGCGCCGCTTCTTCTCTTCAGGGACATATTCCAGCGTCCGCATGTTGTGCAGCCGGTCGGCGAACTTCACCAGTATCACACGGACGTCGTTCAGCATGGAGACGAGCAGTTTGCGGTAGTTTTCCGCCTGGGTTACGTCCCTGCTCTGCAGAATGTTCGAGATCTTCGTGGCGCCGTCCACGATGTCGGCGATCGTGCTCCCGTACTGCGCCTGTATATTCTCATAAGTGCAGCTTTCACAGTCCTCGATCACATCGTGAAGCAGGGCCGCCGCTACAGTGACGTCATCGACCGGAATCTCCTGCGCCACTATCATGGCCACGGCGTGGGGATGAGTCAGATACTCGTCGCCGTTGGCCCTGAACTGTCCTTCGTGCGCCTCGCGGGCGGTGTGAAAAGCGCGCTTGATCAGATCCGTGTCCACGGATTTGAGCGTGTTCTCGCAGACGGTCAGGAGAGCATCGCGCATCTCCCTGTGGCGCAACGGCATGCCCTGAATCTCGGCTGCGCCGGTTGCCGCGCGCTGCTTCCTTCCGTCCTTGAAAAAGATCATTGTCACATACTCCAACCTTGAATATAAAGGATTTAAGGACAATGTCAAGGGCGCTTCGACGGGATCTCTCCCGTGCCGTCGCGCGCATACGTCAAAACCTGGCAAGGGGCGCGGTTTACTTCGGGCTGCGGAGCGAATACATTACGCTGCCGTCCGATGCGATGAATTGCATCAGCATATCAGTCTTGTTCATCTCCATGCGGATGAAGCCGAATCTCGCGTCCGCGAAGAGAGTGTTTCCGGCCCAGCGCGTGTCGCTCGTACGGCAGAACGCCGCGCTCACCGCGTAACGAACTCCACGAAGCGGGGCCAGCAGTTGAAGGTCATTGTCCCTCCCCGCCACATAGGCGTTCACACCGCGCTTCTCCAGCAGCGGCTTCACATGCAGCATCATGCTCAGCGTGTTTCCTCCGCGGCCGTTGGAATAGATCGGATGGTGCCCCACGACAATGCTCCAATCCTCTTCGGCCGACACGAGAACCGAGTCGAGCCAGTGGAGTTGAGCGTCTCTCTCCCCGGGCTTGCCCGAAACCAATGAAGGAGTGTCCAGCCCTGTCACGCGCACGCTGAAAGTTCCCTCGGCCGCGGTGAACACTTCGGACCAGTATTTCGCCGGCATTCGCCATGGCGGCGCCCCGGTCTTGGGCGGCTTGTAAGAGTACTTCACCTGCGCGCCGGGATCCCCGGAGTAATCGGCCATGCCGAGCACGGGGTAAAACGGCGCGGGAAAATCCGAAAAAGGAAACATCTCAGCGTACTTGGCATTCCACTGAGGATCGTCGACCGCTGAAACGCCGCCGTCGAGGAAATTGTCGCCCGTGGTAAGCACTGCGGCGGAATTTCCTTCAGCGAAGCCCTTCAGCATGGCATTTGCGGTCGCGCTCTGTTTGGCGCCTCCGCAGCCCCAGGCGCCGATGACGAAAAAAGCGAGCTTAGGGGGCTCAAGTCGTTCGCTCGCGTCGAAAGGCGGCGTCGCCTGTCTGTTTTCCACGATGCTGTTCTGGGCGAGGACGGACGCTGACGAGCACGCAAGGAAAAGCTGCACTGATAGAATTAGGCGCATCATCTTCTTTCCGTTGATTGTACTGTTTTGTTTTCCGGCGCTTCGAACGGCCGTTGCGCGGTTCCGGATTCGGCGGGTTCGATTGACAGTCCGGTTTCATGCAACCGGCGCAATTCAGCCATTAGGACCTTCATACGGGCGAACTCGTCCGCGTCGTATCGAACGTCAACAAGAAAAAGTCCCTGCGGCGGCGCTGTCATGGGCATTCGCCCGCGGTCCCTGCTCTCCAGAATTTCAAAGAAGGCGTCCGTCGACAGACGTCCTCTGCCGACTTGCACAAGTCCTCCCACAAGAGCCCTCACCATGCCGCGAAGGAATCGATTGGCCCTGATGCTGAAGCGCGCCTCGCTTCCCGCGACCAGCCATGCGGCTTCGAACACATGGCAGTATCGATGCGTGTCGTCGTCGCCCGCGAGCGAGAAAGCGATGAAGTCCCGGGCGCCCGCGAGTCGGGCCGCCGTGCCGGCAATGCTCGCATGATCCAATTTCCCTTTCACATGCCAGGAGTATCCGCGCCGCAACGGGCTTCGCTCCGTGCTTATGATGTATTCGTACGCTCTCGACGAAGCGGAAAAGCGGGCATGGAAATCCGGTTCGGCCTGCGCAAGCAAGCGGATCGTGACGTCATCAGGCAGACGGGCGTTGAGCGCCGCCATGATAACACGCGCTTCGAGTTTCGTGGAAGCATCGAAATGCGCGACCTGTCCCTTCGCATGCACCCCCGAATCGGTGCGGCCGGCGCCGGTCACCCTCGCCCGCGCTCCGAAGAGATCCGCCAGCGCGGTTTCGAGGATTTCCTGCACGGTGCGGCCGTTCGGCTGTATCTGCCATCCGACGAAATCCGTGCCGTCGTACTCCACGGTCATCACGTACCTTTGAGAATCAGTCATCCGCCTCCCCCCTTAGAGTCGCATCGTCTTCGTTTTCGCGTCTCACGATGCAGAACGCCTTTCCATTTTCCACGAGAATCACCGGCGGTTTCAATGATGCGAAGCTGGTGGCGGTCGGCATCATGTAGGCGCCGGCATCCATCACCGCGACGAGATCGCCGGGCCGAAGTTCGGGGAGGGATTTCCCCTTGCAGACGATATCCAGCGGCGTGGGCACCCGGCCCACGAGATCATAGCGAAGCGTTCTCGGGCGGAGCGGATCCCGCACTCGGAACAACTCGTGGTATTCCCCGAGCACGGACATGCCGGTGGACATGGCGCCTCCGTCGGTAACCGCGATGCGGCGCGCGCCGCGTTCACGGATATGCGACACCCGGAGCAGGAGAAGCACGGCGTCGCTGCTTAAAGTCCTGCCGGGCTCCATCAGCAGCAGCGGAGGTTCGAGCGCCCCGTCGAAACGCGCTTTCCAGACGGAGGACAGAGCCGCGGCATACGAGCGGTATATGTCTTCTTCGGGAAATTCGGGCGGGGCCGGCAGCCTGCCCGTATAAGCGTAGCGGGCGATTTCCAGAGGCGTGAATTCACGCACCGTCGGCGCGGCCAGACCGCCGCCGACATTGATATACTTCATCGGAAATCCTCTCTTCGAGAGATTTTCGAAGACGTCCGCCAGCAGCAGGAAGTTTTTCCGGAATGCTCTCATGTCGCGCAATCCAGTGCCGACATGTGAATGCACCGCGGTCAGACGCAAACGCGTGTCCGCTTCGATCATGCGCAATGCAGCGCTGTACTCGACACCGTTCAGCTCCATGCCGAAATGATGCGTGTTCAAGCTGGTTACATTGAGGCGGGAAGTTCCCCGCGGTCGGACACCGAGGGCCAGGCGCAAACCGATTTCGGCGTCAAGCCCCGTTTCCGTGGCGGCTTCAGACAAGGCCGCTACCTCCTCGAGCGTGTCCAGTATTATCAGGCGCACGCCGGCGTGAAGGGCGGTCTTGAAGCATTCCATGCCGCGTCCCGTGCCCCCGAATATGATATCCCGTCCCGCAAATCCGGCCGCGGACACGGCGCGAATTTCGTGCGCGGCGACTGTCTCCATGCCTATGCCGGAAGTCAGCAGCCGGGAGACCAGTCCCGGGACCGGGCAGGTTTTATAGGAGAAATGCGTTCCGCATGGAACTCCGTCAGCGGCCGTGATCGAAGCCCAGCGCGTCGCGTTGGAGTCGAAGCGGGAGGCCGAAGCCACGTAGGCCGGCGTGCCGAAGGTTTCGGCGATTTCGGCGAGCGGCACGCCGTCCCAGGCCAGACCGCCGTCATCAGCGGAGAGATTCCAGAGCCGGGGATGCAGGGCCGTGTGGTTCGATGTGCGCGCGGCGTTCACAATGCGGATCGGACAAGAGAGATGTTTGAACGGATCATTTCACGAACAGGAAAGTCGAAAGCGCTGTTTTACCGCCGGCCGACAGCGTCAGCAGATAGGCGCCGGCCGGGGCGTCGCGCATGCCGAGCGGAAAGCGCGACGCGCCCCGAGGCAGGACGGCATCGTTGAGGAGCGCCACCCTGCGCCCGTGGGTGTCGTACACGGCGAGTAAGACGTGTCCGCTCTCGGGCACGCGGCAGTATACCGAGGCCTCGATCCCGGCCGGATTCGGCGCGACATGAGCACTCGGCCCGGATTTGCTCGTGAGCAGAGGTTCGCAGTAACCGTCGATGAAAACTGGAATATCACTCGTTTCGACGGCCGAAACGCATCCGCCTTCCGCGGTCGCGGAAACTCGCAGCAGGGTGACGGCGGAATTGCCCTTCCGCGCGGCCGTCCCGAATACGAGCGCGCAAGGGGACGATACCGGTACGGCGGGCGCGCCCGAGAATGCAAGCTCCACGCGGCCTTCGCCTGCGCGGATTCCGCGGATCCAACCGCCGCCGGCCGTGCCCGATGTGTCGATGCGTAAAAGTTCGAGCATCTCGGCATCGAAACCTATGAGCAGGTCGAGCCGCACAGCCCTGTCGGCTTCGACAGGCGGCTCGATCCTGAGCGGAACCACCACCGTTCCGCCGGCCGCCGCGCGCGACGCTTCCGCTCCGGAGCTTATCTTGAGCGTGGCCGGATCCGGGAAGCTGACGGCTGTGACCGCCGATTCTCCCGTACAGCCGAAGGCGTCGGTTGCTCGAACGCGGTACGCGCCCCGCGTGCCAACGGCCAGGATGTGTCCTCGCGCGGGCATCGGCACGCCGTCGCGCAGCCATTCGTACCCGGCATAACCCGAATCGGTTCGCAACTCCAGAACCTCCCCGGGGCAGAGCGCAACCGCACCTGAGGGTCTCAGTCCGGGTGTAAAATTACATGGGTACACACAAATACGGCCGGTCTCGAGGACGGGAAGCAGACAGCCGTCCTCGAAACGCAGTGATACATCAGCTATTTCGGAACAAAGAGTGTCGGCAGTTTCGAGCGCGGCGAACTTCAGCGCAAACAGAGTCCCGGCGCCCGACACGATGCGGCCGTCGCCGAAGCTCAAACGCAGAACCCCCGGCGGCGCCGGCAGTCTTGCCGCGACCACAGGATCCATCAGCCCGCCGTACGGCTCGACGCCGAGGAATCGAAGAGCCCTTTCGTCGTACCGAAACCGCAGTTCGGCGGCGGGCATGCGCTCCGCATGCAGTGTATCTTGGATTTCGAAGCGCACGACGGCTTCCGAGCCGGCGGCCGCGGTGTCGCCGGTCAGAGCCAGACGCAGCGACCGGAATCCGCCTTCACCGGGAGGCGCGGTATAGACCGCGGTTTGCAGGGCATCTCCGCCGCACAGCCCGAGGAGCCGCAGTGTCGCCAGGCGCGGGCCGCCCTCGATACAATCACCCGCATAGCGAAGAGCACAATCAGGGGATTCCCGGCGGGTCAAACTCGCTATTCTGGAGAATACATCCTCGAGTTCCTGCGGATCCCCGGCTTTGATGAATACGCCGCCGCTCCTGCTGGCCAGCTCCGACAGCGCGGCGCTATCCGCCTCGGCGCCGAGGCCGATGCAGAAGACGCGGATCAGCGCTGCCGCAGCGAGACGCACCGCGTCTTCCAGTCCGAGCGAGCTCGCATTGTCCACGCCGTCGGCCAGAAGAATCACGGCTCTGCACGGGTTCACGCCAACGGCAGAAGTATGCTCGATCGCGGCTATCGCCCCGTCCCACAACGCGGTGGCGCCGCCCGCGCCGATCCCATCGATAGCCTCGAACAGACTCCTTTTATCCGTGGTCATCGACCTGCGCAGGGTGACGGTTTTATCGAAGGAAAGTACGCAGGCCTCGTCCCTCGTCCCGTCCATCATCGACACGAAGCCTTTTCCCGCGCGCTGCGCCGCGCGCAGAGCGGCGCCCGCCATGCTGCCGCTGGCGTCGAAAACCAAGGCCGCGGAGACGGCGCAGGGCTCGGTCGGAGCCGGACATTCGAGTTTGAAGTTGGAAACGGGAACTCCGTTTTCCGAGATGGAGATGTTCGACTCCTCTATACCGTGCAAGCGCGCGCCTCCGCAATGGGCCGCGAACCAGAGCGTGACTCCGGGCCAGCTCAGCGACACGCTGTCGATGCGCAGCGCCGGCTGAGCAGAAGCCGGCCGCTGCGGCAGAAGCGCAACGCACAGCAGCAGAAGCGAAGTCAGGCGGAAACAAGTGCGGATTTTTACTGCCATTTGAGTGTATAGTATGAATTTCCGTGAAGCGTGTCAATCCTGCGTCGCGCGGAGAAAAATGGTCACTCACAAATGAAAAACCCGCCGTGAGGCGGGCTTTTCGGCGTACGAGAGCGATCTATTTATTGATCTGGTAAACGATTTTGCGAACCGTATCGAACTGCAGATAAGGAAACATTTCCCGAATAGCGTCGATCGCATCGCCCGCGCTCATGGATTGGCGCATCTCCTTGAATATCCTCCGGATTTTGTAATCACGGATCGCCTTCTCGCTGAACAGGTTCAACCGTTCGAGCTCGGCATATGTTTGGTCGTCGATCAAATCCCGCAGGGGATTCTCTGGTTGGGTGAGTTGGTTAAACATGTGGCCTCCGTTGTGTAAAAAGTGGATCGAAACATCGGGTAAGAAGCACTCACAACAACGGTCTATACGTTCCTCTCCATTTGTCCTGTGTGGTAGACAACCGAAAACCTTAAAGGTTACGGATTGATGCATGCATCAGCGCGTCTCCACTTTTGTCATAACGCAGCAAGGCCGCGTTTCGTTTCAACGGGAAGTGGGATGCTGTTGCAAGTTTCGGACTGAATTTCCTGATTGTATTGCGCCAAAATAGCTCGATACGAGCAAAAAGGCAAGAGTGTCAGGGCATTTTGCCGTCAAGGATCAATTTCCGCACTTCGGCGGTATCATTGATACCGAGCGAATTGAGCCAGACCGAGAGCGTGTCGCGACAGGCGCCGCAGAAAGCGCCGTGTCGGCTCGGATCGGCCCAGTATTCAAATACCTCAGGCCAGCCGGGGTATTCATCCCTGTCGTAAATCAGGTTATGGAAAAGCATGGAGCAGGTCCCGCGGTACTCGGCCGCCTGTCCGGCGAGTCCTCGAATGCTTGCGGCCGCTTCCTCCGCATTCAAGCGCCGATAGTCGCGCAGTGTGCCGTCCATCACATGCAGCGGCATTTCCCATACGCCGAGTACGCGTCCGGCTTCGCGATCGTAGGGCAGGAATGGGTGGACACAGCCGTTTCTGAAGCCCTCCCGCTCCGCGAAACCGAGTGTGGAATCGATGGTAAATCCCGTGTTCTCCTGGATTCTCCATGTCTCAGGATACCGAAATCGCAGATAGTGCTGGCGGACCGACGCCGGTTTCAAGGAAGCGGCGCTTCGGAAGAACGCAAGCTCGCGAGCCAGCATCCGGCCATCGGTATGCGTACGGAAACTCGGATGCAGCGCCGCTTCATGTCCTTCCGAACTGATTTCCGCGAGTGCCCTCCGCACGACGCGTGAGCGCAAGCTGTAGCTCTCGTCCCTCTTATCCTCTGCGCCGGCCTTGAGAAAGAATGTGGCTTTACTGCCGAACCTCTTTTCCGCATCGAGTATGCGCAGCAACGTAACGGCAGGGGGATCACGGCGTGCCGCAAATGCTCCCGCATATCTCGCGAACCGCGCCAGACGTCGTCCGAGCGGAAGACCATCCTCATTCCGGAGCAATTTGCGATAAACTTCCCTCCAGGCGAAACCTGGAGTGAATTTGCTGAGGTAATCTATGTCGTGAGTGAGGCAGACGGCCCAGTCGCGCCCGTCGTATCTCCCGGTTTCGCGTAATTCGCAGCCGGCGTTTTTAAGCAAGGCACCGAGAAGCGCCGCGTATTCGGCCACAACAGGCCTGTGCAGCAGGTTTAAACGCCCTAACAGGGAAGCGGCCGCGGGGAAACGATCGAAAGCGTCGCGCTCGATCGAGGACCACTCGTCGTGCAGCGAGAGAAAAAAGAAAGCCTCGGCCACGATGTCGTCCTCGAGTCCGCTTCCGTTTTCAGATGGAACTCTGAAAAGCGACAGGATTTCGCGTCCGTGTATTTCCCGCCGCCGGGCATCGGCGATCTCGAAGCGCCTGCGTTCGGAAAGGAACGCCTGAGCCTGGATCGAGGCCGGAATGTGCACGACGGTCCCGTCCTTCCGCGCAGTCGAAGGCGAATAGACGCAGCGCGCCTCCCCGCTGCGGTCATCGGGCAAAAATCGCGGAACGAAGCCTGCGGCGAGTCCCAGCATGGTGATCGTGTGCCTGGCCGGAACAAGGAACTCCCGGCCGCAATCTACATGGAAGGGAATCTCGTAAGTTGATCGGGACACGAGAAGTGAAGCTTCAGTCGGTGAAATACAAGTCAGCAGGAGGATTGACGGCGCGGCCTGCCTCGCTCGAAGCGCCGGGCATTCAGCGCCGTTGGGCAACCGGATCGGCGCCCCAATCCAGCACCTCCACGGTCACACGGGCCAGCCCGCTGCGCAGCATTTCCAGTTCGCCGGCAGCAGCGTAACTCAAATCGAGAAGGCGGGACTTCATCCTGGGTCCGCGGTCGTTCACGCGCACGATCACGGATTTCCCGGTCCTGTGAGACGTCACGCGCAGCCAGGAACCGAAAGGGTAGGTCCTGTGGGCCGCGGTGAGTCGATTATTGTCGTAACGTTCCCCGCTCGCGGTGCGGCGACCGTGAAAGCGTTTGCCGTAATAGGAGGCGATCCCTTCGGCAGATTCCAGCACCGGAATTTCCGTCAGAGGCAGGGGATCGAGCACCGCAGTATCGCGAACGGGCGCACACCCGCCGGAGGCGGCCAAGCAGAAGCAGAGAGCCGCTCCTGATCCGTATTTTGCGAAGGCGCGCATCACAGATGCTTGGCCTGTCCGGATTTTCTGAGGGCTTCTACGATATCGCGCACTTCCTGCGAACGGTCGCGGGCGCAGACGAGCAGGGCGTCGTCGGTGTCGATTATGGTCAGATTCTCGATGCCGATGGCCGCCGCGAGGCGTTTGCGAGTAGTGCTGATATGGCAGCCACGGACATCCCTGACCAGCACCCTCCCCTGCAGCACGTTTTCAGAGTCGTCTTTTTCCGCAACTCTGTAGGCCTCATCCCAGCTGCCGAGATCGTTCCAGCCGAATTCGGCCGGCAGGATGAAGCGGTTCCCGGCTTTTTCCATCACCCCGTAATCGATGGAGATTGCGCGCATGCTCCGGTAAGCGACATCCAGAGCCGGCGCGAAGGCCGGCGTGTCGATGCTCTGGCGAAGCCGGTGGAATTCCTCGGAAATATCCGGCAGGTACTCGGCGATATTGTTGAGCACCACGGATGTCTTGAAGATGAACATGCCGCTGTTCCACAGGAAATCCCCGCTCTCGAGGAATTTTTCCGCAGTGGCGATATTGGGTTTCTCGGCGAAGGTTCTCACCGGATAGGCGCCGAGGGCCTTCACGCTTTCATCACCCGCGCCGTCGTCGTACTGGATGTAGCCGTAGCCTGTCTCGGGCCTCGTGGGCCTTATGCCGATGGTGACGAGGCCGCGTGTGCGCACGGCCGTGCGTATGGCGCGTCGCAGGACGTCCTGAAAAGTCGCCACGTCGCGCACGAGATGATCCGCGGGCAGGACGACCATGACCACGTTGCCCGCACGATGGCGCAGGACTTCCGCGCCGTACGCAATCGCAGGCGCGGTATTGCGGCCCGCCGGTTCCACGAGTGTGTTTTCCTCGGGCAGGCGCGGGAGCTGCCGCCGGACTTCAGCCGCCTGAACCGCGTTGGTTACGACGTAAACCTGTTCTGGCGGGATGACGGGCTCGAGCCGATACACGGTGTTCTGTATCATCGTGCCTTCGCCGACTATCTCCAGAAGCTGTTTCGGCGTTCGCTCGCGGCTGCGAGGCCAGAACCGCGCGCCCACTCCGCCGGCGATTATCAGCGCATATACTTTCATTTCGTCGGAATCCTCATCCATGCGGTTGTACGGCAACACGCGCGGCGCGAAAGCCCCGCCGCGTCAAGCTTTGCCTGCCACTTTCAATCTGTTTATCGCCCGGAAAAGAGCGGCCCGCGCGCGATCGAGATCCACGTCCTGCGACGGCACGGCCAGCCGTTCCTCCGCGCGGGCCTTGGCCGACTCCGCGCGGCGCACGTCGATGTTCTCGCGCCGTTCGGCCGCGTTGGCCAGTATCAGCACCTCGTTGTGCAGCACCTGCGCCACGCCTCCGCTGACGGCGAACACCAGCGGCCCTGAATCCTGAACGAGCACGTCGAGTTCGCCGATATCAAGGGCGGCGAGCATGGGCGCGTGATTGAAGAGTATCTGGAAACGCCCTTCCGTGCCGGGGCAGGAAACCGAAACCACCTGCCCGTGGAAGAGCACGCCGACGGGGGTGACAAGGCGGAACTGGTATTGCTTGTCCATGGAAATCGGACTAAGCCTTCATTTTTTCCGCGCGGGAAAATGCTTCCTCTATGCCGCCGACGAACATGAACGCATTCTCCGGAAGCTCGTCGCAATCGCCGTTCAATATCATCTCGAAACCCTTTATGGTGTCTTCGATGGTGACGTAACGTCCCTGATATCCCGTGAACTGTTCCGCCACGAAGAACGGCTGCGAGAGAAAGCGCTGCATCCTGCGCGCCCTGTTCACAGTGAGCTTGTCCTCGTCGGAAAGCTCGTCGATACCGAGAATATTGATCAAATCCTGAAGGTCCTTGTAACTCTGCAACGTCCGTTTGACTTGCTGGGCCACGTTGTAATGCCTCTCGCCGACGATCAGAGGATCGAGTATTCGCGAAGTGGAATCCAGCGGGTCGACGGCCGGGTATATGCCGAGCTCCGCAATCTGCCTGCTGAGCACGGTGGTAGCGTCGAGGTGGGAGAAAGTGGTGGCCGGCGCCGGATCGGTGAGATCGTCCGCCGGGACGTAAATGGCCTGCACCGAGGTGATGGAACCATTGCTGGTGGACGTAATACGCTCCTGCAGCTCGCCCATTTCGGTGGCCAGGGTCGGTTGATAACCGACGGCGGAAGGCATGCGCCCGAGCAGAGCTGAAACCTCGGAACCCGCCTGCGTAAAGCGGAATATGTTGTCGATGAACAGAAGCACATCCTTGCCTTCCGCATCCCGGAAGTACTCGGCCATTGTCAGCGCCGTCAGACCCACGCGCTGGCGTGCGCCGGGCGGTTCGTTCATCTGCCCGAATACAAGCGTGGTCTTCGACAGTACTCCGGTCCCTTTCATCTCGATCCAGAGGTCGTTTCCTTCACGCGTGCGTTCGCCTACGCCCCCGAACACGGAATATCCTCCGTGATGAGTGGCGATATTGTGTATCAATTCCTGAATGATGACGGTTTTCCCCACTCCAGCGCCGCCGAAAAGGCCCGTCTTACCGCCCTTCGTGTACGGTTCCAGAAGGTCGATCACCTTTATGCCGGTTTCGAACATCTCTTTCTTCGTCGATAGAATGTCGAATTTCGGAGCATGACGGTGGATCTGATACCTGTCGGCCGCCTCGATCGGTCCCAAACCGTCGATAGGCCGTCCCGTGACGTTGATAAGGCGTCCCAAAGTGCCCGGCCCGACCGGCACGGTGATTTGTTCGCCGGTGTCTATCACTTCCATCCCACGTTTGAGACCGTCCGTGGAATCCATCGCAACCGTCCGGACTCTGTCTTCGCCGAGATGCTGTTGCACTTCGAGAATCAACTCGTTGCCGTCGGCTTCCTCGACCTCTCTCGGGACTTTGAGCGCGTTCAGTATCGGGGGCATCGTTCCTTCGGAGAAATCGACGTCCACCACAGGGCCTATGACCTGGACTACCTTACCCTTGTTCATCGGTATTTATTCGTTTATTGGTGATACTTATGCAATATGATCCAAAAAGTAAATATATGAATCGAAGTCCATAAAATGAAACGTTTGCGCTCAAAAGCGGGAGCCGCCCGCGTTTTACGCCGCAGAAGCTCACATCCTGGGTATGAGCACAACGGCTGATTCAGCCGGTAAAACCAGCTGCAGCCCGTCTTTTTCCGCGTAAAACCAGAGATCGTGGAGAGGCGCGTCGACGCGGGCGCCCTCGGGAGTGTCGCCGAGCGGAATTCTGCATTCCTGCGGAGACGAACCGGCATTTATCAGCACGTACACCCTGTCCGCTCCGGCCTGCCTGGCAAAACCGTACAGAAAGCGCTCATCGTCCAGAACGATTGTGCGCATTGCCCCGGCGCGAAGGGCGATATGGTCGCGCCTGAGCTGCAGAAGCCTTCCGTACCAGGCATGGACGACGCTGTCGAAAGCCGACGGCCTTCCCGTTTCTTCTCCTTTCGGACAGCCTTGGATTTCGCGCGCGAAAACACTATCGGACCACAGCATCGGCTTGCGGCAGTCCGGATCGTCGCCGCCCCACATTCCGGCCTCGTCGCCGTAATAGATCAGAGGTGAACCCGGACTTGTGAGCTGCAGCACGAGAAGCAGTTTCTGAAGTCCGCGAGCGGCTTCATCCGGCGGATCGGAACGATAGGAGGCGTTGCGCATGGGACTGTTGTCCGTATCGTACAGCAGATCCCTGTTGGCGCACATCGATGCGAGACGGTCGGTCTCGTGGTCGTTGATCATGTTGATCTGAGCGTCGGCGTCGCTCATCGACAGCGAGGATCTCGCGCCGTCGCGTTCGGCTTCGAAACGCGTGGGGGTGATTCTCCTGTTCAACACCCAGCGCGAGGCAAGCCGGCCGAAATGATCGGTCTCCTCGATATCGAAATACCTTCGGCTTTTTGCGGCTTCCTTGAGGGGCGCCCCTATCACGATCGCGGACGGATTGATCGAACGGACGAAACCGAGCCATTGCTCCCAGAAATAAACCGACAGCGCGTCGGACAGTTCAATCCACCAACCATCCACACCGTCGGAAGGATCGCCGTCCGCGTCCGGATCCATCCAGCGGCGTACGCTCGCGAAAACGTATTCCCTCGCGCCGGGTATCAATCCAAGACTGTCCTTGCGCAATTCCGGGAAGGCCTTTATACCCCACATGGACTTGTACGCGAACTCCGAAATGAATGGTGTTTCAGGCCTGTCCCACTCGTTGATCACGAACCATCCCTGGTACTGGGACTTTTCCTGTTTCTGCAGCACGTCCTTGAATGCCCAGAAATTGACCCCGACATGCGCCAACTGCAAGTCAACGACCACTTTGAAACCCGAATCGTGCGCGACGTGGAGAAATTCCAGAAAAGCCCTGTCCGCGGGAGTCCAAATCCACGATTGCGGAATGTCGGGCTTCTCCCTGTTTATATATGCGGTATCGAGGTCGGTCCGCGGCCCGAAACGCGGATCCACGTGGTGATAGCTGTTGACGTCGTATTTATGCGAAGAATTCGCCTCGAAAACCGGTGTCAGCAGCAGTCCATTCACTCCGAGTGATTTCAAATACCCCAGCCTTGCCCGAATGCCGGCGATGTCGCCTCCGTATTGACGGAGAAAAGCGTTGTCGTAGAAGGAATCGCTGTTCAGTTTCTCCGCCTGCGTCAACTCGTGCCAGTTACCGGTCCATGTCGATACGCTCCATTGCGGTGACTTATCACCGAAAACTTCCACGGACGTCGGATCGTTCTCGCGATCCCCGTTGCAAAAACGGTCGATCACTATCCGGTACCAAACGATACCGCGAGCCCATTCAGGAATTTCACGAGTTTGAGCCGCGCCCTGAACACCGGTTTGCGCGTGCGCTGTCGCTGCGCACAGGAACAAAAGGAACAATATGTTGGAGAATTTGTGCAGAGTCAGCTCGGGAAGCCGGATCCGGGACACGCCCGGCGCTTGAGAGGGAAAGATGGTGAAAAGAGAGCAAAGCGGAAAGAGAAAAATGTAATTCAAACCGCCCGCGTCTTATCTTTGTCGAGTGCCGGGTCGCAGCCACTCCGTTCCGGTGAAGCCGGGGAAAAAAGCGCAGCCGATTCATCAACAGTGAGAACACCATGCCGCAAAACGCCTTCGACGTCATCATACTGATTGGCCGTCCCGCCTCCGGAAAGTCGGAAGTGATCGACCATCTGAAAAAAACTCCTGTTCAGGATCGTCTCGACCGTTTTCACATCGGGGAATTCGAGGAGATAGACGATTTTCCGATGCTATGGACCTGGTTCGAGGAGGATGCCATACTCGAGAAAATCCTCGGCCAACCCCGCATTCACACCGACGCGCAAGGATATTTCCTGCACCGGTACCAATGGGATCTGCTGATAGAACGAATCTCGCTGGAATACGACAAGCGCCTGCGGGACGACGGCTATCACGGCCGCTTCACCACCATCATCGAGTTCTCCCGCGGCGTTGAACACGGAGGATACGCTTCGGCATTCCGACACCTGAATGAGCGCATACTGAGGGAGGCGGTGATAGTGTATATCGACGTGACGTACGAGGAGTCCCTGCGCAAAAATCGGAAACGCTTCAATCCCGCCAGGCCCGACAGCATTCTGGAGCACGGATTGCCGGATGCAAAACTCGAGCGGCTGTACAGAGATGTGGATTGGGAGGAAATCAGTGCGGGATCGGGCACGCACATCGGAATCAAGGGCGTACATGTACCATATGTGGTGTTCCACAATATGCCGAGTAAAACCGATGATCCTGCGCTGCTCGGCCCGGCGCTCGAAGATGTGCTTACGAGGGCATGGTCCCTTCGTTCAGGCGTCGCCGGATAGCGTTTTTCACACCCGCTGCAACCGCCTGCGGATTCACCGGTCCGCCGCGAACGCTTCGAATCGTCCGATGCTTTCCGGCGTCCCGAGATCGAAGCAGTTACCCTTGTAGCATACCCCGCGCACCCTCCATCCATTGCG
The DNA here is from genome assembly GCA_964388275.1 of uncultured Chromatiales bacterium. Classification (GTDB taxonomy): domain Bacteria; phylum Bacteroidota; class Ignavibacteria; order SZUA-365; family SZUA-365; genus JARYLZ01. The sequence continues at coordinate 23,998 of CAYLZD010000017.1, forward strand.
GATGGCGGCTCGATAAATGTCGAAAATGTCTGAGAATCCTTCGGGGAAACCGAGGTCGAAAATATCTTCACGCACGGCGTGTATGCCGCAGAAACCGAAACGGCGGGCGTCCGGAGCGAAAAGCTGCCCGTCCGCTTTCCACGCCTCCTTCCCCAGGAAGTTCATGTATGAATCGAACAGCACCGCCCGCGAAGTGCGCCGCTCGTTTACGGCCAGCGCGGCCACGGCATCCGCATCCTCAAGCGCATCGATGAGCCGGTAGAGATTGAAATCCGTGACAATGTCCGCATTGTGGACGAGGAACGGCCCTTCTCCCAGCAGCAGCGGTCGGGCATGGAGCAAGCCGCCTCCCGTGCCGAGTATTTCGGCTTCACCGCTGAGAATCACCCGCGCGGTATAAGCGAAGTCGCGGAAATGACTCGCCATCAGCGCGGCATGATGATGCGCATTGACGACTATCGGATCGCAACCGTGCAGCGACAGAGCCTCCACCGCACGGGCAATCATCGGTTTTCCGGCCACTGGTATCAGGGCTTTCGGGATGTCGTCGGTGAGCGGCGCCAAACGGGTTCCGAAACCCGCAGCCAGAATCATGCCTTTCACCACCACGCTCCGCGCTCGACGTGCTCGACTTCAACCGCAACACCGGTGTCGCGCAAATAGCCGGCAAGTCGCTCGGCGCAATACACCGATCTGTGCTGCCCGCCGGTGCATCCGAAGGATACCGCGAGTCGATCGTAGCCGCGTTCACGGTAGACCCGAACGGCGATATCCACGAGTTCCGCGGTCGCGTTGATGAATTCCGACACTGTGGGAAACCCGTGGAAATAATCGACGACGTCCGCATCGAGTCCGCTCTGCATCGCCAGATCAGCCTCGTAGACCGGATTAGGCAGGCAGCGGCAGTCGATGACAAAGCCGCCGTGGCCGTGAGGATCGGCCGGTATGCCGCTGCGATGATAACCGAAGGAGGCGATATGGACGACAGGGATCATGACGGCTCCGTAAAATCATTGTCGCGAAGCGATTGAGCTGTTTCAATGAAGAAGGAAGAAAGATAATTCAGGCGTTTCATAACGGGCGCATTCCGGGCCAGCCATTCCAGGTTCTCGAGCGCCGGCGGGATCGACGAGCGGAAGCCCGGTTTATTTTTTGCGAAGCCGAGATTTCCGAAAGCGCCCAAAGCCTGCATGACGCGCGCGACCGCATAAGCGTAAAACTCGCCGACAAAGCGATCCTCGTCCACGGGAATGCGCAGGGATACTTCGCTCAGATATCCGGTGAACAGCAACAGGCGGTCCGCGGGTGTGATCATCGCCTTTGCATCGAAAAGAAGAGATGCCGCGTCATAGGCGAGAGCGCCGCGACGGCCGGACTGGTAGTCGATGTAGCGAGGGGACCCGTCTTTGATCATCACGTTGCGCGACTGGAAATCGCGGTACAGGAAGAAGCGGCGATCGGCTTTCAGGAGTTCCCGCAGCAGCGTGTCGCAGTCGCGCTCGAAAGCCGCGGCATCGTAGCGCGGGCGCAGACGGTCGAGAAACATCTCGCGGAAGTACCGGAAATCGAAGCGCAAGGCCGCTTCGCCGAATTCCGCGTGCTGGTAGCAGAGTCCGTAATCGATGCTCTCGGCGGCGTCGATCTGAAACATCGCCAGATCGCGGAGCACAAGCGCGTACATGCGCCGCACTTCCGGCGTCAAGTCCGCGCCGTCGCGCCTGTCCAGCTGCCAGTCGAACAGCAGAACGTCGCCCAGATCTTCCTCCAAATAGAAAAGTCCGTCCGGTGAAACCGCATGTATGTCCGGGACCGGGAGCCCCGACGCGCGGAAACCGCGGGTGAAGCCGATGAAGGCGCGGTTCTCGGCGACATTCGCGCCGTACACCCCTATCGAGGTCAGCGAAGGGCCGCGCAGGCGGTAAAGACGCCGCTCGGAGCCGTCACCGCGGAGAGTCGCGCAAACAGCCGCTTCCTCGCCGAACGTTTCGGCGAAAAGGGCGCGGAGACGAATTTCGGGTGCCGTGTTCATGTCGTGCAGAGTGCGCCGGAAGACCGGACGGACCAAAGATATTCCGCGGCGCGCCGGAATGAAAGCGACGATCGGAATGCATCGGATGCGCGAGCAGGGAGCCGCGCAGGGCAGGGAAACACCGCCCGGCCGGATGCATCGTGGAATCCCTCCGCCGCATCGGGAGCGAACGCCGCCTGGTCAACATGCTGTGCGCCGACCGCCATATGGATCCGGAAACGGGCGCGCTGACGAAGATCCGGAATTCGCGCTCGGATTTTCCGGATTCGCGGATGCCGGTCTGAGACGGCGTTATCAGGGAAGAGGAATACACTCCGCTGCTCGAGCATGTCCGCTCGCTGTCACAGGGGCGGGTCAGGCCGACGCGGCGGTGACAGGTATGAAAAACCGGCGGCGCTCCGCGCGAAAAGAGCGGCCATCGGATCCCGCCGACGGCGGAGTGGAGATTTGCCGCGGTATGGGGTTTTCCATACTATTGTCCCATGAAACGCGGCCTCTCGCTGTTCATGATTTTTCTCACGCTGCTTCATACCGGCGGTCCGATGTTGTTGTTCGGCGTGCAGCGGCAGCAGATATCCCGCGAGATGCGCAGGCTGATAAAGACGCGGGTTCCGGATTCACAACTCGTTCTCCTCGGGATTGCCAAGGAACTGGAGCGCAATCCCGGGACGCGCTTCAAACGCATGCACGAACGGGAATTCCGGCTTGACGGCCGCATGTACGACGTCGTGCGCAAGGAAAGCCGCGGCGACACCACCTGGTATCACTGCATCGAGGACGAAAAGGAGACCGCCCTGTTCGCCCGCCTGGACGAAATGATCCGGGATGAAATGAACGGCGATTCCGAGCGCAACAGGCAGGCGGCCGATCTTCTGCGACTCTGCTCCTCGCCCTATCTCGGCGCGCCGTCCGCGCGAGCCGCGGTTGTGCCGCCGGTGTTCGAAGCGCCGGCCGATGCGCCCGAACGGATCCGCAACCTGTATATAATCCCGCCCACACCGCCTCCGAGAAATCCGGTCTGAAAGGGATTCCGGAATGTAATTTCCGCTGCTGCGGCGCTCGAAGCCGCGTCCGGCGGACGGTGGTATTTCACGCACCATGCTCTCAAGCATCGCGGAAGATTCATGCCGTCGCGCGGGCGATTGATCCACACCGGATAACAAGCACTTAAATTCAACAAGGATTACCAGATTATGCAGGTAAAAATATTCGCATTCGCGGCGCTGCTTCTGCCGGGACTGATGCAGGCGCAGATGCTGACCGTGACCGATCGCGCTTCGGGCCTGCCGCTCGAACACGCCGTCGTCCGCAGTCAGCACCCGAAGGCGTCGGTCCTGACCGACGCGGAGGGCCGCGCCGATATAAGCAAGATGAAAGGCGCCGGCGCGATCCGCATAGAGTTGATAGGATACAGGCCGCTGCAGCTGTCCTATGATCGGCTCAAGCTCGAGAATTATGCCGTCGGACTCGAGCAATCCCCCTTCCGCATGGACGAAGTGACCGTCTCGGCCATGCGCTGGAAACAGGCGCAGCACGACGTGCCCGCGCGGGCGGTGAGCGTAAGGTCGGAGGATGTTCTCCTCCTGAATCCTCAGACTTCGGCCGACCTTCTCAACTCGTCCGGAGAAGTGTATGTGCAGAAAAGCCAACTTGCGGGAGGCAGCCCCATGATACGCGGGTTCGCCACGAACCGCGTGCTGCTCGTCGTCGACGGCGTGCGCATGAACACGGCCATATTCCGCAGCGGCAACGTGCAGAACGTCATTTCCATCGATCCGCTCGCCGTCGAGAGGACCGACGTGCTGTTCGGACCCGGCGCCGTCGTTTACGGAAGTGACGCGATAGGCGGCGTGATGAGCTTTCACACGCTGACGCCCCGGCCGGCTTCCGGCGGCCGCGATGGTTTCTCGGGGACTGCCTTTGTCAGGACATCCTCGGCAAACGCGGAAAAGACCGGACACGTCGATCTGAATATAGGCTTGCGTTCATGGGGTTTCGCCACGAGCGCATCCTGGAGCGAGTTCGGCGATCTGCGCATGGGCTCGAACGGACCCGACGAGTATCTTCGTCCCAAATACGTCGATCGTATCAACGGCATCGACAGCATTGTCGCCAATCCGGACCCGGAGGAGCAAATCCGTTCCGGATACAGGCAGCTGAATCTCATGCAGAAGGCGCGCTTCAATCCGAACGACGAGTGGGACGCGGTTTACGGTTTCCAATATTCCAGGACCTCGGATTACCCGCGCTACGACCGCCTGCTCCGGCCGCGGGGCGGTTCGCTGCGCTCGGCGGAGTGGTATTACGGTCCGCAGGAATGGATGATGAACGCGCTGACCGTGTCTCACTCTCCTGACGGCTTCTGGTACGACGACGCGGCCGCCACGTTATCCTATCAGTTCTTCGAGGAAAGCCGGCACGACCGGGATTTCCGGAAGCCGACAAAATATCATCGGACCGAGCAAGTGCGCGCCGTTTCGGCCGGGCTGGATTTCACCAAACGGCCCGCCGATGAGCACCGAATCGCGTTCGGTGTGGAAGCTGTTTACAACAAAGTCTCTTCGAAAGGAGAAGACGAGAACATAGCGACAGGAGACATTCAACCGGGTCCGAGCCGCTATCCGGACGGCGCGGAATGGGCCTCGCTCGCTGCTTACGCCAATTACTCCTGGGCCTTGAGGCAGAACCTGTCCCTGCAAGCGGGCATACGTTATTCGCAAGTCTCCCTCGAGGCAGAGTTCGATACCACGTTCTACGATTTTCCCTTCACCGGCGCAACTCTGAACAACGGTTCGTTCAACGGAAGCCTGGGGGCGGTGTGGAATCCCGTCGACGCTTTGCAGATCAACGCGGCGCTGTCCACGGGTTTCAGGGCGCCGAACGTAGACGACGTGGGAAAGGTCTTCGATTCCACGCCGGGATCGGTTGTCGTTCCGAATCCGGATCTCAAACCGGAGTATGCGTACAACGCGGAGCTCGGCGCGAGCATGGTTTTCGGAACGGCGCTCAAGTTGGATGCGACGCTGTTTGCAGTTTTGCTGAAGGACGCTCTCGTTCGGAGAAACTACACGCTGAACGGACGGGACAGCATCCTGTACGACGGCGAGCTCAGCCGGGTGCAGGCCGTACAGAACGCCGCCGAAGCCGAGGCATACGGAGTGCAGGCGCGCATGGAACTGCGTCTGCCGGCGGGTTTCGGCCTGTCGTCGCATTTCACCTGGATGCACGGCGAGGAGGAGCTGGACGACGGCAGCACCGGAGCGTTGCGCCATGCGCCGCCCTGGTTCGGGACGACACGCCTCACATGGTCCGGCGCCGGTCTTGAAACCGATCTCTACGCGGAATACAACGGCGCGGTTTCGAGCGAGGATCTTGCTCCCGGCCTGGAAGGGCGCGACTATCTTTACGCTTTGGATGAAAACGGCAGGCCCTGGAGTCCCGGCTGGGTGACGTTGAATCTCAAGGCCCGCTACCGGCTGACCGATTATCTGGACGTCGGAGCGGGCGTGGAGAACATCGCCGACAGGCGGTACAGGCCTTATGCATCGGGCATAACCGCGGCCGGACGGAACTTCGTGGGTTCTCTGCGCGTGAGATTCTGAACCGGACATGTGATAGAGTCGCCGGATCCGCGACGGGCGGTTCGAGCCCCGCGCGGCGGATCCGGCGCGTTTTTATATCCTCCGGTTCCTCCAGTCCTTTGCTCATACCCGCGGCCGCGCGTACATTTACTTCTCCCGCCGGAGAAAATCACGCGGCGGCAAGCAATTCCGGACACGCACATGAACATTCACCATCTCGATCCCCTGTTTCATCCGAAACGCATTGCAGTTATCGGCGTCACTCCGAATCCTCAAAGCGTCGGCGGAAAAATCCTCAGCAACCTCGTGGGCGGCGGTTTCCGCGGGGTCGTGTATCCAGTGAGCGCGGGCAGCGAAGCGGTGCTTGGTATCCCCTGCTTCCCCGACGTGGCGAGTCTGCCCAAGACCCCTGATCTCGCCATAGTCTGCGCGCCCGCCGCTCAAGTGCCCGACATTGTGCGCGCCTGCGGCGACAGAGGCGTGGGTTCGCTCATTGTGAACTCCGCGGGTTTCAGGGAAATCGGGCCTGAAGGCCGGCGGCTAGAGGAAGCGGTCGATCGGGAGAGATCCCGTTTCCCTTCCATGCGCCTGCTCGGCCCAAACTGCCTCGGCGTGATCGTGCCGGGCGCCGGTCTCAACGCAAGTTTCGCGGGCGGCATGCCTAGAGACGGTAACATCGCCTTCATATCGCAGTCGGGGGCGCTCTGCTCGTCGGTGCTCGACTGGGCGATCGGCGAAAAAATCGGTTTCTCCTACTTTGTCTCTATCGGCAACGCATTGGATGTGGACGTCGGCGATCTCATCGACTATTTCGGCGAGGACGAGAAAACCAAAAGCATCATTCTCTACATCGAATCGATAACCCGAGCCAGGGAATTCATGAGCGCCGCCCGGTCCTTCGCGCGCAGCAAGCCGATTCTCGCCTACAAGGCCGGACGCTTCGGCGCGTCCGCGGCGGCGGCCGCGTCGCACACAGGCGCCATGGCGACGGAGGACGCGGTCTACGACGCGGCTTTTCACCGGGCCGGCTTGGCGCGGGTGTTCGACATAGGCGACATTTTCGACTGCGCGGAACTGCTCGGGAGGCAGAAGATCCCGGCCGGTCCGCGTCTGGGCATCATCACGAACGCGGGAGGACCGGGAGTCATGGCGAGCGACGCGCTTCTCGCCCTCGACGGCAAACTGGCTTCGCTGTCGGAAGAAACAATGGCCCGGCTCGACGAGTGCCTGCCGCCCATATGGTCGCACGGCAATCCGGTGGACGTGCTCGGCGACGCCCGTTCAAAGCGCTTCGAGAAAGCCGCGGACATACTGCTCGCCGATCCCTGCATCGACGCCCTGCTGGTGATACTGACGCCTCAGGCAATGACGAATCCGGATACTATCGCGAAAGTCATTGGCGACAGGGCTCAAAAGACGCAGAAGCCCGTGCTGGCGGCCTGGCTCGGCGGACCGAGCATGCGGGAAGGCATACGCATCCTGAACGAAGCGGGAGTGCCGTCGTACACGACTCCGGAGCAAGCCGTGCGCGCCTTCATGACCCTCGTTTCCTGGGGCGGCAATCTGGAAATCCTTTACGAAACGCCTCGCGACGTGCCCGTGGAAATGTCCTACGATCGCGCGGAGATACGCAAGCGTTTCCACTCGTTGATCGGCGACGAGGGCGACGTCCTGCCCGAGCACATCTCGAAAATGCTGTTGGAGGCGTACGGCATTCCGTCGACCACGCCGTATCCGGCGGCCACCGCCGACGCGGCGGCCGAGACGGCCGCTCGCATCGGTTTTCCCGTTGTGCTGAAAATCCTGTCCCCCGACATAACACATAAAAGCGACGTGGGCGGAGTCGCTTTGAATCTCTCCTCGGCCGACGCCGTGCGGGAGGCGTTCGACGGGATGATGTCGGCGGCGAAGCTCAAGCGCCCCGATGCGAAAATCGACGGCGTCACCGTGCAGAAAATGGCTTTTTCCGGCAAAGGCGCCGAGATGATACTCGGCTTCAGGAAGGATCCAGTGTTCGGCGCCGTGATCATGGCCGGCATGGGCGGCGTGACGGCGGAGCTTTTCGGCGACAGGGCTCTCGGCTTTCCACCGCTCAACGAACGACTGGCGCGACGCATGCTGGAATCCCTGAAAATCTGGCCTCTGCTCAACGGCTTCCGGGGAAGGCCCCCGCTGAACGTGGACGGCCTGATTGAAGCGCTCATACGGCTGTCCTACCTCGCGGCGGACTATCCGGAGATAGCCGAACTCGACGTGAATCCGCTGCTCGTAGGCGAGTCGGATGTGTTGGCGCTCGACGCGCGGATTATTATGGACCGCTCGCTGCCGTCCGCCGGTCTGAAGCCGTATTCGCATCTCGCCGTGCGGCCGTATCCGGAAGAACTGGTCCGGAATGTTACGCTGAAAGACGGCGCGAACATCACTCTGAGGCCCATTCGTCCCGAGGACGAGCCGATGTGGTTCGAGATGCTGCGCAGTTGCTCGCGTGAATCCATTTACACGCGTTTCCGCTCCTTTTTCCATTGGGAATCGCATCGGGTGGCGATACGCTACTGCTACATCGACTACGAAAGAGAAATCGCCATTGTGGCCGAGCAGGAGGAGGCGGGCGAGAAGAAGCTGCTGGGAGTCGGTCGACTGATTGCGGAACCGGACCTGCGCGAAGCGGAATACGCGGTGCTCGTCACGGACGCATGGCAGAACCGCGGACTCGGAGGAGTGCTGACGGATTACTGCATGGAGATCGCCCGCGACTGGGGCATACGCAAGGTGACCGCGCAGACGACAACCGACAATCAGCGCATGGTGTCGGTGTTCCGCTCGCGCGGCTTCGCGGTGACTCCGGATCCCGACGGCTCGCTGGTCGAGGTGGAGATGGAGATGACCGGGTCCTGAATGTCTGTGAATAGAAACCCGGCGCCGTCTAACGTCCAACGTTGAACGTCAACGTTCAACGTCCAACGAATATTACTGAACTTTCACAAGCCGCCCGGTATGCGTGCGAAGGACGCCTTGCGAGTCCAGACCTTCGAAACGATAAATATATGTGCCGGAAGGAAGCAGCGGATCGCCGAACTGCAGGTTGTGTCGGCCGATACCGGCCGGAAGCTTCTCCAGCCTGGCGATCTCTCTGCCGTCCAGCGCGGTGAGCACCAGTTTCAGATCCTTCAGGTCGCGGGGCAGAAGCCAGGAGAACACCGTCTCTTCCCGCAACGGATTCGGGTGATTCGACACGTCGAGAATCCAGTTGGGACCCTTGAGCGGCACGGTCACCGAGGCCGAATTGTTCTTCTCGCACACTTCCCCGAAAAGGTTGCAGGGGTCTATCCGGGCAAAGAATTCCAGACATGCGGCCGTGTCGGGCACCGTGAAACCGGCTGAAATCACGAACTTGGACAAGGCCTCGACGGTTTCGAGCGTAAGCGTTTCGAACAGCAGAGTGTCGCCGGAGTTCAAACGGGCGTAGAAGCCGACTTTCACGTTTTTCGCGGGCGCAGCGCCGTTGACGAATTTCGCGTTGAGATTCATTGTCTGACCGGCCTGCGCCTCTCCGTGCGAGGCGACCAGGCGTTCGAGCTGGAAGTCGTGCGCAGGCAACCTGAGAACGTCGTTATCCGGGACCCTGAACAGATCGGTTCGGCTCTTGCCCGAGACGGCGTAGGTTCCCCTGTATTCCGCCGCCGTCCCTCGCAACAGCGCGCTGCTGTCGTAAACGCAGGCGCAGGCGGCATCGTTGAACGCGTATTTCACCGTCAGGCGCTTCGTCTCTCCGGGCAGCACGGGGCCCAAACGGGCTTCCAGAATCCCGTTGCGCTCCGTGCAGCCCGGCGGGAGCTTACCTGCAACCGGGGTGAAGTACGGCCCCACCGGCGCCTCAAGCGTGGTATTTTCAGCTACGGCCGTACCGAGATTGGTCAGCTCGAAACGGACTGATATTTCCTTTTCGGCGCCCTGCTCGAATAAGTAGACCGCCGTGTCGGGCAGCGGCTTCCCCTTCGCGTCAAGCGCGGTTTTGTACATGATCAGTTTCGGACCCGCGGTGGTGATCGACAACGCCTTGCCTGTCAGTGAAAACTCGCCGAACGGTTCGTACGAGTAGCTCAGACTCTCGCCCGCCGTTATCTCCAGAGCCTCCACCGAGGAGTAGCTCGTGGCCTGCGCCTGCTCCAGCGCGTACAGTCTCGTGGTGTCGGCCGTCGGGAAAGCCCCGAAACGCGAGAGATCGATAGTCTCCACGCCGGTCGCCGGATCGAACGACGCCGGCAGGGCGTTTCGCAGGGTGTCGAAATTCGTGTAGGTAATGTCCTTCGCGGACCAGCGGACGTTCCGGAGGCCAGCCAGGTTCGGGGAGACCATGCTCGTCCTCACATCCCCGAGCCGCCCCTGTCCGATCACGAATTTCTGATATGACTGCACGTTCCCTTTCGAATCGCGCGGAGAAATGCTGAACATGCAGGTTGGAACTTCATGCGTCAAGGCGCCTGCCAATGTGCCGTTGTAATGCCGCATTTCGCCGCCCATATCGAATGCTATATCGTAAATCCCGTTGGTCAAGGCGTCATCCACCCGGAAGAGGAAAACGAAATAGGCCCTGCGGGACGGCTGCATGAGCGGCAATGTGTCGCCCATCTTGACCAGAACTTCACCCTCCGGCTGATTGAAACGCCAGCCGGCGCGGAAGGTTCCAAGATCGTCCCCGCCGCGTATGACGGCGCCGGTCGCCGGATCCACCTGTGCGGGCACCAGCGGCCGCGGATAGGCGACGTAACTCATCACTAACTGCGTCGCGCCCAGTTCCGGACCGATGCGCGGCGTCACCGAGGTGTTGATCCAGTTATAATCCGTGCCGTTCGATACTTCGATACGCGCCTGCACAAAATTTCCGCTGACTTCCTTTGGATAGCCAGCGAGATCGGGATTGTTCGGATCGGCGTGCGGCACGAGGAGCAGTTCCTGATGATTCCGCTTCGGATCGATTATGGTCGGGAGATTCACCGCGGGACTTATGAGACTGCACGGGTCTTTCCCTCCGGCGTATGTCGTGACGGTCGATGCTCCCAGGCCGGACGATACTTGGAATGGATCGAAATCGCCGTTGAAATAATGCGGTTCCCCCTTGTCCTCGATGACGTGCTTGATGTACACGGTATCCACCCCATAGCGCGCCATTGCAGGCGTGACACTCGAGGTCAACGAGTAATTGACTCCCTGCGACCAGGCGGTGAGCGCGTGGGAGAAGATGACCCAGGGTGATCCTCCGAATATCTCCTCCACCACGAGCCAACCTCCCTTGCTGATATCCACCGAACCTTCCCTTCCCGAACCTTCGAACAGGGCGTTTATCGTGAAATGCGTTTTGCCCAGCGCCTCGAAGAAATCGTCGCCGTAAGACGAGTCCGCACCGGCGGACCAGCCGCTGCTCACCCAGCCGTAGATGTCGTCCTTGAAGGGCTTTTTCGGTTCATCCGGATAAGATTCGCCGTTTCCGAGCATGAAGGCATCGTGCAGGAAACCGGTTTTGGACTGGAAACGGTCGCCGCGGTCGTCCATCCAGTCGTCGATGCCGTCGAAGTTGTCGTCGTCGAGCGCGGGTGGTATGAGCAGTTGCGGTATGTGGATATGATAGGAGAACACGTCCTCGAAAATCCTGACCGAGTCCGCGGTATTCGGATTGCTGAGCCATGGCCTGTAAGGGGCGCCGTCCACCTGGACGATTTTGTCGATATCGTAAGCGCCGTCGCCGCGCTTGGGAAGAGTGATCTTGTATCCTCCCATACCTTTGGGAATTTCGTACATCATGTACCCGAACACGCCGTCTCCGAGCTCCTCTTTTCCCTCGATCGCCTCCGAAGGATCGTTGTAGTCCACGTCGTGGCCGGCGTTGCGTATCCAGTAATAGCTGTATTCGGTGGATGCGTCGATGTCAAAGGTCAGTTTCGCCTTGCCGGCGGCGGGCAGATGCCGCAGCATCTCCCCTGTATTGAGGTCGGTGATGGAGAAGTTGTTCGTCAGGTACTCGAATTGCAGCGGATTGGGCAAAGGCGCGTAGTAGGTGTATGTGGTGCGTATGGGCGTGTTGCGTTTTTCGCCGAATATGGTCGTGTATTCAAGATTCGAATAATCCGATTTCTTCGGGGTGGGATTGTTCATGTCGATTTCATCTCCGCCGAGGGAGAGTACGGCGATGAATTCCCGGTGCGGCTGTGGAACGGTTCCGGCGCAATGGTCCGCCGCCCTCAGTTTGTAGCGGGCAGCGGCCGTGTCGATGAAGGTGAAGCCCTCGTAGTTGTTGATCTTCTGGTAGATGAGCTGCTTCCAACGGACCATGCCGCCCGGGTCGCGCTCCATCCAGTGCGCCCATGAAGTGTCGCTCATGTCGGGCGCGTTGACGTCCGGCGAATAGGGGTAGAACATGCCTGCAACATTCTCATCGAGTTTGCCGAACGCTTTCCCGACGCCCGCCGACATGGGCACGAGATCGGGAGGATCCACCCAGAGTTCGAAGTAGCAGTAGGGATCGTGGAATTGGTATCCGTTGACCTTGCCGATGTCCCAGGTCACTTTCCACACCCGGATTTTATCGCCGGGTTCCTCCACGTCCACAATGCCGTCGCCGTCCAGGTCCCGCGCCCTCAGCCCGTCGTGATCGACGTCCTCGTACAGGGATTCGTTCCCGCTGCGGAGATGCTCCCAGGGATTGCGCCAGTAAACCGCCGTTTCCTCGATGCTGAAGTTTTTCGGATAGATGGATGCGGTATCGAGCCAGGCATCGGGCCGGCCGTCGCCGTCCATGTCGAACTCCGGATTGTTGCAGTCGTTGCTGCCCCGCAGCACGTCCACGAATTTGCCGCCGGGCGTTTTGAGTATCGGTATATCGATGGATTTGTCGGTCCAGTAGAAAGGCACGTCCTTTGGGATGTACTGCACGTATCGGGTGTTCATCGCCGAGGTCCTTTCCTTGTTTTCCATGATCATGAACACCTTGAACGGCTGATAATAGAGTCCGAGGAAATTTTTCCAGTTCAGGTCGGTATCGGCGACGAGGCGGGCGGAGAACATGATGTCCACGTAGTTGCGGTATTTGCGGTATGAAGCCGCTCCATCGTGATCCGTGTAAGTGATCGTGGAATAGGACGCGTAGATGTAATTCGCCCAGGATATGTAGGAATTCACCTTCTCGTGCACCGGATCCTGCGGATCCGGCGTGGTTATCCGGTAGACGATCACCTTCTCGGATCGCGCGGGAACGGATATTCCGGAAAGAATGAGCGTGGGCTTGCGGTAGTCCGCTGTTACGTCCGGCGTTTTTACGTCCACGAAAGTAAAGAAGTCGCGTATTGCTTCGCTTATTGCAATGCCGCTGATGTTCGACGACGAGAGATTCCTGATCTTCACGCGGATCTCGAGTGTGTCGCGGCGGTCGAAGGAGGCCGCGTTGCGCCCTACGCTGAGGAAATCCGGCAGGTCGTTATGCACGGAACGGGTGACGTCGATATTGGTGGCGAAGGCCCACATTGCCGCGTTGACGGCCCACTGCAACTGGCGGCCTTCCGGTGAGGCCTGTCCTTTGAGCAAGCCGTTGGATCCGCCGACCGTCGGCAAAGCGGTGTTGCAGATCACACGCCCGCCGTTGGCGGTAGCGCCGCTCATCGCGAACACGACCGGGATATCCGTGCCTTGCAGGCGGGCGATGATACGGGCGTCGCCGGTCTGAACCATGGGGATCACCCCGGAATACAGGGCCGCTCCTGCCGCGTCCTTCGCGAATCCGACAGGATGCTCCAAATCGGCCATATCCAATATAATTGTGTTGGTTTCGGGATCGGGCTGCGAGCTTTGTCCGTAATCCACCGCGCCGGGCGGGAGAAGTCCCAGTTTTTCAATCGCATAGACTGAATTGCCTTCGGTGTATATTGTTCCGCCGCGCGCGAGGAAGGCGAGCAGATTGCTTTTCAGGCGCGGCGACGCCGTGAACATGCTGTCGATGTGCGCATGCCAGTCGCTCCCCTGCGCCGCGACGGCGGGTATGATAAGCAACTGCGCGGTCCATACGAGTCCCGCGCTGTCGATTTCCCTTTCGGTCGTGTAGTAGGAGATCCCGGGATACAGGAAGGACTCGAAAAGATTCCGGAAGTATACCGCCTCCCACGAAACGCTGGAATTGTTGGTTTTGATGCCGCTTCTCAGAATGGCGACTGTTTTCGCGTACGCCTTGAATGACAAGGCGTAGTGGTCCTCCGATCTCCAATCATACCCGTTATACGGAGATGAAGTGACGGACGAATAGCTTGAAGGCACGACGTCGGGATATACGAAGCTTCCTTTCCGGGGACCGGACTTGATCCAGTAAGCCGAATACTCCCCCCATTTCGGATAGAGGAGCGTATCCATCGTCGCGTTGGTAAAACGGTAGTCGGACGAGGCCTGAGCGAGGACGAATTTGTACGCTGTGAGAAAATCGGCCTGTCCCCCGTCCGTCGGTATCATGACGCCTTGGGCTTTCAGAATCTGCGGGCATAACAAAAGCAGAAAAGCGGCTGTATAAATCCGAAATTTCTGTGTGACAAGGCTCATGGCGACCTCGGCAGTGGGATTGATGCGTTAATTATATTAAAAATGTACAAATCCCCTGTGAAAGGCAAATACTGGAGTCAGGTTGCCCCAGCCGCTGCGTCGGGCGTTAGAAAGCTGCCGGAAGCGGCTGTTCCGCCATGCTTGCTATTGTCACATATGATGTGTAACATACACAAATTATGCCATGCCCGACCGTCGGTTCGGCGCATGCATAGAACCTCAAGTATCACATCATCAATTCCTTTACGAAAGGAGATCATATGTCAAAAGTGTACGCTCTGATAGGCAGCGTGTTCGCAGCGTTGTTGTTATGCGCAAGCGCGGCTCCGGCGCAGCTAGCCGCCGACAATACGGGACCCATGACCGGCAACCCGATCGCGATTCCGGCGCCGATGCTGAAAACCTCGCCCGACGCCACGATGGCGCAATGGAGTTCCTTGCCCGATCTGCCGGTTCCCATGCAATACCACGGCGCGGCCTATTACGACGGTGCCGTATATGTTTTCGGCGGGATAAACGCCAATGGGACCGGTTACAATCTCAATTGTTACAAGTTTACGGTCGCAACCAATACGTGGTCTCAGATAGCATCCCTGCCGGAAGGGCGGGCGCTGCCCGGCGTCGCGGTTGTGGGAGGCAAGATATATCTCATCGGCGGCTACAAGAGCACCAATCCTTGGACCATTCTCGCTTCGGTTCTGGAATACGATCCGTCGGCGAACACCTTCACCACCAAGGCGAACATGACTTTCCCGGTTTTCAACGCCGCGGTGACGGCGGTCGGCGGCCGCATCTTCGTCATAGGAGGCGGCAACACCAACTTCCAGAGCAGCGATAACGGGATACAGGTATATGATCCTTCGGGCGACCGATGGGAGTTTTCCCTGACGACCGCGCCTTACAAGAGCCGCTCGGCCGGAATCGCGGCCATCGGAAGCGATATCTATCTCTGCGGCGGCATCAGCTATGTCGGCACCACCGGCACGTTGCACGCCGAATTGTACAAGGGCGAAATCTTCCAGACCGAAGTGACCTGGACCCGTATGGCCGATCTTCCCTCGGCACTCATCCGGCACATCGCGGGAACGGACGGTTCGAAGCTCTACGTCACGGGCGGCATCAACCTGGCCGGCTGGACAGGCGGCACCGGACCCACGACCGCCACAATGGAATACGATCCCGCTGCGAACACATGGGCATCCAAAGAGATGAAACCTAACGCCTTGTTCTACGGCGGCGATTTCGTCTATGACGGCGCGGGCAAATTCTATTCCATGGGAGGCGCCAATCTGCAGGGCGGCACCACTATCTGCGAGGCCTTTTCTCCGACGGCGGCGAGCACTCCCCGCATGTCCGTTTCCGTGAGCTCGATAAGCCGATGGGCGAAACGCGGCAACACCGTCCCGGTTCCCGTCACAATCCAGAGTCTCGGCGGACAGGATCTGACCTGGAATGCTTCGGGCCTGGAAGCATGGCTGAGTTCCTCCAAGGCGAGCGGCGCCATCACACCGGGAAACAAGGAAACGATCAACGTGCTCATCGACGCATCACAGCTGGACAACGGCACACACAGCGGCACTTTCAACATCACGTCCAACGATCCCGACAAGCCGACGGTTGCCATTCCGGTAACTGTGCGCGTTCAGGATGAAGACGTGGATTCCGACCCGGTAGTCCTGCTCGAGGAAGGGACAGGCAACTGGTGTCCTTACTGCCCCGACGGCATCGACAGCGTGAAAGCCATACTCAAGCGCTATCCGCATCGCGTAGTGGCCATCGCTTATCATGGCGGCAGAGCCACCGAGCCGATGCAGACGACGACAACAAATACATGGACGACGCAGACCCAGCTTCAGGGCTGGCCCAACGGCGCGGTGAACCGCATTAAATTCCCCGGCAATTCGTTCATCTGCATGAGCCGCGGAGAATGGGACCAGCGCGTGCGCGAGGTCCTGGACACCAAACGCAGCCCGGTATCACTCACCGTGAAAAGCGCGTCCTACGATGCCGGACAGATCACGCTCGAAATAGACGCCCTCTTCCATCGCGATTTCGACCAGCCCGTGCGGCTCAACGTCGCGCAGACGCAGGACGGTTTGAACTGGCAGCAGGCGAGCCAGTCGGGTAATATCTATCCCTTCTTCCACGACCATGTTCTGCGCCAGATGATTCCGAACGATTTCGGCGACGCTCTGTTCACAGGTTCCAACGTCACATCGCAGACCAAGGTTACAAAAACCTTCACTTTCGCTTCCAAGGACTCGACCATACCCCTGAGCCAGCTCGTGATATTCGCCCATGTTTCCGACGGCTCGCAGTACGGCGAGGTTTTACAGGCGATGGAGATACCGCTCAGCAGCTTCGTTTCCGCCACCGAGGATATTCCCGCCGCCGAGAGCTTTTCGCTCTCGCAGAATTTCCCGAATCCGTTCAATCCTTCGACAACTGTCGGTTTCAGCGTGCCGCGCACAGCTCACGTGCGCATCGCCGTCTCCGACGCATATGGACGTGAACTCGGCGCGTTGGTAGACGGGATGTACGACGCCGGCACGCATTACGAAGTGATCGACGCCTCCGGAATGCCGTCGGGAACGTATTACCTGACGATGCGCTCCGGAGCTTTCATGCAGTCGAGAGCAATTACTCTCGTGAAGTGACGAAATAAGATAATCCGAGTCGGCAGCGGCGCGGCGGATGTAAAATTCCGCCGCGCCGTTTCCTTATGCGCTTATCCGCGAGCCGGCGCCCGATCGGCGCGGAAGTCGCACCTTGGGCGTCGAAGCGATATCGCCTCGCGGTAAATGTTTCCGTATTCTCCCCGGCCGGACGGCGAAGCTGCGTTGCCTCGATGCGGCTTGACCGCTTCTCACGCGTCAACGCAGCAAAATGTCGATTATCCTTTCCAGATCGTCCGCACTGTAAAATTCCAGCGTCACCGATCCGCCGCCGTCCTTACCGGAGGTCACGCTGACCTTGGTGGCATATTGCGACCGCAAGCGGGATTCAATTTCTTCCATGCCATGGGTTGTTACGCGCGGCTTCCGGCGCGCCGGCTCTTTGCGCTGCCTCGGTTCCAGAGTCTCGCGAACAAGTTCCTCCACACGCCGTACCGAAAGGCCCTCACGCAGAGATCTCTTCCACACCCGGATCTGAGTCCTGGAATCAGGCAGCCCCAGCAGGGCCCTAGCATGCCCGAAGGAGAACTCGCCTTTTTGGATGCTGGTCTGAATCTGCTCGGGAAGTTTCAACAGCCGGACGAAGTTAGCGACCGTGGCGCGGTTTTTCCCGACTTTTCTCGCAATGTCGTCCTGCGTATGCCGGTATTCATCGATCAAACGTCTATAGGAGCCGGCTATCTCGATCGGATTCAGCGTCTCGCGCTGTATATTCTCGATCAATGCCAGTTCAATCATCTCCTCGACGCTGTCAACGGCGCGGATGTACGCCGGGACATGCGTGACGCCTGCTTCCTGGCAGGCGCGCACCCGTCGTTCTCCGGAGATAAGCTGATAGCCGCCGTCGAAGCGGCGGACAGTTATCGGCTGTACGAGTCCGTTTTCCCGGATGGACTGCGCGAGTTCAGCCAGCGCCTGCGGGTCGAAGTCCGTGCGCGGTTGATACGGATTCGGCTGTATGCGCGCGATTTCTATATGCGCCAGTATGCCGGTGGATGCGCCGTCGTCGCGGGTTTCCGCCGTCGGCACGACGCTGACCGCGGTGTCCTTCGAATTGTCTTCCGGCGGCAACAGAGCGCCGAGTCCGCGTCCGAGTCCGAATTTGTTTTTCGACATCGGGTCAGCTCCGCTGTTCGCCGTTGCGGCGCAGGATTTCCTGGGCGAGGTCTATATAATTCTGCGTGCCCACGGACATGGCGTCATACAGTATGACGGGTTTCCCGAAGCTCGGAGCTTCGCTCAACCGCACATTGCGGTGAATGATCGACTCGAACACCTTGTCTCCGAAATACCGCCGCACTTCCTCGGCGACCTGTTTTGAAAGGCGGAGGCGCTGGTCGTACATGGTAAGGAGCACGCCTTCGATGTCGAGCGCATTGTTGAAATGTTTTCTCACCAGGTTGATCGTGTTCAACAGCTTGCCGAGTCCTTCGAGGGCAAAATATTCGCACTGGACGGGGATGAGCACGGTATCCGCCGCGGAGAGCGAATTCAGCGTCAGAAGTCCGAGCGAGGGCGGGCAGTCGATAATGATGTAATCGAACTCTCCGCGCAGGCCTGAGATCGCGTTGCGGAGAAGCCCTTCGCGGTTCTCCATATCTATCAGCTCGTATTCGGCGCCGACCAGATTGATGTTCGACGGGATCACTTTCAGGGAAGGCAGTTCCGTGTCCCTTACCCCAGTGCGCGCTGCCTTGAAACTCAGCAGCACTTCATAGATCGTAACCGGGCATTCGCTCACATTGAGGCCGACTCCGCTCGAAGCGTTGGCCTGCGGATCTATGTCTATCAGCAGGGTGCGGCATTCCGCCGCCGCCAGACTGGCGGCGAGATTCACGGAGGTGGTGGTTTTTCCGACTCCGCCTTTCTGGTTCGCGATTGCAACTACTTTGGCCATCGTGAAATGCTTCCGGGAATGCGATCCGCTTATTCTCGTTCCTGTGTGGATTAATTTCGCCCGCCGGCCGAGTCCTCGGAATCCGCCGGCGCCACGGCTTCCCGCAGCCAGCCGATGTAGGCCTCGAA
This sequence comes from uncultured Chromatiales bacterium, assembly GCA_964388275.1. Classification (GTDB taxonomy): domain Bacteria; phylum Bacteroidota; class Ignavibacteria; order SZUA-365; family SZUA-365; genus JARYLZ01. Next base: position 42,882 of record CAYLZD010000017.1, read on the forward strand.
TCCACAAGCCACCGGGATGCAGAGGATTTCGGGCAGCATGTATGAATGGAGCGCTCGTATTCGCTGCTCGATCTCGCCGTATCTGGCGCGTGTAGACTTGACGAAGATAAGCGACTCATCGTCCTGCATTATCCGTCCTTCCCATCTGTAAGTCGATCTCGCGGCGGGCAGCACCGTGCAGCAGGCGGCCAGTCTCTCCTCGACCAGCGCGCGTGAGATAGTCTCCGCTTCCTTGATCGAACCTGCCGCGGCGAGGATCAGACAAGGGGTATCGGGATTCATATGTTCCGGTTCTTTCATATCGTTGCAAGTTAGGGCAGTCGCATATCGGAAGCAATGCTGATTTTTCCGGGTTAATTCGGCGCATCTGATTAATTGCGGTTGATTCCGACGGCGGGCCGCGCTATTCCGGGACGGGAAGCGGCGATCCCGGATTTTTCCGTATCTTGCATTTGGTCGGCAGGAAAGATAGTTTTCATTGTACACATCAGTGAATCGACCCGATTTTTATGAGTTTTCTGGATTTTGACGAAGAAGAGGATCATCCGCTATTTGCGGGAGAGCGTTCGCGTCATCCCGACCAGGATGTCGGCAGACTGATACAGGCGGCAAAGAACGGGGAGTTGAGCACCGACTCGATCGAAGAACTCGCGGCGTATCATTATGAACAGGCCAATTTCGAAACCGCCTTGAGATTCCTCGAAGTGCTGGCGGATTTTTCGCCGTTCAGCGCGGATGTCTGGGAAAGGACCGGCATGGCCCTCAACAATTTGGGAAAATACCAGCAGGCGTTGGATGCTTTCGACAGAGCCGAGGCGTTGAATCCCTGGGATGTGGAACTGCTTCTGAACAAGGGCATCGCCCTCGACAATCTCGGCCGCGCCGACGACGCCATGAATTATTTCGAGCGGGTGCTGGCCATGGAACCCGAGCATGAGGAAGCGGCATTCAGCGAAGGAGTGGTTTTCGAAAGAAAGGGAGAATATGACCGCGCCATCGCCGTTTTTCGAGATCTGCTGGAGAAGAATCCGGAAAATAGGGATGCCTGGTACGAGTTGGGATACTCCTATGATTATGCCGACCGCCTGCCCGAAGCCCTGGCCGCATACGACAGGCATTTGGAACTGGCGCCTTTCAATTCGAACGCCTGGTACAACCGGGGAATCGTCCTGAATCGCATGGGCAGACGCCGCCAAGCGGTGCTCAGTTACGATACGGCCCTGGCATTGCAGGACGATTTCGCCGCCGTGTGGTATAACCGCGGCAACAGCTGCGCCGCCCTTCACTGGATTGACGAAGCAGTCCTCTGCTACAAAAAAACTCTGGAGCTGGAACCCGAGGACGAGATGGCATGGCACAATCTCGGCAATGCCTACGAAGAATCGGACAGGTATGAAGACGCCGTGACGGCATACACACAAGCGTTGAACATAGATCCGGACCACTACGAATCCCTGTACGGACGCGGCTGCGCATACGATGCGATCGACAAGCCGGATCTCGCCTACGCGGATTACATCGCCGCCGTGCGGCTGGCGCCCGAAATAGGCGAAATCTGGCATGCGCGGGCGGACGCCGAATACGGGCTGGGTTTGATCGACGACTCCCTCGAAAGCTATGCCAGAGCCGTTGACTTGGATCCGGAGAGCGGTGAAGCATGGTTGGATTACGCGGAAACCCTGTACGAGGCCGGCCGTCTAGACGACGCCTGGAAAGCGGTCAGCGAATCGATCCGCCACGAGGAGAAATGGCCGGAAGCACACGTGCTTCTCGCGAGACTGTCGTTTCTGCTCAAGCGCCCGGAGGTGGGAGTCGAAACTCTCCTGCGCATGCTGGCCCTTTTCCCCGATCTCGGCGCGCAGGTCGCGACTGAATTTCCCATCGTGCGGACGCATCCCGCCTTTTCAGCTTTCGAGGATTTGAGAACGTGATGATGCCGGCAACCGCCGATTATCGTGAAGCTTAGGCGTTGCATCCGCTGCATTTTCGGACAGGCATGCGTTTCTTCCGGATTATGATAGACGGCACTCCCGGCGCGGATCCCGCCGGGCCCAATGCGGCGCAGATGCTGCTTGCCGCCGGCGCGGTAATGTGGTGCCTCGGCATGGCAGCGGCGCCGATTCTCGCGGAGCTCAATTCGCATCCGGCCGCGGCCGCGCTGGCGAGGAAGTTCTATGAGCCGGTATGCCATCAGGATCCCGAGCGCTCGTTCCATCTTTTCGGAATTCCCCTGTCGGTCTGCCAGCGCTGTTCATCGATATACGTGTTGTTCGCGGCGACCGCCGCGGTCTGGCCTGTGTTGCCTCAGACGCGCCGTGGCCGGACCCTGCCCGGAAAATATTGCGCTCTGTTTCTCGCGCCCATGCTGCTGGATTATTCCTTGGACGTCGCGGGGATCTTTTCAAACAGCGGTGTCACGCGCGCCGTATCCGGCGCGCTGGCGGGAATCGGCCTGGGCATATACGTTGCACAAGCGGTTGCCGAAATCCCGAGCCGAGCCGGCTTCCACCGCAGAACCCATCATCCAATCGAGGAGTCGCGCATATGAACGATCCGTCACTCCATCAGACGCCGTCGAAATTAGTGCCGGTGCTGATAGGCGCCCTGGCGATGACCGCCACCGCTGTCATTCCCGTCCTCAACATCGTCAACTGCCTTTGCTGCGCCGGCATCATGGGAGGCGCGGTTCTGGGCGTCTGGTTTTACAAAAAAAACTTCCCGCCCGACCTGCCTTTCACGGTCGGGGCAGGCGCCGTCATAGGCGCGCTCTCGGGATTGCTGGGCGGCATTCTCACAGCCGTGGTACAAGCCCTCGAACTGGGCGCATTTTCGGGAAGTTTCTCGTCGCAATGGGAAGTCCAGATTCGTGAGATAATGGAACAAATGGAAATTCAGGGACAGGATCCCGCGACCACCGAGCAGATCCGCCAGTTTCTCGAGACTCTCATGTCCTCTCCCGGTTTGTTCATATTGCTGATGTTCGGAGCATCCGTGGTCGTCTTCGTTGTATTCGGGCTTCTGGGCGGCATTATCGGAGGGAACTTCTTCAAGACTCGAGCGCTCGTTCAAAATTCGATTACGCCTCCTCCCAGCGGCGGTGATCCGGTTTCCTGATCGGCTTTCGGCAAATGAAACGATTCATCGTTCTCCTTTTTCTCTTATCGCGCGCATCATCTTCCGTTGCGCACGGGCAGCTCACGCCGGTAGTCGGAACGCCGCTGGAAATTCTCTACCGCCCGTCGACAACCCACCCGCTGGCGACGGCGGAGAAACTGGAGATCGTCTACGCTTTCAATTACTGGGGCACACGCATGGGCACGCGTCTCGCGCTGCTGGAAAACGTGCTGCGTCCGGACAGCGGCCAGTCCTACCGCACGCCGATGATAAAAACCGGACAGGGTTGGACGGCGCGCATCGAGATTCCCGAGAAAGCCGCGGTGTTGTCATATTACATCACCGACGGCGCCGCGCGAGACGACAACAACGAAAAAACATACGCCTTCTACGTTTACGGCCCCGATGGAAAGCCGGTCCGCAATGCGCGTTATTTCATGACCATGTTTCTGGGCCTGGCCCGGGCCGATCTGGACGCGCGCCTCAAGGAAGCTGAAGCCGAGATCAGAGCTTATCCCGAGAATTTCAGGGCCTGGCCGCTCTATTTTTCCCTGCGGTTCGAATTAGGCAAGGGCAGCGTGCTGGCGCGTGAACAGATCGAGGAAGAATTGACCGGACTCGTGAAGCGGCATGAAAACAATGAAGAGTGCCTGAATCTAGCCGCGCGGACCTATTATTATATACTGCGCGACGTGAAGACGGCGCTCGAACTCAAAGAACGCATATCCCTGACTGCTCAGTGGCCCGAAGTGCTGCTTATTCACGACCGGGAAAAGGCGGAGGAAGAGAGCAGAAGGCGCAACATGGAAAGAATGCAGACCAGGGCGGCCCTGATCGGAGCGCGCGTCCCATCCGTCGCCTGGCTCGATACCTCGCGCGAGCGGAGGAGTTTCTCCGAGGAAGAGGGACGAGTCGTGCTTGTCGTGTTCTGGGCGTCGGTTTCCGATCAATCCCGCGTCGCTCTCGACCGGTTGTCGGCCCTACACGGACGTATCGGTTCCGAGAATTTCAGAATAATAGGTATAAATGTAGATGCCGACGAGACCGCGGCCCGCCGTTACATGGAAGAACACAGGCTGCCGGTGATTTTCGGCTTCGCGCAGGGAAGCATCGTACAGGAATTCGGCGTGGACGGTATACCTCAGCTGTACCTGATAGACAAAACAGGCATAATACGCGTCGGGCATACAGGTCTCACACCCGAAAATCTCACCTCGCTGGAAAGCGCAGCGAAGGTGCTTCTCTCCGAACAATGAAAGACCCGGCACCCTTGAGTTTGACAAACCGGAATATCATCGACATTTCGCTGCCTCTCGGACCCCGGACGCCGGCTTACCCAGAAGACACGGTTTACCGGCGGCGGTCGGCTTTATCGATGGATGCCGGGGATCCCTACAACCTGTCGACAATTATGATGAGCGCTCACAGCGGCACACATGTGGACGCCCCATTGCATTTCCTCAGGCGCGGCGCCTCCATCGACCGCCTGGATCCTTCACGCTGGATATCGGATGCGATAGTCCTGGATATCGGAGATGCCGACATGATAGAAGCCCGGCACGTTGAAGGAGCCGCCCTGCAAAAGGGACATTCGGTCTTGTTCCGCACTCGAAACGCGGAAGTCCTCACGTCGGGGCGGATCACCGAGGATTACTGCGCTCTGACTCTGGAAGCCGCCCGCGCTCTTGCGGACGCGGAAATCAACCTTGCCGGCATCGACTATCTTTCGATCGAACGTCCCGCGGACGGACGATATCCGGTGCATGAGCTACTGTTGGGAGCGGATGTCCTGATCGCGGAGAATCTGAATCTAACCGGGGTACGGCCCGGCCATTACACACTTGTGATTGCGCCGTTGCTGCTCGAGGACGCCGACGGCGCTCCGGCACGGGCATTCCTCCTGCCGTAGGTACGAAGGAAACGGATCGAACTTCGACGGAGTGGGACTCCGCCGGATCGACATTCATTCGAGCCGATTTTTCGCTATCTTATGATTTATCGGGCACTGAATCCCGATCATTGCATTCGAATACAGGCGGTTAATTATCGTCAAGTCCACATCCGCTGCGGCAATCGAAAAAGAATAAAAGCACATCCCTCCCAGTTGTAATATTCATGAAGGTCGAACAAATGTCACGCAAGCTGTACTGTCTTCCGGCCGCGCGCCATTCATTTTCACCTGCGCTGATCGCGGGTTTTTTCGCGGCGCTATTCCTGGCTTTCAGCCCCGGCGAGACGCTCTCGCAATCCCTCGAGAGAGGTGCAAAACCGAATGGTGTCGCGATACTTCGGGCCGCCGAAATGTTCCCCCCAGCCCCGATGGCGAAGCAGGGCGGCGGTCAGGAAAACCCGAAAATCATGCTGCAGGCCCCGCCCGCCTCTTTCGCGGCGCTCAGGCAGCACGAGCGCTTCGTGCTCCGTGCTTTCCCGCTGCCTGACGGCACGCCTGTTGATCTGGACATGCTGCGCTTTTCCGTCTTCGACGACAAATCGGTCGTCTATGCGATGACGTCACAGGGCCCGCTGCGCAGACCTCTGCCTGATATCACTCTTTATCGAGGCAAGATCGCCGGAGAGAACGCGTCCTGGGTATATCTGGCCGTGGAACGAGCGGGTATGAGCGGCACAATAATAAGCGGCGGCGATTCATACACGGTCTTCACACAGGATGCGCAGTCATCGGCGCCCGGCTCGCGGCCGATGCTGACGGTATACGAGCCGGGGCCCGAAGAGCGGGGCTATGACTGCGGGGTCACGGAAGCGGATGAACTGGAAGCCTTCCGGGGATCGATGAACGAGAGGCCTTTCGCCCGTGAAGATGCGGACACGCTTGTCGCGCAAATCGCGATGGAAGCCGACGAAGCCGCGTACAAGCATTACAAGACCGTCGAAGCGACGGAGAACTACATAGTGGCCCGGCTCGGCGAAAGCAGCGCCATCTACGAGAGGGATGTTGCAGTCAAGCTCACAATCCCGTTTCTGCGCGTTTGGACCGTGACGGATCCGTTCCCGGGTTCATCGGATCGAGAGCTCCTCAACGTATTCACGAATTACTGGCGCGACAAGATGGACACGGTAAGCCGCACTCTCGCCGTGCTGATTACACGCAAGCCGATTTCCGCTGCCGGGGTATCGCAAGGCCTTGCATGGGTCGACGTCCTCTGCAGCAGGCAGCGCGGCGCCTGCATAGTGAAGTTCTCGGCCAACAACAACTTTATCACAGGACATGTCGGCGTGCTGGCGCACGAGATCGGTCACAATTTCGGCTCGCACCACACGCACAGCTGCACATGGAATCCGCCGATAGACTCCTGTTACACGGCGGAGGCCGTGCCGAATAAAGCCCCGTGTTTTAGTGCTGCGGACATACATCTGATACTCGGCGGCGGGGAAATGATGAGTTATTGCCATATGCGTTTCGGGAACGCCAACAAGCACAATATCTTCCGCGAGAGGGTCGGCGCGCTGGTCCGAAGCCGCTCCGAACTCGCTCTCTGCATGGAGGCCGTGAGCACGGTGCGGATGCTCGACCTTACCGCTCCTGTCGGAGGCGAGAGCCTCTGCGCAGGCGATCCTCTGATGATCAACTGGGATGCCTCGGGCAACAACGACCTCACGATCAAACTCTCTTCCGACGGAGGCACGAAGTACGAGACGGTGCTCGCATCCGGCCTGTCCCGCAACATGCGCAGTTGGATCTGGCACATACCAGGCGATTTCCCGCCGGGCTCGTCATACCGTATCCGCATCGAAGACAGCCGCAATGAAACCCTCGTCGACGAGATGCCGGCGGACTTCGAGATCAAAATGGGTGTGTATATAGCCGCGCAGAACACCTGGCGCAACGTGTGCGTCGGCGAGGGCGCAAGCTTCTGGGTGACGGCGGCTGGCGCCGGGCCTTTCCGCTACGAGTGGAAGAAAAACGGAGTGATCGTCGAAGCCTTGAAGGATTCAATGGTGTGGTTCCAGAACATGCAAGTGTCCGACGATTCCAGTCTTATCACCTGCCGGGTTTACGGCCAATGCGGATCGGCCGAATCCGCGCCGGCTCTGTTGAGGGTTTTCTCGAAACCCATCATCAAACGCCAGCCCAACAACGACACAGTCTGCGTCGGCGGCCGTGCCGTCATCAGCCTCGAAGCAGAAGGACCGGAACTGAGGTACCGCTGGTACGAAATGCCGGGCGGAATAATCCACGACGTGGACAGCTCTGAATTCGTAGTGGAACGCGTGCAGCAGCAAAAGGCGTATTATTGCGAAGTCATCTCTCCCTGTGGACGAATCAACAGCGCATCCGGCTTTGTCGTCGTGCCGACTCCGTCCGCATCCTTCCGCTCGCCGGCTCCGTTCCAGAATCTGATCGCAGGCGGAACCTTTGACATCGTCTGGAAAGCGTGGTGCATAAACGACGTGAAACTGGAATACTCTCTCGACCGTGGAGGATCCTACACCGTGATCGAGGCCCGTATTCCCGCTGAGAACGGAGTTCTCACCTGGAGCGTACCTGAAACCGAGACCAACAACGGACAGTTCCGCATCAGCGACGCGGACAATCCCTCACGATCGGCCGTCTCGCCCACCTTCGTCATCAAACGGCGGCCGAACGAGTCATGGTCCTCCGTTGAGGTGAATTTCGGCTGGGTTGAAGTCGGCACGACCGCGACAAAGCGCATCACAGTGTCGAACAGCGGACTCGTCGACTACACGATATCCAAGGCGACGAAAATCGGCGGCGACAATGTGACGCTTGCGACGCCTGTTCCATTCACGGTGCCGGTGTCCCAAACGCAGGAATTGGTCTTCGAATGGTCGCCTCAAACTCCCACTCCGTTGACAGGTTACTTTATCCTCGAACACAACGGATTGCGCGCCAAGGACACACTCCCGTTGATCGGCGATGGATTCATGACGACGTCGGCGCCGGGCGCCGCCGTACCTCAGGCCCTGCGGCTCGGTCCCGTGTATCCAAATCCGGTAAACACGCCGGCCGCGACCGTTGCCGTGTCTCTGCCGGATGCCATGAGGGTCGAACTGTCGGTGGTCACAATGCTAGGCGTGGAGATCGCGTCCCCAGTTTCCGCGCACTTCAACGCAGGACTCCATCGTTTAACCGTTGACGCATCCGCCTTCGCGCCGGGCACTTACATACTGCGCCTCAACGCGGGACGCGAAACCCGCGCGATGCTGATGCATGTGATGCGCTGAACCTGCGGCGAACGGAAATCATGACGGGTTATTTCTCGCGCTGATCCGCGAAATTCAACCCGGGCAAACACCACCGGCGGAGCATCCGCCTGAAGGGGTATGATTATTCCACACCGGGCGTGTATTTCATAACGATCGTTACGCAGAATCGCAAGTGCATATTCGGGATCGTGGAGAAGGGGAAAATGCGTTTGAATGACGCAGGACGCATGGTGTTAACCTAATGGAATAGATTGCCGGAACGGTTCGTCTATGTAGTTTTAGATGCGCTCATCGTCATGCCCAATCATGTTCACGGCATCATTGTCAGTTCACAACATTATACGACCGGAATCACCGTTCCCGGCGCGAACGAAAACGCGAGCAACTTAGGGGCAGGCCTCGTGCCTGCTACGCATCCCAACACAAACCAAAAACCGCTAACGAAGACATGATCGATACCGATTTGATCGACCAAAATGCCAATCCAACGGTAGGGGAAACCACAAGGATTGCCCTTGCCGTTGGCGATATTGTCGGTGCGTTGAAATCGCGCGTGACCGTTGCGCACACGCGCGGGGTAAAATCAATGGGATGGCCGCCGTTTCACGGTCGTTTGTGACAACGCAATTATTATGAAAACATCATCCGGAACGACGGATCGTTGAACCGCATACGTCGGCATATTGCCGATAATCCGATACGATGGTCTTTTAAGCGCCAGAACCCTCCCAAAAAGGGCCGTTCACTTTATTCCCGACCCAGGCCTAAAATCCCACGGCTACCGTGCGCCTGAACGAACAGCTGCCTGTTTCGAGCACACAAACATAGATTCCCGGAGGAACATCATTGTCCGCCGAAAATGTCGTGGAATGAGAACCGGCCTCAAAGAATTTCGTTGGAAAGACGCGCTGGACGTGGTTTCCGACCGGCGAAAGAAGGTACATGCCGGCCTGTTCGGATTCATTGAAGAAAAAAGGAATCGTCGTACCGCTTCGAAACGGATTCGGCGAATTGGGACCCAGCACCACCGGCCTTTGCGTCGAACGAAGCGCGATGGTCACGACCTGCGATTTCCGCAGCCGAGCCCCGTCGTCTTGATATCGCAGACGGAAATGCACGTTCCGTCTGTTCATGTCCAAGGCCGTAACCTTGTCGATAAAACCGTATGACATGGAACTACCAAGATCCTGCCCCTTTTCCACGAATCCTATCTCTTCCCACCTGGCGCCGTCGAAGGACCGGTCAACGGCAAAACCCGAACGGCTCTCTGCTTTTTCCGCGATCCAGCGCAATTCAATTGCCCGGTCAGCGAGCGTCGCATTCAAGCTTTTAAAAACCGCAGCGCCGTGAAGGCCTTCATTCCGGGGCGGGTATCTGCCGCTTATGCGCGCGGCTTTAAAAGCATTCCAGAATGGAGTAATGCGCGCGTCACGGCAGGCTTGTAAAAAATCGAACGCCGCGCCCGAAATTCCGCGGTCATGGGTTGTTGCCCCCTCCCCGAAATCAGACATCTCATAAGAAGATTCCAAGGATAGTGATGTCACGGACGGCGCTCCGGCAACATCGGATCCTTCTGTCTGCTGTGCTTCCATTTCGCAAAGCACACCCGCATTGACTGCGAGAATGAAAATAAAAAACCGTGTCATGATTCTCCTCCGTCTCAACATGTTCGGATACGGGCAATCCCCTCCTCCGAATGCAAGGATCGAACCATTCACGGTCCACAATAACAAGTCAAGTATAATCAAATTTCTGCGAAAATCAATTCCACTGCGGATCGATGCAGTATTTGCAGTGGTTTACGGAATTTGCTCACGGAGCGCAGCGAAAAAAGGGCGCCGCTGCATGCGGCGCCCCGAATGGAAAGAGTCGAATTCACGAAAATCTCAGCCGCCCCCGCTTCCGGCTGTCTCGATGTAAGCAAGTCTGGCCTTGAGGAAATCGCGGTTCATGAGAGCTATGCCGCTGACGCTGATGCCCTTTGGGCAGACCGCCTCGCACTCGTACAGATTCGTGCAAGCACCGAAACCCTCTTCGTCCATTTTCGCAACCATTTTAAGGGCGCGGCGGAGCCGCTCGGGCTGTCCCTGCGGCAAGTGCGCATATTGCGCGATCTTGGCCGCCACGAAGAGCATCGCCGAACCGTTCTTGCATGCGGCGACGCAAGCGCCGCAGCCGATGCAGGCGGCGTAATCCATGGCCTTGTCCGCATCCGGTTTGCTTATCAGTATGGCGTTGGCGTCGGGAACGCCTCCGGTGTGCGCCGATACGAAGCCGCCCGCCGCCATTACGCGATCGAAGGCGCTTCTGTCGGTGACCAGGTCCTTGATGACAGGGAAGGCCCGGGCGCGCCAGGGTTCGATGAAGATGGAGTCGCCATCCTTGAATTTGCGCATATGAAGCTGGCAAACCGTCGTGAGTTTTTCAGGTCCGTGAGGGATTCCGTTGACTGCCAGAGAACATGCGCCGCAGATGCCCTCGCGGCAGTCATGGTCGAAGGCGACGGGCGCTTCTCCGTTTAGCATGAGTTTTTCATTAAGCGTATCCAGCATCTCGAGAAAGGACATGTCCTCGGATATGCCGTCGATGTCGTAGGTTTCCATACGACCCTTGTCCCTGGCGTTTTTCTGTCTCCATATGTGAAGGGTGAGTTTCATCACTTGTAACTCCTTGTCTGCAGCTTCACGTTTTCAAACTCCAACTGCTCTTTATGCAGGACGGGCTGTGCGTCGACACCGTTGAATTCCCAGGCGGCGACGTAGGCATACTCTTCATCATTGCGTTTGGCTTCTCCGTCCTCGGTCTGGAACTCCTCGCGGAAATGTCCGCCGCAGGACTCGTTACGATTGAGCGCGTCGTGGCACATGAGCTCGGCGAACTCCAGGAAATCCGCGACGCGCCCGGCGCGTTCCAGCGCGCTGTTGAGTTCGTCGCCGTTTCCGACCACAATGGCGTATCTCCAGAATTCCTCGCGGAGGCGGGGAATCGCCGTCAGCGCCTTTTTGAGTCCGTCCGCATTGCGTCCCATCCCGCAGTTTTCCCACATCACATTCCCGAGTTCGCGATGTATGTTCGCCACGGTCCGCTTGCCTTTGAGCGCCAGAAGCTTGTCCATTCTCTCGCGGGCATCCTGTTCGGCTTTCCGGAATTCCGCGTGATCGGTTCCGACCTTGGCTGTTTTGGCCGTGGCGTAGTAATGCGCGATTGTATAGGGTATTACGAAGTAACCATCGGCCAGCCCCTGCATGAGGGCGCTAGCGCCCAGGCGGTTGGCGCCGTGATCGGAGAAATTCGCTTCACCGAGCGCGAACAGTCCGGGTATGGTCGTCATCAGATTGTAATCCACCCAAAGCCCGCCCATCGTGTAATGCGCGGCCGGGTAAATCCTCATGGGGATCTGATAAGGATTTTCGCCGGTGATCCGCTCGTACATCTCGAAGAGATTGCCGTAACGCTCCTCAATGACGCTTCGTCCGAGGCGCTTGATCGAGTCGGCGAAGTCCAGGTACACCCCGTAGCCTGATGCGCCCACGCCGCGCCCTTCGTCACAGACTCTTTTCGCCGCGCGTGATGATATGTCGCGCGGGGACAGGTTTCCGAAACTCGGGTACATGCGTTCAAGGTAGTAATCGCGCTCGTCCTCGGGGATTGCGTTGGGTCCGCGCGCCTCCGCCTTCTTCTTCGGCACCCAGATACGGCCGTCATTACGGAGGGATTCCGACATGAGTGTCAGTTTCGATTGATGGTCGCCGGTCACCGGTATGCACGTCGGGTGTATCTGTGTGAAGCAGGGATTGGCGAAGGCCGCGCCCTTTTTGTATGCGCGGTACGCGGCGGTCACGTTGCACGCGATGGCGTTGGTCGAGAGGAAGAAGACATTCGCATAACCGCCCGTGGCCAGCAAGACGGCGTCGGCTGCCCAGGACTCGATTTTGCCCGTGACGAGATCGCGTGTGATGATTCCGCGGCAATGCCCGTCGACGACGACGATATCGAGCATCTCGCTGCGCGCATGATAGCGGACCTTTCCAAGGCCGACCTGTCTCATCATGGCGGTGTAAGCGCCGAGCAGAAGCTGCTGCCCAGTCTGTCCGCGGGCGTAGAAGGTGCGCGAAACCTGCGCGCCGCCGAAGGAGCGATTGTCGAGGTAGCCGCCGTATTCGCGGGCGAAGGGAACTCCCTGGGCGACGCATTGGTCGATGATGGCGTTGCTCACCTGTGCCAGGCGGTAAACATTGGCCTCGCGCGCCCTGTAATCGCCGCCTTTGACCGTATCGTAGAAGAGACGGTAAATGCTGTCGCCGTCGTTCGGATAGTTCTTGGCGGCGTTTATGCCTCCCTGGGCGGCGATGGAATGCGCCCGGCGGGGGCTGTCGTTGTAGCAGAAGGCGCGCACCTCATAGCCGAGTTCCGCCAGCGAGGCGGCCGCCGAAGCGCCCGCAAGTCCCGTGCCCACAATGATGACGCTGTACTTGCGCTTGTTGGCGGGATTGATCAGCTTCATCTCGAAGCGGTGCGTGTCCCATTTTTTTTCTATCGGCCCGGAAGGGATTCTGGCGTCGAGTTTCATGTCACATCCCTCCCGCGGCGGCGGCCGCAACCGGTTTGATAAGGCCCAGCAGCACTCCTCCCGGAATCGAGAGGAAGCCGATCACGATGATCAACGACAGCACGATGCTGCCTTTTTCAATGATGCCGTTGTACTTCGGATGGTTGACGCCGAGAGTCTGAAAGGCGCTCAACGTGGCATGATTCAGGTGGAAACCCAGCAGAACCATGGCAGCCATGTAGACGACGGTTATCAGGACGTTCTGGTAGCCCGATACGACCATCGAGTACACGTCCATTCGGCCCAGCGTGTCACGGAGTTCCGTGTAGCCGGGATTGGTGGCCCGCACCGTGAAATGCAGCAGATGGTAGATCACGAAAAGCGCCACCGTGATGCCGGAAAGCAGCATTGTGCGAGACGTAAGGGTGGCCTTGACCCATTCCTTGCGCACATAGGCGACGGGCTTGGCGGCCATGTTCAGGAATTTCAGGCGCAGCGACGTGATGATGTGGAGCGCTATGCACAGGAACAGAATCGCGCGGATGATCCACAGCGCGCCGCCGAGACCCTGCAGGGTGGCGGCGTAGGCGTTCATCTTGTCCGGGCCGAGATACATCTGCGTGTTCCCGATCATGTGGCCGAGCAGGAACAGCACCAGAACGGCGCCGGTCGCCGCCATAACCACCTTGCTCAGGATCGAAGACGAGAGGTAGTTGAAGAGACTGGCCATGGGACCTTTTAGTTGATATGGTGGGAGATGTGTATGACTTGCCGGAAGGCACGGCGGTTTATATGAACCGTACGCGGATCTCCTTTTCCGAAGAACATCCCGGAGGTTCGCGCCGGCTTCGCCCCGGCAAAATCCTCCGCCGCGCCATGCGGAGCGGTGTGAGAATGAAACGATCGGTCAGTCGATGTATGATGGCGATACGCAGCGGGTTCTTTCGCGTCAGATACGGCTCGAGGGTGAAAGTAGCAAAGTCGGACGGCTGATACAAGAGGGCGTGCAAGCGCAATAGCATTCGCCGAATGCAAATCGCGCGTCCGGGCGTATTCCATCAGCGCGGATTCGTGAGCAGATCATAAGCATCGAATTGCTCGGACTTGACATTGGGTTCAAATCTTGATAAAATGAATTTGTAATCTTATTCGAGCGCACTGCATTGAGGAGCAAATGATGATCCGCTGTTCCATGATCCTGCCTCTCATACTGCTTCCCGTCTTCGCGAACGGACAGAAATGGAACGCGTTGCCGGGTCCGCACGGCGGACGCGTGAACGACCTCACTTCGGATCAACGGGCGCCCTGGTGGGTATATGCAGCCACACCGCAAGGCGTACGACTGACCAGAGACGAGGGCATCACCTGGCATACCCTAACAGGCAAAGGACTCGGCTACAGGTCTATCGAGCGGATTCTGGCCGTGATGGGCAACAACCTGCTCGCCGCCGCTTCGGACGGTTCCGTCTTCAGATCCGCGGACTTCGGGGCGTCCTGGAAACAGTCATTCAGACACGGGGAATCAGCCCGCGTCACCGCATTCGCAAGGACGGAGAACTCCGTTTTCATGTCCACGGCGGGGGGGATTGCGCCAGGCGTGTATATTTCAACGGATTCAGGCGCGACCTGGACGCTGTCCGGTCTCGCCGGAATCGACGCGCATGGGGTTGCCTGCGATGAGCGGATCGGGCGAGTGTTCGCCGCCACATCCACGGGAGTGTATGTTTCTTCCGATGAAGCTTCGAGCTGGCTCCTGCTGCAGAATGGTATTCCACCGGAGATAAAGGCCTTTTCATCCATTTGTGTGGCATCGAACGGCGGACTGTTCGTCGGAGCGCCTCAGCGCAGCGATGCGGACGGAACATATCCGGGCGGGATATTCTCTTCGGACGACAACGGCGCCACGTGGAATAGATGCAATGCAGGCATCGGCTTCCCGGATATCCGGCATCTTGTCGCCGCTCCCTGGGGCACATTGTTCGCCGTGCAAGGCCGCGGAACCGGGTATTTATACAGATCGTCCGACAGCGGGAAAACATGGAGTCCGACGGGAGTTCACAATATTACGACACCCGCAGGCATGGCCTTCGATCCGCCGTATGCTTATGTGACTTCCAATTTCGGAGTGTTCGTTTCGTCGAACGACGGCCTTACCTGGGAAGCCCGGAACGCGGGCATCGATGCCGTCGATGCCTCGGACTTGCTGCTTGCCGGCGACACCATTTTCGCCGCGACGCTCGGCAGCGGAGTATTCATGAGCAAGGACGCCGGTCTTTCCTGGGTGCCGCGCAACAGCGGCATGATAGATTATCGCATATCCGTCCTCTTGAGAGCCGAAAACGGCGCATTGATAGCGGGATCCTCGCCCGGCTTGTGTTACATCTCCTCCGATAACGGCGAGAACTGGACGCCGCTCGTCACGCGTCTGTTCGAACTCGATATACGAGCGGCGCTCCGTAGCGGCGGCGGGCGTCTGTTCCTGAGCGGGATGCTTACAAGCACGGGAGCGCCTCGCCGGAGCTTCGCCGGCATACTCCGCTCCATGAACGACGGCGCGACGTGGGCGCTGTGCACGGATTCACTGGCGCCTTTCGATGTCCGCTGTCTGGCCGCCGCATCGGACGGAACCCTCTATGCCGGCGGTGGAGACGGACTATGGAGCAGCCGGGACAACGGCACGACATGGGAGAAGGATGAACTGGCGCCGGACGCGGATTACGACGCGTTGCATTTCGACGCGATGACGGACCGCCTCTGCGCCGCCACGAATCAGGGATTGTTTCTGTACACGGCCGGCTCGGGCGCCTGGCTGCGAGCGGACAGCATCGGGTCAACGCCTGGAAGGACCGCTGTTTCGGCAATCTGCGGCGCTCTGCTGTATACGGAGCCCGGGCAAGGACTCAGCAGATCCGTCAACGACGGGAGCTCATGGACGAGGTACCGCCCATTCTCAGGCAGAGATGTCCGCTCCCTGCATCCGCTCCTCGACAGCGGCACGGTGCTCGCCGCCACCAGCGGCGGAGTGCTCATGTCCCCGGGATCCCTCGCCGGACTTCCGAATCATCCTCCCGATCCGATCGCGCCCGACAGCGCCTCGCCTGCTGATCAGCCTGTGATACTGGAATGGACAGGCGACGCAGGCTGCTCTCCCGCGCTGGACCGCGTTCAGCTATCATCCGATACTTCCTTTAAAAAAATAATCTTCGACTCGTCCGGCATAGCGGATCGTCGCGCCGTGCTGCCGCTTCTTGCTCAAGGCGTTCGTTATTTCTGGCGCGCGTGCGCAATGACCCCGGCCGGCGCCGGTCCATGGTCCCCGGCATGGACTTTCGAGACCAAGCCCGACTCCCCGCCGCCCCCGGCCCTCTGGTACCCGTCGGATAAGGAAACAAACATCCCGCCGATAACCAGGATCTCGTGGTATCGACCGGAGGGCGCCTTTCGCTACCGCATACAGGTCGACACCACCGGGGTTTTCAAAGAGCCGCTGATAGATACAATCGTCATAAAGGAATACCTCGGCGTCGAGAAGCTCAATCTCGGTTCGACATTCTTCTGGCGCGTGAGCGCGGGAAACGCGATAGGCTTCAGCGATTGGTCGGAAACCTGGTCTTTCACCGTCACTCCGACGCCTCCTCCGGGCAAGGTGATCCTGCTCGAGCCCGCCGACGGCGCGGAAGGCGTTCCCGTAGACGTTCCGCTGGCCTGGAAAGCCGAAGAAAGAACGGAATGGTATTTCATCGAGGCCACCGACGACACCACAAAACGAGAACCCGTGGTGATCGGCATAAGCATCGATACGCTGCACACCTTGACGGACCTCGAAGGATGGACGAACTGGTACTGGAGGGTTTCCGCCCGCAACACGGCCGGCGATGGTCCGTGGTCGGAACGCCGTCGTTTCATCACCGGCGAAGGAGAGCTGAGAAGCCCCAAGCTTCTATCCCCGTCCGACAGGCAATACGTCGGCACACTGCAGCCTACGCTTCGATGGAAACCGGTCGACGGCGCCACAAGCTATAGAGTGCGCGTGCTGAATAATCCGGACCAAACCGTGCCTGTTCTCGACAGCGCGGGAATCACCGCCACGGTGTTGACGACCCCGCCATTGCCTCGCGGGAAAATCAGCTTTTACTGGAACGTGGAAGCATGCCGTGACGGCTACGGGAGCGGCAAATCCGTGACCGCCGCTTTCGATGTGCTGCTGCGCGGCCCGATGCCGATGTCTCCGTATGATGGCGCAACGATATTCACTATCGATACCCTTCTCGAGTGGGCGGGTCATCCCGACGCCCTCCAATACCGGCTGCAACTCTCTACGCAGTCGACATTCGGCACTGAACACACTTTCGATACTTTGCTCACGGCATCGCGATACCGCGCGCGCGGCCTGTTGATGGAAAGCACATACTGGTGGCGTGTAAGCGCATTCAATTCCATAAGCGAAGGACCTTTCGGATTAAGTCAATATTTCCGCACAACCCACTCCACAGGTATCGAACAAGCGCCCCACACCACACCCCTGCTCCTTACGGCCACTCCGAATCCCGTCCATGACTTCACACTGCTCCGTTTCGAATTGCCTGAAGCGGGGCGGGTGAGGCTGAATATTTACGATGCGTTGGGCAGAAGAGCCGCCACACCTGCGGACGCCATGTATGATGCCGGAGCACATGCAGTCGTTTGGTCGCCTTCGGGTCTACCGCCGGGTATATATCTCTGCGTCCTCACCGCCGCCGCCGGACGGACGGTCGCGGCCGTTTCGGTTCTGGGAGACTGAAATGGCGCAATCACGGAGAGAGCGCGGCGTTAATTCACCAGCGCGGCAAGCGAATGGCGCGGCATCCGCCTTGGCATCGATATGCTTCGCTTTGCGGCTCATCCCGGCGGAGCGCTTTCAATCCAAGTCCTGTATGGATATTTTAACGCCGTTGCAATCAAGACTCCGTATTCGCGTTGATCCATTCATCGCATTTCATATACACAATTCAAAAAGGAGAAAAGCATGAAGCACCTGAATGCACCGCGCGCGTTGGTCCTGCTTGCGGCCGGCGCTTTTGTTCTCACGCTTTGCACAAACGCCCAGATCACCGTTCAGGCGGGCGACTTCCGCAACGCACTGCGGACAGGCGTCTCTACTGAAGGATATTCGACACCGGCCGGCGTGCCGGTTGCCGTGAATGTCGGCACTGCTTCCTCGTCGCCACAGGTTTGGGATTTCCGGAATTTCACTTACGAGAAGCAGACGGAAGGCGTTTTCATCGACCCTGCATCCGCGCCCCAGCATGCGCAATTTCCGAATGCCGACGTCGTACAAAGGGTAATGATGAGTTCGCTGCCCGGGGATTATTCGTATCAATACAATCAGATCACAGACTCCGAATTTCTGCTTCACGGACTCGGCTACAGCGACGACACGCCGATATACGAGTACAAGCCGCCATCCGTGCAGGTTAAATTCCCATGCACACTCGGCACCGGCTGGGTGTATCAAAGCGATCCTTACTCGCCGGTTCCCGGAGTGACAAGCAAATCTCGCTTCACATGGCAATGCGACGCTCACGGGACACTGCGCCTGCCCGCCGGGGATTTCCAGGCTTTGCGGTTGCTTGTAGAAACCGTCACGGAAGTGACTACCACGGCGGGGAGCTACCTGATAAAGTCATACAGATACAATTTTTTAACCGCTTCAGTGGCGGGAGCTTATATCTCAATAGATTCGAATGATGTGGGGAGAACGGAAGTTACGGCAAGCAGCGTCAGTTACGGAACGATATCCGGGACATCGAACACCGATATTAATAACGCTCCCATGCACGCTGTGCTGGAAATAACCGCGCCCTCGCCCAATCCCGTGAGGGAGAGCTCGACTTTCGAGCTGCATCTCGCCGCAAGCGCACCGGTGCGAGTGGCCCTGCATGATGCTCTGGGCAGAGAGTCTGCCTTGCTCCGCGACTCATATTTGCAGTCCGGAAGTCACGTGCTCGGTATTTCCGGCCGCGGTCTCGCTGCGGGTGTGTACTTTCTGACCGCGCGAACCGCCGGAGCGGCGGCGGTAAGGAAGCTGATCGTCGCACCCTGACCGGCGCGGGTCCCGGCGGGCATCAGCGGTTACGGCCGATTTGGCATTGATACGGCGCCATCGCAACGAGACACACAGAGGGAAACTCGGGCAGCGCGGAATCAGGATATAAAAGATCGCTTACGCGGATTGAAACCTACGGCTCATAACCGCGTAGGATGCTGAATGAGAAACGCTCCCGGTAAACGGCGCTTATCCCAAGCCGTCGCGAGCCGGAGAGAAATGCAAGAACAAAGGAGGAAATCAAGGATGAAACGCGCATTGTGCATACTGGCCCTCGCCTTCATATCTCTTACCGCATCGGCGCAGGAACAGGAAACGCTTTTCAACGGAGACATTGAACACGGCGGCTTCGGCGCCGTGGTGCTCAAACTGACTCCGCTGAGGGGAGACGCAGGCCTGCTGATGGGCGGTTACGGAGGGTGGCTGATAAATCACCACCTGATGCTGGGAGTCGGAGGATTCGGACTCGTCTCCAACGTGCGCGCGTCCGCGGACGCACAAGCCGCTTACCATCCCGCGGGCGATCCTCTTTACGTGGAATTCGGATACGGCGGATTCATGATGGAATACATGGTATTTCCACACAAGCTCGTCCACTTCGGCGTGCAAGCCCTTATCGGCGCGGGCGCTGTAACCTACAGAGAGAATTGGTACGATGGCATACTGGACGACAATCCATCTTACAGGCACTATGGACTCACCGAGGCCGTATTCACGGCCGAGCCCTCGATTCACGCGGAGTTGAACATTGCCGAGTGGATGCGCATACACGCGGGAGCGGGCTATCGCTTCGTTACCGGCCTAGACGACTTGAAGGGCATCTCCAACAAGGATCTTTCGGGACCTTCGCTGTCGTTCGCTCTCAAGTTCGGATTGTTCTGAGGGCGGGTGTCGATGCTTTAGCCGTTGGACGTTGGACGGCCTGACATCCTTCATTCTTCCCTTTCATACCTCGCTCAGGTTCGGTATTTTCTCTCGAGGCAATCACACCCCGAAGAGGATCGAATGAGATCATTGCCCAGCGCCGCCGTCACGGTCGTGTTGATTTTGTTTGCTCGAGGGATTTCGCCGGCGCAGACACGCCTCGATTCTCTCAGACCCGCACCGCGCCAGGCCTATGTGCGCCTGACAGTTTCAGGCGTCTTCGAACCGAATCCGCTCAATCCGATTTTTCTCGACCGGGCCGCGCCGGCCTACGGCGCCGCGGACATGATCAACGCGTTTCTCCGGGGAAAGGGCAAACCCGCGCTGCCGATCGCGATGGCATCCCCAGCCGATTCGTCAGCGGCGGGCATATTCATCGGAGTCTGCGATCCGTTTCTCAACCGGATGCTCGAGTCGATACCGGACCAGCGCGTGCAGGCGACGCCGGCATATCCCGGACGCGAGGGCTATGTGCTCGACGTCATGCCGGCTCGCGCAATTCTCGCCGGAAGCGATACGGCGGGATTGAGATACGCGGTCGACACCTTCCTCCAGCTTCTCGCCGCTGCGCCCGCGGGCTGGCTGCACGCCTGCCGCATCGTGGACGCTCCTCAATTCCCGAAGCGCTGGTTTTACCATTCGACCAACGTTCAGGTCGGCGCCAATGTAACGGCCGCGAAGAGATTGTGGGCGAGAGCTCTCAAGGCTCGGCTCAACGGAGTGAATCTCAACGACTCGAAATTCCATCGCATGACCACTCTGCCAGGCTTCTATTTCGACTCCCTGGCATCGCTCAAGCGCTGGGCCGATCAACATTCGCTCGAAATCATTCCCGGAGTGTTTCCGTTCGGTTATTCGGAGGGCATGCTCTTCCACGATCCGAATCTCGCCTCAGGCCTGCCAGTGAAGGGGCAGAAATTCCTTATACACGGAGACACGGGGGTCCTCGTGCCGCAGCTCGAAACCGAGTATCCCAACGGCGGCTTCGAAAATTTCACGGGCCATTCCTTCCCGGGATTTCTCTTCATAGACCGTCCAGGACAGATGAGTTTCGCGGATACAGTCATCAGGCATTCCGGCCGGGCAAGCATACGCTTCGAAAATCTCTCCCTTCAGCAGAACGCTCGCGCCGCATACCGCACGCGGGTTAGACCTTTTACATTATACCGTTTCAGCGCCTGGGTTAGGACGGACGATTTGCAGCCGCCGAGCTCCGCCCGGATGGCCGTCATCGGCAACAAGGGATACAACCTCTGCTTCAACTCGATGAACCTCCCCTCCACGACCAACGGCTGGCGCAAATGCGACATTTCCTTCAATTCTTTAGAAGCGGACACCGTCACGCTGTACTGCGGGGCCTGGTCCCCGCGCTCCGGAACAATATGGTGGGACGACCTCTCCTGCGCCGAGACTTACCTGGTCAATCTGATCCGCAGGGACGGAGCGCCGTTGACGATCACTAATCCTGAGGGCAGCGTCTCTTTCGTCGAAGGAAAGGACTTCGACACGTTGCGAGATCCCCGTATGGGCGTCAATCCATGGCCCGGCTCCTTCGATACATGGCATACGCCTCCGACTTTCCGCGTCAAACCGGGCGGAGCCCTCTCCGACGGCGATTCGGCGCTGGTGTCATATTGTCACGCCGTGACGATCAACGAGGATCAGGTCATGATAACAATGTCCGATCCGCAAGTGTACGAGATAGCAGCGCGCGAATTCGCAGCGCTCGACAGCATCATTTCTCCGCGGACCTGCTTCTTCCAGCACGACGAGATCAGAACCCTCAACTGGGACGACGGCGACATGTCGCGCGGCCTGACACCCGGCCGAATAATAGCAGACAATGTCACGCGCTGCGCGGAGATAGTCCGCCGCCGCAATCAAGAAACCGACATATGGGTCTGGACCGATATGTTCGACGAGTATCACAACGCGGTTGAAGGCAATTACTACCTGGTCAACGGCGATCTCAGGGGAAGCGCGGATCTGATCCCCAAGCACATAGGCATGGTGAACTGGAACGGACGCGAAGGCATCGTGCAGAACAGCCTGGACTTTTTTTCCGGTCGCGGATTCCGTCAGATCTCGGCGCCGTATTACGATCGCGACGAGAAGCAGATCAGGATATGGAAGGAATGGACGCGCGAGACGGGGAACTTCCACGGTATGATGTACACCACCTGGCAGGCGAAATACGACCATCTGGAAGCGTTCGGAGAATACGCATGGAACCATGCGCCCCATATCGAGCATTTCCCTCCCCAGG
This sequence comes from uncultured Chromatiales bacterium, assembly GCA_964388275.1. GTDB lineage: Bacteria > Bacteroidota > Ignavibacteria > SZUA-365 > SZUA-365 > JARYLZ01. The sequence goes on from CAYLZD010000017.1 coordinate 65,007, forward strand.
CGCTTCCCGGCGCCGGCGCTCTGGAACTGGGCATACGCATAACAGGCGACCGCCTGGACGACGGTTGGGAAGCCACGGCCGCCGATGTGCATTACAGGACTTCTCCGGGACAGGCCTTCTCGTCGCTGCCTTTTACGCCTGCGCCCGGCGCCGGGCAAACAGTTCTCCTGCCGCTGCCGCAGGCGACGAAATGGCTGCAATGGCACATCACGGCTTCGGACAACCGCGGATGGAGCACGAAAATACCCTTCGGCGACACGGTCTACTTCGAGCTGGGCGACATCTCATCACATGCCGGCGCCCGCGGCGATATTTCCGATTTCCGCCTCTACGGAGCGTACCCGAACCCGGCGTTATCGAATGGACGAGTGACGCTCGAATTCTCTTCGCCTCCCGGTGAAAAAGTGCGGATTGAAATGATCGACGCCCTCGGCCGAGTCGTCAAATCGTGGAACGATCACCCGGACGCCGGAGGCCTGCGCATGCTGCGGCTGCGGATGGATGGAATAGCCGGAGGAATCCACCTCCTCCGAATCGCTTGCGGATCGAACGTCCGCACGGCTCTCTTATCGGTGCTTTGAGACTCCGGACACCGCGAAGTTAAAACAATTCCGGCCCGCTGACCACATCACCCGGGTCCCCGATCCCGTATTCCGACTCGCCGCCATCAATCTCCCGGCAATCCAATCCCCGCCAGCGCTTCCCTCACAGCGTCATGCAGCACCGCACGGAAGGACAGAAGCGCCTTGTTATCTCGCGTTGGGTGCACTCGGTTGGTGAGAAAAATCACCGCGATGCGAGAGTCGGGATCGATCCATATCGAAGTCCCGGTGAAACCGGTGTGACCGTATGACCGGGCGCCGAAATACCTGCCGGCGGACGAGGCGCCGGTCGATTTCGTGTCCCAGCCCAGCGCTCTCGATCCCGAGCCCTGGCGCCTGGTGAACTCGGCTATGGTCGCGGGCTTGAGGCATGCGCGTCCTTCATGCGAGCCCTCGTTCATCAGCATGAGGACGAAACGCGAGAGATCCGCGGCGGTGGAAAAAAGTCCCGCATGTCCGGCGATCCCGCCAAGCAGGGCCGCTCGCTCGTCGTGCACTTCTCCCTGCACGAGCCGTTTCCTCCATACCGTGTCTAGTTCCGTAGGCGCGCATTCCCCTCGCAGCGAATCATTCGGGCGGAACATTGTGCGACGCATTCCGAGCGGCCGGAATATCGCGCTGTCCGCATACCGGTCGAGAGACATGCCGGTAACGCTCTCGATCAGTTTTCCGAGCGCGATGATGCCCAGGTCCGAGTAGACCGTCCTTGTGCCAGTGGCATAGGCGAGCGGTTCCGCCAATATGGTGTCCACGGCTTTCTCCGCCGTCGAGCAGAATCGTTCATACGCACGGAAAGCGGGCAGACCGCTGTTATGGAGAAGCAGGTTGCGCACAGTGACGCGGTTTTTTCCTCCGCGGGCGAAGGCGGGCAGGTACGCCGCGACCGCCGTATCCAATTTCAGACTGCCCTCCTCATACAACTTCATAGCCGCCGTGGTGGTGGCAGTCACTTTCGTGAGAGATGCCAGATCGTAGAGTGTGCCGTCCGTCACTGGCGGACTGTCTTCTCCATACGCGAGGCGTCCGTAGCATGCCGAATGCGCCACTCGGCCTGCTTTCAGCACGACAAGCTGTCCGCCCGGAAAAGCGCCCCGCCTAACAGCATTCATTACAAGTGAATCGACCCGCCGGAAAGTCTTCGCAAGCGGAACTTCCGGCACAGGAAACTCGGAATCAGCTCCGTGCCGGATCAATTCAGCAACCCCGGGTATGCTCACCGGCGGTATCCCCTCTGCTCTTATCTCGCCGAAGAGAACCTCGGAGGCGGCGGCGACCGAGTGGGGATCCGCGCCCCATGCGCACACGCACGCCTGCGCCCACGGGAAGTCGGCGGCTATGTACGGACTGCCGAAAGTAAGGAGCGCGACGGCCGGTTTGCGTCTCCTGATTTTTTCAAGAAGGGAGCGCTGATCCTTCGTGAGCGCGATCTTGCCGGCCCCGTTGCGTGGGCTCAGGAAGGAGGCGATGACTAAAGTGCGAAAACGGCGGAGCGAATCAGCCAGCGCCTTGCTTCTCCTCCTCGACAGGTCGGGTGTCACGGTGAAAAAGCGCATTCCGTGAGCGCGCGTCGAAAGTTCTTCCCTCAGCCGCGCGTCGGCAGCGGCATCGCTGCCCTGCAGGAGAGACAGGCAGGCGATTCCGCGCGTCGAATCCGGCGCGAGAGGAACAAGCCCGTCCTCGTTGCGTATCAGCGTGATTGATCTGCGCGCTATGGATCTGGACAAATTCAGACGCGAGCTGTCCGCGAAGAGCGAGTCCGGCGCCGGGCGGCGCGGAGTTCGTCTCTCCGTGAGCCCGAGCCATTCTTTGGCGAGGAGTATCCGCCTGACGGAGCGGTCGATGCGCTCAACCGCAATCTCTCCGCTGTCCACCGCCGACGCGATGCTCTCGACCGCTTCGGCGGGACTTTCAGGCATCAAAAGCACGTCAGCACCCGCCTTCACCGCCTCGACCGCAGCGCGCCCGCCTCCGTATTGCTTTCGCACGCCCTTCATGTTGAGGGCGTCGGTCACGATGAGTCCACGGAAATCCAGTTCCCCGCGCAGAAGCGAATCGAGTATGACCGGCGACAGGGTTGCGGGACGTATGACGCCCGAATCCAGCGCCGGCACTGCAAGGTGCCCGCTCATGACCGACAACACTCCGGCGCCGATCAGTCGGCGGAAGGGAAGCAACTCGACGGAGTCCAACCGCGCCCGTGAATGCGGAAGAACCGGCAGATCGCTGTGCGAGTCCCTGTCGGTGTCTCCATGCCCCGGAAAATGCTTGGCCGTCGCCATGACGCGTCCGTCCTGCAGTCCCCTCATGTAAGCTTCGGCAAGCGATGCGACAAGTCCGGGATCCCCTCCGAAAGACCGCGTGTTGATTACGGGATTAAGAGGATTGTTGTTAACATCCGCGACGGGCGAGTAAATCTGCGTCACGCCGATATCCCGGGCTTCGCGCGCCACCTCCAGCCCCATGCCGTATGCGAGCTCGGGCGAGCGCGCGGCGCCGAGAGCCATCAGCGAAGGATACTCGATCGCGCCTCGCAGACGCATGGCCGCGCCGTTCTCGAAATCGGCCGAAATCAGGAGCGGGACTTCGGACCAGGCTTGCAGGGAATCGATCAGGCGGACCGCGTCCGACACGGAGCCGAGCGAAATTATCACTCCGCCGACTCCGAGCGCAGTCACCTGTTCGCGCAGCTCGCGCAGCTTTTTCCCGTCCGCCGAACTATAGGAAAAGGGCGTTATCATCTGCGCGATGCGGCGGCGCAGGGGAAGGTCCGACATCACACTGTCCACCCAAAACGACGACAGCGCCGGATGCTCGGAAGCGTCGCCTTCCAGCAGCAGGGAGTCCGGTGGAAGCTCCTCAATCCTGTATACAGGCGGCTTATCCTTCCCGACATCGGAGCTGTCAAGCACAGCCGCTGTTTCGGGCGTCTCGAGCAACGGTTGAGCCGGCGAGCAGCCGTCCAGCAGGCACATAACCGCTGCGGCAAGCGCGGCAGGTAACAGGAAACCCCGGAGCAAGAGTCTCGCTTTTTCCGGACGGAAGAAGCGTCGCTGTATCGTATCTATTCGGAACCTTTCGTGCATGCGCTCGCAAAATCTGCGGACTGCCGGATTGCTCTGCAAAATGTAAACAAATTTGGTGAAAGCATGCGGAGGAACAAGAGAACATCGCTCCGTGTCGATACACGCATCCGCTGATTAAAATAGCGGATCGGAACAAGCCCGAAACGATTCAAAACATATGATCGAAATTCAGATACAAGCCGGTGGACTCGCGGCCGAAACCCACATCACCTCGGACAATGAAAGTCTCGAAGTAATAACGCAGTCCGATAACCGGATTCGTTTCCCATGCACGAAGGTCCACGAGGCCCGGCCTGCTCCAGACCTTGCCCGCATCATAACCCAGCACTCCACCGAATCTCCATATGATCGGAAAACGCAATTCGGCGTTCAGCACTGCCGTAACCGCATCGAGGAAGCGGTCCTGCGGAGCGCCGCGCAGCGTTCTATTACCACCGATCGGCAGCAAATACTGCACGGGGATATCATCGCCGGACAGACCCTGCATTCCCGCGCGAATAGCAAGAATCGTTTGAGGATAAAACAGGGTTCCGTACCATTGCGCCCATGCTCCAAGGCGCAGGAAGGATGTCTGCGTGAAGGACAAAGACGGCGCGAACTCGGCTTCGGCAGAAAGGACGACACCGCAGGACGGATGCAAATAACTGTCGCGGCTATCGTATCGAATCGCGGCGAAGAGCGATGCCGCGGTCGCGCGTGCGCGGTTCAGCTCCGACGGCAGGGACGCCAACATTCCGCTGTCGTGCATGTTGAAATTCCGCACCCACTTGTATCGCATACCCGCCTGGGCGATGAGTTCCGTGGTGAACCCTCTGCTCAAAGCCGCCCAAATTTCCAGCGGCTCGCGCGTGTATTGCTCCCTGTCCTCGAAACGCGATCTGTTTCCGACGCCAAAAAAACTGTTTTTCAAATATTTGTCGTAATCCAGCACGAAATCGAGCGCCAGGGAATATTCTCGCCCCTGCCGGATTTGCGTATGCGGAATTGCAAACCCGAATCTAAACCATCGCTCGCCAAGGGTGCTTCCGAAGAGGGTAATATCGAAAGACTCCCTCAAACCGAGCTGGTTGACGAGCACGCTTTTTCCGACAACGCCGAAACCTACGTCCGTATCATAGACCGGTGCGGCGAAGACATCCCAAGCGGGAGGCACAACCGCAGGAATCGCATCCCCATCCCGAGGGAATTTCGACTGCGCTTGCTTTAAATCGACCTCCGCCAGAACTGCGAAGTGATCCGAAGCGGTTACCCCATCGGAAGCCTCATCGAGAAAATCCGCGACGGCATGCACGTCAGCTCTACGAAACGCCGTATCGAAAAGAATGAAATCGATTCGGCGCGACTGTCGGTCGTACCAGTCGGCGAGTTGTTCCAGTGGTGTGGGAATCGATCCGTTTATCGATTTCGGGGAGAGCTGCAAAAATATGTTGCCATTCCGGGACGGATCCCAGGTCGGCCGGGACGTGTCGCCGGCGACAGCGTGGAAGAGGCCCGCCCCGGCTTTGAGACGCAGTATTTCCGGCGCATCCCGCTCCGCATTGAAGTCGCCGAGAACTATCAGCGGTCCTCTGCGGGGCAGGTCAGCCAGAGCGCCGATCAATCCGTCCACCTGCCTGCCGCGATGCGCAGCCAGAGATTCGAAGCGTTCCACGACGGAACGGGCATGCCGAGGCGTCATTCCCGCAGCCGATATTAGAGAGTCCAGTATGCGCCGGCTTTCGGGCATATCCGGAACAGATGCGTCGAGATGCACGTTGACTAAATGTACATCGCCGCCGTCAACCGTTATCCTGCCTGCCAGCGCAATTTCGATCTCCGAAAAATGAAACGACAACGCGTCACCGAACAATCCGAAGGTTTCGGAGAGATTGATGACGCCGGCCTTCCTCAATTTCAATTCTCTGCGGGCAAGAATCGCCAGGCCCTCGTTCAGATTTATCGGTATTCCGAAGGATCCGATTTTCGCACCGGCGTTCCCCCGCTGAGAGATTACATCGAGATCCAGAGCCTCGGCTATCGCGCGGGACATGGGACCCGCCGGATTGACTTCCTGCAACGCGATTACGTCCGGCGCCTCTCTGCGCAACTGGTCGATGAGCATTGCAGTTCGCTGCCCGCGCCGCTGTTCGCTTTCATACTCTCCCACCGACCAGACGCCTCTGTAATCGATGCCCGACCAAATGTTTACGGTGGCGACACGAAGATTCTGCGCAGCGGCCGATGCGGCCGGGTAGAGAAGCAGCATGAGAAAGAGAGCACGCATGGCAGGCCTGAGTTTCAGCTCCTTAATGAGCGGCGGTTTCAGTCAAGAGCGTAACCGAACAGAATGGAAAGCCTGTTGCCTTCCCTGCTGGTACTCCAGACCAGATTGAGCGGTATGCTGACGCCCCCGTAATCGAAGCTCTTGCCGAGGGCAATCACAAGTGAGGTCATCGCATCACCGGCGCCGATCAAGAGGTTGGGACCAAGGCCGAATTCGATACCGGAAGGGAAACGCACACCCATGGCGAGTGTGAAATTGGGAATCAGGGCGCCGTACTCCACGCCCGCTGCCAGCGGTACAAACTGCACGCAGAAGGAAGGCCCCCCTCCCCGCGGGATTACCTGATACTCGAAATGCCATCCGAACTGGCTGAGAATGCGACCGATATTGCGTTCATGAAGTTTCTCGGTAAGAACCGAGTTGCCCGCAATGTAGGTCACTCCCAGACGCGGCCCGCCCAAGTTGCGTTCCGCGAGAATCACGGATCCGGCCGATGGCGCCACTTGAGCATTCGAACACGCCGAGGCCGCGAGAGCCGACAGAAACAGCGTGAAGAATGCAAGTTTGGGTTGATATTTCATGTCATCCTCCATGGCTTGTCTTGAAAAAGGGTTCAAATGCAAAATCGCGCTTTGAAAGCGGCTGCATGCCACGGAAATGTCAAAGTGATGTAAGAAATACCGGCCTCGGGAGCGGAAGCGACAGCGCCTCCCGGTCCGGCAAGGCATTTCTGCGGGAAGTGAATTCGCTTATCATCGGCATGTCCGTCAGATGTCGCGAATGAACTTGTATCCGACCGTATGAATTGTAACGAGATGATCGGGAGCTGATGGATCGGCTTCGAGTTTTTTCCTGAGCGAAAGAACGAAGTTGTCGACCGTCCGTGTCGTCGGCATCGCTTCATACCCCCATACCTCGTCAAGAAGCTGCGATCTGCTGATGACCTCGCCCTCGTGCTCGATAAGATGTTTCAGCAATGCAAATTCTTTCGCGCTTATCGAAAGAAGCTCACCGTTCCGCCGTACCTCGCGGCGCTTGAAGTCCACCATTACATCGCCGAAGTGGTATTCATCCAGAACCGGGAGCGCGTCGGATTTTCGACGAAGTACCGCGCGTATACGGGCGATCAACTCACGGACGCTGAACGGTTTAGTGACGTAGTCGTCGGCGCCGAGTTCAAGTCCGAGCACCTTATCCAATTCTTCCCCCCGGCTGGTCAGCATAATTATGGGCGCCTGTACGCCGTCCGCGCGCAATTGCCTGCATATATCCCATCCGCTCATCCCGGGCAGCATGATATCGAGAAGAATCAAATCGAAACGCATGGTTTTGGCTGTTTTGTAACCCTTTTCACCATCCGATTCAGTGATGACATCGAATTGTTCCGCCGTCAGGTTGTCCGTCAATCCGCGTAGAATTGCCGCATCATCCTCAACGATGAGTATTCTCTTCATTTTCAGCACCTCCTTCCGTTTGAACCCGAATCAGCTCGGCCACATGAATGATTGCCCGCCGGCGCGCATCCCGACTCACGAAGTTTCTTCCGCGCTTTCCCGGCCGGCCGCCGGGAGACGCACCACGAAGGAACTGCCTTTCCCGACTTCGGAAATGACGGTGATACCGCCTCCGTGAGCGTCGACGATGCTGCGGACAAGCGCAAGACCGAGTCCGGCGCCTCCGGCTTTGGAGGCCGACGCGGCCGGCGATCTGTAAAAGGGATCGAAAATGCGTTCGAGTTCGCTGTCGGAGATTCCGATCCCGTTATCCTTGACGGTGATCGCGACGGATGCATCGTCACTATCCGCGATGAGCCGCACGATTGCATTATTCCTTGCATACTTGAGGGCGTTCGTGAGCAGATTGATGACAAGTTGTTGGATGGCATCCGGATCGGCATTCACCTCGGGTAGTCTTTCCGGAAGCTCTGCCGCGGCATCCGCATTCTCGCTGCGGAATTGATATGCCATGGAATCGAAGGTTCTGCGCAGCAGGGGAGCGATATCCACCGGAGCGAAACGATAGCGCATCGAATTCCGCTCGATCTTCGAAAATCCGAGCACATTATCTATCAGCCGCGAAAGCCGTCCGGCTTCGCCTTCTATTATGTCAAGATATTCGCTTTTTTTCCTTTCATCGTCGATGCGTCCTTCCCGGAGAGTTTCCGCGAACATGCTAATCGATGTGAGAGGCGTCTTCAATTCGTGTGTGACGGCTGATACGAAGGATGATCTCATGCGGTCTACTTCCTCCATGCGGCGGCGCTCCTCCCTTTCCTTGATCACTTTCTCCTGCAACCGCAGCCTGTCTATCGCCTGGGCCGTCTGTTCCGCAGCGGCCATCAACAGGTCGACTTCCTCTCGACGCAAAGCACCGGCTGATTTTCCGAACGCCAATCCCGCGCAACCGATGACTTCATGCGCCGTGTCGAGCAAAGGCACGCAAATGGACATGCCGTTTTCATCCAGCCATTCACCCGACGAGAAATCGAAAGCAACGGCGGTTTGCGCGACAGTCCCGGCCGATGCAACAGGCATGGAGCGCCGAAAGGATTCCATCACGACGGAATCCGCCGTCAATGAAAGTTCGGGCGCGCTGTCGGCCGACTGGAATACGGATTTTCCGCTTCTTAAATATACAACCGCCTTCTCCGCGACGAGCACATCGATGCAGACGGACCCGAACACTCCGGCTATTCCCTGCACACACGTCTGCTCTCGCAAGCCGTCGGCGAGATCTCGCAGTATATGACCGAAGCGGTATCTGGCGGGAAACAAGGTGTCGTCGAGAAACCGCTGAAAACGCTTGCGCGCTGGTATCAGCGCGACTGCAATCATCAGGACCTCCGCGACGTCCCAGAAGCTCTCATCGAAAATCTCGGGTCCGCGTATCACCGATGCCACCACGAAAATCAGAAGCACATAGGCGCTCCACACTATCGAGCTGAGCACGGCACGCAGAGAACGCCGTCCGCTCTCCACCTCCACATTCATCTCGCGGTAACGCAGAAAGGCGAGCATAAGGGAAAAAGGTATGGCCAGCAGGAATATGGTCGTGAATTCTTCCGAGATGATGATTTCCGTGCTCCACAGTTGTGGCAGAGCCGACAGCAGAACGAAGGGAAGAATGCCTGCGAACATACCGCCTGCTATGAGCAGGATCTTGTTTTTCTCCGAGGGATCCTTCGCACCGAACGCGGCGACGGCGAAAATGCCACCGGCGCTCAGCACCGCGGCGGCGAAGACGAGATGGAGCGCATCGAAACCGAACTGGTACAAGTTGAATGCCTCCACCGACGGAGCGATCATCGCCCGGGAATGCGTAATCACGAGGAAAATGCTCAATGCCGCAGCGAATGCGAAGATGACGCAAAACCTGACCACGGAATTTCCCGGCATCCGGCGCGGGAATTCCGTCGCGAACAGAAGCAGCAAAGCCCAGGTTGCATTGTAACCGAAGAAGAAGCCCGAACGTAGGACATAACTCCATGCATCTGACGCATCGATGCGGCCGGTTGTCAGAACAACAGTGGCAAAACCGGCGACGAGTGCCCAATGCATCAACAACGCTTTACCGTCGCCAGGGCTTCTGAGAAGAACGAAAACCCCTATCAGCCAGAAAATCAGCGAGGTAAAGGTTGTAATAACCGCGTAGCGCATGGTGGGATAGTACGGCGTCAGTATTGCCGCCACCCTCCATTCCGCGCCGCGGCGGTGAGTTCCGATGCGCGCTTGCGAACCGATATTCGACATATCCCCCAGCAGCTCTATCATTTCCGGCCTTCCCAGAGGCAAGCCGTTCCAGCTTGCGAGCACGTCACCCTCGCGCAGGCCGCCCGCGGCGGTGGGATCGAGAATATCCGCGATAACCGCGCGGCCTCCTGAGGCCTGAACCGTAAAAGGAGCGCGCGGACGTTCAGCGAGTCGCGGCAGATTGCTGAGACCGACCGCCAATATTATGGCGTCGACGAAAAGGATCGCCAGGATCCGCGGGTTCTGCACAATTATCCGGGTGATTTCAGATGGTACAGCCTGGATTATAGTATCATTCGTTTCATAGAATAGCAAGAGGCCGGATCACGCCGCGCCCGCATCATCGTTGCAATTCAATCATCCCCCCGATATCTTGCCGTTCAGCTGACCGATTCCATAGATGAGAATAAAAATCATTCTGTTCACGGCAATTATGCCGGCAGCGCTTCAAGCGCAATTTTGCGAGACGATCACCGATTCGACGTGGATGGCAGGGTACGAAAGTCTGCTCCGGACCGCCGAAAATCGGACGCTGGACCTATTCGACGACCCGGCCGCGGATGTGCCCGTGACTTTCCACGTGGAAGTCAAAGCGGGCAACCCTGCCGTGCAGGATCAGAGGATAGCCCAGGCAATGGAAAGCACGAACCGCTGGTTTTCAGGCGCCGGCGTGCGTTTCGTACAATGCGGACCCACAAATCTTTTCGACGACACTGCGTCGCCGAAGCTGAACCGCAGGACGGTGAATGTGGCCGTATTCAGGGCGAAGGACGGCTGCGGCTATGCATCGGGCAGTTACGTGTACATCAACGCGAATTGCAGCAGGACTTTCGAGAATATCCTCTCGCACGAATTGGGACATGTGCTCGGACTCCCTCACTCGCACGGGTACACGAATTCAGGCACCACGGATGAACTCGTTGACGGCAGCAATTGCGGCACGGCAGGCGACAGGTTCTGCGATACCCCGGCCGACCCGAATCTGCTCGGAAAGGTAGGAAGCGGCTGCGTTTATACCGGGACGGCGCGCGATGCCAACGGCATGCTCTACAAGCCGATGACGCGCAACATCATGTCGTACACGAACTCCGCCTGCGCCGACACCCTGACACCGATGCAACTGGCGCGGGCCCGAGCGGTGGCGCTCGCAGCCTCATATGCATGTTGCGCGGTCGGCGAACCTGTGGTGAGAGACACCACGGTGTGCAGAGGCGACAGAGCAGTCCTGACGGCCATCTCGAGCGCGAACACCTTACTGTGGTACGATGTTCCGGAGGGCGGCGAGCCCATAGGCGCCGGATCGTTTTTCGAGACGCCACGCTTGGAAAACGCGGCCGCGTGGTATGTGGAAGCGGTGGATTCCTGCGTCAGCCCACGAGCCCGTGTTGTCGTGCATATAAATCCGCCGGGAGGCGTGAGAACGGATATTGCGCATATTTTACGCGACCTGGATACGGCGGGATCGTCGAATCCATACGATTTCCTGACTTCCGGGCCGCATCTTTTGTTCAAGACCGCGGGCGGCTCTCTGTGGATCACCGGAGGAGGAAGCGACGAAACCCGAGAGCTGCTGTCCGTCGGCGGCGGTGACGGCGGCGGGCGATCGATCTCCAACCTGCTGGCATTCAGGGATATTGTGCTATTCGGCATGAACGACCGAGCCGGCGGTCCGTCGCTCTGGAGAGCGGATCCCGGAAAAGGGACGGCACAAGAAACATTCCGTTTCGGCGACAGGGAGGGTTTCAGCAATTTCTGGCTTACCGATGCCGGGGATCATGTGTTTTTCATGCTGAACGACGGCAACGACCGGACGGAATTGTGGCGCAGCGACGGAACCGCTGAAGGCACGGCGCCGATCGCCTCTCTGCCGGAGACCAATGCGTTCGCCGATTTCGGATTCACATATTACGGCGGATTCGTGTATTTCAGGGCTGCGGATTCGCTTCACGGCGACGAATTATGGCGGAGCGACGGCACTCCCGAAGGGACACGACTCTTCGCGGATCTGTACCCGGGTCAGAAAGGGAGTGAAGCATCTGAATTCACGATCTCGGACGGCCTGCTTTATTTCACGGCGGAAGATTCCGCGCACGGCGCAGAGCTATGGTCGAGCGACGGCACGCGCGCCGGCACGATGCGAATCACCGACATCAACCCGGGTCCGGCAGGCAGCCGCATCGGATCCCTCGCGTCGATCGGCGGCTATCTCTTCTTCTATGCCGATGACGGCGCTTCCGGGTATGAACCTTACGTATCGGACGGCACGCCCGACGGCACCAGGATGATTGCCGACATACGGTCAGGCGCAGCCGGTTCGTTTCCCTCGCAATTCACCGGCCTCGGGACTTCCGTGTACTGCGTCGCCAACGACGGGAAGGGTTCGGAGTTGTGGCGTCTCGACCCGGGCGGACAGAAGCCCGCCTTTCCGGTGAGGAAAATACATCCATTGACGTCTTCCAATATCAGCGGCCTGACGGCCTGGAACGGTTCGCTTTATTTTTCAGCGAACGACGGAGCGCACGGGCAGGAATTATGGCGCAGCGACGGCACGGAGCAAGGCACGCTCATGGCCGCCGACATAGACACGAGCGGACAAGGAGGCAGGCCTTCGAATTTCACCGTATTTCGGAACCGGTTGTATTTCGCTGCTCACGACGCAACCTTCGGCAATGAGCCGAGATACCTGGCGCCCATAGCCCCTGTGATCTGCAACGGTTCGGCGGCGACGATTTCTCCGGGGCCGCATCCGGGCAGAATCCGCTGGCACGATAGCGCCGAAGGCGGTAACCTGCTGGCGGAAGGGGATAACCTGACGACGCCTGCGCTCAGCAGATCCCGCACATTCTGGGCCGATCTGACATCTGGGAATTGCGTCAGCGCCAGAACGTCCTTCCACGTGCGCGTGCTGGCGCCCGATCCCATGTTGAGCGATACGGTGATCGCGGAAGGAAGCGACCTTGTGCTGAAAGCCGTGGCGGAAAGCGGAATCATCGAATGGTACGAGACGCCTGTAGCCGCGGCGCCCTTTCATACAGGAGGCGAATTGTTCCTTCGCGGCGTCAGGCACGATACGACATATTACGCAAGAACGATCGAGGAAAACTGTTCCAGCGCCATGCGCGCGGTCCATGTATCGGTTAAAAAACCTGCCGAAATCGAGCCGTCTCCGTCGTTGGCCGATCTTGTCATATACCCCAATCCCGCCCACGGTCGTATCACAATGAAGGTTCCGGAAGGGAAAATCGAACAAATAGTATTATACGATGCGCTGGGCCGGAAAATTTCACGAGTCAACAATCTGTCCGGCGGCCACAGTATGGACATAGATGTCAGCGGACTTCCGGGGGGATTGTACTTTGTCTTCGCGCGGACTCCATCGCGCACATGGACTTCGCCGGTTCTTGTTGTAGGGGAACAATGATTCTCCAAGGTTCGGCGGAAGTACCAATTCTACATGCTGTTGCTGTCCAACAGCGCGGCAAAAAAACTCCGGACAGAGTGGGTATCGGGTAGCAGGCGGAGTCACCTCCGCCGTCCTTCCGCAACGCACCATCTTGTACCGTCCCCGCTTCCGCAGGGCAGGCTTTTTGCGTGCGGCTTCCTCCGGATTTCACCTCGCGATCGACACCCTTGCCGTCCAAGCTAACGCCTCCCCCTGTCGGATTCGCAGAGGACTTCCATCTCCAAGTTTGTGCGCCCTGCGGGCGCACAAAAAAAGCCCCTTCGTCGCCGAAGGGGCTGAAAATAAAGTTCTGGCGACTTCCTACTCTCCCGGCCGGTTACCCGACAAGTACCATCGGCGTGGAGGGGCTTAACTGCTCTGTTCGGAAAGGGAAGAGGTGTGACACCCTCGCTATCGTCGCCATGAACACTTAAGGACGTGTCTGACGAAATTCGTTCATATGGTTTTGTCAAGTTCACCGGACATCTGTGCGGGAATAACAATAATGGTGAAGGCTCTCGACTTATTAGTACGCCTCGGCTGAACACATTGCTGTGCTTACACCTGGCGCCTATCACCTGGTCATCTTCCAGGAGTCTTCTGGTCTAAAAGACGGGATGACTCATCTTGGAGTGGGCTTCGTGCTTAGATGCTTTCAGCGCTTATCCCTTCCGAACGTAGCTACCCAGCGGTGCCGCTGGCGCGACAACTGGTACACTAGAGGTTCGTTCACTCCGGTCCTCTCGTACTAAGAGCGACTCTCCTCAATCATCCTCCGCCCGCATAGGATAGGGACCGAACTGTCTCACGACGTTCTGAACCCAGCTCACG
>CAYLZD010000018.1:0-2817 GCA_964388275.1 uncultured Chromatiales bacterium
CTGTCGTCCACCGCGAAGTGCACCACGCAGCGGCCGAACTCGAACAGCCGCTCGCGCGGATCGCGGTCGCGCTTGTACTGCTGCACGGCGTCCTCGACCGTCTGCTTGGTGAGGCTGTTCTTCAGCTCGAAGGTGGCGATGGGCAGGCCGTTGATGAACAGGCACAGGTCGAGCGCGCGACGCGTCTCGTCCGTGCTGTAGGCGAGCTGGCGGGTGATCGAGAAGCGGTTCTCGGCGTGCAGTTTCTCGGCTTTGGCGTTGCCCGGCGACGGCGTGCCGTAGAACAGGTCGAAGTGCACCGGCCCGTGGTCCACACCCTTGCGCAGCACATCGATCACGCCGCGCTTGCCGATCTCGCCGGAGAGGCGGGCGAGGAACTTGAGGCGGTTGATGTCCCTGGCGTCGGCCGCGCCGGCCAGCGCCAGCTTCTTGAACGCCTCGGGCTGCGTGGCGCGCAGGAAGGCGAAGAGCTGCGGCACGTCGAGCGCGTGGGCGCGGTCGTAATCCTGCGCGCTTCCGGCCGTGTACCCGGTGCCGCCGTAGGGAGGCGGCCGCTCGGCAACCCTGTCCGGCGCGACGGCGAGACCGTCCGTGCCGGTCATATGCCGCATGATCAGCGTTTCGAGGCCTTTTTCGGAGGTGTCGGTGGTCATGCGGCGACCCATCTGCCGATCAAGTACCCATCAACTACCGATGGATGCTCTAACTCCTGCAGAATCAACAGGTTCGTAGCTTCGCCTCCACGGAGTGCGTGTCGCCCCATCAAGTACCCATCAAGTACGCGGATCATCTGCTTCCCTCCGATAAGGCGGCCCAGAACGGTAGGTACCGCATCAGCTTGGGGGCCGCCGCGGGGTCCGCCGGCACGATGGCCCCAGCCTCGACGGCCTCCCGGATCAGCCGGGAAACGGTGGAACGGTTCTGTACCTCCACGCCGAAACGCGCCCGCAGGGAGGTGTTCGTCATCTCCTGCCGCGTCACATAGCGCAGGCAGGCGTGCAGATAGCACGCCCGAATCCGATCCGGCTTGTCCATATCCTTCAACGCCCGGCGCGCAAACAGCACAGCCCGGGTAAACCCTTCAGGGGTCTCGAACAGCGGAGCCGGCAACTGAAACAGCTCGATCTGGGCCACCACCTTATCGATCCCGCTCCCGCGCTCCTCACAGAACCGGAACCGCCGCATCAACGAAGCCAGAGCCTCGTTGCGCGACTTCGGCGGCGTGTCCACGAAGCGCTGGGTATCGACCAGTGGTTCGCCGGGGTTGGTGACCTCGATGCGGTCGTCGAAGATCTCCACCATCGGTCCCGCACCGGTAACGAAGAAGTCCTGATGGATCAGCGCATTGGCGATCAGCTCGCGAACCGCCAGCTGGGGAAACTTCGACACGGTCCGGCGCAGGGCCGGCCCGATGACCTCGGTGGAGGGCAGCAGGCCATTCACCGAGTCGATCAACCCCTCGAAATCGTTGGCGTAACCCTTGCCGATCACCTGCTCCCGAATCGTCTCGGTGCGACCCGCCCCGCGATACTGGATCACCCGCAGTGCCTTGCGCCGCAGGGCGCGGAACTCCTCCAGCCGCTTGGCGAACAGGATCGCCCCCAGGTGGGTGATGTTCCAGCCGCCGGCCTCGCAGGGCCGAATCAGGTCATCGTCCGCCAATGCCCGGAAGATGCCGTCGCGATTGGCCGGCAGCGGCAGCTCCAGCAGGTCGAAGTACGCTGGATAATCCAGCAGGCGCAAGACCTCGTCTGCACTAATCCGTTCGACGGCAGTCAAGTCCTCAAAAGGGATCTGATCGAAGATGCGCCACAGGGCGCGTTCACGGTCTGGCGCTTCTTTCAAAGGTTTCTTCACCGCACCAATGCGGATGAACTCCTCTGACTGGAATCGCACGGGGTGCCGAAACGCCCGGCCGATTTCCAGCAGCACCACGCGCAGGCCCTCCAGCGTCACCTCGTGGAAGCGGAAGTGAATCTTCGGTGTGAGTAGCCGCAGCAACCAGGTCTCCAGCGGTTCGTTCCCCTTTTTGGCCACGGCGGGAGAGAACTCGGTGCCCGCGATGCGATGAGTCTGGTCTTCGACGCCCCAGACCAGATAGGCGAAGGCCTTGCCATTGAAGGCGGCCGCATTGGCCAGGGCTGAAAGATACTCGCCAATCTCCTGTGGATCGGCGTTGTTGACCTTGAACTCGACCCACTCGGTTTCCTGAGGCAGCTTGCACAGTTCCCGAAGCAGACCAACCAGATAGGCATTACTGGTATCGGTGGTCATCTCGCAGCCTCCTCTTCGGCGGTTTCGATTTCATCGCCCAGGTCGGCGTCGCCTTCGACCAATTCCAGCGGCGCCTCGTCGGGCAGCAACACCGAGGCGTGGTGTTCCGTCAGGCGTTTCTTGTCTGGCGACGGCGCCGCCTTCCAATCCAGCTCGTTCAGTTCGTGCCTCGGCGGCTCCAGACTTGCCCTCAGCAAGTCCAAGGCTTTGGTTATCCAGGTTTTCATGAGGACGTTTTCGACTCAAATAAGAACTCATTTAACAGAAAGAACTTACATTGCCTGGGCGGTAGACGCTCAAATAAGATTTCCGGCCCCGTCGTCGACTTTTGGCGGTGCGCGGCACTCATGTTTCTACCTCCTCTTCGTCAGCGGCTTCGGGGTCGAGGCTCGGATCGGCGTCGTCCTCGGCGGTGTCGGATGCGGCTTCGTCGGGCAGCCGGGCCGCCGCCTCCCGCACATCGAGCTTGCCGGTCACTACGTCCGCAACGAGGCGGTTGCGGTACTCGCGTAGGAGGGCGATTTCGCGTTCGAGGCGGGCGAT
>CAYLZD010000018.1:2917-14306 GCA_964388275.1 uncultured Chromatiales bacterium
CGGAGGGGTCGAGGCCCGCCTTCGCCGCGGCTTCGGCGGGTAAACCGCGGGTGACGGCGCGGTGGATGATGGCCTGCTTCTGCTCGCCCAGCAGCGCCATCACCTTCCGCTTCGCCCGGATCGCCCGCTCCAGCTTCCCCGTAGCCCAGTCCAGAAACCGCACAATCGCCGCCTGCTCGGAGGGAGGGGGGAGCGGCATGAACGCTCGACTCAGGCGCTCGTAGTCGATGTTCTGTCCTTCACGTATGCCTGTCACAAACAATGTCAGGCTTCTGATGAAAACGGCCGACTTGAAATACGATTTGAAATACCTCGGCTCGAAGTCATCAAGCGGACGAAGCACAGTGTATGCAGGGCTAATGATCCCACGTGCATGTGAGACCTCGATACCGCCTTGAAACGACCTGAGGCTGATGACGAAGTCGCCAACCTCAACGAGCTTCAGATTCTCAAGACCGTTCATGGCGGTCACCGTGCGTAGCTCGTAGTCCTCCTTTCGGACGACACCCTTGCTTTGCGTTGCCGCAAGCAGCGGTTCATTCGGAAATCCCTTTTGCGCCCTTTCCTTGAAAAGGAACTTCATCCGTCGTACATCCCAATGCTCCGGCACCTGGCCAAGCCACGGCAACCCCGAGTCCTTGTACTCGGTATAAGGCTTGAGGTCGGAGATCATACTCTGTATCCCTTGACGCGCTTGAACCAGTTCTCGACGAGGCGAAGTTCCTCGGCGAGCTTGTCAATGTCAGGGGCGACGTAGTTGACAGCGACGCTCTTGTCGTGACGCTTCGCCCACTGCGAGGTTCGTCCGTAGCTGCCCTCGAACTCCCGGTGATCCTCGTCGGAGAAGCGAGCCAGGACCTTCACCATCATCGGGCGCACCTCGAGGCCGCCTTCCGCCAGCACCGGCCCGACGATCTCCTGACTGAAGATGCGCTCCCACGTCTCGGATAGGTTCCCGGCCCAGACGGCCACGGCATCGTCGTACTGTTTCTCATCCCAGGTGCCGGCCTCGATCCTGATCCGGCCGAGCTCCTGCCGCAGCTCGTTGAGGCGCGCGGGGACGTCTTTGGCCTTCCATGGGTGCTTCGTGGTGCAGGCGCCTGGCTTTCGCTCGTCCGCTCGGCTTCTCGTCACCGACCGCTCTGCGACTGAAACTCCCTTCGCACATGCCTCGCGCTTGAGATCTGCCACGAACGCCACGTCGTGGGTAAAGAGAATGACCTGGCGATTCTCAGCGAGTGCCACTAGTCGTGTAGCGACGAGGTCACGGCGGATGTGATCGAGCGACGTCACGGGGTCATCAAGAATGAGCGCCGAATTCGAGCCGTCAAGGTGAGCCTCGGTGAAGAATGCCGCCAGCCCCAGCGCCGTCCGCTCGCCTTCGCTCAACACCCGTGGCAGCGTAACCTGCTGGCGCGCCCCGACGAGCTTGGGCTGGTGGAGCAGAGCTCCCTTGTCCGCGCGGGTACGGGTGATCGTCACCCGTTCGAGCCGGAGCCTTTCCGTCTCCCTCGTGAAACTGTCGCGGACGATTTCGGTGATGCTCTCCTCGGAGAGTTCGAGAATCTTCTTCGTGATACCTGTCGTCGCCGCAGCACTCTTCGCGGCTTCGAGCGCCTCGCGCTCCTTGAGTCTTGCGATCTCTTTGACGATGGCCGGTCGGGACTTCTTGACCTGCTCCAGCAGCTCGAGCTCTGTTCGCCTGGCGATGAGAGCCGCAAGCTGCTTCTGAATCTCCTCTGGGTTCCCTAGCTCCTCAGCTGCCGCCCTGGCGGCGTCGCTGGCTCCCGTGAGACGGGCGATTATCGGACCCTGGTCGATTCCGATCTGGGGCACTGCTTGCTGGTTGGACAGTGCCTCGCGTAGCTGTTCGCTCGCGGCCTCGTACTTCGAAAGGACTTCGCGCACCCCAGCGACGACTTCGCCATTCGCGTCTTCGACATCCTTGAGGTTGGTCGAGACGACGTCGGGTGAGACCATCAGGCGTCCTAGAGCCGCGACTTCCTGCTCGTAGGTGCGCTTCGCGGCCTGCAGTCGGATTTGTGTGTCATTTCGGACGAACTCGTCGAAGCGCACCAAGCGATCCCGAGCCGACGCCTCCATAGACTGCTGGCACAGAACGCAGCGGCACTCCTCGCCCAGGAACGGGAAGTCCTGGTCCGGATAGGCGTGCTGCTTCGAGAAGCGCTGGGCCGCCTCCCACAACTCTTTCCAGGGAGAGCTTCCAACTCCCGGTAGGGGCTCCGATTCGAAGGACCGCGCGAGCAGCGTCGCAGCCTCTTCGAGAGTCATGACCGCAGCCTGGTACTCGCGAAGCCTCGCCAGACCCGCGCTGCCCATCGCGGCGTCCAGGCTCTCGAGATGCGTGCGCAGCGCTACGAGCTTCTCGCTTTGGCGGGTGAGTTGCTGGCGGATCTTCGTCGTATCAGCACTGCGCAGGCGCGCTTCTTGGCCCTTGAGGTCCTCGATGGTCTCCTTGGCTGCGTCGAACCTTGCGATCAGCGCGTCAAGCGCCTCGATTGACGAGCCCCCTGATAGGGACACGAGAAACCGGCCCGCGTCACCTTCTTGCGCCGCGTCGGGAACGGCAGGCAGCTGATTGGCCGAAGTGCCGTTCTCCGCAAGCTTGGCGTCGATACGCGCGCGGACCGCCACGCAGGCCTCGATCAGTCCATCCATGACGAAAAGGGCGGACGGCCGGTACGGGAAATCCGACTCACTCGCGATGTAAGCACCGCCGCAAGCCGCATCGTAGAAGAGCATGCGCTGCAGCTCCGGCCGGGATGATTCGGGCCAGGCAAGCGACTCGTCCGCGTCACCGATCCGGACGGACAGTACTGCGGTCGGCTTTGCCAAGGACGTATCACGGAAGACGTCTGTCAGGACATCCTCTTGGTGACGAGCCCGGGTGATGCGCTTGAGCAACCTCGCGTAGCCGGACTTGCCGCTGCCGTTGTCGCCATAGACGATCGTCATCCCCTGCTGCTCGAAGGTCAGGGGCTCCTGCGATTCCAAGGCGTTGACGTGTTCAGGCTTCGCGATCGCCACGAGGCAAACAGGAAGGTCCTCAGGCGCCGCCTGCGGGAGCTGCTCGAGCCCGAACTGTGGAGGCGGGAGTTCCTTCGCTTTGACGATGTCTTCGACCAATATCTCGTAATCACCATCAGAAAGCACATCGCCCGCTGCCACCCGGCGCATGACCTCTCGTTGCCAAGCGGGGCGCTCCTTGCTCCAGCTGACGATCTCTTCCTCAAGCGCCATGCGTGGACCTCTTCAGTAACCCATCCAGCAGCCCCTCGGCTTCCTTCTCGATGGCGAGAATGTCGGCGCTGATCTCCTCCAGCGTGCGCAGCGGCTGCGGTTTGTAGAAGTGCCGCGTGAAGCTGACCTCGTAGCCGATCTTGGTGGCGCCGTCCTTGATCCACGCATCCGGCGTGTAGGGCAGAACCTCGCGGCGGATGAAGGCCTCGATGCCGCCGTCCTCCAGTAGCGGCACCTGCTCGGTGTCGCGCAGGTCGGAGTCGGGCTCGTACTCGACGACGGCGCGCTTGCCGTCCACGGCCGTCTCGAACAGGCCGTGCAGCGGGTCGGCCTTGGCCTTGCCTGGCTTGTGCACCTTGGCGATGACAGGCGGCGCGGTCTCGACGCGCCGGCTCACGGCCTTGAGGATCTGCTTCAGCTCGGCTGCGGCTAGCTTGATGCCGGCCTTGTCGAGCGCCGCGGCCACGTGGTCGCGGAACAGGTTGTGGTCCTCGAACAGCGCGTCGCCCAGCGCTACGCGCAGCTTGGTGGCGACTTCCACCAGGCGGCCGTCGCGCTCCCAGGTCCTGGGGTCGAGCAGCTTTTTGCGCTTCTTCTCTGGCAGGCCCTTCCTGGCGCTGCCGCCCTCTTCGTCGTCGCCCTCGTCTTCGTCGCTGCCCCAGTCGGCCAGGCGCTTCTCCAGCGCGGGGTAGACCCTGGGGAAGCGGGTGAAGAGGTCGTCGCCGAACTCGTCGTAGAGCGCCGCGCGGATGTCCTCGTCACCCGAGGTGAAGCGCAGCGTCCCGATGGCCTTGAGCGTGAGCCGGCTGTGCAGGCGCAGCGGGCGCTCGACCGTGACTTTCCAGTAGCCAAAGGCGGCATTGGGGAAGATCTTCGACTCGGGGGTCTCCTTGAAGTCGAGGAAAGTGCGGCTGATGCGCTCGATGTCCTCGTGCGAGAGCTCGCAGTTCTTCTTGCCGAGGTTCTTGCGCAACGGCTTGAACCACTGGCTGGCGTCGATGAGCTGCACCTTGCCCTTGCGATGGGAGGGCTTCCTGTTCGACAGCACCCAGACGTAGGTGGCGATGCCGGTGTTGTAGAAGAGGTTGAGCGGCAGCGCGACGATGGCCTCGAGCCGGTCGTTCTCGATCAGCCAGCGGCGGATGTTGCTCTCGCCCTGGCCCGCGTCGCCGGTGAAGAGCGACGAGCCGTTGTGGACCTCGGCGATGCGGCTGCCGAGCGCCGACTTCCCGTTCATCTTCGAGGCCATGTTGGCGAGGAAGAGCATCTGCCCGTCGCTGGAGCGCGTGACGAGCGACAGCTCCTCGCCCTGGTGCATCACCTTGAAGCGCGGGTCGCGCATGCCGTCCTTGCCGCCCATCGCCTCGAGGTCCTTCTTCCAGCTCTTCCCGTAGGGCGGATTGGCGAGCATGAAGTCGAACTCCTGCGCGGGGAAGGCGTCGTGGGACAGCGTGGACCACTCCGCGCCGCCGACGATGTGGTCGGCGCTCTCGCCTTCGCCCTTGAGCAGCATATCGGCCTTGCAGACGGCGTAGGTCTCGGGATTGATCTCCTGTCCGTACAGCAGGCACTTGACCTGCCGGCCGCGCTTGTCGCCGATGGCTGTGAGCGTCTCCTCGGCAACTGTGAGCATGCCCCCTGTACCGCAGGCGCAGTCGTAGAGCAGGTAGGTGCCTGACTTGATTTGGTCCTCGATCGGCAGGAACACGAGGTTCGCCATAAGGCGCACGGCGTCGCGCGGCGTCCAGTGCTCGCCCGCCTCCTCGTTGTTCTCCTCGTTGAACTTGCGCACCAGTTCCTCGAAGACCGTGCCCATCGAGTGGTTGTCGATGCCGGCCGGCGAGAGGTCGATGTCCGGGTCGAGGAACTTGTTTATCAGCGTGCCGATGGCGTCGGCCTTGGACAGCGTCTGGAGCTGGTTGCGGAACTTGAAGTTGTCGAGGATGTCCTGGACATTGGGCGAGAAGCCGTTCAGGTAGTCCTCGAAGTCGGCCAGCAGTTGCTGCTGGCTGCCGCGCGACTTGAGATCGCGCAGCGTGAACTTCGAGGTGTTGTAGAAGGCCTGCCCCGCCGCGTCGCACAGAGCGGCGCTCTGCTCGGTGATGCGCGCCTCGTCGAGCATCTTCTTGGTCTCGAGCACCTTCTTCTTGGTCGGCTCGAGCACCGCGTCCATGCGTCGGATGACGCACATTGGAAGAATGACGTCCGGGTATTTCCCGCGCTTGAAGAGGTCGCGAAGGACGTCGTCGGCGATGCCCCAGATGAAGGAGACGATTTTATTGTGCGTTGCCTGGTCCACTAGTCAGCCGTCTCCGTCACATTCGTGGGGGTGTAGGCACACCCCCTACATTATTGTGCTCACGCAGTTCCCGAACGCTTCGAATGTTGCAACCTGCTCCCAAGTATGCCGCACTGCCGCCGCTTATAAAGTTTTGCTGCTTGTCCCCGGCGCTGTGCGCTGTTGAAATGGCTTTCAAACGAATTTACGGCCTCCGTCAGATATTGCGGGGAAAGTAACGAGAAACTCCGATGAAGGCAAACATCGTATCGAGGCTCGATGCCGCCAGCACCCTTGGCGAATGGCCCGGCGACCGGCCGCGCGCGTTCGTTTAGGGTGAGATTATTGGCCACAAAAGGCATAAAGCACACAAGACACACAAAAAGGAAGACCCTTCGCTTGTGCCTTTTGTGCTTTCTGTGGTCATCCGTTCAACCGCTTCACGGTAGTGCAAGTTTCCGTTGCAAAGCGTGACGAAGCGGCGGCTTGCGTCGAAATTGCGTAAAGCCCTCTGGAATGCCAATCCAACAGGAAAGCGACATCGGGCGGGGCTGCGCGCGCAGGGCATTGAACACCGGCTGTAACGGTGATGCTGAGCCCGCCCCTACTCGAAACGCAGCATTCCCTGCTCGGAGTCGCGGCCGAGGCCGTATACGCCGGAAGACGAATCCGGGCCGATGGCGTTCCAAACGGTGTTATCGCCGCCGAACTTGTGTTTGTATGTGTCTCGCCCGCCGATGTCGAAGAACAGCCCTGTGCTCGGGGCGTACACCGCCCACTCGCCTCCACGCCGCGCGGTGGCGTAACCGAAGGCGTTGCCGACCGGGGAGTAGGTGTCGTTGCCGCGTATGTTGGCGAACAGCGCGAAGGAGTTGTTGAGAGAACTGCCCAGGCTGCACGCGCGCTCGTCGCCGTCGGACATCGTGTACACGTCGTCGCCGCCGGCGTCTATGTAAAAAGCCGCCGAACAGTCGTGCGCCGTTCCGAAACCGAGCGTCATGACCAGATCGCTTTTGTCGTCGCCCGAGTCGTCGAACAGCGCTCCTATGGCGAAATGCGCGGCGGCGCCCAGGTTGAAGAAAACTCCGCGGTAGCGATCGTCGCCTTCGTGGTCGTTGAGCACGCCGAAACCGTACCAGTAGCCGCTGCCCTGAGAGAATACGCCCGCGTAGTATTCGTCGTCGCCCGCGAGATCGTGCAGTATGCCCAGCCCGCCGGACATGTTGTGCCCGTCGGTGTGATCGCCGCGCCTTCCGGCGCCGTAACCCTGCGCGTCGCTCTCGTTGTGTTTCGGAGTCTCATCTCCCACATGAATCAGGTTCGTATCGTCGGCCGTGTACCTGTCGTCGCCGGCCGCGTCCGCCAGCAGCCCCAAGCCGGCGGAAAAACCGTAGCCCTGCGCGTAATACACGGTGTTGTAACTGTCGTTTCCGGCCCGGTCGAACAGTATGCCTATGCCGTACATGCCGGCGCCCTGGCTGAATCCCTCGGAAACGTATTCATCGCTGCCCGCGGCGTCGTAGAGCAGGCCCGCGCCGAAGCGCCCGCAGCCCTGCGAAAAGGTTTTCGTCTCGTAACGGTCGTCGCCTCCAAGGTCCAGCAGCATGCCGATGCCGAGCACGCCCGATCCCTGAGACGGAATGCCCTTGTGGCCGTTGATGTATTTGTCGTCGCCGGCAAGATCGATCACCACCGAAACCGGAAGATCCGGACCCGTCGCGGCGATTCCTCCGTAATATGTGTCGGAGCCTCCCAAGTCTATCAGCAGGGCGCAGTCCTTGGCATAATGGATATCACCGCCACCGCCCGCCAGTATCAGACGACCTAGAGGGGTCTGTATGTCGAGTGAATGAGCGCTCCCCCGGTGTTTTTCGAGCGCGGGCATGGCCTTCTCCACCGCCTGGGCCAGCAGTATCGCGCCCCAGGAGACGGATTTGACATCGAAAGCGACGGCGGCGTCATAGACGATCTGATCGAAGGTATGAGCGTCGCACTGCGATTCCTCGAGAGTGGTCACGGCGTGTATGTGCTCCCAATGCTCGCGCGGAACACGCATGAGCGAACGGTCGCGCCACAGCGCGGCCTCATCCATGGCCGCCAGTATCGATGCTATCGCGCTTTCGAGTTCTTCCGGAACGCCCCCGAGCTGCGCCTCGGCCTTTTTGATTTCGTCGCTCCATTCCTGTGTGGGCAGGGGGTAAACGATGTTGTTTCCGGGATCGCGTCCGCTGCGTCGATACATGGCCGATATGATCGCGGATAACGGCCGTTTCTCCGGGATGCCGGGCGTGTAATCGAAGCCGTAGCGGCCTATGTCATGGCCCAGGTTGCGCGCGGAGTTGAAAAGCAGTCCCGCCAGCGGCCGCACTGTGCGTTGCTTCGGAACCGCAAAGTTGGAGCTGTCGCCGGTCATCCAGACCGTGTAACGGAACAGCAGCTCCCGGGTGAAATTCGGAATCGTGAGCGGCCGCGCGAGCAGCCCGTCGAAATAAGGCAGACGGAACGGATCGTCGCGGGGGACAGGACCCCAGGTCGGCCGGGGACGGTAGCCGACGCTTGCGGAATCGAGCCCGAAGGAAGCTATGGCCGTCCGCAGGAGCTCTTCCTGCGCCATGCACGAGGCATGCAATGAGAGCAGTACGAGAAGGAGTAGAATGCGCTTCACGCGGATTTCCTTGTTCTTATGGAGGACCGAGGGAGGCGGCATCGCGGCCGCAAAGTCAAATATACAGAAGCCGCGCTTCTTTGCTTTCCCGATACCGGTCGCGCGTTCGCTCTTTTATTGAATCGGAGGCCCGTCCGGGCCGGGATTGTAACAATCCGGAAGGGATGCTATACTGCATTTATGCGCCGATCAACGGCGCTCCTTGAACAAGCATATTCGGGCGGCCTCGTTATGCACAGCTTCCTCGACAAACCTGCTTCCTTGCTGCGGCGCGCCGCGGCGCCGGTCTTCACGGCGTGCCTGCTGTTGTATCTCCCCGCGCTTTCACAGAATCATTTCGGTCCGGTTGCCGTCGAACAATCGGTGCAATCGGTGCTGAACAACGCGTTTTCGCTGGATTCCCTGCAGAAATTCGTGAAGCAGCTCTCGGGTGTCCTGCAGGTGCAAGTGAACGGCGCGCCGATGAGCTTTCAGCATCGCTATGCAGGCAACGGCTCCCAGAATTTCCGCAACGCGGCGCTGTTCGTAAGGGACGTGCTTGCGCGCTATGGAATGAATCCGGTCATCGAAAACAATGCCTCGCCGTGGACCAAAATCAATGTCGTCGGCACGCTGCCGGGACGAAGAGGTGAGTACGTGGTGATCTGCGGGCATTTCGATTCGGCGAACCTGAGCTGCCCCGGCGCCGACGATAACGCCAGCGGCACGGCGGCCGTGCTGGAAGCCGCCAGGATTCTGCGCGCCTTATCCTTCGAATACACGATCAAGTTCATCGCCTTCGGCGGCGAGGAGCAGGGCATGAAGGGCAGCAAGCAGTACATGGAGGCCCACCCGCAGGATTCGATCAGAGCCGTCATCAATTGCGACATGATAATGTGGGACAACGACGAGGACAGGAACGTTCACATACACGCGATCGACAACACGGCGCAGCAGAAATCGGCGGATCTCGCGGTATTCATCCACCGCATCGACAGCGTCTACGCGTTCCCCACGATGTGCCGGACCATCATCCCCGGCATCGGCGCCAGCGACCATTCCTCCTTCTGGAACAAGGACCGGTCGGCGGTCCTGCTCATCGAGGAGTATCAGGAGGATTTCAACTTCTATTATCATACGTCGAACGACACCTTTTCGAACGCGTCGGCGCCCAAGCATCAGAACTTCTTCCGCGACGTCTCAAAGCTCACTATAGCATCGATCGCTCATCTGGCTCAGGTGCGGCAGCCGGTTCCCGTCGAACTCTCCTCATTCACCGCCGAGCTCCTGAACACGGGAGTTCTTCTGAGCTGGCGCACCGAGAGCGAAATCAACAACGCAGGATTCCGGATCGAAAGGGCGTTTTTCCCGTCCGCAAGCTATGAGGAAATCGGCCATGTGAGCGGCCATGGCGCTTCCTTGTCGCCGCGGGACTACTCGCATCTCGATGCAAACCTTGCTCCGGGCGTCAGGGCTTATCGTCTTCGTCAGATCGACAGCGACGGAACGGAGTCGCTTTCCGGCTCGGTGATCGTGCATGTCGGAATCGACCCGCGCGCGGCGCTGCACGTGGCGGCCTGGCCGAATCCGGCGAGATCCGCGGTGACGGTGGCCTGCTCCCTGCCCGGCGAGGCGGACGTGAGCGTGCGCATTATCGACGCTCTCGGACGCACCGTGGACGTGCTTCGCAGAGAACGGATGCCCGCCGGACTGCACCACCTCTCCTATGACGCGTCCGCGCTTCCGCGCGGCAGTTACATGGTGGCAGTCGAGACGGCCTCCGGATCGGCCGTGAGCCGTCTCAATGTGAGCCGTTGATAAAACCTCCCGGATCCAAACAGCGGAACGCGCTTATGCCGAATCGTTTTCGAGACCTCGCGGAGGACCATTCCTCGGGCGCCACCGAGCTGATTCAGCGCCTGCTCGCCGCCTGCGAGGGATATCTCATGGGCGAAGCTTACGGCGAGCTGCGCGACGGGATCGAGGCTCTCGAGCACGCCCAGCTCAGCATGCCTTCGTTTCATGCCATGCTGCAGATTCTCAAATCAGAGTTTCTGCCGCGCGTGGACGAGAGGGGAGACAACAGCGAAGCGATCGGTTATCTCGCCTCCTTGCGGCAGGTACTGGACGAATCAGGAAACGCGGTCTCCGCCGCGTTCGCCGGTCTCTTCAAAGCGCCCGTGAGAATCGCTACCCTGAGCCGCAGCGGCACCGTACTGCTGGCGTTGCGCCGCCTGCTGCAGGACGGCCGCCTGTCCCATCTGACGGTGCTCGAATCCAGGCCCATGAACGAGGGCCAGAACACCGTACGCGAGTTCAACGGCGTCGTTCCCGCGTCCCTCATGATCGACGCGGCGTCGGCCGTGGCCGCGGCGGATTGCGATTGCGCCGTCACCGGCGCCGATTGCGTGAGCGCGGACGGTTATCTGCTCAACAAGACCGGCACCATGCCGCTCGCGTTGTGCTGCCGGCAATACGGCAAACCTCTGTACGTTCTTTGCGATTCATTGAAATTCTCGCCGCAATTGCGCGACGATATAATCGTCGAAGACAGCCCGCAAAGCGACGTTGTCGAAAAGCGGAAACAGGATACTTTCGAAGTGTGGAACCGGTATTTCGAATGGATGCCCGTGGATCTGGTGACCGCTTTCGTCACCGAGCAGGGAGTTTTCGCTCCCGATCAACTCTCGAAACTGGCCGGCGAGTAAAACACCGGGACCGCCTCGGGTCTGAGAATTTCCCCGGTCTTTGTTAGTTTGGGGCAGGCGCGGCGGAGAACGCGCGCGATCATCGGGCATGGCAGCGAAAAAACGAAAACAGACCAAAGCTCAGGCGGGCGAAAAACGAGCGCCGCGAGGAAGCGGAATCGAGCCGCCTCCTTCCGGCGCGGGGCGCATCGGCTCCGCTTTCGGAGTTTTGATTCTACTGAGGACAGTCGCCTCTTTTTTCCCCGGGCAGCGTCTCTGGGGGCTGAATCATGCCGCGTATCTCCCGGATTGGACCACGTGGGCATTCGCGGCCGTCGGCTTTCTCCTCTGCACGCCGCTGTTGTACAGGCCGTTCCTGCGTCTCGGCTCGTTGCTCTTTCCCGGCGGAAGCGCCGGCGGCAGGTCTCTGACACCCTGGTTGCTTGCACTGGCGGCGGGCGCGCTGTTCTGGCTGCTGCGCATGGACACGTATTTCCTGGGCGACGGTGCGGTTTATCT
>CAYLZD010000018.1:14406-78531 GCA_964388275.1 uncultured Chromatiales bacterium
ATCCTGACGCTGCTGGCCACGACGCCCGGCGTGCTGTTTTACTTCGGATATGTGGAGTATTACACCTTTTTCTATGTCGCCTTCGCGGTGTATCTGTATCTCGGGTTCAAGGCGTTGTCCGGAGGCGGTCTCGCCGCGCCCGCGGTCGCCCTGGCGGCGGCGACCGCGTTTCACTTCATGGGAGTGGTGGCCGTCCCGTCCTTCCTGTTCCTCGTGCTTTCCCGTTCCGGCAATCCCCGCGTGGCCGCGCTGCTGCGTCCGAAACCGCTGGCTCTCGCCGTAGGCGCGGCGCTGCTCGCCGGCGGAGCGTACTATTTCGCATCGGGCATACACGTGAACGGCAGCAGGACGGTTCTTTCGATGTATCCTTTCGGACGCGAGGGCGCGGTTCAATCATACACGCTTTTCTCTTCCTGGCATCTCATAGATTTCGTCAACTATATCTTTCTGCTGGCGGCCCCCGCGCTCACCGGCATGGCCTTTATAGCCCGGCGCGAGGCGTTCACACGGCCCGAGACGCTTTTCGCGGCTCTGAACACGGCCTTTTTCACCTTTCTGGCGTTCTTCGGCAACATGGGTTTCGGAATGGCGCGCGACTGGGACATCAACGCCGGACTCGGCATGTCCCTGCTTTTCCTGTTTCTTGCGCTGCTGCGCGCTTCGACCCGTCACGAACTGAAATCCTATCTGATGTACGCCACGGCGGGAGCGTCGCTGGCGGCGGTTCTCCCCTGGCTGGCGGTGAATCTGACGTCCGCGTCCTCGGTGGAACGCGCCAAGGCCATACTGGCTCTCGACGAAAGGCATATCGCCGGCGATTACGCCCTGAACGGCTATGAGCACCTTCGGAAATTTTTCGATTCGCGCGGAGACGCCGAGGGCGTGACCTGGGCCATACGCAAAAAGATCGAAGTCGTCGGCTATCCTGAGGACTACAGGAAGCTGGCCCTGCGCGCGATCACCGATGTTCCCGCCGAACGCAAGCGGAGCGAGTACGAGTGGATGTTCGACCGGCTGGCTGAAAAGGTGCGATCCATGAAAACCGCGGGCATCGACACGTCCTACGCGGGCACGAAGCCGGAATTCCTCGAGATAGCGGCGGAAAGCATATTGCAATGCCTGAGTCTTCCTCCTCAATGGGGCTTCGACGGCGCATTCGTGGATTTTCAGCGGAGGCGTTTCGCCGCGATCGAACCCGGCGCCCCGGTTCTGCGTCTTTTAAACGCGCAAATCGCGCTTGCCGGACCCGGCGCAGGACCGCCCGACAGAGCGGCCTTCCTCGAAGGCGCCGCGGCCGTGCAGAGCAGTCCGACTCTGGCCGCCTACGCCGGAATGGCGCTTCTGGAAATGAAGGAATACGAACCCGCGCGGAACGCGCTACAGCGCGCCGCCGCGCTCGATTCCACCTTCACACTGCCCCTCTTGTATCTGGCTGAGGCCGAAATCGGATTGGGACCCGCACACGCGCGCAGCGCCGAGTCGCATCTGCGGCGTTTCCTCGACACGCCGGAGGGATGGCGGGTCTTCGGCGCGGCCGGCCGCCGCGAAGCGCTCGAAAACCGCGCCAGATCCCTTCTCACCGGCCTCCAAACCGGCTTGCGAACCCCTTAACTTCACCCTTCACTTTCCACCAGTCATCACCGCCATGTCAATCCCACACGCAATTCCCCCGCCCGCGCCGCGAGGCGCGCAGCTGACCTGCAAGGGCTGGCAGCAGGAAGCCGCCCTCCGCATGCTGCTGAACAACCTCGATCCGGCAGTGGCCGAGCATCCCGAAGAACTGATCGTCTACGGCGGCATCGGAAAAGCGGCGCGCAATCACGAAGCTCTCGCCGCCATCATCAGCGAACTAAAGGACCTCGAGGGCGATGAAACCCTGCTTGTGCAGTCGGGCAAGCCCGTAGGGCGCTTCCGGACTCACGCCGACGCGCCGCGCGTGATAATCGCGAACTCCAATCTAGTGCCGCGCTGGGCTACCTGGGAGGAATTCCGCCGCCTCGACGCGCTCGGACTCATGATGTACGGACAGATGACGGCCGGATCATGGATTTATATCGGCACGCAGGGGATACTTCAGGGAACTTACGAGACCTTCGCATCCGTCGCGGACAAACATTTCGGCGGCGATCTGGCCGGCAAATGGATACTCACCGCCGGCCTCGGCGGCATGGGCGGCGCGCAGCCGCTGGCCGCCACGATGAACGGCGCCGCCTGCCTCTGCGTGGAAATCGATCCGTCGCGCATACGGAAGCGCCTCGAAACCAAATATCTGGACGTGCAGGCCGCGGACCTAAACGACGCCGTGGCCCTGATTTCGGACGCCGTGTCGAAGAAGCGCGCCCTGTCCGTCGGCGTTCTCGGCAACGCCGCGGAGGTTTTTCCCGCTTTGCTCCGGCAGGGCTTCGTGCCGGACGTTCTTACGGATCAGACATCCGCTCACGACATGCTGCGCGGCTACGTGCCCATGGGCATGACCTATGCCGAAGCGCTGGAACTCCGGGCCGGAAATCCGGATGAGTATATCCGTAAAGCCAGGGCGACCGTCGTGGAACACGTGCGGGCGATGCTCGAGCTGCGCAAGGCGGGCGCCGTGACTTTCGACTACGGCAACAATATCCGCGGCGAGGCCCTGGCCAACGGATTGGACAATGCGTTCGACTTCCCGGGCTTCGTTCCGGAATACATCCGTCCGCTTTTCTGCGACGGCAAGGGGCCTTTCCGATGGGCCGCGCTGTCAGGCGATCCGGCCGACATACATCGCACGGATCGCGCCGTGATGGAAACCTTTCCCGGCGACTCGCCCCTGCTGCGCTGGATCGAGAAGGCCAACAAGCAGGTCGCGTTCCAGGGGCTGCCCGCCCGAATCTGCTGGCTCGGCTACGGGGCGAGGGCGAAGATGGGGCGGGTGTTCAACGACCTCGTGCGGAAAGGCGAAGTCAAGGCCCCGATAGTCATCGGACGCGACCATCTCGATTGCGGATCCGTCGCCTCGCCCAACCGCGAAACCGAGGCCATGAAAGACGGCAGTGATGCAATCGCTGACTGGCCGGTCTTGAACGCCATGCTCAACTGCATCGGCGGAGCGACCTGGGTGTCGTATCATCACGGCGGCGGAGTGGGGATGGGCTACAGTCTCCACGCCGGCATGGTGATAGTGGCGGACGGCACCGACGAGGCCGACAGGCGGCTCGAAAGAGTGCTGACCTATGATCCGGGCATGGGCATAATCCGCCACGCCGACGCGGGATATGAGCGCGCGATCGAGAATGCGGAGCGCTGGGGCGTCCATATTCCCATGGCAGGCGGCAGCATCTGACCGGCGGCCGAAACCGGCGGGTAGCAGGCCTCGAAAATCCCTTTGGATACAGGCGCGGATGCCGCGACGACAGATTGAACGATTGTCCCGGCGCAGGCGCGGCCGCTCCCGTCCGGGCGCCCGGGGTTGTTTGGCTCGAGTTTTTAGCTTTTTTTAGCGCTGTCGGTGTTTGCCGTAAACGGGTCAGGTAAAAAACATGAGGATTGCCATGGCTTTGCGCTTATCATTCCTGATGATCGGGTTTATCCTGCTGTCCTGCGCCATCCCCGGAGATCAGGTTTTTAAAAGCAGGATCGACGCATACTACGCCGATGCTCCCGGCAGGGTCCGTCCCGGCTCCGATAGTTTTTACAAACCGATGCTGTTGGAAAAGGGCCAGTATGTGCTCCATGGCATCGAGGAAAGAGGCAGGCGCTCGATAGTCAAAACCTCGGTGCTCGGGCATGAGGGCGATGCATGGATAGTGGAGATATACACACTCACGGAGTCGAACGAAACCGCCGTGCAGATGCTCGTACGCGGTCTCGAACGAGCCGCTGAAGGAGCGCCGGAAAGCCTGGATGTCCTGTGGGTCAGGTCGAAGCAGGGATCGGGCGAGGTTCAGCGGCTTGACGGGCCTGGGCTCGGCCTCGCGAAGGGCATGTACAAGGACATGCTGGGCATATTCACGGTGAAGCTCAAGGGCGCGGTCGCGGGGGGGGCCGTACGGGTCCCCGCGGGCGCCTTCCCTCATACTTACAAGACGAGCGGCGACGTGCGCTTTCCCGGATGGAGCTACAAATCCGAGGCATGGTACCATTCCGGGGTTCCGATCAATGCCCTGGTCAAATCCGTCGCCAAGGGCGGCGGTCCCGTGATGGAACTTCTCGATTACGGACTCGACGGCGCGTCGGGAAGCTTCTGAACCAGAGGGGCGAAAATATGCGCCTCCCGGGAGGACGGGACCAGGGAAGCCTCCGGAAACGACCCGGAGACGGAAAGACGGACGGAAAACGGGCAAGTAAGCCTCTTGTACCTGCTTCCACCGACGCCATTCTCGACAGCATTTCCGACGGCGTGTTCACCGTGGACATGGAGTGGCGGATCACGTCGTTCAACAGAGCCGCGGAAGTGATTACAGGGGTTCGGAGAGAGGAGGCGATAGGACGGCTTTGCGCCGATGTATTCCGTTCAAGCTTGTGCGGCGCCGCCTGCGCTCTGCGGCACACGATCGAGACCGGGAAACCGGTGATCGGGAAAGCCGCCTACATAATCGACGCCGATGGGAACCGGATCCCGATCAGCATTTCGACGGCCTTGCTCAGGGATGCCGGCGGCCGTATTGCCGGCGGCGCGGAAACATTCAGGGACTTGTCGGAGATCGAAGACCTGCGCCGCGAATTGGAAGGCAGGAGCGGCATAGGCGATCTCAGCAGCAGAAGTCCTCTGATGTTGCGCATTTTCGAGGCGCTGCCGGCTGTCGCCGCCAGTCCCAGCACGGTCCTGGTGCTCGGAGAAACGGGCTCCGGAAAGGAGTTGATCGCGCGGACCATACACTCCCTGAGTCCTCGCAACAAGGGCCCCTTCGTCGCCGTCAATTGCGGCGCTTTGCCGGACGCTCTGCTCGAGTCGGAACTTTTCGGCTACAAGGCCGGAGCGTTTACCGGCGCCGCAAAGGACAAGCCGGGGCGTTTTGCCTTAGCGGCAGGCGGCACGATTTTTCTCGACGAAATCGGAGACATCAGTCCCGCATCTCAGGTGAGCCTGCTGCGCGTTCTTCAGGAGAGAGTTTACGAGCCTCTCGGCGGCGTGAAAAGCGAGAAGGCCGATGCGCGTGTGATTGTCGCTACGAACAAGGACTTGTCGGAACAAGTGCGCATGGGAGCGTTCCGGGAGGATCTGTATTACAGAGTCAACGTCCTGCGCATCGAGCTGCCTCCTCTGCGCAGGCGGAAAGAGGATATTCCGCTTCTGGCCGATCAGTTCGTGTCTCGATTCAACCGGCTGCACGGAAAAAACATCGACGGCCTCACGGTTGAAGCCCTGTCACTCCTCATGGCGCACGACTGGCCCGGCAACATCAGGGAGCTGGAGAACGCCATCGAGCGCGCTTTCGTCCTGTGCGGAGGCGGGATGATCGGAATGGAACATCTCCCGCCGGAATTGACGGCCGGCTGCCCGGGCGCGGATGCCGCGGCCGGCAACCGCTCCGCTCACGACATACTTGATGCGCAGGCCATACGCTCTGCGCTTGAAAGAAATTCCTTCAACCGGGCGGCGGCGGCCCGCGATCTCGGTATCCATAAAACGACTCTGTACCGGCGTATAATCAAGCTCGGTATGCAGCTCCCCGACAAAGACGGCCGCAGCGGAGCTTCCGACACATAGTAGCATTCGTGCAACGGTAACCTTGCTAATATCGTAGCATCGCGGCTACTGTATTCTCTAGCATAACGGCGGTGGGCTTGTTATATGGCGCATATTATCAATAGCATGGAGTGAGCCCCGCAAAGGTATGCATTCACGGCCCGGTATTTGCAGTACTAAAACCGATGGCTGGAAGCAAAAAAATAATCAGAACCGCCTTTGCGTGTTGGGACGATAGGATCGCTCCGGTGTTCGACACAGCCCGGGAAATGCTGGTCGTCGAATCTATTGCCGGAGCGGTATCAGGGCGGCATCACGAACAGCTCCAGGAAGAAATGCCCGTCAGAAAAGCGCTGCGACTGACCGAGCTGGGAATCGACGTATTGGTATGCGGAGCGATATCGAGGCAGCTGTACGATTTGACCGCCGCATACGGCATACGGATAATTCCTTTCGTCACCGGCGCTCTCAACGAATTGATCGGCGCTTATCTTGCAGGCAGACTTCATCAGACCATATAC
Organism: uncultured Chromatiales bacterium; assembly: GCA_964388275.1. Lineage (GTDB taxonomy): Bacteria > Bacteroidota > Ignavibacteria > SZUA-365 > SZUA-365 > JARYLZ01. The sequence continues at coordinate 20,590 of CAYLZD010000018.1, forward strand.
ACGATGCCGGGGTGCTGCGGCCGCGGGATGCGCCGCCGCTGCGCGAGCCCGGGCGCAATAAAGGAGGTTTACCACATGTTCGGAAAAGGTGGAAGAGGAATGGGCGGCGGCCAAGGCATGGGCGGCGGCCAAGGCAAAGGCGGAGGCCAGGGTAAAGGCGGAGGCCAGGGCAAAGGCGGCGGCCAGGGCCGCGGACGCATGGGCGGCCCGATGGCGGGCGGCCCGACAGGATACTGTGTCTGTCCCGCCTGCGGTCACAAGGAAGAACATCAGCGCGGCGCGCCTTGCGTGGAACGCAAGTGCCCGAAATGCGGCGCGATGCTCGCAAGGCAATAGCCGTCGATTTAATTCACTGATTATCCAACCATATACAGGAGGTTTGAAATGCCTGGAGGAGATCGCACAGGACCGCTCGGAGCGGGCCCGCGCAGCGGAAGAGCTGCCGGATACTGCTCAGGCTTCAACATGCCGGGATACGCAAATCCGGTGCCGGGACGCGGATATGGCGCGGGATACGGCAGGGGAATAGGCGCGGCGGGCAGGGGCTTCGGTGGTGGAGGCCGGGGCCGGCGTAACATGTTTTACGCAACAGGACGCCCCGGTTGGATGCGTTCAGGCGCATTCGACTCTTATGCAGGATATGCGCGACCATTTGCCGGACCTGAACCCGAGACCGAAAAAATTGCTCTCGAGAGACAGGCCGAGGCCCTGCGGGCCGAACTGGAGATGATTAGAAAACGTCTCGATGAGATGGCCGGGGACAATACAACGAAGTGACAACAGCGCCGCGCGGTACGCATCAGGCATCACCGCGCGGCGCAAAGCATAAGGAAGAAACATGAAAATCGCATTCTCGACTTCCGGCAGGAATCTCGATGCCCCCATGGACAAGCGCTTCGGAAGGGCGTCGATGTTTCTTGTTTTCGACACGGATAAGCAATCCTTCGAAGTGATCGACAATATGAAGAACCTGAATGCCGAACAGGGCGCGGGAATTCAATCGGCTGAAACCGTCGTCAGATCAGGCGCTGGGGCTCTGGTGTCGGGCCATTGCGGTCCCAAGGCCTTCCGCGTCATGCAGGCCGCCGGGGTGAAAATCTATAACACGGACGCGGCTACGGTTTCGGAAGCCCTTGATCTTTACAGCTCGGGCAAACTCGTACAGGCGCAAGCCGCCGACGTGTCCGGTCATTGGTGATGAGTCCGATAACATACATTCTTTCAATCCTTAGACGGCGATATTCGATTGTCTACAAAACACGCGAAACCGCCCTCAGGAAGAACTGTACGGCCACACGTCCACGCAAGAAAGCTTGAGGGAATGCGACCGTTGATCATGATCCCGGAAACAAAAAGGTGATACGGTATGGCGGATGTGCATAAACAAGGCAACTTGAATTTCAGATTGATGTCTCTGGAGTTTATGATGCGTGATATCCTGCGCTCCCCGGTGAACATACTCGAAACCGAGGGTGTGTCCAAAGGAATGACGGTGCTCGATTTCGGCTGCGGACCGGGCGGCTTCGCGCTTGCAGCGGCCCGGATCACCGGCCCCGGCGGACTGGTCTACGCGGTCGATATACATCCCCTGGCCCTGGACGCGATCAGGAGAAAAGCGCCGAGAGCGGGGGGAGGGAATCTCCGGGCGATCCATGCGGACGGCATGGATGCGATTCCCGCGGAATCAGTCGACATCGCGCTGCTCTACGATGTGCTGCACGATCTCGACTCGCCCGTCGCGGCCCTGTCAGCGCTGTGCCGGGTGATGAAACGCGAAGCCGTGCTGTCCGTGCGGGATCATTGCCTCGATACAAAGACCTTGCTGTCGATTGTCACCGGTGAAGGCTGTTTCGAGCACTCCGGCGGCGGGGGACGGATCTCTCGTTTTAACAAAATCATCCCTGAAGGCGGAGGCCGATGATACTGGCTGTCGCTTCAGGCAAGGGCGGCACGGGCAAGACGACCGTGTCCGTGAATATGGCCCGGTCTCTCGGCGCCCGCGTGCTCCTGCTCGACTGCGACGTGGAAGAACCCAACGTTCGCCTTTTTCTGAAAGGAGAAAAAACAGCTGAAGAGACGGCCGCGATCCCGATCCCCGTGGTCGACGAGTCCTTGTGCGACGGATGCGGCGACTGCGGACGCTTCTGCGAATACAACGCCATTGTTTCCTTCGGGACTACGGCTCTCGTTTTCCCGGAAATGTGCCATGGCTGCGGCGGCTGCGCGAAAGTCTGTCCCAGAAATGCGATCAGTGAAATCGATAATCGCATCGGCGTGGTTGAAACATTCCGCGACGGCAAAATCACTCTGATACAGGGCCGCCTCGATGTAGGAGTCACCATGGCGCCCCCGCTGATACGCTCGGTGAAAAAGCATATTGCAGAAGACGCGCCTGCGATACTGGATGCGCCGCCCGGCACGTCATGCCCCGTGATTACCACACTCGGCGGATCGGATGCTGTCGTTCTTGTAACGGAACCGACGCCTTTCGGGCTGAACGACCTGACCCTGGCGGTGCAGATGGTCGGCGAACTCGGCATCCCCTTCGGCGTCGTTGTAAACCGCGCGGGTATAGGTGATGACCGCGTCAATGCGTTCTGCGCCGATCAGAACATCCCGGTGCTGATGGAAATACCCTTTGACAGGCGCATCGCCGAAGTCTATTCCAGAGGCGGACTGATAGTGGACGCGCTTCCTGAATATCTCGGTCTTTTCCGTTCGCTTTACGAAAAGGCGGCCCGTCTTTCGGAGGACGCCTATTCCGCTCCGCTTGGAATTTTTCGAGAGCAATCAGGATCTCCGGCCTGACTTCCGAACGCATCTCAATCGTATTCATGAAAGAACTTGTCGTAATAAGCGGGAAAGGGGGCACCGGCAAGACCAGCGTCGCGGCTTCGTTCGCGGTTCTGTCGGAGCGGCCTGTCATAGCCGACTGTGACGTGGACGCGGCGGATATGCATCTTGTTCTTGCGCCCAAGGTACTCGAGAAACATGAATTCCGCAGCGGCCATGAAGCGGTGATTTCTCGGGAGAAATGCTCCGGCTGCGGCGTATGCTTCGAGAATTGCCGCTATGATGCGGTCAAAAAGAAAGGCGGACCTCGAGAGACGTCTTATTTCATCGATCCGATAGCCTGCGAAGGCTGCGGTGTCTGCGTCCGTTTCTGTCCTGAACAGGCGATCGACTTCCCAGAAAGATTATGCGGCGATTGGATGATTTCAGAAACGCGATGCGGACCGATGGTGCACGCCCGGCTGGGAATAGCGGCCGAGAATTCGGGCAAACTCGTCACTACGGTCCGGAAGGAAGCCCGCCGCATCGCCGAGGAACAGCAGCGTCCGCTCATAATAGTGGACGGCCCGCCCGGCATCGGCTGTCCGGTCATAGCGTCCCTGACCGGAGCGACTTATGCGCTCGTGGTAACCGAGCCCACGGTCTCCGGCGAGCATGATATGGAGCGCGTCATCTCATTGACCCGGCATTTCGGCATACCCGCTGCCGTGTGCGTGAACAAGTGGGACGTAAATCCGGAAATGACGGAACGCATTGAGGATAGAGCGGGCAAAGCCGGCGCGCTTATCGCCGGCCGGATCCGTTTCGATCCCGGAGTGACCAGGGCGCAGTTGCTTGAGAAGACGGTGGTGGAAACCGGCGCTGACTCCGCCGATGATATTGCCCACACATGGAAAAATCTTAAGTTACATTAATTCAACTAACAGAGGAATGTATGAGAATCGCCATCCCGCTAGCTAACGGAAAACTCACTATGCATTTCGGGCATTGCGAGAGCTTCGCTCTCATTGACGTCGACGAAACGGAAAAGAAGATTACCGGCAGAAATGATGTGGAAGCTCCCCCGCATGAACCCGGCATGCTACCTCCGTGGCTGGCGGAGAAAGGCGCTCGTGTGATAATAGCCGGAGGCATGGGGCAGAGAGCGCAGATGCTCTTTGAAGCGCAGGGAATCAAGGTATTGCTGGGCGCCCGCACCGAGACTCCGGAAACGCTTGTGTCCGATTACCTCTCGGGAACACTGCAGACCGGCGCGAACCTCTGCGACCACTGAAGCGCCTGCGGCAGGGCCGACTGTTTCATCTCGCCGACGTCGTTCTTTCCGCGCTCACCGAGCGCAGCACGTTGGAACAGGCGGTTGAATGGCTTGAAAATCGCCGATGTGTCAATTAATCGTATAGCTGAGCAGACGGAAGGACTCGACGTTGTAAACAGGGAACGATGTTTCTCTGTGCCATGAGCACTCGACAAGGCCTCGGGTTCTATCGTAGATCTCGTGGACCATCCAGTGTTCGGTGATCCAACCAGACGCAAAGTCCTCACAGACGATCGCCCGGCAGTGTGCGAAGGTTCCAAACGGCACGGTCACTGCCGTATCCGTGTGGATCTTGAATGGATCCACGTTGGAATAGGCGGCTTTGTGACCGTGGAGCAACGTGACGCCTGGCCTGGTCCGTCCGCAATTATCGAAGATACAGAAATAGTATCGTCCTCCGAGCGTGTCGAAACGCTGCAATTCTCCGCGATCGGATGTCAGATATATGGTGTCGCCCTTTGCGCTCGGACCCTTTAAGCCGGTACGTATGAGGACCAGAGTGTAGATTTTTCCCGAATAGTTCGTGTACACATTGGAATCGACCTTGATTATGCTTAGGACGGCTGTGCCTGAGTCGCTGGAGATGCCATACGGGGAGCCAAGCTCGCTCTTCCATTCATACGTCCACGAATTGCCGACACGGAGCGGAAAATAGCTCTCGTCGTGCTCACAGCCATCAGGAGAGGAGTCTGCAGGGTTCGAATCATTTGAGCAGGATGTGAAGAGAAACACGAGGACGAAGTGGCTTATTGCGAGCGTGATTTTGTGCATGGCGTGGTATGAATCGATGAACTATACGGTTTACAAGCGTCCGAATTGAGATCAGAAAGTGATGGATGGCAACCGGGCCCGGCGCACAGGCTGTAAAAGGGCCGGACATATCATATAGCCGCCGGCGCCGCCGATGGTTTCATCCTTTCCAGGAAATCTTCCGTATGGCCCCTGATAGGACGGTATGGGGGTTGGAGGCATGCGGAGAACCACGGAAGGAAAAAAATTCTACTGTTTCTGGGTGAACGGGTGAAATCAATCGCGGTTTGCGGAGATATATATGTGGGGCGCCCAGAGCGGGTTCCCTCGCAGGGGCTTCTCGAACTGCGGCTCGTGAAACAAAATGAGGGGTAGACCATGAAAAACGCTAAGACTATCCTTGTGCACTCGCTCATCAGCGGGATCGTCATCCTGTCCCTGGGCGTCGCGGCCTTTAACGGTTGTGCAACGGTTCAGAAAGATTTCCTTGCGGCGAAAAAGCTGAATACCGCTTCGGCCTACGAAGATTTTCTCCGCAAACACCCGAACAGCGCATTCGAGAAGAACGCATATTTGGGCATCGCTCGATCTCATACCGCTGCTCGCAATTGGTCCGAGGCGGAAGCTTCGTACGGTCGAATGTCGCAGCGCTTTCCGGAAGATTCGCTCGAATACAACAGGATAAGAGCATTGCTGACGACGCCCGCGGAACCCGTAGTCATCACTAATCTCGGGCCGACCGTCAACTCGCGATATGAAGAGTATTTTCCGGTGATCACAGCGGATGAAAAAACTCTGTATTTCTGCTCTAATGATATGGAACGCCTGAATACGGATTCGATAGCAGCCGTGCTCAAGTCGCTCCCGCAAGCGGAGCGCCTGACCAGAGCGCTGAAAATCATTAATGATTGTCCGCAGGAGGAAATATGGAGATCCGACCGCGGGAACGAATCCTGGGCCCCGCCTTACAAGTTGCGCGCGCCCCTCAATTCGCAGCAGAACGACGCTGTCGAGGCCATATCAGTCGATAAAACAACGGCGTATATTTTCCGCAACGGCAGAATCATGATTTCGCGTCTGAAAGCCGACGGCGAATGGGAGGATCCCGTCGATGCCGGGGATCAGTTGAATACCGGCAGGTGGGATGCGGACGTTTCGCTCTCGAGTGACGGCAGGGCGCTGCTTTTCTCCTCGAACCGCAAGGAAAGCATTCAAGCCGGTCCGAAAGACACGACCCATTCCAAAGATTTGTACGTTTCCTTCAGGGAGGGCGAAAAATGGTGCAAACCGATTAATCTGGGCCGGACAATAAATACGAACCGGACCGAACGCTCTCCATATCTTCACTCGGACGGCAGAACGCTGTATTTCAGCTCGGACGGACACCCGGGATTGGGAGAACTTGACGTGTTCAGGAGCGTCCGCATCGGAGATTCCTGGACGGAGTGGAGCGAACCCGAGAACCTGGGCCGCGAGATCAATACAGCGCAAGACGACTGGGGGTACAAAATTCCGGCGCAGGGCGACAGGGCGTATTACAGCGTTCGCGGGCGCCCCGACAGTTTCGGCGGGCAGGACATATATGTGATACAGCTGCCGTCAACGGTTCAGCCGATGCTCGCAGTCACGGCGATTTACGGCAAAATCATCGATCGCCATGGAAAGCCGTTGGAAGCGCGCGTGCTATGGGAATACAAGCGCGACTCCGCGGATGTCGGCAATTCAATTCAAGCGCCAAAGCAGAGCGCTCATTCATCGGATTTGATAGCTGGAGAGGCGCGAAGCAATCCGATGACCGGCGAGTATTTCATCACGCTGCCCGCGGGCCGCAATTACACGTACTTCGCCTCGAAAGATGGGTATTATCCCACTTCACAGAATATCGATCTGCGGGACAAGAAGGAGTATCAGGAATACAATGTGGACATAGTCCTTCCTCGCGGCGATGAAGAGGCGATCGTGCTGAAAAACATCTTTTTCGATTTCAACAGCACGGAAATACTGCCCGCGTCCGAATCCGAGCTGCTCCGGTTGTATGAATACCTCACTCAAAACAGCGGCTATGAAATCGAAATCTCCGGCCATACGGATGACGTTGGTTCCGATGCGTACAATCTCACGCTGTCGCACAAGCGGGCCAAAGCCGTCGTCGCATACCTGGAATCAAGGGGAATCGTCTCCGCCAGGATGACCGCGAAGGGTTACGGCAAACAGAAGCCGATCGATAACACCGGCACGGACGAAGGCAGGGCGAAAAACCGCAGGGTTGAATTCAGGCTCGTCAAGTGACGCCGGCGCGCGCGCGGGAAGCGGGGAAGTTGTGGAAGCATGGACGGAGCTTTTCCCAAGCTTGTGACCGGCGCGAAGCAACGCGGCCACCGAGGCGGTTGCTGTATAAATCCCGCCTGTTATCTCTCGCCGGGCCGTAAAAGGCGCAGCGCATACTTCCCTCGTCGTTGAACGTGCTTTTCGCGCTCGGAAACAATTAAGCAGCGCAATTTCTGGCCCGGGAGCTCGACCGCTACCGCTACGGCCGCAACCTCGCCGGACTGCGATCTCTCCTGGGTTCCTTTGAGGCCGAATTCTCCTTGCCGGCAAGTCTCTGGAGCGTCGAACAGTCGACCATGCGCATGAGGGAAGATGTGTATGCCAATATCGTCGGAGGGATGACCAAAACCGAAGCCGTCCGGCAAGCGAAAGTGAAGCTCATAAACACCCGCGTCAAAGGAATCTCATTCTCTCACCCGTTTCTCTGGGCGCCGTTCGTGTTCATTGGGCGGCCGAAATGACTGTCTCTCTGCATGACATGTGCGGATTTTGCAGCTGGATTTCCTTTTTGGAGCGCTAAATTGCAACCTTTTCGATTACCGCTGAAAGATTTAGTGCGATTGCGCGATAATATGATGGCGGGCGCAACGGCCGGTCTGGTGCTCTCTGCCATGAACATGTCGGTTTTCAAATTCAACAGGAGGCGGTAACATGAAAACACTCTTATGCATTCTTGTGACTTTTGCCCCGCTCGCGGTCGCGCAAGGCCAGTCCTGGCGTTGGTTGTATCCGTCACCGACTCCCGCGAGAGTCAAGCAGCAACAATTTATTACACAGGTGTTTGGCTTTGTTATCACGGAAAACGGTGAGATACACCGGACTGAGGATGGCGGCAAATCCTGGTCGAGCATGGCATTCAACAACACTAAGTTCAACGCCATGCGGTTTTTAAACGTCAAGTCCGGATACATTCTCGGTTATGAGTCTTCACCAAGCAATAAAAATATCCTTCTGGCGACAACCGACGGCGGCGTGTCATTTACAAGAATTGCGCTTCTTGCTTCGTCGAATGTCACATATACGTGCATGCATTTCATTTCGTCGAATGAGGGTTATATCGCCGGTTCTAACGGCGCGGTTCTTAGAACCCTGGACGGCGGAAGCAGTTGGGCGGATATATCCGTCTCTGAAGCTGCCAATATGAGTATATTCTCAGTCTATTTCGCGGATCGCAACCACGGAATAGTATTCGGCAGCATCTCATACGGCGGCGGTTACAATGTCGTATGCGGCGCCACTTCGAACGGTGGGACAAACTGGGCGTTGCAGAAATCCGGAATCGCTAATAATTTCAGCGCTGCCTTTCATGCAGGCGCAGGAACACACTTCCTTGCCGGCACGAACGGCATCATACTAAAAACCCAGAATAGCGGCCGTTCGTGGACGTTTCCGTCGCAGTCGGTCCTTGCCGCCCTCCGTGGCGTTTCCTTCACCAACGAACGTGAAGGATGGGCCGTCGGTGAGGACAGCACTATTCTAAAAACTACGGATGGAGGAGAATCCTGGGAAAAGCTTCGCTTGCCCTTTTATACGAATTATGTCGACGTCGGTTTTCTCGACGGTTCAATCGGACTGATCCTCGGCCAGGAGTATCGGTCCGGACAGACACAATGCCTGTTGTTCACCTCCGACGGAGGCAATACCTGGTCTAATCGATTCAAATCCTTTCCAACACAGGAAACATTCACCGATGTATCGTTCGTCAGCGACAATGTCGGTTACATTATCTCGTCACAAAAAATATATAAAACCGCTGATGCCGGATACACATGGTCGCAAATGTACGGCACCACGAATGATTACTTCAATGCCGTTGCATTCCTCGACGAAAACAGCGGGTGGTCCGTAGGTCGAAGAGGTTATAGCGGGGCGCTGTATCGCACGACGGACGGCGGCCTTAACTGGACGACCGCGTCACCAGTTTCCAATTATATCAACAGCATTCACTTCGTTACGGACAATTACGGCTGGATTGCCGCAGATGGGGGCAAAATACTTCGCACGAGAGACGGCGGCCGATCTCCGTGGGTGGAGCAAACTACCGGAATAACCGAGGATATCTACAAAATATTCTTTGTCGACGGCGACTATGGCTGGGCGATTACAAAATATAAAACATTGCTTTCTACAACCAATGGGGGCGGGACATGGGCGTCCGCTACGAATTCCGGAAGCCTGACCTATCGTTCCGTGTATTTTATCGACAGGAATACCGGCTGGCTCGGCACCCTGAGTGGACTGTTGAAATCCACCGACGGTGGGAGGAATTGGACCGTTGTGCCGCTCCCGAACGCATCTTTTGACGACGTATATGACATCTACTTCCGGAACAGCATGGATGGATATGTTCTGACGCAAGGTTACAGCTCCGGCGACGGCGGTAAAATATACAAAACCACGGATGGCGGCGCCTCGTGGCTTGAAGTGTTTTCAACGTCCAAATACCCGTATGCCTTCTCTTTCAGCTCATCCGGCGACGGTTGGATGGTGGGAGCGGCCGGCACTGTTGCAAGTTCGACGAAGCGCAATCCGACTTTCACAGGAGAATTGCCTGAAGCAAACAACACTTTCCGATTGGGGCAGAATTATCCGAATCCGTTCTCTTCATCGACAACGATCGAGTATGAACTGCCGGTGGAAACCTACGTGCATTTATCCGTTTACGATATTATGGGACGTCTTGTTTACAATGCTGTAAATGATTACCGGAAGGCAGGCAAGCATGCCGCCGTAATACCGACAGTCGATCTCAATCCGGGGCAGTACATATATACCATCAAGACCCGGGAATACATCAATTCGAAAACAATGTTTGTTTTACGATAACATGCCACAATGGAGGCAAACATGAAATATATTCTGGTTATTGAGACAATATTTGCCGCCTTCCGACTACGTCCCGCAAGCCGCGGGACTTCGTCGGACAGTTCGGCGGCCACCACTCCCCGACGGGGAGGGGCTTAACATATCGGGGGGAGAGGAAAAATAACTCTTTTGTATTCGGTATTCCTTTTACTCCGGGAAATGGACAAGGGATGAGATCAAACAAGCGGAAAACTCCCATACACCCGCGCAGCCCGACTTCCGGGCTTGATCGGCTCTTTTGCTTTATTACAGCGGATTTATTATGATGGCTTCCGGTATATTCTTTCGTACGCGTTTCCCGCTCAAACATTTCAGGAGGGTAAGATGAACCACTCGTCGGGGCGCCTTTTCCGCTCGCTGCTCGGCATCGTAATCGCCGCTGCCGCGGCCTCGCCGGTTCACGCCCAGATAAGCGACGTGTCGGATGGGTTCTGGTCCATAGTAGTGCCGTCGGCCGCGGCTGTGGATGTGGACATGGGCACGGCGCAGGTGGGCACGACAAGGGATTCTCTCGTCACGGCTTTCCTGAACAACAGCGGCGCTGTTGACGTGCGCATAGACTCGATCTACTTCGCCGGACCTGGCGCCGGGGTCTTCCGCCTGGCTTCGGGAATTCCGCCTTTCGAGATTCCGCGTGGAGAGAGCCGCGGCGTGGAGTTCCGTTTCACTCCTTCCGCGGCTGCAGTGTACACGGCCGAGGTGGTAATACACACTCAGGCGGATACGCTCAGGCGCGCCATACGCGGGGAGGGTGTTCAGCCGCGGATTTCCGTGGAGGCGCAGTTGGTGGATTTCGGACAGGTGAAGGTAAACGGCCGGAAAGACACGAGCATCGCGCTGCTTGTGCGCAATATCGGAAGCGGACCTTTGCCGGTGTCGGTAGTGCAGCAGCTGGGTCCGGACCTCGATCAGTTCGGCATAGTATCGGGCGGCGGGGCTTTCACGCTTGCGGCGGGCGAGGGACGCGCGATGCAACTGCGCTTCTCGCCTCTGCGTCCCGGACGCACGAGCGGCCGCCTCGGTTTCCACCACGGCGGGGCGGGCTCGCCTGCGGTGGTGGAACTGTTCGGCGAGGGCGTTCTGTCGCAAATTGCCGTAGAAGCGCAACTGGTAGATTTCGGGCAGGTGAAGGTAAACGCGGCGAAGGATACGAGCATAGCAGTCGTGGTGCGCAACGTCGGGAGCGGCATACTGTCGGTGTCGGGAGTGCAGCAGCTGGGTCCGGACCTCGATCAGTTCGGCATAGTATCGGGCGGCGGGGCTTTCACGCTTGCGGCGGGCGAGGGACGCGCGATGCAACTGCGCTTCTCGCCTCTGCGTCCCGGACGCACGAGCGGCCGCCTCGGTTTCCACCACGGCGGGGCGGGCTCGCCTGCGGTGGTGGAACTGTTCGGCGAGGGCGTTCTGTCGCAAATTGCCGTAGAAGCGCAACTGGTAGATTTCGGGCAGGTGAAGGTAAACGCGGCGAAGGATACGAGCATAGCAGTCGTGGTGCGCAACGTCGGGAGCGGCATACTGTCGGTGTCGGGAGTGCAGCAGCTGGGTCCGGACCTCGATCAGTTCGGCATAGTATCGGGCGGCGGGGCTTTCACGCTTGCGGCGGGCGAGGGACGCGCGATGCAACTGCGCTTCTCGCCTCTGCGTCCCGGACGCACGAGCGGCCGCCTCGGTTTCCATCACGGCGGGGCGGGTTCGCCTGCTGTGGTGGAACTGTTCGGCGAGGGCGTGGGCGTGCAGGGCGCAGCCACCCTTCACGTGGACACCATACGCGCCCGCCCCGGCGAACTGGTGGACGTGCCCATTTACCTGCGCAATGCAGTGGATCTGGAGTTGACCGGCGCGACGGGTTTCAACACGGAACTGCGCTATGACGCGTCGCTTCTCTCACCCACCGGCGGCACTCCCAACGGCATCGTGACGAACGGTGAGCGCCGCCTCCCTCTGGACAATATTCCCGTGCAGGCCGACTCGCGGGGCGTTCTTGCCACACTGCACTTCGTGGCTACGCTTGGCACTGCGGAAGGCACGCCGCTGCGGCTCGAAAACACGTACGCGTCGGGCGGCAAGGTGGCGATGAGCGAATCGCCGGGCTACTTCCTTTTGACCGATCTGTGCCGCGAGGGCGGCGCGCGGCTGTTCGAGGCGACAGGAACGGCCGGTCTCGCGCAAAACCGGCCGAATCCGTTCAACTCGGAAACGGTGATAGAGTTCGAGACGATCGAGGACGCTCCGGCCCGCTTGAGCGTGCAGGACCTGGCGGGACGCACGGTTGCCGTTCTCCTCGACGGCCGGCGTCCGCCCGGGCGCTATGCCGTGTCGTTCAATGCCTCGTCCCTTGCGTCGGGCTCGTATTTCTGCGTGCTGGAGACGGGCGCGCGGAGTTATGTACGGCTGATGGAGGTGGTGAAATGAGGGCGCGTGGTGGACGGAGGGGGGAGTGGGAAGTAGGGAGTAGGGAGTGGGGAGTTGGGAGTAGGGAGTTGGGAGTAGGGAGTAGGGAGTGGGGAGTGGACGGTTGCCGGCGGATTTCATACTGCCGACTTATCACTCATTTACTACTCATTCTTGCGATGACGCCGGCAGGATTTGCTCAGTCGATTTCCGTATTCGATATCGATGCGTCGGGTTTTCCGGCGATGAGGGCGAAGTTTTATGCCTTCGATGCTTCGGGAAATCAGGTTGCGGGTCTTTCGCCGGGGGACGTGGTCTTGAGGGAGGACGGGGCGGCGCGCGTGGTGACGCGCATTTCCTGTCCCGCGGTGCAGCCGCCGCAGGCCATCTCTTCGGTGTTGACGATAGACGTATCGGGTTCCATGTCGGGCAGCGGCGTGACGTATGCGAAGGCGGCGGCGCGGGCGTGGGTGGACGCCCTGCCGCTGGGGCGCTCGGAGTGCGCGATCACGACTTTCGACCACGGGTCGTATCTCAACAAGGATTTCACGACCGACCGGAGCGAGTTGCGCGCGGTGATAGACGCTCTGGGCGCATACGGGGGCACGGATTACAACGCGGCACTCCTGCGCCCGCCGGCCGGGGCGCTGCTAGTGACCAGGCAGGCGCAGCACAGGAAGGTTATCGTATTCCTCTCGGACGGCTATCCCAACGGCCCTCCCGACGAGGCGGCCATAATAGCCGAAGCCGACAGGCAGGGCGCGGTTATATACTCTGTGATACTTGGCATGACGGCGCCGCAATCGGTAAAAAACATCTCGGAGCGCACAGGCGGTCAATGCTTCGAGCGCATCACGACTGCCGACGAGGCGGCGGATGCTTACCGCCGCATACTTCATGCGGCGCAGGGCGGGAGTCCCTGCGAGCTGGAGTGGACGAGCGGCGGCTGCGCGATTACGCGCGCGCTGGAGCTTGCCGTTCCGTCCGCCGGGGTTCAGACCACCACGGCATATAGCGTGCCCATGCAGAAGCTGCCTCAGCTCGTGTACGCGCCCTCGCGTTCCCTGCGTTTCGGCGAGGTTGCGCCGGGCGGCAAACCTGCAATGCAGTTGACGCTGACGGCGCAGGGCAGGTCTGTAAGCGTGACGCGCATAACCGGCAACAATCCACTGTTCACCGTGACTTCCTACGGGGGCGGCGCTCCGCCGTTTACACTGGGCTCGGGACAGAGCCGGACCTTGACCGTGGAGTACGCGCCGGTGGATTCGTCTTATGCGTATTGCCTGTTCACGGTGGAGAGCGACGCCTGCCTTGGGGGTTCGTTTTATTCCGACGGCGGTTGGCGGGGCAAAACCGGTCCGGCGGTTGCGATAAAGGTGTCGCGCCCGAACGGCGGCGAGAAGCTTGTTGCGGGCAGCACGGAAGAGCTGGTATGGGAGGGGGTGATGCCGGAGGAGAAGGTGAAGCTGGAGTACTCCGTCGACGGCGGCTCGAGCTGGACAACGATTGCGAGTGAAGCCACGGGACTTCGTTACGAGTGGCGTGTACCGCGCACGCCGTCCGACCGCTGCCTGCTGCGCGCCACGGCACAAGCGCGTCCTGCATACATCGGCGACATGGCGCTGATACCGGCCGGGACGTTCAGGATGGGCGATATCACCGGTGCCGGTAACTCAAACGAGAAACCCGTGCATGAAGTGGATATCACGCGTCCCTTCCTGCTGGGCCGCACGGAGGTGACACAGGCGCAGTGGACGGCCGTGATGGGCACGTACCCGAGCCGCTTCAAGGGAGAAGACGATCCAGTTGAGCAAGTGAGCTGGTACGACGCTGTGGAGTTCTGCAACCGGCTCTCTAAGCTGGAGGGGCTCGACACTTGCTACAGCGGCGGTGGCTCATCGATCACCTGCGATTTCACGGCCGACGGCTACCGCCTTCCGACGGAGGCCGAGTGGGAATACGCCTGCCGCGGCGGCACTGAGACGGATTTCTACACCGGAAACATGACGAATTCATCTTGCACGCCTCTCGATCCCGCTCTGGACCGCGCTGGCTGGTACTGCGGCAACGCAAACGACAGCACGCGCAGCGTGGGCCTGAAAGAGCCGAACGCATACGGTCTGTACGACATGCACGGCAACATATGGGAATGGTGCTGGGACCTGTTCTCATCGAATTATTACGGTTCGAGTCCGGCCGCCGATCCCCGCGGCCCCGCGAGTGGCCCGTACCTCCGTGTGTTGCGCGGGGGTTCGTGGAGAGACTACGCCCTCTACGCGCGTTCGGCGATCCGGTACTACAACGGCCACGCCAACCCCGTCAATCGGTTCAACACCGTCGGGTTTCGTTTGGCGAGGACTTACTAACCCTTTGCGCTTTGCTCTTTTACGCTTTTCATTTAAAAGTTGAGACCCTCTACTTTTCTTTGCTGCACTGAGTAAAACAGGTTGGAACGGAATGGACCATAAGGAAATAGCGATACTGCCGCCGCTCTCACCGCCCACCCCGGCCGCCTTCCGACTCCGTCCCGCAAGCTGCGGGACTTCGTCGGACAGGTCGGCGGCCACCCCTCTACGCCCACCCCGGCCGCTTCGCGGCCACCCCTCCCCGACGGGGAGGGGGGATTGGGCGCTACGGTGGAGATCGGTTACTAACCCCGGCCGCTACGCGGCCTGCCACCTTTTACTCCCACCCCGGCCGCCTTCCGACTCCGTCCCGCAAGCTGCGGGACTTCGTCAGACAAGTCGGCGGCCGCCCCTCCCCGACGGGGAGGGGTTTAACTACCCCAGGGGGAAAGGGCCAACCGGAGTGCGCACAGAATACCCGCGGGAGATGGCCACAGGGTGAGGCCGCACGAAACACATGCGTTCGGATCACACCCTCCACTGAGCTATGAGCAGCGGCGGAAATAAAAAATTGATGCGACATCACCATTGCATGCAAGGAAACCATGAAGAAAAATTCATCAGACATTCCGGGTAAACGTAATAATACGGCCGGCGGCGCATCGGAGCAGGAAACAGAGGCGAAACGGGTTTCGTCGGCCGACCTGCGCCGCAGGCTGCTTCTGATAGCTCAAAACAGGTTGTGGCGCAGAGGCGGCAATCCGGACCTGATAAGTCGGCTTTCGGAAGCAATCGTGGACCACGCGATTCGAACCGTGGAAATGCAATACGGGGCCGATATCGGAAGCGCGGAGCTGTTGTCAGCGGCCCCAAAGGCAACGCTTGCGATCGTTGAAAATCTGTCGATAGAACAGCTTGCCATGGCTGCCATCAAAGGCGATCGAATGGCCGGCGAGAAACTTTTTTCTCTTCTGGGTGAAAGGTTTTTGAAGATGGCGCAATATAGAATACGTGACGCATCACAGGAGTTGGAAAAAGACGCGCAGGATGTGACGCAGAACACGATGACGACAATCGTCGAGAAATACGAAACGGCCGATTTTCACAAGGGCTTCCTGCCCTGGGCTTACACGATACTCAACAACAAGTGCAATGATCATTGCAGGAGGAATGGCAGGCAGATGAAACGTATTATCCCGGGAGATCCCGAGTGCATGCCGCTTGAAGCGCTGCTTTCCTATATCACGGTCGAGTCGACGCCTGATTTGTTCGAGGGTTTGATAGCCCTGCTGAGGGAAATCGAGCAGGATGACGGCGGCAGCGCGGCGCCGGCGCCCGCCACGATGACGGATCACATCACGGCGGCCTACAGGAAGTTATCGGGCAAATGCAAGCGCATTATCCGCATGCTCGTAGAGGGGTATACAAACGGCGATATCGCGGCCTTGCTTTCGATCAGGAAGGCGGATCTCGACATACATCGCTGCCGGAAACGGATGTATAGCATTCTCGTCAAGCGAGGGGCGCTGCCATGAAATGCATCGACCGGAAAACAGGCGCCCTCGCGACTCGCTATCAGTTGGGCCTGCTGAGCGGCGAAGAGCAGGAACGTTTTGAACTCCATTTGCTGAAATGCAGCGCATGCGTTGATGAAATCGAGAAAATGGATCCCGTTTTCCATGCTCTCAGGCGGGATCCTGCCGGCCTGCTCCGTGAGCTGAATGCGGTTGATGATGCGCCTGAAGCGGCGGGCGAGCGGAACGAAAGCGCCTTTTTTCGGCTGAAGCTGGCGGTGACGGATTTGCTCGATGAGCTGCCGTCCAACGTCCTGTGCTTCGTCTCGGCTCATCGAACCGCCGCAATCGTCGGAGCGCTCGGCGTCGCGGCTGTAGCCGTAGTGATTTGGCGCGTTTCACTTGTGGATCGTGCCGGTCCGCTTCCTCAACCGCAGATTGCCGTCGGGGCGCCCGACACCATGGAGATACATATCCCGGAAACACCGGTCAGGAAATACGCTTCGCTGGCAAGGATCGAGCGCGTTGAGTGGAACCCCATGACCTTGATGGGCGCGGAAGAGGAAAGCGACGCCGAACTGCTTTTCGAGAACGGGATGAACCTTTACACAGCGAAAAAGGATCGCCAGGCCGCCGCACTGCTCCATCGCGCTGTGAAAGCGGACCCGGAAAATTACGATGCTAGGTTCTTTCTCGGTCTGAGCTGCCTTCTCGCCGATTCGGCGCAGGCGGCTCTTTCCCATCTGCGTGCCGCGGCGCGCATGGCCCGTACCGATGCGCAACGCGAACGCTCGCTGTGGTATTCGGCGAACGCCCTGCTTCTGCTGGAAGACGCACAGGGCGCCCGCCGGGAAATGCGGCGCGTTGTGAAGATGAAAGGCGATTATGAGAGCGAAGCACGGGAAATACTCGAGAATATGAAGCCGGAGGACATGTGATTGTCCTGAATAGAGACCGGGCATCCGGCATGCAGCCATATCCGGTCGGGCTGTCCGCTATTTAACTGATCAGGAAAGGAGGGAAGAAATGAAACGTTCCATTCGTTTTTGCATATCGTACTGCCGGTCATCAAGGAGTGTGTCATGGGCTTCTTGAAGCGGCTTTTCGGCGGCGCATCAGAGGCGGACAAACAGGCGGCTCCGGAAACTCGACGCGAAAGCGACAACCTCGGGCTGCGGCAATCTTCATTGCAGGAAGCTTCCGCATATTGGATGACCCGTCTGTCGACGACAAAACGAGATCCGTTTGCACTGTACATCTTCGAAAGGGACGCCGATGCCCGAGCCGCTTTGCTGGATATGCCGTACATACACGAAGCGGTTGACACAGGCAATTTAATCTGCAGCGAAGTTCTGCTATACGGATACTACCAGGCGGAAAACGGCAAATATGAGGCAATCATTTGCGGTGAGGACTTGTCCCTCGAAATGTGGGAGCGGGCGCGTCAGAGCTTTCATAAATACGGCGGAGTGGTTAAGAATGAACAGGCGCCTGAGAACAAAAAGGAATCCGGCCGTCCTAAATCAAACAAGCATGGCGAGGTCGTTTTTCTCAGGGAGGAGAAGATGGTGCGCGGCGGATCAGCCATGACTTACCGAATTCACGAAGCGCCCGATGCCGAAACAGCCAAAGCCTTTCTGTTAAAAACCGATGTGAGTGAACCTCTGTGCTATGTTATCGTCGAAACCCCGGATGGAAACTACGGCCGCGACATTCAGGGCATATACAAGGAATAAGATCATGTGTTCTTATAATATTTCCGCATATTTTGTCGCGAGCCGAGGCAGCCGGGAATCAACATGAGTCGAACGCGCTGCAAGGCCGGCCTGATTCTCGTGTTGTTGCTGCTGTCTTCACACGATCTTCCGGCTCAAAATCAGGCTTGTTCGGCCTCGAACCTTATCGGACTCCTGCGCCTTGGCAACACCGGCATGCACGACACCGTGATGACGGCTTGCAAGCGCATTATCGATGAAGATTTGTCCTGCGCACGTGCTTTCGATCTGCTGGTCGATGCTTACAAGAGCACCAAACGCATCGATGAGGGTATAGAATATTTCGAGCGCATTTCCGCCGGGAATCCGGAAAGCGGCATGGCCTTCCGTGCGCTCGGCCTGCTCGAAGCAGCACGCGGCAATCACAGGCAGGCTGTGCGGCAACTCCTGCGCTGCGTGGAAGCGGATCCGGCAATTAGCGAAGCATGGCACGACCTGCTGGACATTTCGGCCGTCCAGGCCGAGGCCGTCACTGCGGATGACGTGCTGGCATACG
Source organism: uncultured Chromatiales bacterium (assembly GCA_964388275.1). Taxonomy (GTDB): domain Bacteria; phylum Bacteroidota; class Ignavibacteria; order SZUA-365; family SZUA-365; genus JARYLZ01. Next base: position 39,162 of record CAYLZD010000018.1, read on the forward strand.
CGGAACGCAGCCGTATGCCGGCCGATCAGTTGCTCCTTGTCAGGGGTTATGCATGTCAGAAACAGGGGAAATGGTCCGAAGCCGAGGCGCTTTATCGACAGGCGGCGGCAAAGGAGTCCGCATCCGTTCGACTGTTGTTCAACCTGGCAAACGTGCTCGATGAGCAGAAAAAATGGCCCCAGGCGCTCGAAGTATGGCTCAGCGCCGCAGGACTTGCCGAGAGAAACGGCCTGCACGACAAGCTACATCTGATTTGCACCAATATCGGTGGCACGTTTATGGCGTCCGGAAGACATGATGAAGCCATCGGGTATTATCGGCGGGCCCGGGCTGTTGCGCGCGACCTGGGTAATGGCGGCGATGAAATAGAATATGCCAGGAATCTCGCAATAGCGCTCCTCGCCGATAATCAACCGCAAAATGCTCTCAGCACTTGCGATACTGCTCTGGCTCTGGCTCGTGCGCTCGGCGATCCGCGTTCGGAAGCCATGATGCTCCATCTCCAATGCGATATTCTCAACGAAGTAGGAGGATTTCCCGAAGCGTTGAAAGCGGGATATTCCGCGCTCGACTATTACGAACAGTCCCTCGATTCACTACGAACTGCCGGTGTGCTCGCTGTAATAGCGGCATCGCATGCACAAATGGGCGATATCGAGAAGGCGGCAGGTCTTTTCCGGAAATCCTTGTCCATCAGTATTGCGCTACGGGATACCCATGCGATAATTAACCGGCTTAGCAATCTCGGCATGTATTACAAAGAGACGGGGAGAATCCGGACGGCAATCGACACGTTTCATGCCGCTTACGATATGGCTCGAGTGCGCGGAGATGCCGGGCAGCAGCGTTTATTGTTAAATCAGATCGGCTTCTCATATGCTGGCCTCGGGCAGCTTACCGAAGCTCTGCAGTATTTCAGGGCATCGTACGCTCTGGCCGATTCGCTTGGCGACGAGGCCGGATTGGCCTTGGCCGGCGGCAATATCGGTATTGTCCTGAAAAACCAGGGCTATACCGACTCCGCCCTCGTTTATCTGAACTCGGCATTGTCCACCGACGAGAAACTTTCCATACAGACGGGCGTGATACGCCACCTTGCTAATATCGCGAACCTGCATGAAATGAAGGGTGAATACCCGGAGGCGCTTCGTTTGCAGCAGCGTGCTCTCGAACTTTCCAACCGATCGGGCACAATCCGACATTCGATTGTTTTACTTGGCAATATGGGCGCCATATACGATAACATCGGCGACTATGAAAATGCCATGCACTGCAGCATTACCGCCTTATCGCTGGCGCGCAGACACTCGTATCAGGAAAACCTGCCCAGATGCCTGAGTCGCATCGGCGTTGTTTATGAGCATTTTGGCCGGGATTCGCTCGCGCTCGAATACTACCGGGAATCTCTCAAAGCGGCTGAACACATCGGGAACGAGGTGGAAATGGCCGAAGCAATGCACAACATCGGTGTTATTCATGAGCGCAGGAATGAAGCGGAAAAGGCGATGGATGGCTATGGCCGTGCGCGGGAGATGTATCTAAACGGAGGTTATGCCCTGAACGCGGCAAATAGCTCGTGTTCGCTGGCGAGTGTGCTCGTCAATGCAAACCGTCTTGAAGAAGCGGGAACTCTGTATAAAGGCGCCCTTGCCGCCGGCTATCAAGCCGCATCTGCTTCCCTGATTGTCGATTGCATGATGGGACTCGGCCTGATCGCACAGAAGCAGAGTGATTACGACTCCGCCATGGCATGCTACGACGCCGCAATACAACTGATTGAAGCCGTAGCGGAAAATCTGAAGATTGACGGGAGGCAGGACGACTACATCGACAGATCCTTCAGACATTATCAGGCCGCGATCGGACTGCTGCTCACCATCGGGAAAACGGATGACGCATACGGATACGTTCAGCGTTTTCGCGGCAGATCGCTGCTGACGGCGGTATCGAGCCGCAAATACGAGTTTACGGCAGGTATAGATTCTCAGCGTCTTTCACGCTTGATGGAGGCGGAGCTTGACCTTAAAGAACTGTACGGGCGTCTAGTGATTCCTGCGGTAAAGAACGACAAACGCCTCCTGGACTCCACGTACCGCATGATCGACGATATGAGATTCCGGCATGAGCGATTGTTGGATGAGATACGGCTTAATCACCCTCGCTGGCTGGAGGGAACCGGACGAGCGAAACCGATCAGCATCATGGACGCGAAAAATGCCGCCGCCGCGTCCGGTACTGCCGTGATCGAATACTTCCTGGCCGATGATTTTACGACCGCATGGGTAATACTCGGCGATACCGCCCATTTCCTGGATCTGGGCATCAAAGGCGCGGATGTCGAGATACTTGTCGAACGTTTCAGAAGGCCGTTCCATGAATTGAGTGAAGGCAAGATCCGCAATTTTGCCGATGTGGGCTTCGATGCGCAGGCGGCCGCGAAATTGTACGACGCCATATTCCGACCGCTGGAGGAATATCTTCCCGGCGGCGCGCGACTGACAATAATAGCGGATGGAGCGCTCCACTACCTTCCGTTTGAAGCTCTTGTTACAGGGGGAAAACGCAAATCCGGCGGAGGCGGAAGGAAAGCGCACTCGTTTGAGAATCTGAATTTCCTGATCGAGAAGTACAGCATACGCTATCTGCCGTCGGCGGGACTGGCTGCGGCCGCGAGGGATACGACCCGTGCCCGGGGCGGAGATCCAGCGCCGTTGACGGGATGCTTCGGAGACCCGGACTACGGCAAATTCGCCGCCAAAAAACCAGCCCTTATGGCAATCGACGAAAGCAAGATCGCCTTGAAAGCAGCGTCCGGTCTCCGGTTCGGGCGCATACCGGCGAAGGATGCGAGGGATATTGCACGTATAATGCAGCCCTCGGAAATATGGCTGCGCGGCGAAGCGTCGGAGAAGCGCTTCAAGGCAGTGGCCGGGCGATACAGGCACATCTATCTGTCCACTCACGCCGTCGCGGACGACCGCAGGCCGATGTACTCGTACGTGGTCCTCGCACAGGATGAAAAGTCGGCTGAAGATGGTTTCCTCCACGCTTATGAAGTCTTTAACATGGATATCAATGCTGATCTCGTAACATTGAGCGCTTGTGAAACGGGTGTCGGAAAGGTAAGCCGTGGAGACGGAATGATGAGCCTGGCCCGCGCATTTCTATATGCAGGCGTTAAGTCGCTTGTAGTCAGCCTCTGGAAAGTGGATGTCCTGACGACCAGGATCATGACACAGTTCCACCGGAACATCGCCGCCGGCCGGCCGGTTGATGAAGCTCTTCGAGCTGCGAAACTAAAACTGCTTCGCGGCAGGAAGGCAGGAAACTCATACGCGCACCCGTTTCTCTGGGCGCCGTTTGTGCTCGTGGGCGAAGGCACACAGAGTTTACCACATGAAAGTCATGATCCGAGGCATAAATAGCTCAATCAGGGGCCGCCTGTTCCATTCGCCATCCTGGCTTTGCCAGAACAGGAGAGACAATGAGCACATTCAGACAATTCGGCATAGCTCGACAGGGGTTCAAAGAAAACAGGATTGACACGCCACGGGCGCAATATCCGAGTCCTGTGTCCGGGCGCAGGTCGGCGATCCGGTTCGGCATCGCCGTTGCCGCAGTATTCCTATCGTGCCTGACGAGCGGTCTTCTTCATTCGCAGGAGTATGATTCAACGAAAACCAGGGCCCTATTCAGATGGGGCGCCTCATCGATTCCGAGTAACCTTGTTACAGCCCTGACCGTTGATTCCGCTGGCGCGGTCTGGGTCGGCACCGACCGCGGTTTGCTCAGAATGAAAGCCGGCGGCAGTCGACTTTTCGACATCGGTCGCATCAAAAGATTCACCAAGGTTTTCGACCAATGCTCATGTCGCCCGCGGTATATTTATGCTCGATTATCTCTGGCGGTATGATGCTGGTCAGTAAGATGATCTATATACCGCGGTAACAAACTGGAATCGCGGGACGGAACACAATCAAATTACTTGCAAAATTAATATTGTATCCGGGAATCGGACATATAAATGCACTTTTTAAAGTCGGCAACGATATCAGAATAGCGCATGCCATGCAGAGGCGTTATTACGGGACGTCAACACTCATCCCTTACACTTCTCCAGGATCCCAAACTTCACATATTCGTCTCGGCGCCCTCTCCAGTGGAGTTGGAAAAACCGAAAATCAGCTTGAAACTTGCTCCGAAGATACTTACATTCATTCCCTAACATGGAGGCATCCATGAACGTAATTTCTGGCGGGCCGAAAGCTGGTGATCACTGCAGGATCACGTGGCGCGACTTGCAGTATGGGCGCGAGCAGGACCTGTACGGGAAGCTCCATCCGGTGCTGGAGGATTTGAAGCAGCAATATGCGCAGTTCGCTGAGAAATCCCGACAGCACGAAAAGGGCTTTCTGCAATGTCTCAGCACTGCAATGCGGATCAATAAACTCGATGGAATTCCCAAACTTATGGAGTCCATTGCCGGCCGTCTTAACCTGCCGGTGAAGCTCGACATGTTCCTGACCCAGTCGCCGGTCGCAAACGTGATGTGTCAGCTGCGCGACCTGGGTCACGAAGCGGGTGAGGATGACCGGCTGATCGTAATTGTCAGCCAGCATTTCATCAACGAGTTGACGGCAGATGAGCAGGCCAGCATTATCGGCCACGAGCTTGGGCACCTGCTCTTCGGACACATCAGAATACCGGCCAAAGCCATACTCGAAGCGGAAATCCCGGTGAACCGAATCATGGATTTGAAAATCAACGTGCTGCGATGGATGATTTGCACCGAAATCAGCTGCGACATGATAGGCCTGGTGAGCTGCGGATGCAAGCCGGAGGCCTTTTGTACGGCGATGATGAAGTTCTCGACAGGCGTCAGCGAACCGTGTCTCGGAGGAGCGGATAAGAGGAACGATTTGATAAATCTCATGCTGTCCCAGTTCGAGGAAATCGCCGCCTCGACCGTCGATTCCCCGCTGACCACGCATCCCTTGATGCCCTTGCGTATCAAGATTGTCAACGTAATCGGGTCCAGCCAGTATCTCGATAAATTCGGAGAAGAGGTGGATGCAAACTGGATGCGCGAATGCAGAGCGGAATTCAACCGGATGATAGACGCCGAGGTCGGCAAAATATATCACGAGATCGTTCCCGACGCATTCCGCAATGAGGATACGGCTGAAATCATGCTGTTTCTCGGCACGGCCGTGGCTTTGGCAGACGGAAGGATTACTGTGGATGAAATTCAAGCCCTGCAAAAGATTCTCGATTGGAGCAGCACCGATCGCACACGGGAGATCATGAGGAATATCATCGAGCAGATCCAGGCCGCATCCTCTTCGATAAGTATATCGATCGGCAACATCCTTATCGGAAGCGCTCGCCAGGTTATGACGCATGAAGATATCGTGCGGACCGTTATCGAAGCGAGCGTGGAAAAAACAAAAGCAGCCGGACTTGAAAAGAACGAAATCACAACACTGATCCGCAACGCCGTGAATGTTGCCGCCGCGGATGGCACGGTTGCTCCGTGCGAGCTTGTGGCCATTTACGATTTCGCAAGATACTTTACGTATTCCAGAGCCGATCTTGAAGTTCTCATATCCCAGATGGGATATCATAATCAATATCAGACAAGGAGATAATTAAATGAAATTATTTGAAAGTCAGGGAGCCAAGGAGAGAAAGTCGGTCATCAAGAACCTGATACACGTAATGATGGCGGATGGGACAATCGACGAAAAGGAGCTTGCATTTTTACGAATGGTCTGCAGCCGAGTCGGAATAAGCGGCAAGGAAGTCCAATATCTCATAAATCATCCCGAGAAGGTGGATTTTAAAGTGCCGCAAAGCAATGAGGAGAGAGTTCTACACTTGATAGAAGTAGTATTAATGATGCTGGTCGACGGCCAAATCGACGCCAGGGAAATGGACGTGTGCATGAAAACGGCGGTACAGCTGGGATTCAATCCGTCCGTTGTTCCGAGATTATTGCATGATATGATCGAAGCAGCCAAAAGAGGCGCAACGCCTAACAAAATCGTGAGGGACTTGAGTGTATACTTCGAATGAAATATACGATGGTATTGTCCGGCGGCTTTGAATAACAACTACTACCCGGGGCGAGGATACTTCATGACAACAAAGAACAAAACCTCACTGCGTCTCACATATTGGATTCTAACAATCGGCGCTATTCTGGGTATCGGGATAACGTATTTTCCGTTGCAAGACCCGTCTCTCGATTTCTGGAGCGCTCTTTATTACACAGTCAGCCTTTTCGTCTTCGCGCATTATCTGCCTGAATTCCCGAAAACCTGGCCACTTATCCTGATTTATTTCGCAGCGCCGGCGCTTTCTCTGTCGGTCGTGGGCACCGCGCTTCGTTATCTGTTCCGCCATACTCCGTCCGTGAAATCTCGATGGATGAGCAAACATGTCGTTATTTGCGGGGTGGGGCGAACGGGAAAACTTATTGCCGCTGCGCTTAAAGATAAAGGTTATGAAGTAGTGGGTGTGGACATGGGCCCGATTGAGAAATTCGAGGAATGGGTCGGTGAGAAGAAAATACCGATGATATACGGCGATTTCATGTCCCGGGTGATGCTGGCGCGAGCGGGCGCTCATCGGGCGCGATCGCTTTTCTTCGCTTCGGGCGACGATCTTCTGAATTTGGAGGGAGTTGTGGGCGCATATGAGTGGCTGCAGACGGAAAAAGCCGAACAAACCACATTATGGGCTCACGTGGCAAATGAGAATCTTGCCCGCACGGTGAAAAGCACATTCTCTGAAAGCGCGGATATCAGGATATTCGACACATACCACATTGCCGCCGAAGAAATGATACATCGCCATTTTCCAAGAGGCAGAAGATCGAAAATATCGCGCATTGTGCTCCTCGGATTCGGAAAATTCGGCCGTGACCTCTTCGAGGTGCTGGTTTCAGACCTGATGAAATATGGAGAGAATCCGGATTTCGAGGTTTTCGACATGCGTGACAAGGAAGCAGATGTCCGGATGCTCACCAAGAGCCTCAAATACGAGGGCCGGGTTGTATTTGCAAAATCGGATATCAATACTATGACTCTCGAAAATACGCTGGAAAGGGCTTACTTCCTGTGCACCGATGACGACATCGGAAACCTCTCCGCGGCCCTGATGCTGACGGAGCGTTCCGTCACTGCCAACATCTTCGTGCGCATGGCAAAATGGCCAATGCCGGCATTCGACAAAGCCTTGCACGAGAAGTCTGGCATCACTTTCATTAACATTAACGAACTGGTAGAGGCGAACCTGATCGAATTGATAGAGTCGGACACCTTCCGCGGAGCCGCGCGGGAAATGGTTGCAAGGCACTTCAACGCCGCGAAGCGAGCGGATGTCGGCGAAATAGTCGTTTCCGGCTTCGGAAGGTTCGGTCGCGACCTGTTCAGATTGATGCTGGACGACCTCCGCGCACATGGACAAGCTCCGAATATCAGGATCGTCGATTTGAGGGACTATGCAACCGAAGTGCGGGAACTTGCAGTCGAATTCGGTTTTGAAAACCTCGTCACATTCGAACAGGCCGACAGTCGGGACAAGCTGCATGAATATTCCAACGCACAGGCCTATTTCCTATGCTGTGATCGTGAAGATGTAAATCTCACTCTTGCCCGGGAACTGCATGGCGCCCGGCAAAACGGCCGGATATTCTTGAGAGTTAGCAAGTATCCGTCTAAATTACTCAAGAGTCGCGCCGGCAATGGCAGAGAAAGGCCGCTCGGGTTCGAGAGGCTGGTCAGCACGAAAGTGATACAGTTGCTGCAGGTCAAGTGACAGTATCGCAATACCGTTCGAATGAACGGCGCACGATGAACGCCTGAGCAGAGCCTAAGACGGCTTGGTTCGTATGGAAAAGACTATCGGCCTTATTAAGCGCAATTGTATATGAACCGGAAGGCGGCGACGGGAAATAGAGACGGGTATTTCAACGAATTGACCGCAAAACCACAGCGATGAGATCGCTTGTCACTTCTTCCGTCAGTCGCTGCGCAGCGCCCGAAACAATCGCGCAACAAGACGAGACAGCCGGAAGTGCGGGGAAAAAGCCACTAAAACCCGCGTCGAATTGGTATTCGCAGGCAAGCGCTTCGAAGCGCCACAGAGCCGGGGCATAGCAACCCTGCACTCGCAAATAATGGACATACCAATCATGATTGCACCTCGCTGACTATGAACTGTGAGAACGCTGTGGGCAGGCAGCAAATAAAGCTACAACAGCCACCCAACATACATATCGCCTGAAAACCCGGAATCTTTCAACTGTCCTTAGCCTCCGAGAATAACATTCTTCCGATTTGCGGAGCGACAGACGAAAGAAAACGACATTTCGTGCGATATGTGTTGCAGAGGAGCTGCTTTCCGGGTTCCGCGCTGTTTTGTTCAAGCTATGTTTTCAGTCATGAAAGACGATTGTGACCAAAAAGCCCGGGTTAAAAGCTGTCCACTTGCTCGAAGGTTCATCACTGCGCGGTACAGGACAGGATCGACTATTCGCCAACCACTGGTAGAAATCCACAAATATACGGCTGCTCGCGATTGGAAGCAGGCGGAAACAGTGTATAATAGCCTGGCGGAGTTATTCCCGGCTGACTCGGTGAGAAATACCCGGATTATCTCACTGCTGAGAACTCCCGGCGAACCTGTGGCCGTCAAGAACCTGGGCCCGTCTGTCAACTCTCGATATGACGAGTACTTCCCTGTAATCACTGCCGATGAGAAGACTTGATTCTTATGCTCAGATGATATGGAACGTTCAAATGCCGATTCCATCGCTTCCGCGCTCAAGTCGCTTCCACCGATACAGCGCCTATCCAGGCACATGGATGCGATAAACAGCTGTCCGGGTGAGGAGTTATGGAGATCCGACCGCCACAACGACCTGTGGTCCAAACCATACAAGCTACCTGCGCCCCTGAATTCGGACAAAAACGATGCGATGATGGCCGTATCCGTTGACAAGACGACGGCGTACACATTCCGCAACGGACGAATTATGATTCGACGCTTGCAGTCGGACGGTGCCCGGGGCATGCCGGTCGATGCGTTGAATTCAGGGCAATGGAGCGGGGATGTTTGTCTCTCGAGCGATGGCCGTGCTCTGCTCCTATGTTCCAATCGTGAGGGAAGCACACAGCTAGGTCCCAATGACACAACTCTTTCCAGGGATATTTACGTCTCAATCAGAGATGGGGAGAACTGGTCGAAGCCATTGAACCTTGGATCAACTATCAATACCAGCGGCACGGAATGTTCTCCTTTTTTGCATTCCGATGGGAAAACCCAGTACTTCAGTTTGGAAGCACGCATCGTATGGGAATACCTTGACGACACTCGCGGCGGCGGGACCTCATATGCTACCGGACCGGACGCTTAGACGGCCGAGAATTCGATAGCTGGAGAGGCGCGAAGCAATCCGATGAAAGGCGAGTATTTCATCACGCTGCCCGCGGGCCGCAATTTCACGTACTTCGCCTCGAAAGAGGGGTATTATGGCACTTCACAGAAGATCAACCTGCGGGACGAGAAGGAGTATCAGGAAGTCAATGTGGACATAGCCCTTCCTCGCAGCGATGAGGAGGCGTTGGGGCATCGTCTCCGCTAGGATGACCGCGAAGGGTTACGGCAAACAGAAGCCGATCGATAACACCGGCACGGACGAAGGCAGAGCGAAAAACCGCCGGGTTGAATTCAGGCTCGTCAAGTGACGCCGGCGCGCGCGCGGGGAAGAGTTTGTTATGAACAAAAGAAGAGTAGTTTTGCGGTGAAATGGAAATATGCCGGGGCCGAAGGTTGCCGGTTCCATCTCTGAGACATACCGGCGGCGCTCCCGGACGAGTAGGCTCCTTAATTCCTATCGGCAATAGCTACCATGATCAATCAGCGTGTTTGCAGACGCGTTATTTTTTTCGCGTTCCTTTCATGCGTCCCCGTCATGCGCGGCGTCTCGCAGCTCAACGTCGCTATACAGATGGATCCGAATCCGTCGCCCTACATTTCCGATTGGCGCTCGAATCCGAACACAATCCGCCTGATAGTCACGAACAGCGGTCGCGTCACGCACAGCGTCCGCCTGGACGCCTTCATCGAGGGAAGCGAACGCGGACGCGTGGCCGAAACCCGGCTCGACGCGGCCGTCCCGCCGCTCGCGGTGCCGCCGGGTTCCGCCGTCATCACCGCCGTCGACGCGCATGTGCTGGAAGAGGGCGCTGTGCGCTATCTCGGTCCGACGCGGAACGAAACGGCGGCGAGCGGACGTCTGCCCGAGGACCAATACAAGCTCTGCGTAACTCTGGTGGCTTATGACGCGCCTCATGCAGCTCTGTCGCCGAGGATTTGCGCGCAGTTCCGGATCGCGCTGCTGCAGCCCGCCGATCTGATCCAACCGCCCGACAACAGCAGCACGCGGACGCCTCCGTCCTTCCAATGGTCCGTGGTTCCGCTCGGGACGGGAAAATTCGCGCGCTACGAACTTGTCGTGAAAGAGCTGGATCCCGGTCAGAGCAACGTCTCCGCAGCGTTCCGGACGAACGCGCCATTATTCACACGCGAGACCAACCTGCCCGTCTATCAGCACATGCCGTCCGATCCGCCTTTGCAGCCGGGTCATCGTTACGCGTGGTCGGTCCGTTCCTTCGATGCGGATGATCGGTTCGTGTTCGTCAACAACGGCAGCAGCCGGATCTGGACCTTCACTTACGGCGCCGGCGAACTTTCCGTCGTCCCGCGCGTCCACCGTCCGGACACGCTGATCGCGGGCACATTCAAAATCATAGTCGAGTCGTGGGATTCGACCACTAAATCCATCTCGAAATCCCTGCCCAGCGGCGCCGGTTATGTGAAGTTCTCCTGCGGGCCGAGACTGTTTCAGCGCATAAAGCCGATCGGTGCGGATATCGGGCAGTTCAACCTCAAAGACGGCGCCATGCTCGAGTCGGATCCCCTCTTTGAAAAAAGGAAAGCCGACAGCGCCGCGCTGAAATCCGCGGTGAAAAATCCGGCGCAGCAATATCAAGTCAAACCCGCGCCTCATCCGCTTCCCGCTTCCGGGGAGGGCATCCGCGTCGCGTTCCGTGATGTCCATTGGAAAGGTCCGGCGCAGAGCGCCGTAGTGCTGGACGAAGGTATCGCCGTTTATCCTACCGTCCCGGCAAGCCCTCCGGTTCCCGCTCTTATCGAACTCGATTCCGCGTTCACATTGGCGATCGATACGCTTATCATCACGGCGACGGACGCCACCGTGAGCGGATCGATACTTCTGCCTCCGTCGATAATTCCGGACGGGCAGTGCGCGTCCGCGAGCATCGGGTTACCGCCGACATCCATCACCTCGAATTGCGAGTTCTACCGGACTGTCCCCGACTCGTCCTTCGGCCCGTACTTTGTCGGCGGGACGGACGTCATCGTTCAGGGGAAGGGATACACTGTCGATTTCTCCTCGCTCATGTCGCCGCCCGGACAGGCGCCGCCGCTCTCGAAGTCGTGGAAGGGAATCGCTTTGCTCGGCGGTGAAACCCCGCCGGCGGGAGAACCCGTGGTGTCGAACCGCGGATACACCAAGGCGCATTACACCTTCCTCGACGCGCTCATAGGTGCCGGAGGTCTTGACGCGACGCTGAAAATCAAGGATCCCTTCTTGTTCAAAACCCTCGATCCGTACGGTTACGAGATATCACTGACCGGAAATTCCGCCACCGATTACCTGCGCATCCGCAACAGCGCCGTCGCCGAGGGACTTTTTCTCAAAACCCATGTAGCGCTGCCGGAACGCGCGGTCCGGGATACGGTCGGGAAGGCGGTGATGGTGGAGTGCGATTCGCTCTTCGTTCAGGCGGATATGGACATGTTCGCGCGCGTGAGTCTGACGGCGGGCGCCGGACTGACATGGGGGGAATTCGCCAAGACCCCGGGAGAACCCGCGTTCTATCAGCTCGTCGCCGGAAAGGATATGCCCGGCCAGCTGTATTTCGCCGCCCGTTTCATGAGTCCGTTTTTCCCGCTGAATGACACCGTGTACAAAGCGCCCGTCCTCGCACTGTCCGACGATGGTTCCACCGCCGAGGCGGAACGGCGTCAGGGCGTGACGCTCAAGGGCGGGCCCGAGTCGAGTTACACGATATGGTCGAAGGATATCCCGGACTCGACGCAACCGCCGCGATTCCAGAAGAACATTCCCAAGAACCTATGGATGAACTTCGTCGCCGACGGCGTCCATGCGGAGATAATACTTATGTGGGAAACGGATTTCTCGATGAACGTTGGTCCGACCTGGAAAACCGGCATGTCTTACGAGGGCGGCGCGGCATTCGAACTCCTGTTTGCGGGAGCACAGAAGGAAAAAAAACCTCCGATGATGACGCGTTTCATCAGCAGCGCTGTCTGGGATTCCGACTGGAGGGGGAGCATTCCTTTCGCGTTTCCGATCGGCGACACGATCCCTTTCGCGCGGCTGATGTTCACTTCCACTGCGGATTGCGCCGGCGGACAACTCGACCTGGCCAAGCCCGCGGATTTTGATTACTGGGGACTGAAGCTGGTAGCGAAAGACTCGACCAAATCGGCGGGCATCATCTGCGTCAAGAAAGGCGTCGTGTATCTTACCGCCTCGGGCTTTCATGAGCCCGTGCACTTCGACGTACCTTTCAATCTCATCTGGGGCGAACTCAAGGCGAACGGCAACCTCGGGCGCCTGTATTTCGATTACAACAACGCCGGACAGAAATTCGATCACTTCCCGTATACGCAATCCTTCGTCGCGCTTTCGGATTACGTCACCGGCACGGATACCGGATACGTGCAGACCTGCGGAACGGTGTCGATCGGTTACTTCGGCGCAAAACAGATGACCATTGCGGATTACAAATGCAAAAATGATTCGATTCCCTACAGGGGAAGAATGGTGCGCTTGGAAGATCCGCTTAAGTCCGCCTGCCCGCCGGCCGACCTGCGCTGGGAGCGCGATTGGGCCGGTTCGTTGGGCGCTCTCTCCTTCGACATGGCATACGATTCATCGGCTCAGGAGGGATTTGTGGGGAGCGGCGCCGTAAAACTCAAGCCGATAGGCGGAAGCATGGCGTCCACGATAGTGGTCCGCGCCGACAGGAGCTGCATATGCATCAGCGATCCCGGATCGATTTCACACAGTATCATGCTCGGCTGGGATGCAAGTTTCAGTTCGGGAGTGAAGGTATGGGGTTGCGGCTGCATCGTCGGAGAGAAGCTCGAAAACTTCGTGGTCGGCGGCGAACTCGAAACTTCCTCAACGGCCGAGAGCGGCCTCGCCGCGCGGGCGGGCGCCATAATCGCGTTCAAGCTGATGATTAGGCCGGCCTGGTATCGCTTCTCGGCGAGCGGCGATTTCTTCCTGTCGCTGGGCGCCGGCGGCGGCGACGTGGAGCTGTCCGGCTCGGTGGATATTCTCCAGGACAATTCGAAGGGCGTCTGCGCGGGTGCGCTGAAGGGCGCCGTTTCCTTCTCGACTCTCATCGCCGGAATCACTGGCGACGGTGAATTCGAATGGGTGCTCGGTGAAGATGTCCAATCCCTTCAAGGGCGCGTGGCTGTGAACATTTACGGGACGGCCGGCGCGGGGGTCGAGTCCGGCGTGTTTGTCGGCATACGCGCGCCGAAGGAAAACGCATGGGTGTTGGACGACATGGACGGTCATTTCGGAGTGAACAAGGGAGGTCTCCCCGGCAAGCTCACCGGTTTCTATGCGTACCTCTCGACCTCGGCATCGCTGAACCTGGCCGTCATTTCCGGCGGATACAAGGTCTACGCCGGCATGGGCGCCTTCGCCGATTTCACCGGCAAGACCATGGTCAACGGCCTGGGCGTTCTGGGAAATGTGGGGATTCATGTCTGGGGGGAAATGCTCGCCGGCTTCGCCAGCGTGGAGGCCTGGGGAAATTTGCAGCTCCTCGGGGGTATGCCTCCGGCCTTCTCCGGTTCGCTCGGCATGGAAGCATGCGTGCTCTGGTCCATATGCAAAAACATAGAGGTGGGCTGCGGGTACAACATCATCGACGGCCTGTATCTCGATTGAACGGGGAAAGGCATGAAAGCTTCGACTGGTATTCAAGCATTGGTCATTCGACGCATTCTCTCCTTGCGGAATCCGCGGCCGGCGGCCCGGAGGTCATTCCCGGGTCCGGGCGCGTGGTCCGTCCTGGCGCTCGCCGCCTTGGTGTTCGCGCGGAATCCTCTCATGGCGCAGAATGTGCAGGCGTTCACGAAGGCGACGCCGAAGGCGCCTGTTCTGGTGCTCTGGGAAGCGGATTCCAAGAAGGGGATGTTCACGCAGTATTTCGTGTACAGAAAACTCGCCTCCGGCGGATCCTATCCTTCGACGCCGCTCAACTCGGAACCGCTGGAACCGATGCGCAAATGCTCCGACTTCCAGTCGGTGATTCCGGCCGGGTCGGTCGAATGGACCACGCTGTCGCGGGCTTTCTCCGACATGTCGAAAAATCCTCCTCTTGTTTTCAAGGACGTCTGTTCCATCACCGCCTTCACCGCCGGATCGGCTGAATGGCAACGAGTCCAGTTGTTCGCGAAGGCATGGTACAAAGTCGCGCTTGTCATGGGCCAGGCTTTCATCGATTCCACCGGCAGTCCCGGGCAGACGTACACTTATCAGGTGCGCATGGCGGTATCCGACGACCAGCTGAAACTGCCGTCCACCCCGCAAATAGCCATCGGCGAGGCGGGCATCACGGCCGGTGCGCCGGCGAAAATCCCGTCCCCGGAAAACGTCCGCTGCGTCCCGGGCGACTCGAAGGTCCAAGTGCTCTGGAACAAGCCGCCACCGGCGAGTTCCCTGTACACGGTCGTCCGCGGCCTCGCGCCGGGCGGACCGTTCGCGAAGATCAACGAAGCGGACGTGAGCATGACGATCACGATCGACATCGACAGCAACACGGTCTCGCCGGCCGCGAACGGTTTCACCGACTACGAAAGATGGGGTCCCGACGGAACTCCGAAGCCCCGCACCGTGCCCGGAAATCCTGCGGCGTTCACCGGCCCGAGCAACGGAACCGCTTATTACTACAAGGTCTTGCTCCGCGACATATTCGGGAACGAGGGCTCGTACTCGAGTCCGCCGGTCATGGGGAAGCCGTTCGATAATACTCCGCCCGCGACGCCGACCGATCTTATCGTCACGCCGAACGAGGAGAAAAGCTCTTTCGAAATCCGTTGGCGCGCGGTGCGCTTCGACGTTGAGGGTCGCAGGGAGATGATGGGCGGCTACAAAGTCTTCAGGTATGAAATGCCCGGCGATCCGAAAGGCGCCTCGGTACAGCTGGCCGGCGTCGTTCCGCAGCCGGCGGATTCCTCCGTATTCTATGTCTCGAAGGAGGACAACACCGGCGGTCTCCGCAGCGCGTGCGGCGACATAATGCATTACTTCCGGGTTCTCGCCGTGGATGCGTCCGGAATCCCGTCGAAGTTCTCCGTGGCCGCGGGCGCCGCGCTGAAGGACACCACGGGTCCCGCCTCGCCTACCGGCGTGAAGGCGGAGCAGAACGGAAATTTCATCCGTGTAAAATGGAAACCCGTCAAGGACTGCGATGTGGAGCGGTACAACATCTATCGCGCCTACTGCGATTACGGCGTGTGGCGGCCCTGCGCCGGGCTTTCCGAGAGCGCGAAAGCGACGGCCCCGGCGAAGAAATCGGGAAAGCCCGGCGACTGCGGCGGTCCCTTCGAACTCC
Organism: uncultured Chromatiales bacterium; assembly: GCA_964388275.1. Lineage (GTDB taxonomy): Bacteria > Bacteroidota > Ignavibacteria > SZUA-365 > SZUA-365 > JARYLZ01. The sequence continues at coordinate 54,920 of CAYLZD010000018.1, forward strand.
GCGGCGCAGTGAGCCAGGCCGACGCCGAGAAGCAGGCCGCGGGAGGCTTCGCGTATTTCGACGACGCGCCTCCGCCCGGTTCGCCCGTCTGCTACGCCTATCTCGTCAAGTCGCAGGACTCGTCGCAGAATCTGAGCGGAGCCTGGCCGGTCACCGATCCGGATGCGGAGGAAATCGTCTGCCAGCGATTGAGGGACAAGATCCCGCCCGAGGCCGCCGTCATATCCGGGCTGTTCTCCCTCGACGACGCGATCCGCGTCGAGTACATCGGCCCCCCCATACAGGACATCGCGGCGTACCACGTCTATCGGTCGGAGGCGGGAGAACCGGGCCCGTACAAATGGATCGGCGGAATGACGGTGGCGGCGCCTCCCGGCGCAGGGAGCAGCCTCAGCGAGCCTTACGAAGCCCCTGCGCAGGTAGGCTGCGACAGCATTGCTCTCGTGAGCAAGCCGTACATGAGCGCCGGCGTTTTCGTCGACAGGAAAATCGATCCGAAAACAATCTACTGGTACAAGGTTCTCGGTGTCGATCTCAACGGGAATGAAACGGAACTCGAATCGGCCGTCGGCATGAGCACCTTCACTTTCGCTGTTGAACGGGCGCCGGGACCCGTCATCACCGGCATAACGCCGATCGACGCTCCCTGCGGTCTGCGCATAAACTGGACGCCGTCGTTTGAAAGCGAGTCCATGCTCGGTTTCGCCGTCTTCCGAGGCGCGAGCGAGGCCGGCGCGTACATGCAATTGGGGACCATCGTCCAGGGCGCCTCGTACGAGGACAGGTCGGCGGCGCGAGGGACGACCTATTGGTACAAGGTATCGCTGCTGAAGAAGAACGGCCTGATGACTTCACTCTCCTCCGCGAAGAGCGGGATGCATCCATAGGAGGCGCCATGAACACCGGAATCCTGTACGGGAGATTCAAGCTCATGCTGTTCGTGTTCATCGTGGCGGCGCATGCGGCGACGGCGCAGCCGGCGAAGGAATACGGTTTCGCCTTCGATAATTTCTCCGATCCGGAATTCAGCTGGGAGATTTATCGAAGCTCGTTTTACGGGATTCCCGAGTCGCCCGTCTCCGGCGCTTTCGACGCCCTTTTCTACGAGGCCGCGTTCAAATCGGCGATCAGCAAGAGCGGCAACTGTTACGGCATCAGCCTGCTCGCCCTGCTCATGAATCGCGACGGCGGCCACATGGGATATTGCGCGCCGCCGTACCAGTACAGCGGCGACTTGAACGGCGGCGGAGGACCCGCGGATCCGAAACTGCGGAGAGTGATCAACGTATTGCACGGCCATCAATTATCGCTCGCGAGCATCATGGAGATGTTGGACCAAATCGGCGGTTCGCACTCGCATGACGGGGCCGTCATGATCAAACGGTGTGAGGCGATACTCGCGAAGGAGGGCTCGTGCATAGTCAGCGTGACCAAGTCATTCAATCCGTCGGACGGCGGCCATTCGATGATCGCGTACGGCATCGAAGGGAACAAGATCCTTCTCGTCGATCCGAACAGGCTGTGGGCGAACACGAATTCGGGGCATCGCGACTGGTATACCGGGGAACTGAACTATATCGAATGCGGATCCGGTTACTGGAAGTTCGACATGAAAGGCCATGGCATGTGGCCGACGGGCGCGGGGCATCTCACCGTGTACCCGCTTTCCGTCGCCGCGCCGACGGGGCGCGTGCCTTCGTCCCTCGGTTTGAGCGTCGGACAGCTGCTCGCGAAGATCTTCATAGTCTCGAAAGGCGGCGGCGCTTCGATACTGCAGGCGACCGATGATCGCAACAGACGTCTCTTCCTTCCCGGATCGAAGCGGATAGATTGCGACACGCTCACCGGCATGCGCTCGATTGTCCCATGGTTCCCGTCCGTCGGCAGCGGGGACGGAAGCCCCTTTCCGTTCGAGCTGTATTTCAGCGTCCGCCATCCGAAGCATATTCTGCTGGAATTCGTCACCGGTGACAAGGGAGCGCTGGTCGGAGCGGGAAATAACGACTCGTTCATCGCGCTCGATTGCCCGGCGCCGCGCGATACCGTGCTCGTGAAAATATCGGGCGCAGGCACGGCGGCGCCTTCATATGAAATCATCCGCTCGGCGGCGCCCTCGCTGATACGAGGGAAGACGTCCCGGGACCTCGATCTCGTCGCTTCGGGGCTGAGGCGGATGAACCGAATGTAGCCGAAGCGCGGATACACAAAGGCGCGTTAAGATTACCCGAAGCGCTCACTGGTTCCGGAGGGCTTGACGCGGCGTTGAGAATCGAGGATCCCTTACTGTTCACGCCGCCGCCGTGTCATGCCGTCCCTTCGGGTCGGATTCAATTCCAATCGTCCAATCGTCTGCTCTCTGATTCCCACCGTTTCACATTCCCCGCTCACCGCGACATATAATAAAAGACAGACCCGCCCGATACTCATCACGGGCGGGCCTGTGTGGCGATTCGAGGACTGTGTCACTTCAGAACCGTCATCGATCTCGTCAACACGCTCCCTCCCGCCTCGAGCCGGTAATGGTAGGTGCCGCTGGGGAGAACTGCGCCGTCGAACTCGACGGTGTGCATCCCTGCCTCCCGTTCACAAGCCTCGACACCGTGCGGCCGTGCATATCGTAGACGCAAAGACGGGCATAGCCCCCGGCCGTCAGGCCGAAGGTGATGCTGGTGGACGGATTGAAGGGATTGAAGGGGTTGGGGAAGTTCTGGGAGAGAGTGAGACCCTCGGGAATCTTCTTGCCGGTTTCCTTCATGAATGCGCCGATTATTCTCCACGTGCCGATCATCTGATACGATGCGCCGGCCGTATTTCCCGGGAACTCCGTCGACGATGAAGCTCTCGAGGCGCGAGTATCTGAAGCGCATCTTACCTTGCAGGTAATCGTCCGGCAGGAGAAGTCCGCTTGCGAACAATCTGTAGAAACGTCGGACGGACATGCCGAGCAGACGCGCCGCAGCGGCTGCACCGAGGAAACATTCAGGGATCCGAAGCGAGGATTCCGGAACAGGGATTTGGAGACGTCTCATCTGAACAAACACTGGATCAATTGCGAGAGCTCAAGCGAAGGTGGTTTTACCCCGTATTCCTTTTGTCCGATCACGTTATCACCTCATCGTATGTTTGGTCGCTATTTCTTGCTCTTCTATACTGATATAAACGTGACTACGCAAGTCAATACGGGCTGTATGCTACTTTTTATTCACTTCTTGTCACATTATGTTGTGTCATGAACTGGATTTCACTCGTCGAAAAGATGATTTCAGATGAATGCAGAGGGAAAGACTCCGAATTCCTGAAATTGACCGGCCTGACCACCGCTCACCTCCGCAACTGGAGGCATGGGCGGAGTTCCAACCCGCAGCTGCGTACGATCGAGAAGATCGAGGCGGGACTGAAGGTCAGGATCCAAACGGACAAGAACGGGATACCCGTCGGGTACGAACGGACTCCCGCTGAGCTGAAATCGGATGGTTCGAAGCGAGCCGCCGAGCTCCCCGAGGATTCATCCATTCCCGCCTCGGCGCAATCCGAGTACGACGATCTCGCCTTCACTGGCGAAGGGCGAGGCTGGTCGCAGCTCCCGGAATCGGAGCGTGCCTACTTCGAGGAGTTATTCCAGAGAATGCGGCTGATCATCGCCGAAGCGAACGCGGATCGGGACCGGAAGGTGGAGCAGGCGGTGAATGAGTTCAGGAGAATCATGAAGGAGAAGGTGCTGGGGATAACGTCGAAGTGAAAGTACGGTCTATCAAGCAAGCAGGAGTAAATGCCGGCCGCTTCATTCGCTTTCGTTCCGGCTGAATGAGCCTATCTGAGATCCAAAGGGCGGCGTCAACTTTTCATTGAGTTAATCAAGTACTTCAATAAATCACGATGATATTTGGCTGACGCCGCAGAGAAGATCGAGGCATGGAGAAGAGAGTATAATGAATACCGACCTCGCAGTTCCCTGAGAATAAAACGCCCAGAGATTTAGCGGAAACAGAAAAGTTGAAAAGCCTAAATGCTAACATTATGGTTGGATAAGCTTTAGGGTAACTCTCAAAATGCGGTTAAACTAACATACGATGCGGATCAGAGAATGGGGTCTCGCCATGAAAAATGAAATGTTATGAAAAGTATTTGGCTTGTACGCCATGCAGAGAGCATGGCGCAAATCGATAGCTCTGTTTCTAGGATCAATCCAGAACTGAGTCTCCACGGTAAGGAACAGGCCAGGAACCTCAAGCACCGGATCTCCCAGATAGAAGTCGATATTGTGCTTCTCAGCCCCCTCATTAGAGCATGGAACACATATCTGCTTTCTGGATTCTCTTCCAACGAGGTGGTGTATGATAAGCGCCTAGTCGAATCCAACTGGGGCATACCAGATTACTACGCTGATTCACAATTTGAGGGATTGCCCGAAATTGCCAGAGAAGATAATAGCAACAGACATTGTGACTCTGTCCGAGAAAGGGCCTGCGCATTACTGGATTTTGTGATCGAGACAGACTACTCGTCGTACATGTTTTTTGGTCATTGGGGAATATTCGCGGAACTCTTCAAAGTGTTTGTTGGAATTCTTGAAGACTCCCCGCTCAGAGTCGAAACTGACAACACCAGCATCTCGCTCTTGCAAATCGCTGACGATGGCACAAGATCCGTTATTCTCTGGAATGATTCGTCTCATCTGAACACTCTGAACGACTGTATGCAGGAAAAGGCAGACGATCGCGCCTGATTCGAAACGTTATATGTAAGAATTATGAAAAAGGAAAATGGAATGTCCGTGAAAGTTCAATCCGAGGTTTATGTCATTGACTGGATTGAAGATGAATGTGAAGAGTCTTCTGAGTTGAAGAAAAAATTCTTTAACGACTTGAAAAAGAAGAACTCGATTGTTGTTCCTTGGCGAGATCCGTCTGCAACCAAGCGCTTGAAAATCAGTGAGCAAGTCGCTGTTATTGACGAACTCCTGTTAAGTAGAGAGCATCCTGTTGTGCTGCTTATGCAGAATCCTCAATATCGTGGTTTACTCGAGGCGTTAAGGAAAAAGAAATGGTTACAATGGGTGGAACGGGATGCTTTTTTCTTCTTCGGTGTTTTACCTGATGTCCGGGAGAAGGATTTCTTAATAAACACCTTCTTCCTGTCGGAGCAATCCGATGTAGACAAGGTCATTACGCGAATTTGGATCTTCGAAGACACAAAGGTGCAGCGTGGCTTCTCTCGTGTGGGCTATTATATGCGCAGAAAGATCGTAGAGTACGCCAAGCAGCCAGCCGATCCGAATATCCCGCGCTTGCCGGTGCTCATCCTCGGCGCTTCACGCACAGGCAAGGAAGTGGTTGCGGACGCCCTCCTTGCAGCCGCGAATCTGAAAGACGACAAGTACGAAAAAGTGGCATGTGGTTCTCTTACCGCCTCCCTTCTTGAGGACCAACTCTTCGGACACTGGGAGGGGGCATTTACTGATGCCCGTTCAAACAAGGAAGGCATCCTCGAATGCTATAACGCTGTTTTCCTGGATGACATCGACGCTGCTGAGCCACCGAAACGTATCCAGGGTTCTCTTCTCAGGTTCCTGGCTGAACGGCCACCGAAATGCAAGCGGCTGGGGCTACCGCCCAAAAATATACAAGGTTCAAAAACCGTAAACACCTGGCTCCTGGTCTCCACTAACCGCGACCCACAGGAACTCATTGACAACAACGAGATGAGAGAGGACTTCTTCTTGCGTTTCGTACACTTCATCTTCGTGCCTCCGTTTTCGGAGCGACGGAACGACATCCCTTTCATCGCCTTGTCCATCGAGAGGGCGCTGAACGAGTGTTTCTTCCACCAGCTAGACCTCAACGCTCTCCGGTGGCTTCGAGACCGGAATTCCACATGGCAGAAGAATGCGACAGACCTTCAGATCGTGCTGCTAGCCGCCAACGAAGCGATGCGCGACTCCGATATATCTTGGGTCGAAGCTTTGAACCACGTTAGCGATATTGAATTCCCCTTTTATGACAAAACGTCGCTTACTATACCCCTTGCTCCGCCGAGAGACCAGGATTTCGGTGATTCGAAGGGCTTCTCGAAGCTCAAGAGCGCTTTGAACCGAGAGATCAGTTCAGCGCGAAAGCCCACTATGTGGCGTGCCATCGACGAGTCCAAACTCGAGCACTTTGTCACCTTTATAAGGAGTGAACTACTTGCGCCATCCTGCAAGGATGCTTTCAACGAACTCTACAAGTCGCTCTGTGCAAATAAAAATCCGGCACCAGTGCAAATTTTAAAGATACTGGCCGTACTTATCCTCGCGACGGACGAAAACGGGAATAGAAGAGCGCTCTCTAAGAATGACCTCATGAGATTCCTCAACATTAGCAAATCGCAAACGCTCGCTGCAGCGAATCTGCTCACAGAGACATTTCGCAAAGATGGTTTGCCTCTAGTTGAGAGGAAAGGTGGCAGTGGAAGCAAACCCAACACATACCGGATTGTGGCCGATGTGTTGAGGGACCCTTAGATTTTTTCGAAAGATTGATGAGGCCACGCTTCCGTACGTAAGCGGATGCAGCGGAGGCACAATCGCTGTTTCCCCATTGGGGCCTGACCGAACACCTCCTTGCGGAATTGCACTGCTTGGATGCCGTGCATCACTTCCTCCACGCTCTGTGTCATAAGGTCTCCCAAGATGACCTGCTGGTGATAGTCGTGGCCGCAAAGGCATATCTCGCCGGTCCATGTGACGTGCAGCTGGCTGGCCACATAGTCACACCCTGCGAAGGTATCCGCGGCGGTGTGCTTCACGCTAACTACCTCTGGATTGTCGATGGCCCCGGCGCGGGAATTGGATGGCGTTGCGATGACGCGGACCGGACCGAAGACGTTGAAATGCGCACGGATAGCCTCAGCGCGCGCCTCCTGATCTTCGCTGATGGCATTGACGATAATGTTCAGCTCCCGCACCCGATGTCCAAACAGCGATATGAAGCCCTCGATCGCCTTTCGTGTACGCTCGAAGAGATGTTGGGGTAAACACATGAAGCTCGCCCACTGAGAGGGTATGAGTGATGGGAAATTGAAGGAGGCCCCGAAAACATCCATGCCGAGGAGGAACTCTGTGAGTTTTTCTGTGAGGCGAGTCCCGTTGGTCATGAGCAGCAATGGATGACCTGCGGCAGACAAAGCGGCCACTCGATCAGCAAATTGGGGGTGTAGAAGGGACTCCCCGCAGTGCGCCGTTGCGACCCATTCAGGGCTGTACGGGCGCAAGCGCGTGAGCACGGTGTTGAATACTTCGTCGTCCATGAAAGCGCCGATCTTTTCGGAAACCGACTGGGGACAATACCGGGCAGCTGGCATTACAGTGCCGTACGAACTCCAGCACGACGCGCCGAGGATAGAATACACTGGACTCGTCCAAGGCCGCAGGTACCGGCAAACCAGTCTTCAGCAGTTCGTCCAGAAGTGCCGGTGTGCTGCAGTGCTCTCGACGGATTTCCACCAGGGATCGTGGCTCATAGCTACACTGTAGAAGCTCAATGACTCTTTCGTCCGCCTCGAAGTGCATGCCATTCAAATCATTCCACAGCATTCGGTCGTTATTGACGTGTGCGAAGATGCTCGTCTTGTGACATCCATCGGCGATTGGATCGTTCATGGATTCACCTCTCTACAGAATGGACCGCTGGCCCGCGGCTGTGTGAAAGTGCTCGTGAAGCATCTCGTTGACAGCGGTATGACAGCAATCGACACAATGCTGCAGGCGCCGTGCGGCCTGCCAGCGCTGAGCGCCCGTCAACACTTCGGCCACGCTCTGCTCCGAGACATTGCCGACGAAAAAACGCTGATCATATTTCATTGTCTAACGGTTTCGCACAGCCCATGGGTATGACGCCGGTCGATGACGCAGTTCACGCCCACACGTAGGTCTTCGCGCCCGCTGGCGCGACGTCGATCCGGGAGGGACTTCATGCTGCCGGTCAGAGCTGCAAGGCTGCATGCTTCACGAACGGGTCGTCGCGTAGGAGCGTAGAGCCGTTCGTCAAATGTGTCCACAGAGAACCTGATCCATGTTCCGTGAGCCAATATGATGTCTTCTAGAGTCTGATTCAAAACAGTACCGTTGGTTACGAGCCCGAAGCGTAAACCGGCTTCCACAGTTGCATTGAGTATTTCTGCGGCGTTGGGGTGCAAGAGAGGCTCGCCCCCACAGAAGTCGACAGCAAGGGCACCCTCCTGGGCAAGGGTCGGATCCACGGCACCAACTCCTCCGTAGAAGCGTACCGTTGCCGTGAATCTTGCCGCTCAATACCCCAAGCCCGCGCCCTGTCGTTCGTAGCGGTACCAACACCTTTGCGTGCAGTCTCTGGTTGTGTCGAGGAACACGTGCACGGGAGGTGGCAGACCACCTGCGGCCACCGTGAGCAGTCGATCCGGATAGTGAAATACGCGTGTATCCATTTTCTTATTCCATCCACTCTTTGAGTTTTTCGATGGCATTTCGTTTGAGCGCCTCCTCTGCCAAAGTCACGGCATGCCCGACTCCACTCGCGACCCGGGCAAGGTCCAACAAGCCGATCTCTGGAGGTAACACCGGAAAGCTGGGATTGCATCGCTTTCCCGCAACCTGAGCGCACGTCACGAAAGCCTCTTGCAGCATCCTACGCCGCTTATTTACCTTCTCCGCGCTGCCAGGAAGAATGAGCTGCTTGAGGGCGAATCCTAGACCGATCACGATGTCGGCCAGGGCATGGAACAAGCTAATGCCCTCGGTGATCGGCGAGCCGAGTACGCAGATTCCACTCTTAAATGTCCAACAAGCGAGGTTGGCAAGGTCGTGCGACATAGAGCCCCTGCGCAATGCACCGCGTCCTACTACAGAGGCGTTGATGACTCGCTCACAAAGCCCGACATCCGTTGGCAGAACCTTTCTCAGCTCAGGTGCGTCTAGGTAGTACGACCCGACCTCGACTTCTGCGCGGCTATCCTCCACCACCACAACAAGGTCCAGGTCATTCACCTCGCCTGTAGGATTCCAAAGGAGGCTGCCATACACGATGTAGCTTAGAAGGATCCCGTGCAAACCCAGGTGCGTCCTGACCACTGCATCAACAGCATGACCCACAGCGGTCCAGTCGATCCCGCGGAGGTGCCGTATCAGACGATCGCGCTCATCCGCGGTGCGAATCAACCACCCTGGTGATCGGGCGGCGAGGTCTGCCTCGATGCCCTCAGGCAGAGCCCAGGACGCAGATCCTGCGAAAGGTCGCGCTGTCTCCACAAGACCGAATAGAGGCACCCGGTCAAGGAGCGGATAACCTTGAATGGCTTCGCACACATCATCAAGTTCCTCACAGGAGAGTGCATGCAGACAAGGGCTTCCGTTGAGGCCGATGCTGCCTAGAACGAGGCCGGCTAAATCTCGTGGTGATTTAGTTTCCATGGACGTCTTCCTGGGAGTTGCCGCCTAGGTAATAGCGAAGCGTGGGCTGTTCCGTGCATACCCCTGTGGCACCTGCCTTGAGGAGGGTGACGCCCATTAGGTAGTCGTCGCAGAAGCCATAGAGCAGCTCGGTGTAGCTAAACTCTTCCTTGAAGCTGATCCTTGCGAGGAGTTCCCTACGAAACATGAACTCACCGCTGTCCACGCACGAAAAGCGCTCGCCTTTGAATTCGAAGCCGTATTTGTCCTTGGCTAGGTTTGAACCTTCTTCCAGGATCCCAACCTCTTTCTGGATACGGAAGAGGGCTTGACGACGGGTTATGTCGCAGCCCCACCCCCATGGGTAGAGGCCGTCAACATTATGGGGGCTGCCATCGGCATTCAACAGCGATCGCCAGGAGTAGGAGAAGTCGGCCGCAGTGTGCTGCCACAGGGCGTCTTGCAGGATCGCCAGGTGGTTGTCTAGCCATTCATTATCGTCATCCAGAAAGGCGATGAATTGACCGGAAGCGTGATGAATGCCTGTGTTCTTAAGGGCGGCGAACTTTTCGAAGATAAAACGCTGCGGTTCCGGAGGCGCGTTCACAAGAACCAGGGAGCAGGCATGGTCCTCGATCTCCCGCCTCAGTTCCGAGTTGAGCTCCACGCCATCGAGCACCATCACATGCTCCAACTCATCACCTACGATTTGACTGCGGACTTGATTTGCGGCGGCGATCAGATTCCTCGGACGGTTGGAGATTGTGATGACGGAAATCATGACCTACCTCCTTGTATGCTTGCTTCCACAACGTAGATGCGAAGGGGTTCCTCCGACGTACTCTCCAGCGCGTGCATACCGCAGTGATTGACGAGGACATCTCCGGGTTGAACGGTCACCCAATCTCCGTCGAGGAGGTAGCGGCCACGCCCTTCGAGAACCAGATAGATCTCGGTGGTGTCTTCATGGGTGTGCTTGCCGATGGACGCTCCCTGCGGGACCTCCGCGACATCGACGAAGTTGAAACCGCAATCCCTTGGCAGAGGTGCGTCCTCTCCGCCGAAAACTCGCGACACGGCGACGAGTCCACGCCCACCATGGGCCGTGACTCGACTGCGCTCGACAACTTCAATATTCCTCTTCATTATGGCTCCTTAGTAGATGGTGGCGCCAGCGCTTACATTAAGGATGGTTCCAGTGATGGCTTGATTCTCAACCAGGTAGAGTACGGAGCGCGCGACCTCACCGGGTTCCACCCATCTCTTCAACAGCGAACGTTCCAGGACAGCGGTTTCATAGTTATGAACGGACGAGATAAGCGGCGATAAACGCATGAATTCCTTCGCGCTTTTCATGGCCAACTCCGTGTGCACGTCTCCCGGTGCCACGCCGTTCACACGGATCTGTGGTGCCAGCTCTTTCGCCAGACTGGCGACCAGGGAAAGCAGGGCTGCCTTGGATGCAGAGTAGAGGCTGTTGAGAGCTTGTGCCTGTCCGGGCAGGGCAACCTGGGAGCCTATGAAGATCAAGTGGCCTTCCTGGCTCGTCCGATGCCAATAGCGTACGGCGTGCCCAGCCAAGAGGTATGGCGCTACGAAGTTCAGGCTGAAAAGCTGATGGCAAGAGACCTCGTCTTCGTCTACCAGCCTGCTCACGTGCCCGGTCCCCGCATTGAGTACCAACGCGCGGATGTCTGTGCCGCCCTCTTCGATTTTGCGCCAACACTCCTCAAGGCGGTGAACGGCGCGTAGATCAAAGGACAAGGAGGTCAGATCTGACTGCTGCTCTTGGTTGGACCGGCTAACACCCACCACACCATATCCCGCGTTGTGAAGCTCCTTGGCGATGGCGGCCCCGATACCGCGAGAGCTACCGGTTACAACAACGCTGCTCTTTTGGGGGTCAGGCATTTTTCACCTCCTCTCTGTCGAGTTTACGAACCATCCGATTAAAGGAGATCGCGGCCTGAAGGGATCTCTGGCTGAAGAGGGGGTGCGTCTCCGGAAGACCGTCGAAGTAGTCTCTGGATCTCTCGCACAGCGCGCGAAGGCGTTCGCGGTTGGTTGAGATCCCGTTGATCAATTGACGAAGTTCCGGCAGTAGCGCCCCCACCTGACGACTGTACAAATCCGCTTCCTCCAACGTCATGGCGTGGGAAGCCGCCGGCGTATCTTCGAGGTTGAAACTCCCGTGCAACTCTGGTACACCATGATGGCGAGCATACGCCTCCACTTCGGAAGCACGTTCGGGCAGGGCCTGGCTGAGCCGGCTGAGCATGCCACGCTCTGCAAAGGTACGTAGGTAGTAGGGCAGGTCAGCCACCAGCTCCACCGGTCCCCGACCGGCGTTTTCGCAGCAGTGCGGATTGTCGGCGGCAAACCAGGCAAAAGAATAACCGAGTGCCTGGAGGTCTCGGGACATGAAGTAGTCTTCACCGATTTCCTGATTGTCAACTGGGTGCCACCTTATCTCACGCCAACGCAGGCCTCGTAGAAGAGGCTCGGTACGGATAGCGGTGATGGCAGAGGTGGCGTTGGAGATTGTGCTTGCCAGGCGCTGACCACCTGACACGAAGCATCCGAGCAGGAAGTCATCGGGTGCGGCGAGGGGGCTGATCTGCCCGAGGTTTGGCGTCGCCTGAAAAGCCTTGGAAAGAGCTTCAAAGCATTTAGGCGAATTGATCATGATATCGTTGTCCATGAAGACGATGACATCAACGCGACGAGCAAGTTCTTCGACCATCTGGTTTCGTGCGGCGCCTGGATAGCGATTGATGGAGTTCCTGATTAAGCTGAGCCGCGCATCGTCCGCGACCTTCTTTTCTAGCTCCTCTCCTGTCCCGTCACGACTGGCATTGTCCACGATAACGCCCACAACGAAGGTCTGTCTCACGAGCGTCTCCAACGACTTCAGGGTTAGTTGGCGCCTGTTGTGCGCAAGGAAGGCTACACCGATATTCAGTTTCATGTGTTATCTCCGAGTAGCTCGTGTGGCTTCACATCGTGAATGATGCAAGCCCTCCCTGGTTCGATCGGTATGACAACTCTCAAGTCGCCGTCGCGGACGAGCGCCACAGCCTGTAATTCGTCCAGGATCCGCTCAGGTGAACAGCCACCGGGTATCTGAGTTGGTAGAGAGAAACCTATTAGTAGTGCCTCAATCCGGTTAGCAAGATCCACGCTACAAAGCCCTCTTTCCACACCTAGACGGCTGGCCCTGGCCAAACCGATAGCTACGGCTTCGCCGTGAAGGAGAGCGTAGTCCGAGGCGGCTTCGACGGCATGACCCAAAGCGTGGCCCAGGTTCAGTACCCGGTCGAGGTTTCGTTCGAGGATGTCAGGGACCACTAAACGCATCTTGATGCTTATGGCATCTTGTAGAATCTTTGTGACAAACTGGCGGTCACGGCATTGGATCTTATGCCAGTTTAGTTCAAGGTTGGAAAACATAATGCCCTGATCCTCAGCGAGCAGCGCTACCTTGACAACCTCGGCGAAACCGGACAGGTACTGGCGATCCTCTAACGTCTCTAGTAGGTTGATATCTATGTGAACGAACCGAGGGGGGTAGAACCCGCCGAGGAGATTTTTTGTACCATTCGGACCATTCAGCGCAACTTTTGAACCTATAGCTGCATCGGCCATGCCCAACAGAGTAGTTGGGATTAGGCCATATCTCACGCCGCGCATGTAAAGCATCGATGTCGAACCAACTAAATCACAGATTGCACCTCCACCCACACCTATTATTAGGCTCGACCGACGGGAGACCTGCATGTCACGCAACTGCGCGAAAATATTCGAGGCAACCGAAAGGGACTTAGCATTCTCTCCGATAGGGACCTCGATTATGTCCCCCTCGACAGGTAGACGAGGAACGATGTGCCGTGTGTTCACATCGACAACGATGATGTTTTTACCTTCGCGACAGCGTCGCTTCATGAGAGCGGGTGCGGACTCTAGAGCACCGAAGTTAATGGGATGATAAAATGACGGTATCTGCGCTTTGAAGCACTGACTCGGCACCGTCTCGTGTTCGAAAGTTAGGACAGTGTCTTCCATAATGACTTCCTGATTATTAAGTTCCAACCGAGTAGACGCAAAGTTCGTGCCAGCCACAGGTGCGTCATTGAATCGGAATTTGCGACATTTCCACCATAGCCCTCTTCCAGCGGATACCACTAATCCAAAAGTGCGTCCAGTGGAAACGACGAAGCTGTTTCAGAGGCCTTTTGGAAGGTCAACGCTTGCAACGCTATTCCCGGAGGTCCTTGAGTCCTGCGGCAGGATGGAAGTTCGGTTGACGGGCCTTTCGCGATCCACCCATTCATAATTAATTAGTGACGTTTTCCCACGTAGAACGCCGATCAGACTCTACTGCGTCGTCCGGCTCGCTATATACGAACGAGTTCTGATCACCGGCCAGCGGTCGGAGAGTTGCACAGCCAGAGCTTCCCGCCTGCGGCGAGCTTCGGCGTGCAGGCCTGACTACGGTCGTTCCGACGTTCGTCCGGCTTGCTTGAGTGTATTGAAAACGGGTCCTGCCATTTCCCTGCCCGGTTCCGTCACACCCCGTCACGATTCGCAGTACGCTACCATTTTCAGAGATCAGAGGCTCCCGGTGTAGGTGAAGCAGAATCCGGGATTCTGTCGAGGAATATCACGTAATTCCAACAAATAAGGCTCACCGCAGTGAGCCTCTTCTTGCGCGCCCTCAGGGACTCGAATCCCGAACCTTCTGAACCTTAACGCTGCGGACCTGAACCATCCCCACCCACTCCATAACCCTTCACTCTTAACTCTTTATCCTTCCCCCTTCCCCCAAAATTGAGTACCGCCACACATGAAAACGTGTGGCGGTACCTATTGAGAAGCGACTGAATAATCGCCTTCTTACACGAGCACATTTCCCGGCTGTAAGGAGAGTTCGCCGGCATGGCTGCGAAGCCGTTTGATCTCGTCTTTAAAATCATTCACGATATCCTCAAACAAACGCGGAGATTAGCCAATGAAACGCCTGCTCGTTCTCTTCACTTTCATCGCCGCCCTCCCGGCTCTGGCAGGCATTCCCTCGCAGGAGGGATACGTCGCGCAGGCTGATCGGATTCGGGTTCCGGCGCTCGCGCCGATGGAAACGGCGTTCGTCCTGCCGTTTCCCGCGAGACGGCTACTCAATGTCGAGTCGTTTCTTCCGTCACCGGCGGCCAAAACCGCTTCCGCCGACCGTCGGGCCGGGAAGCTGCTCGAACAAACCAGCCTCCGCTTCACCGAGAACCGCGGGCAGATAGCCGACACCGAAGGCCACGTGCGCAACGACATACTCTTCATCGCCGACGCTCCCGGTGCAAGGCTGTACTTCCGCAGGGACGGCGTCAGTTATGTATTCACTAATCACCCCCTCTGTCCTGGCGGACATCTCCCCATCGTAGAGGGGGAGAAAGAGAGGGGGTTGTCAGGCGAGATTGAGACGAGATTGTCACGCATCGACATGACCCTCTCCAACGCCAATCCCTTCGCCCGTATCCGCATGGAGGACGAACTGCCGGGCTACAGCAACTATTATCTCGCCCATTGCCCGCAGGGCATCGCGCGCGTTAAAAGCTACGCGAAGCTAGTGTACGAGAACGTGTATACCAATATCGACCTCGTTTTCAAATCCGCCGGCGGCAGGATGAAGTACGAATACCTTGTTCATCCCGGCGGCGATGTGTCCGACATCGCGATGCGCTACAGCGGGGCTGTGGACATGGACATCACGGGAGAAGGGGCGCTGGAGATTCATTATCCGCTGGGTCACATAGTCGAGGAGACGCCGTACACATACCAGCGCGTTGATGATTTCGTGTATTCAGCATACACGCTGAACGAGGATGTTCTGTCCTTCGAGGTGGAAGGGTATGACCGTGCGCAGACGCTGGTCATCGATCCGTGGTCGACGTATTACGGGGGAAGCGAAAGCGACGAGGCATGCGGCATCGCGACGGATTATTTCGGGAATGTTTCTATTGCAGGATTTACGAGCAGCATGAATTTTCCGGTTTCAGGCGCCTACCAGGGTACCTATGCCGGCTCGCGGGATGCATTCGTCGTAAAACTCGATGCGAGCGGTTCACGGCTATGGTCGACGTATTACGGGGGAAACGAGAACGACCAGGGATATGGCGTTGCGGTTGACGGTAGCGGAAATGTGATCATGATAGGAAGCACACCGGGCTCAAATTTTCCCGTTACTGCAGGCGCATTTCAAACTGTATACGGAGGCGGAATGACCGACGCGTTTGTCGTGATGTTCGACGGTGGAGGCGCGCGTCTATGGGCAACGTACTGCGGCGGGAACGGTGATGACTACGGAAACCAGCTCACTGTTGATGGAACAGGCAGTATAATCTGTTCAGGCACAACGGGCAGCAGCAATTTTCCTGTCACTGCAGGCGCGTTCCAGACGGCAAAGGGACCGGGTACATACAACGATGCCTTCGTGATCAAATTCTCAGGGAGCGGAAGCCGCATGTGGGCAACTTACTATGGCGGAAAAGGCGGTGAGACAGGAAGAGGAATCACAGTCGATGCTAACGACGACATTTTCTTCACTGGTGCTACGAACAGTAAAGATTTTCCGGTAAGCGCCGGTGCGTTCCAGCAGAATCTCTCCGGCGGAATTGATTCTTATCTCGTGAAACTGTCCTCAAGTGGAGGACGCCTGTGGGCTACATACCTGGGAGGGAGCGCAGACGACTGGGCTAGATGCGTAGCTTGCGACGGCGCCGGGTATGTCATCCTCGCAGGCTATGTATCGAGTGCGAACATGCCCGTATCGCAAGGCGCAATACAGGCGTCTCTGGCGGGCGGCTCCGATTTCCACATTTCAAAATTCTCTTCCGCTGGCGCACTGCAATGGGCGACTTACTATGGAGGGGCACAAAGTGAGCTTTTATATGGAGCTGCAACTGATGCTAACGGGAATGTGGTATTGGGCGGAGCCACGGCAAGCGCAAATTTCCCGGTCAGTGCCGGCGCGTTTCAGATCGCAAATCACGGAACGGTTGACGTCGCCGTTGTGAAACTCGACGCAAACGGAAACAGGTTGTGGGCAACATATATGGGCGGCAGTCAAGATGAGTACTGTCGCTGCCTCGCTTTGGACCAAAGCGTAAATGTTCTAATCTGCGGTTCGACCTATAGCACCGATTTCCCGATATACAATGCGTTTCAATCTGCTCCCGCAGGAGGTCAAGATGCATTTATGGCGCAACTGAATCCCAGCGGCCTGATCCCCGGCTACAACTCTCCACCGGTCGCCGTCGCCTCCGGATCACCATCACAGGGACCGGCGTCGCTGACCGTCAACTTCAGCCCGGCCGGATCCTACGATCCCGACGGGACCATCACAGCTTACGAATGGAATTTCGGCGACGGTTCGCCTGTGTCCGCTCTTCCGGATCCGGCGCACCTCTACGCGAATCCCGGCGTGTATAACGCCGTCCTTACGGTCACCGACAACAACAACGCGACCGGCAATGCCAACGTGCTGATAACCGTATCCGATCCCAACTCGTATGTGTACGTCTACAATCAGACGGTCACGCGTGTGAAGAGCGGCAACAAGTGGCGCGGCCGCGACGTGGTGACCATCTACAATGCCCAGAACCAAGCGGTTTCCGGTGCGGTAGTGACAGCGACGTACACCGGCCCGAACAGCGGGACGGTAAACGGAACGACCGGCGCCAACGGGACAGTGACACTCGAAACCAGTCAGAAACAGAACCCGTCGGGTACCTGGTGCTTCACGGTTACGAACGTCCAGGCGAGCGGATATACGTTCAACTCCTCTATCGGCGTGATCACGGCCTGCGAGACGCCGAAGCTCTCCGCCTCGCCGCCGGGATCGATCGATGTGACGGTGACTCCGAATCCTTTCTCCGCCTCGACCATGATCACAGTCGAGAATGCGGATCCGGGTCCCGCGCTCCTGCGCGTATTCGACCTGTCGGGACGGGCGGTCTCGACGCTGATAAACGGGAAATTGAACGGGGGAATTCACACCGTCTCTTTCAGCGGAGAAGAACTTCCCGCCGGCGTGTACATCTGGCGCCTGGAAGCGCAAGGCGAGGTGCTTACCGGCAGCATGATGCTGATACGGTAGAATGTATCTACCAGGGACAATTCCGTCGGCTCTGTCCATCTGCATCGCGTCGGGTGGATTTGTCCTGCATAACATTTACATTCGGATGCGGTTAACAGAAGTATTCTCTGAGCCATGACCTCACCCCCGACCCCTCTCCAAGGGAGAGGGGAGAACACCATTACTATAATAAGAGAGTCACCCCTCCCCTTCGGGGAGGGGCCGGGCCTGCCCGCCGAAGTCCACCGAAGTCCGCCGAAGGCGAGGGAAGTGGACGCAGACGGGGGGAGAGGTCGAAGTCTGAATTAAACAGGAGATATCCAATGAAGCTCGCTTATACGATCACGCTCATCGCCTTCACCTTCACCTTCACCTTCACCTTCACCTCCACGACCGCACACGACTGGAGCGGTTCCGCAATTCAAAGCGGCAACCGGGAACGGCCGGAATTGAGTCCCGCAGCGGCCGACATGACCCGCATCGCAGCGCCATATTCGTGCCAGAGGTCATCGCCGAATCTGCTCCGCCTCATTATCCCGGCATCCCTTCCCTCTTCTCTTTTCCCTCTTCACTCTATACCCTTTACTCTTCACCCTTCTCCAGCACATCCGCATCCCACCGCCTCGACGCCTCAAGCATCCGCCATACGCTTCCAGCAAAACCTCGGCCAGATAGCCGACACCGAGGGCAGGGTGCGATGGGACATCGCCTTCACCGCCGAGGCGAACGGCGCGCGGCTGTATTTCCGGAACGATGGGATAAGTTATGTGTTCACGGTGGCAAATACCGGCTTCGAAGATCCCCTCTGTCCCAACGGACATCTCCCCCTCGTAGAGGGGGAGATAAAGAGGGGGTGGTCAGGGGAGATAAAGAGGGAGTGCTTCCGCCTCGACATGACTTTTACCGGCTGCAACCCGTTCCCACGCATACGCGCCGACGGAGAACTACCCGGATATGTCAATTACTATCTGCCCCACTGTACGGACGGCATTACCGGAGTCAGGGAGTACAGCCGGATAATCTACGAGAACATTTACGACAACATCGATCTCGAATATTTCTCCAAGGACGGCCGCATGAAGTACAACTTCGTAGTGAGGCCGGGAGGACGGGTGGATGACATTATCATGCGATACGATCACGGCGGGGACCTATCATTGACGGGCGGCGGCGGACTCCTTGTGACTACTCCACTTGGCAGCACTGAGGAGGAGGCGCCGTACGCGTATACATTGGATGAAAGCGATGTCGTCAGTTCCGGCTTTACACTCGTAAAGGATGTCGTATCGTTCCATGTTGAGGAGTATGATCATACAAAGACTCTGGTCATTGATCCCTGGGCGACGTACTGCGGTGGAAGCGGGATGGAAGATTTTTGCGGGATCGCAACCGACGGCAGCGGCAACGTGTATATCTCCGGAATGACGATGAGTTCGAACTTTCCCGCTCACGGAGGAGTGTTCCAACTCGCGTCCGGCGGATACGTTGACGCCTTCGTGGTGAAATACGACACAGGCGGCTCAAAGCTCTGGGCGACATATTTCGGAGGGTCGTCGGAAGACACAGGAAGAGGCATATCGGTAGACGGGATGGGCAACGTGCTCCTGTCCGGGGTTACAAACAGTTTAAATTTCCCCTGCACTACACCCGCATACCAGCAATCCAATCACGGAGGCCACGATGGATTCCTGGTCAAGCTCAGCGGTTACGGTACCCGCGTATGGGCGACATATTGCGGCGGCAGCGCCAACGACTTCTTTCAGGAAATCGAAGCGGATGCGAACGGGAACGTGGTTGCTTCTGGATATACCTTCAGTGGCGATTTCCCCGTTACACCAGGCGCAATCCAGACTGTTTATCACGGTTCAATAGACGCCGTCGTGGTAAAATTTGATGGCAACGGAAATATGATCTGGTCCACATACCTGGGCGGCAGCACCAACGACCAGTGTAGGGGAATAACGGTCTCAGGATCGGATGTATATGTTGCAGGAGATACTACGAGCTCCGATTTCCTTGTCACCCCGGGAGCATTTCAAATAACATACGGGGGCGGCCAGGATGCTTTCATTGCGAAAATTTCCGGAAGCGGCGGGCTCTCTTGGTCGACATATTGCGGAGGCAGCGGTCAGGAACAAGCCGGCGGCAACTATTATTCGGATCCACTGGCCGCGGATGGGAACGGGGATGTGGTCCTGGTCGGATCCACCGCCAGCGCGAATTTCCCGGTGTCTGGCGGTGCGTATCAAGGCAGCTTGAACGGTGGAATGGATGGCTTCATTGCAAAATTCAGCGGGAGCGGTTCCCGGCTGTGGGCGACCTATTACGGTGGCTCCGGAAGCACCGAGTTGTTTAACGGCGCGGCATGCGATGGCAACGGAAATGTACTGGCTGTCGGCTCGACCCCTGCTAGCGACTTTCCGGTCACTACGGGAGTTGTACAACCTTCGTATGGGGGAGGAGGCTCGTTTGCGGGCGACGCGGTTATAGTAAAATTTTCCAGCGGCGGTGCGCGTATTTGGGCCTCTTTCTACGGCGGTAGCGACAGGGACCAGGCGAACGGTGTCACGGTTGATCCGGCGGGAAATGTCATCTTCTGTGGATGGACGACGAGCACGAATTTCCCGACGTACGCGCCCGCCCAGGCAACGTACGCAGGCGGCCAGGACGTCTTCGCTGTGCAACTACTCGCGAATGGAACACTCCCGGTGGAATTTTCAATACTCTCGGCGAAGCTCTTCGATTCACAAGTCCATTTGCACTGGCACACGGAATCGGAAACTTCCAACCTCGGTTTCGAAGTGCAGCGTTCCCTCTCGGGGGGGGACGGCGATTGGGAAGTGCGCGGCTTTGTCCCCGGCTCGTGGAACAGCGCTTCCTCAAGTGAATATTCCTTCATAGACGAAGCGCCGCAGGATTGTCCCGAACGAAGGATCTTCTACCGCCTCAAACAGATCGACTTCGATGGGTCTTTCAGTTACTCGCCTGTCGTGGAACTGTCGCCTTTCTTCGGCCAGCGCGATCTTGAAATACTCTCCGTCTCACCGCAGCCTGCAATAGGGGATGCCGTAATCCGTTTTTCTATGAAGGAAAGCGAGACTGTGTCGCTTTCTCTGCATGACGCACTCGGACGCATGGTCGCTGTTTTACGTCCGCCCGCGGAATTCGGCACCGGGACACATGCGGTGGCCCTGCGGCTGGGGGGCATTCCGCCGGGCGCGTATTTCCTGCATCTGCGCGGGGAGCGGGGAAGCGCGGTGAGGAAGGTGGCGGTGCGATGAAAGCGCGCCTGTGTCCTGCGAAGAGACTCCTTCTCTCTTCCCTCTTCTCTCTTCCCCCCGAATATTCGGAGCGTGAAGAATAACAACCTCAAACCACCAGGAGCCCAGACATGCCAACCCGATGCGCCGTCCGCCTGACCATAATCGCTCTTTCATCGGTTCTCCTGATCCCGGTCTGTCTCGCTCAACAACCGACCTGGGAACGCCTGCCGGGCTTCGACGGCGGATGGCTGGTGAGCGTCGCCGTACATCCCGAGACGGGAACCATCCTGACAACCGAGGACGACGCGGTGTTCAGATCCACGGACGGAGGAGCGGGCTGGTCCTACGCGAAGATGTATCTGCAGTTCCCCTCGCCAATAGCGATTGATTCCTCGGGCACGGTGTACGTCGGGTCCGACGCCGGAGTGCATGCGTCGATCGACGACGGGATCACCTGGACGCGGCTTGCAGGAATAGATGAGGCGATCGGAGCGCTGTGCGTCAACAGGAAAACCGGCACGCTGCTGGCCGGCGGTACATGGACCGATGTCGTGTACCGTTCAACGGACCGAGGCGAATCATGGTTGCCGGCGCTGCACACGGGATTTGAAAACGACATGATAAAGGACCTCTACTGCGACGCGACCGGCACGCTCTATGCCTGCACGGAACTGTCCGGAATCTGGAATTCCTTGGACGACGGCATAACATGGGCGCCTCTCGCAGATTCCGCGCTCGCGAAGCATCCCGTCCGCTGCATCGCCGGCGATGCCGGTGGTAATGCGCTGTACATGGGAACCGACAGCGCGGTGTGCCGGTCCTCGGATCAGGGGCTTTCCTGGTCGCGGACCGGTTTTCCCGAGTACGCCACTGTTTATGCGCTGTACATCCATGACGACGTCCACCTCTTCGCGGGCTCGGATCGCGGAGCTTTCGTATCGGCAGATGAAGGCGTCACGTGGGAGGACCTGCAGATCCCGACAAGCAAGCTGCCCGTGAACCGGGTGAACCGCTTCGCATACGACATCCTCGGCGGCCGGCTGCTCGCGGCGACCTCAACCGGCCTGTGCAGCATGGACATGACGACCCGCTCGTGGAAGCTGATCGGCGTCCCCGCTCTGCCCATCACCTGCATCAAGCCGTCGGAGAACGGAAGACTGTATGTCGCGGGGATGAACTATCCGTTGTGCGTATCCGTGGACGAAGGCCTGTCGTGGAATCCAACCGACTTCAATTGGGTGTTGTGCATGGCGGAGGATAATGTCCGCGATATCGTCTATGCGGGCGGCCTCTCGGGGATTTACAAATCGACAAGCGGCGGAAAGTACTGGGATGCGGTTAACACAAGCCTCCGTGGACCGAGGTCCATGCTCGTGCTGCCGGACGGCACGGTACTCGCCGGTGCGTCCACATTGATGGGGCAGGGAGTCGGAGTGTATGCGTCAACCGACCGCGGCGGCACCTGGGAGAGGCGCAACGAAGGATTATCCGACACGGCAGTCGCCTCCATGGTGAGGAACTGGCGCAGCGGCATGCTCATGCTCTCCACCATGAGAGGAAATATCTTCCGGTTATCGGACGACGGCCGCAGTTGGACTCCTGCATCAACTGCGTGGATACACGGGACGGATGTCTATCTCGGATTGGACTCTGCCAGCGGAATACTGGCCGGCACGTCGAACGGTTACACGTTCAGGACTACGGATGACGGAGCGACTTGGATGAGCATAGGATTGAATGTCGGCAGCTCCGTGAACGGTTTCGCCGTGAACGCGGAAGGCCACATATACGCGGCGACCGGCTCCCAAGGCGTTTTCCGTTCCACGGATCTTGGACAATCGTGGGAGCAGGTGGTATTCGGTCTGCCCGACCTGACTGTCTGGTCCATAGCAGCCGATAAGGCAGGATACGTATATGCGGGCCTTTATCATGGCGGTTTGTATCGCACGCGTTTTCCGACCACAAGGATCGAGGCGACACCGCCGCCGGAAGTTGTTTCCCTGGAGCAGAACCATCCGAATCCCTTTTCGCGTTCGACGGCCATACGGTTCTCACTGGAGAAGTCCGCCCAAGTCCGGATAGTAATAGAGGACGCCCTCGGAAGGGAATGCGCGGTTCTCAAGGATGGTTTCGCCGCCGCAGGGATGCATATGTGCGAGTGGAATCCTTCGACCGCCGCAGGTGTCCGACTGCCTTCCGGTGTCTATACGTGCCGGATGCGGGCGACACTTGTATCAGGAGTCACGCATGAGAGGACTGTGCGGATGGTCGTGAATAAATGATGAATGCGGAATGATGAATTATGAATGATTTGAAACCCATAGTTGCTTCTCCCGGCTTTCGGTGGATTCTGGGCGTCAAGGATCTCACCCAAGCCGGCTCGATGCAAATCGATGGCGAAAACTCCGAAGACTCGACAATGCTTTTATCCGATTAACGGCATCTCAATAGGAGAGTAAAAATGGTACTTTTCCGTACACTCTTCGCAGGACTTTTCCTTCTTGCCGCGACGGCGGCGGGACAATCGCTGCGCGTTTCATTTTCAGCAACGGACCGCGTAACGGTCGTGCCTGTGCAGCTGGATTCCGTCCGCATAGAGAATCTCTCGACCATGCGCGATACGGTGATTAAAGATCCGTTCATCATCGATCTTGGAATCTCGACCGGGATTCGGGATCGATTGCCCGGTCTCGTTCGTTCACTCGAAATCGGCGGCAACTTCGCCAATCCCTTCACCGATGCGACGAACTTCACTGTCACGACCGGCCTGCGGGGAAGAGTTCAGCTCGAACTGTACTCGCTCGCGGGGAGACGCGAGGCGTTC
>CAYLZD010000019.1:0-75314 GCA_964388275.1 uncultured Chromatiales bacterium
TTCGGCCTTGAACGCCAGTCCGAAAGGTACGGAGACGGCGCCGGATCCATCCGCAGCACAACGGAAAGCTGCGCTGAAAGGGGTATCGACAACAGACAACCGATGATAAAAGACAATACGGTCTTATTATTCATGGCTACATCTCCAATGCCTTGCTGTTATTCTAACGGCGTCAGAAGTGGGGGGAGAGCTGTTTCTTTTTCCGGTTTTCGCTGTGGATTCGAAGCCGCTCACATGGTGAGCGGAAGGGTATTCGAATTTCCGAAAACATATCTTCCCTCATTCTTCGCCGCAACCGGACGAATGTACGGTTTTCGCGTATCGAGGGGACCATGAAGACGTTTATAACCGACATGACGCCGTGACGCCGAAGATTTCAATCGAAATCAGCATTGTCGCAGCGCCGGAACATGGCATTGCAGCGCTCGCGAAAAGCATTGATGTGCCTGAAGGAGGAGGCCGTTTCAGCGGGATTTGCCTGCTCCCGTCACTTTTGCCACCGCTTCAGAGCGGGACCGGACGTGCAGCTTTTCGTAGATGTTGTGCAGATGAAAGCGCACCGTATGCACGCTGAGAAACAGTTTTTCCGATATGGCCTTGTAACTGCGGCCTTCCACGAGGGCTTCGAGCACGTCCCGCTCACGGGGCGAGAGGGACGAAAGCTGGTCCGGAGGCGGGGTCTGGAAAAACGCGAGGACCTTGCGAGCCACATCGCCCGACATGGGTACTCCGCCCTCGTGAGCATCGCTGATCGCCTGTAGGATTTTGAGTATGGGCGATTTTTTCAGGATGTATCCGACAGCGCCGGCCCGGAGCGACTCGAAGATTTTGTCGTCATCGCTGTACACCGTCTGCATGATGATCCGTATGCGTGGGTATCGCTTTGTCAGTTCGCGGACGCACTCTATGCCCGAGGTTCCCGGCAATCCGATGTCCATGAGCAGGACATCCGGCAGGGGCTCCGCGATTTTCTCCAGCGCTTCATCCCCGCTGGACCATGCTCCCACACAGTGGTATCCGTCCGCGTTGTCGATCATCCAATTCAGACCGGCAAGCACTTCATAGTCATCGTCGACAATGGCTACGGAGATGGTCACGGATTTCTGCGCTCCAGCATTGCGCTATCTTAGGCATCTTTTCGAAACCCCGCAACCGGACAAGTGTACGGTTTTAAACCTCGAGAGGCACGGATCCCCTGATCTCGGTTCCATTGCCCGGCGCCGAAATGACATCGATCGTTCCTCCGCAAGCTTTTACCCGGTTCCGCATATGCATGATTCCGCTCCTTCGGGCGAGTGTCTCTTCATCGAAACCCCTCCCGTTGTCGGATATGGAAAAGAACACCTTGCCGCCGACAGCTTCAATTCTGACGGCCGCAGCCGTTGCGCCTGAATGCCTCACCAGGTTGTTCAGAGCTTCTCTCGCCACGAGAAGCAGGCAGCGCGTGATTTCGGACCGCGCGCGAAGACGGACGACCGACGCATCGAAGCGGAAATCCATGACAATTTCCAGCGGGTCGGTTATTTCATAGGCAAAGACGCGCAGCCGGTCGGCGAGCTGCGTGATAGAATCGTTGCGCGGATCGAGCGACCAGACCACATCGCTCATACCGTCGACGAGTTCCCGGGCTATCCTGCCGGTTCTCGATATGGACTTTCGAAGCGCATCGATTTCAGGCGACACATCCGGCCGGCGGTTTATGAGACCGCGCGCCTGCTGTTCCATCATATCGCTCATCATGCCGATATGCGTCAATCCCGCTCCGATATCGTCGTGCAGATCCGCCGCTATTCGTGTTCTGATCCGCTCGTTCTCCAACAGGCGGACTATCTTCACACGGATGCCCGCCGCGACTACGGAGGCGGCAACGGCGAGAAGGATGGCATAAAACCACCAGCTGAGCCAGTACGGCCGCAGCACGGCGAAGCGCAATTCGAGGATTTCGGATGAGCTCGAACGGTCCCCTCCGATTGCCCTTATCTGCAACGTGTATTTTCCTGGCGACAGAGCGGCGAAGTGAACGCTCCGCTGCGGCGACGGCGCGCTCCAGGCGCTGTCCACGTTCACCAGCCGGTGTTCGTACAAAATTTCAGCCGCCTTACGCAATCGCACGGCGGCAAAATCTATGCGGCAGTTGTTCAGGTCATGCTCGAGGGACATGTTCTCCACGTAGTCGGTTTCCTGCCCGTTGACGGTGAAGCGGCGCAGATGGACGCGGGAAGGCTGCATTTCCCGTGCGGCCCCGGTCTCGTCGTACAGGTACAGGCCGAAGGAAGTGCCCGCCCAAAGCACGCCGTCGGGAAGAACTCCGCAGGCGCCTACGGGACTGTCGGTTATTTCGCCGTGGCCCGAGATGAATACGGGATCGCCGGAAGCGAAAGCCATACCGAGCTGGGAGCCGATCCACAGTCCGCCCGTGGAAGACCCGGCCAATGCGCCGATGCGCTCATTGGGGAGTCCGGCTTCAACTCCGAATTTTTCGAAGCCGTTTTTCCGCAACAACAGCAAACCTTCGAGAGTGCCTATCCACATGCGCCCCCGTCCGTCGCGATGAAAGGCCCTCACGCTGACTTCGAGCGGCACTTCGAGTCGCCTGAACGCGCCGCGCAGCGGATCCGGCGCGTCGTTTACGAAAATCCCGCCGTTGTATCCGGCCACCCAGACGGCGCCGTCCGGCGCTTCGTACATCGCGCGTATGTCGGGATGCACGGACGAGAAAGTGCGCAACAGCGCCGACTTCGGAGACAATTGCAGCACATGAACGGCTTTGTTCCTGTCCCTGTACCAGCATCTGCCCTTCTTGTCCACAAGAAAGCAAAAGGGATCCGGCGGCGGAATTCCGGGGCCCGGCGCCACGATCCTCGACGGACGCAGGGGCGCCGCGCGCAAGCGAATATCGAATTCGGCGATCACACCGGACGAAAAGGAAACCAGGAGTTTCGAGCCGCCGATCGCCTGAATGTGGTAGGAGTACCCTTCCGGCCAATCTCTGCCACGCTTGTGGAAGCGCCTCGTCCAGCGCGATTTCTCATCCCTGAAATACTCCAGCAAGCCCTCCCGCGCCGTCATCCACAATCTGCCCGCTTCGTCCGCGGTCCCTTTCCCGGTCATGTCGGATTCAGGCATGCCGATCAGGTTCCTGTGCTCCAGTCGTACCAAACCGCGGCCCTCGCTTCCGAACCAGAGAATGCCTTCGCTGTCCTGAAAAATAAGGTTGAGCATCGTGACCGTCATTCCGCTTGCAGGGCCGTATTCCACGCAGCGCCCGACGTCCAGGTCTTTCCCCTCGGCGTAAAGAAGCCCTTCGCGCGTCGTGATCCACCATCCCCCTTTATCGCGCAGGAGGTCGGTGGGCTGCCTGTTGCGCAACCGGTGTTTCGCGAACAGTTTCCCGTCGCGGAATTGCAGTATGCTGCTGTCGCGCGCGCATACGTACACATCGCCGTCGCCGGTTTCCCTGATCAGATTCGCCGACACGTAGCGGCCGCCGGTGGAATCGATTGTCCGGAAAACCCGTCTCGATGGATCATACTCGTGCACGCCGCGGTCGTTGAGAATCCATAAGACGCCGCGACTCGTGCATATAATTTTCGTGACAGGTCTGACCGCGGCCGGCGATTCGACGCGTGTCAGCCGTCCGTCCTTCACCAGCGCGATTCCGAAACCCCCGCCGGCCCAGAGTGAACCGTCCGGGCTTCGTGCCAATGAAACTATCCATTCGCCTTCAAGACCGGGATCGCTGTCGACGGCGCGCGGAAGATTACGCCTGTACCGCGCAAGCCCTCTGCTAGTGCCGATCCACATCCCTCCCTCAGTAGAAAAATCTCTCGCCATGCAATGGACGAAATTGGAGGGCAGGCCCTCTCGGCGGCTGAGCGCGCGGCATTCCATCCCGTCGAATATGCTGATCCCGTCCGACGTCGCGATCCAGAGCCGGCCTTCCTCGTCCTGAGACAGGTCCGTGATATAATTGGAAACCAGTCCGTCCCGTGTCGTGAAGGGATGAAACGGGAGGACCTGCGCCACGGCGTTCAGCGAGGCGACGATCGAGATGAGGCATGCGCACGCCACGGACAAGCCCGGCCTGATCGGTGGTCCGATCGAACAACGCCCGCTATGACGTCGCCCGGACAACGTGGCCCCGGTCAGTTGTTGATGAAACGGGCGACCGACTCGGTTGCGAAATTCACGGCGACGATTTTCGACACCCCCTCCTCCTCCATGGTCACTCCGTACAGAGTATCGGCCGCGGCCATGGTCCGCTGGTTGTGCGTGACGACGATGAACTGCGTATTGGCCGAGAATTTCCTGAGGATGCGTATGAAGCGGTCGATGTTAGCGTCGTCCAGCGGCGCGTCGACTTCGTCGAGTATGCAGAAAGGGCTGGGCTTCACGAGATAAATCGAGAACAGCAGGGCGATCGCCGTGAGGGTCTTCTCGCCTCCGGACAGCATGTCTATCGAATGCGGGCGCTTGCCGCGCGGTTTGGCGACAATGTCGATGCGCGCTTCGAGCGGATCGTCGCCCTCGCCGAGAATAAGGTCGGCCTCGTCGCCCTCGTCGAAGAGGGACTGAAAGACCAGCGAAAAATTCCGGCGCACATCCTCGAAGGTGGCTTGGAACTTGTCCTTGGCCGTTTGATTTATTTCCCTGATGGTGTCCGTGAGCGTCTGTCTCGACTCGATGAGATCCGATCTCTGCGTGGTGAGGAGATCGAGACGTTCCTTTTCCTTCTGCCATTCCTCGAAAGCGAGGGGATTTACTAGTCCCAGAGCCCGGATTTTCATGCGCAGGTCGTTGATTTCCTCCTTCGCCTGGGCGAGATCGAACACGTCCTCCTCGGCGTACTCGCGGAGTTCCAGTTTCAATTCATATTCTTCCATCGCGCGCTGCTCGAGCGTCGAGATGCGATGCCGGATTTCTCCTATCTTCATTTCCGTTTCGTGGACCACGGCCACGGACTGGTTGTGCTTCTGGCGTTCGTCGTGCAACAGAGCCTCGACGGATTCCGCTTTGGCGCGTTTCTCGGCCAGATCCTTTTCCAATACAGCGACGCGCGCGGCAACAGCGTCTCTTTCCGCGGAGTATTGTTCTATGGAACGGATAATACCATCTCGTTCGCCGACGAGCGCATCCGCGTTTTCCCTCGAGGCCAGCATTTCGCGCTCGTTGTGTTCCAGCGACTGTCGGGTTTCCTCCAGCGAGCGCTCGAGTCTCGCGCTCTCATTGTGCAGATTCTGAATTTCGCCGACTTTCTGCACCCGAGCCAGATTCATTCCGTTCAGAATTTCGGCGCTGTCCGCATGCTCCTGCTCGAGCTGCTGAAGCTGGGCGCTTTCTATTTCCACTTCCTTTTCGATTCCGGACAATCGTTCTCGATGCTTGTCGAGTTCGGGAAGCAGGGCGTCCCGCTCGCGTTCGCATCCCGCTTTGTCGGTGGCCAGGGTCTCGCAATCGGCGGAATTTTTCTGGATGAGACGCTCGAGCTCATCGGATTCAAACACCATCTGCGCCACTTGGCGCTCATGGGCGGACAAATCCTGTTGAGTCTGTTTCATCCTTTCCGCGTATTGCTTCAAGTCCAGGGCGGCGTACTCGGCATTGCGTTCCTCCATCAGGCGCTGATTTTCGGCCAGCTGTTCCTTGAGGACCGCGGTTTCTTTCTGAAGCCGGGCTATCTGGTCCTTTTTGCCGATCAGGCCGCCTTCCTCCTGTCCGTGGCTGCCGCCGCGCACAATGCCGTTGCTGTCGAACAGATCTCCGTCGAGAGTGACGCAGCGGAGCTGCGGGTATTCGCGGATGCATCTGTTGGCGATGTCGGCGTCGCGCACAATCAGCACATTTCGGAACAGAAAATGGAAAAGGGCATGATGCTCGGGTGAAAAAGTAACGAGATCGATCGCCCAACCCAGGACGCCGTCTCCGGCTATCGGGAACGGCGCCGCTTCGGTTTCGCGTATTCGAGAGAGGCAGGCGAAGGTCGCTTTGCCCTTCCTGTGCTGTTTGAGATTATGCAGTCCGCTGATCGCCTCTCCGAAATCGCGCACGAGTATGTAATGAGCCGCGTCGCCCAGCACCGCTTCGACGGCCGGTCGGAGATCGTCCCGCGTGTCCACCGCATCCGCTATGGCGCTCGGTGTGGAGGCGGACCAATCGCGGTTGCGAAGCAGGTGTTGCACGCTTTCGCTGTAGCCCTCCAGCCGGTCCACTAGTCCGGCAAGGAAATCCATGCGGGTCATTTTCTCGCCTATGCCGCTTTGCAGTTCGAAGGCCCGTCCCTGCAACCGGTCGATATCGGCGCGCATCGCGCGTCTGCGCTCCTCGACTTCATGGAATTCCCTCTCCGCAGTTACGGCCGCCTGCACGATTTCCGACTGGCGCAGGTCTTCCGAGGCGAGGCGGGATCGAAGAGTCTCCAGCGCGGCAACCGCTGCGGCCTCCTCGCTTTCGAGTTTCTCCACCGCGGTGTTGATGGATTCGAGACGGCTTTTCTGACGGTCGAGCTCCGCATCCAGGCGGGACACCTCCTGCAATGTATGAAGCTGAAGGGATCGGCGTTCCGCGGATTCTTCCTTGCGGGCGGAAAGAATTCCCTCGATCCTTCCGTGGCCTTCGCGCTGAACGGCGACTTCGCGTTCAATCGAACCCAGCTCCTCCTGAGCCGCCCTCATGCGCTCGTCGCACGCGGTTCTGCCCGTCTGTATCTCTTCGATGCGCTTGGAATACGAAGCGCTCGCCTTCTCGAGCCTTTCGATCGAGGCCCTCAGGCTGTTTTCGCGCTCCACGCTGACGGCATGATTCTGTTCGTATTCACCCACCCTCGAGGAATAGGCGGAGTGCTCGCGGCGGGCGGCCTCGAGATGTTCCTCCATCTCGCGCTCCTCGGCCCTGTACACCTGCAGCAGCGCTTCCTCTCTCGCCAGCTCGATCTCGGAACCGTCGCGCTCCTGTACGGCCGATTCCAGACGGCCCTCGAGGGGCTGCAAACGCTGATGAAGACTGTTGTAGTCCCTCTGCAGCACATCGACCTCGAGCACCCGCAGTCTTTCGAGATATTCGTTGTAACGCTCGGCCTTTTTCGCCTGACGATTCAGCGAATTGACCGCCTTCGAAACCTCGGCGATGATGTCGTCCACACGGATGAGATCGGCGTCCACTTCCTCCAGCTTTCTCAGGGCTTCCTTTCGCCTGGCTTTGTACCGGGTCACGCCCGCCGCCTCTTCAAACAGACGGCGCCGTTCCTCTATCTTGTCGCTCAAAATGGATTCGACCATTTTCAGCTCGATGACGGAATAGGCGTTCGGACCCATGCCCGTATCCATGAATAGCGATACGATGTCTTTTAGGCGGCATACGGTGCGATTCAAAAGATAGTCGCTCTCGCCCGACCTGAATACACGCCTGGTGATGGTCAACTCGTTGTATTCCAGCGGCAGCACGCCGCGGTTGTTCTGCACCGTGATCGATACTTCCGCCACGCCGACCGGCTTGCGCTTCTTGGTTCCGTTGAAAATCACGTCCTCCATCTTGTCGCTGCGCAAGGTGGAATAGCGCTGCTCGCCCAGCGCCCATCGGATGGCGTCCACGATATTTGTTTTACCGCAGCCGTTGGGGCCGACTATGGCGGTTATGCCGTTGGAAAACACTATCGGCGTTTTGTTCGCGAAGGACTTGAATCCGAATATTTCGAGTTTGCTCAGATACATATGTAAAAATGTTTAGAACGCCGTCCGGAGTTGATCGGCCGCCGTCGGAGAGGGTGTGCCGGCAAGCCGATTTGCGCGCCGGCGTTTCCATGGCGCCGGAGGCGCAGCGTGAGGCCGTCAGGCGGGAAGACCGTACATGTAGAACCAGACATCCAGTATATACCGAAGGTATGCGACCGTCTCATACGAAGAATCCAGCGACAACAGCCATACAGTGATGCCGGTGGCTACCATCGCATAGCCGGCTATGTAGAAGAAAACCGGTCTTGAATCCAGCACTATCGCCGCGCCTTTGAGAAGTCTCGAGTAGACCCACACGAGGAAAACCGCCAACGTGACCACGGCGGCGGCCTCGAGCACGGGAGCTTCCATTATGCGATAGAGCACGAGTCCTAAAGGAGAGAGGAAGACCATGGGCAGCATGCACCACATGGCGACGCTGTAGGCGTCGAACATCAGCAGGTTACGCCTGAGCAGGAAGGCGGCGGCCCGCAGGAGGAGGGCGCAGATCACCAGAATCGTGAAGAATGCCGCCGTGCCCGCGGCAACGTCGGCGAGCGGTTCCCACGCGGCGAAATTGAACCACTGCTTGAGCCAGACCGACCGGAGGAACTGGTGAAGAAGCGTGTCGACCGTGTAATTCGTGCGCCAGAAATACAGAAGGTTGGCCGCAAGCAGCGCCGCCGACGCGGCCCCTAACAAGCCGATTATCGTGGTCTGGAAAATCGAGAGCATCCTCTGATCCCGCACGTCGCTGAAAAAGTTGAACGGTCGGAGAAACGACCTGATCACATTCTCCCTGAACCGTCTGAAAAGATTGTACATCAGCGCGAATACGAGAATCAGAAGGAGACCGACTACCACGAACGACGCGGGATGCTCCGGAGACTTGTTACCGATGGCCAGGACCGGCGGCTTCTCGCTGTTGAATCGCGCTTTCAATACTTCGTAAGCGATTCGTTTCTGCCTGTGCGCGTCCAGTATCCCGGCCGTGGCCATGAATTGCTGCACGCGATCCGCGGTCATTATAGGAAAAGACACCTCCCAATCCGAAAACGAGTGCACGAAGATTCCGGCCGCCTTGCCGGACACGGCTTCGTTGTATATTTCCAGGAAAAACTGGGCTTGGGCGTCTATCGACCTGGGATCGCTGTAGCCGTTGTAATTGCCGACTTCGACCGGGTATGTAACTGAAGACAGGAGCAAGGGCGCCGAAAGCGGAGATTGAGCCATGCGCTCCATGACCGACTTGACTCGCGTGGAAGAGCTGGGGGGCAGATCCACACCCGAAAAATCGATCCCGTCGGGCTTTGAGTCGCGCGGCGGTACTATGAACGAGGCATACACCGGCAGCTCGTGATTATCACGGACGGACGCGGAGAGGGCCGCGATATATGATTCGAAACCGGCGGCGGAAGCATCGATCGCGGAACCCAATCCCACGGCGACGATGGAAGCGTGATGCGAATCCCGCACTAACATTTCCCTCAACATGTTCCTGGCCGACGCTTGGAATGCGCGCGATCCGAGTATCCGCGAAGGCACGCCCACTGCCGGCAGATCCTGAAAGACCAGCAGGCCGTACCTGTCGCATAACGCCAGGAAAGCGGGGTGTACGGCGCCATGAAGAAGGCGTACCGAGTTTGCCCCGAGATTCTTCATGATTAAAATATCACGTTCGAGCTCGTCTGCGGACATGGAACGGCCGCGCGACGGCGAAGACTCGATATAGGTTGTTCCCTTGAGGAAAATCGGCGTTCCATTCAGCACGAAACGGCCGTCGAGAACTCGAAAATCCTTGAAACCCACTTGCAGTGACGATTCATCCAGCTGTGTCCCACCCATGAAGGTCTTTTGCACAAGTGTGTAAAGATTGGGCGTTTCCGGCGACCAGAGCTTCACCGAAGGAAGCACAATGGACATCTGCACCGAGACAAGACGATCCGATTCGATTTCCACCCTGCGGGTTTCGCTGCGCAGCAAGAGTTCTCCGCTTTGAGCGTCGAAGACCTCAACCATATGTTCGACGGCCGTCTTCGCGAGGGGCGCCGGCGACAATGAATCGCCGCTCCGTTTCGCAATCGGACCCGAGTTCAGCAGAGCGCGGTACTCTATGGTGCCGGGTTTTCCCTCGCCCGAGGCGCGAAGGCTGACCTTGCTTTCCTGCACCCAGACGCTCCGGTAGGCGATAATGGCTATGTCGTGAAGGATTCCGCCGTATTGTTTGCGATCCCAGAGTTGTTCCGCGAGCGGCAGGGTTTCCTGTGCGTTCAGGCGATTCCGGACTGCAATTGTGATCGTGTTTCGCCCGCCGCGCAAAATTCCCGGAGAGAGCTTGAAACTGAATGATGTGGCTCCTGCATGCTTGCCGATGAAGCGGTCGTTGATGTGTATCTCGCAGTAATAGGATATGCTGACTGCGGACAACTGGAAGACGGCTTCACGGACGAGCGGAGCGTCCACATGGAAGGAACGTTTGAAGGTGACGTTTTCTTCGCCGAAAAAGGATGAAGGCACTTTGACGGACTTCCAATCCGGACTTCGATCCGTCTTGTATTGCCAACTTCCGTTCAGGTCCATTATTGTGCGGTACAGTGAAGGAGTCGGCAAGCCCATGGCCTCGTCGTCGGCCTGAGGTTTGCCGCTCTCCAGAAAGCGCACCTGCGAAACGGCGGCGAGGGAAGAAACCAGTATAAGAACCGCGATATGCCGCGCTTTCCTGTGGAACGGAAAGAGAGCTTGTCTTGTCATGTGCATGGCGGGGAAGTCGGCGCGATATTCCAGAGAGAAAAAACTTACTAAACGCGGCCCCAAGTTACAACCTAGCGCGGGAAGTGAAAAGTCCCGGGCGCGCGCGAGCCGAATCTATAGGCGTTCCACAAACGCGAAGACGCATTTCAAATATCTTGTTTCCGGCATGGACGGAAGAACAGGGTGATCTTTTGCAGCCCCCGAGATTCGGAAAATAATCAGTTGCCGGCCGCATGCGGCGGCGGCGTTCCCGAGCATCTCGACGAAAGTCTCCTCCGAAATGTGCTGAGAGCACGAGCAAGTAACCAATATGCCGCCGCTGCGCAGACGCCGAAGCGCAGCCTGGTTCAGCTTCCTGTAGCCCTTCAAAGCCGGAGCAACGTGTTTTCTGCCCTTCGCCAGCGCCGGCGGGTCGAGGATTACCATATCCCAATCCGACTGCGAAAACCCGTCCAGACCATCGAACACATCGCGCTGCAGAAATCCGATTCCGTCTTCCATTCCGTTCAAACGGGCATTGACGGATGCTCTTCGGATAGCCGGCTCCGAAATATCAACTCCAAGCACTTCACTTGCGCCGCCCCGGAACGCATGAAAAGCAAAACCTCCATCGCTGCAGAACAAGTCAAGCACCCGACGGCCGGAGGCGAGACGTTCCACTTCCAGACGAGTCTCCCTCTGATCCAGATACAATCCGGTTTTTTGCGCCTCTAAGATATTGATTTTATACGATATGCCTTCCACATCTACCAGATTTTCCGCACACTTCCCATAAAGCAACCTCTCCAGTGCCGGCAATCCTTCATAAGTCCGCCAAAGAGAATTGCTTTTCTCAACAATCGCGGAAGGTGTGAAATCTTCAGCCAAAATCGTTTTAACCGGATTTATCAGCCTGTCTGCGCCTGCGGAAAAGGATTCCAAAGTAAAAACCGAATCATACCTATCTATCACTAAGCCCGGCAGAAAGTCTGACTCACCATGCGCCAACCTGTAAGCGTTTCCGTAAGAGAATGCTTTCCGGCGGGATTCTGCGGCGGATATGCGATCACGCAGTATGCGGGACAAATCGAATTCCGCGCCGAAGGAGAGAATACGGACGGCTATAAGAGACGCTCCGTTGTAATAGCCGAAACAAATATGTGCGCCCGCGGCATCTTCAACACGCACAATATCTCCCGCGGAAGGCGCCCCCTCAACCCGCCGGATTTCATTTGAGAAAATCCAGAGGTGACCCCGCTTCAGCCGCCTCTCCTCCTTCGGCTTTAAACGTATTACGGGAAAATTCACTGCTGTTCCATGCTAAGCCGCGGTATTGAACATGCAGGCAATTAGGATTGCACTTGAGGTTGTGTCCCTTGCACATGTTCCACGTGGAACACGGTCATGTCATTTCCTGCGGGTTTTCTTCTGCTGGTCTTTCGCTTTTTGTTCCAGAGATGCCATGGTTTTTTCCATCCAGCCCTTCCGTTGTTTCTGCGGCACCTTCTCGAGTTTGAACTCGCCCGCTTTCCTCGTCGTATTCCATTGCTGCAAAATCGAGAGCAGGTTGAAAGCGAAATAATACAGGTTCAGTCCGGATGGGAAGCTATTGAACATGACCCAAAACATAACCGGCATGATGTATACCATCGCCTTCTGCCTGGGGTCCTTTATTGTTTGCTTCTGCTGAATGAACATGGTAATCGACATCAGAAGGGCCAGTATGCTGATGAAATCCGTTCCGAGTATCGGGATTTTAAATGGCAGCCTGAACAGTATATCAGGAGAAGACAAATCCGTTATCCAGAGCATGAAAGGCATCTGCCGCAGTTCTATCGTCGAACGGAAAATCGTAAACAGCGCGAAGAGAATCGGCATCTGTAATAGCATAGGCAGGCAGCCGCCGGCCGGATTGATGCCGTAATCCCTGTACAACTTCATCATCTCGGCATTCTGTTTCTGCTGGTCATCCTTGTACTTCTCGCGCAGTTCCGTCATAAGCGGCTGCAGCGCCTGCATCTTCTGCATGGATTTCATGCTTGTTTTCGTAAGAGGATACAGCAGGAGTTTGATGATCAGAGTGAATATCAATATTACGATACCATAATTCGGTATGAAGCTGTTAAGGAATTTGAAAAGCGGTATGATGAGATACTCGGAAAAAGGCCTGACGACGAATGCCCAGCCAAGCGTTATAACCTGCTCCAAACCCTCATATTGCGCATTGAGCAGGTCGTATTGCATAGGGCCGATGAACAAGGAGAATTGTGATTTTTCCAGGCTCGTCTCTCCGAAACGAACTTTAATACCAGCAAGATATATTTCTCTTGCGCCTTCAAACGGAAGCGGCACGTGTACTCCTTCTATATAAGCTCCGATGCCTTTGAATCCGTTTCGTGCTATTAATGCCGAAATGAAGTACTTGTTCTGAGCGGACACCCAATGTGTCTCTCCGTTTTCGGTCAGCTGATCCTTGTCGCCCATGCCGGACACGTCCAAGGTTTTTCGGCTTGAACCGACCTGCGCATTCGCTTCCGCGAATGTTGCCTCGTCAACCGTATTCAGTTCAGTTAATGCTGGAGAACCTATTGTCACCTGGTATTCGTTGTTCGCAATTATCTCCCCCATGTTTTTCATCACAACATCCACATCCACCGTATAGCGGTTCCCGTACATAGTGAAGCGCTTCGCAAGGACTGCGCTGTCGCCGGCAATCCCTAATACCGCCATAAAAGATATGCTCGAGGAGTCTTTCAACCGGATCGTGTCACGCACAGCCTGTCTGTGAAGTTCGTCCAGTTCCGGAAAATCAAAAAAGAGATTCTCCGTTTTTATCTCTTTGCCATCCCGCGTGATGAAAAACAGATTGAGCTCGCTCGGTATCGACCAGTCTATCAGTTGCAGAGGATCTTTGTTCCACGTGGAATAGTTTTTCAAAGTCCATCTCTTTATACCGCCGCCTCTGCTTGAAAATTCCGCTGTCAGGAGATCCGTTTCTATCGTAAACCGTCGTTCTTTCCCCGCTCCGAATTTGGAGAACCACTTTCCGTACATCATATCCAGGCCGGATACGGAACTTGAATCCTTTTCGGCAAGTGTTTTCAACTCGGGTTGCTCTTTTCGCTCGGAAATTTCCCGGTCCACTTTCGTGGTAGTATCAATTGCTTTTTCGGCCGCTCTCTCCGGCTTGTCCGCTGTTTGAGTGCCCGTGTACATCATCCAGACTACGAAGAGTATGGCAATCAGTACGAAACCAATGATTGATTGTTTGTCCATAAGGCCGCTTGTTATTGTTTTTTCAGAATTTACGGCACGGGATCATAGCCGCTTCCACCCCACGGATGGCATCTCGATATACGCTTCAGTCCGAGCCAGGCGCCTTTCAACGGTCCGTGCTTCTTCAGCGCTTCTATGGTGTATGCGGAACATGTGGGATAATATCTGCAGGAAGCAGGGAATAGAGGAGACAACGCGATCTGATATGCGCGCACAAGCAATACCAGAAATCCGCTCGTCAGTTTGGAAATGCCCGGCACAGGTTCTCGCGCAATTTGTCCAGCACCACCGACATCGAGCGCTGCAGATCCGAAAAAGATACTGCTTCGCCGTCCCCGATCGAATAAATGAGAACGCAATTCACGCGTATCCGGAATTCGCGGCAGGTTTCGTTCAAACCGGGCTTGCCGTGCCTCCAAGCCTCCCTCAGCATTCTTTTCACCGCGTTTCTTGTCACGGCCTTCCTGCCGTTTTTGACGGCAAATCCCACCGTGCATGACCACGGTGGGATTGTTCGCTCGCAAGTGTAATAACAACGGAGCCTCGAGTCCTGTACTTTCTTTCTCTGCGAAAGTACGCGGTTGAAGGAACGGTATCCTCGCAGAATCTCCGTTTTCCGTAAGCGATAGCTATGCGTCACATCAACGGTGCCGCGGCTCGTCGCTGACGGTCAATCTCCATCTTCCTTTCGCGCGACGTCGCGCGAGCACCCTGCGGCCGTTCTTGGTGGCCATCCGCGCGCGGAAACCGTGTGTGTTTCTTCTCTTCCGCACGCTCGGCTGGTATGTCCTTTTCATAATATTGCGCCTGGTTTTGATTTATCAATAAAACAGACAATAAGTTACTAAAAATTCAACCTCCAAAGCAAATATCCCACCCTTATTTTTTCCGCAGCAAAAGCCCGATGAACAGAGGGGCGCCTATCGCCGCCGTCACGGCGCCCACCGGCAATTCGGCCGGCGAGAGAAGCGTCCTCGCCAGTATATCGCAGACTTCCAGAAAAACGGCGCCCGAAAAAAACGATACCGGAAGCAATATCCTGTGGTCCGGACCGACAATCAGTCTGACCGTATGCGGGACTATCAATCCCACAAATCCGATGGACCCGGAAAAACTCACAAGCACGGCCGTAAGCAAAGAGGCAATCATGTAGGATGAGAATACCATTCCCCTCACATTAACGCCGAGATGCTCCGCCTGCTCCCCGCCCAACGCGAGAATATTGTACGTCCTTCCCTTTGCGGCCAGGTATGCCGCCGCAGCCAGCGTGATCGGCGCCGCGATAGCGGCATCCGCAGCTGTTGAGTTCCCGAGATAGCCGAGCAGCCAGAACAGGGCGTTCCGCACCGGATCACCCATGATCGAGACCATGACCAGTATGACCGCGCTGCAGAATGCGCCGGCCATCACTCCAATGAGCAGAAGCGTATCTCCTCCGTCCGCCTTTTTCTGCCGCCCGAGCGCGTAAACCAACGCTACCGTCGCTGACGCGCCCGCGAAAGCGCTCAGAGGTATGGCGCCCGCGAAAAGCGCGCCCAGACCGGTCACCATGGCTGTGAGCGCTCCGACGGCTGCGCCGCCGGAAACTCCGAGTATGTACGGCTCGGCCAGCACGTTTCTCAACATCACCTGGAATATGACTCCGGCCGCCGACAAGCCGCCTCCGACCAGAGCCGCAAGCGCCGCCCTCGGCAGCCGGATGTTCAGCACGATGTTCCGGATTTCAACCTCCGCCTCTCCCGTCATGCCGGTCCACGAGAGCAGCGCCCTTGCAACATCACCGATTCCGATCTCCACGGGTCCGATGAGCATCGAAGCCGCCGAAGCCGCCAGCGCCAGCACGGCCGAGAGCGCGATAGCCGATGCTGCGCGTATTGTCTCGGAACGGACTCCGTTTTTCATGAACTTTCGACCGCCGGCCCGCCTCTCTCCACTTCGAGCATGTTCCACAGCAGATCCAGAAAGCGCGGTATGCCTTCTCCGCTTACCGACGAGAAAGACGTCACGTCTCTTCCGATAAGCTCTGCGAATTCCGCCGACCGTTCCTGAAAATTCTCATCCGCGGCGTCGATTTTCGACAACGCTACAACATGCGGTTTGCGCGCGAGTTCCCTGCTGTACGCCGCGAGTTCGTGCCGCAGCATTTCGTAGACCTGCGGATAATCTTCGGAACCACAGTCTATCAGAAGCGCAATGACCCTCGTCCGTTCCAAATGCCGAAGAAAGAGATGTCCCAATCCTTTTCCCGTGTGGGCGCCTTCTATCAGTCCGGGGAGATCCGCCACGGTAAAACTCTCATATTCCTTGTAGCGGACTATCCCGAGATTGGGTTCGAGAGTTGTGAACGGGTAATCCGCAATTTTCGGCCGTGCCGCGGTGATGACCGATATCAGGGTCGATTTTCCGGCGTTCGGCATACCCAACAGGCCGACATCGGCGATGAGCTTCAATTCCAGCGACAGGGATCTCTCCACGCCTTCCTGTCCCTGTTCGGCGAAGCGGGGGGTTCTGCGCGTCGGCGTGGCGAACTCCGCGTTCCCCCGTCCTCCTCTGCCTCCGACGGCGACCCTGGCTTCCTGTCCTTCCTCGACTAGGTCGGCGACGATCTCATCGGTATCGGCGTCCTTCACAAGAGTCCCGCACGGCACTGCCACCACCAGATCCGCGCCCCAGCGGCCGTCCTTTCTGGATGACGCTCCCGCTGCGCCGTCCTCCGCATAATAGACCTTCCTGTACCTGTGATCGAGCAGCGTGTGCAGCTGGGAGTCGGCCCGGAGAACTACGTCGCCTCCCTTTCCTCCGTTCCCTCCGCTGGGCCCGCCCTTGGGCACATACTTCTCCCTTCTGAAGGCGACGCAGCCCGCTCCTCCCGCGCCCGACCTCACACGTATTGTTACCTGATCTATGAACACGCGTCAGGATTTCTTCTTCTGGTAACGCTTGTAGATTTCGTCGGTGAAATTGACGGCGATGCGCGAATACATGTCGATGTTGTTGTCGAGAAAGATTTCATCGATGTATTCCGACGCCTCGCGCCAGGTCGCCTTGCCGTTCAACGTGTCGATGGCTTCCTGATAGATATGTTCCTTCCGCGAGAAAAGCTTCTTCACGAACTTCCTTTTGTCGGAGGCTGGAATCGTTTGGTTCAGATCGCCAAGGACCGCCACGACTCTAGCGGGATCGATCACGGCGGCGTCCTCTTCATCACGGCCCAGCATGGATTCCACAATGGCCGATTCGGAAACGTCCTTGGCCGGCCCGTACGCGGATATCTCGGAGCGCTCGTCGGGAAGTTCGGTCAAATCGTCGAGGTTCAATTCGGGTAGAGCTTCCTCCGGTTTCTGTTTCTCTTCCGGCATCAGGAAGTCCTCTTCCGTCAGATTCAAGTTTTTCAGAAAATCATCATCCTCCGCGCTTTTAAGCTTCGCTTGCGGTATCGACTGCGCGAGCTCATCGGCTACGTTCTCGCGGTCGCCGATTTCCTCGGACGTGATGAACACGCCTTCCGGAATGTCTGCTGCGGTTACTGGAGCCGATTCCACAGGCGTCTCATCTTCTTCGAAAAGCGAGAAGTCGGGGGTTTCCTGTTCGCCCGCCACGGGTTCGTCGTCAAATTCTGCGGAAAGCGGTTCCGGTTGCTCGATGATTTGCTCCGGACTGTCGGATTCATCGATGAATGGAAGCGTCTCGTCGGGAATTGGCAACTCCGTGTCGACAAAATCCGCTTCACCCGGCTCAATGAACTGCGATGCTTCATCATCGTCTTGCGGGAAGTCAATGTCCGGCACGGGAATATCCTGCGCTTCTCTTTCGGCCGGCTTTTCTCCGCCGATCACATGCTTCGTCACAATAACTCCTATCTCCAGGCCGGCCGTGAAGTCGGTTTCGCCCACCAGCATGATTAGCTCGTGCATGGAGAGTGTGGCCACCTTTTGTTTCTCCAACTCCAACCTGTCGACTACTGATGAGACATCCTTGTCGTCATAGAAGATGGATAGCGCCTCGACTGGGACACGGACGAATTCCGACGCGTCGTTGGGATTGAACAGCGCGAAAATCGGCGCGGCCATGCGCGCGAGACCCGAGCTGTCAAGGTTCCGCACGATTTCGTTGTCGATCAAGGCCAGCAGTTCCTCGAACTTTTCGCGGCCAATCGTGTTTATTCCCTTGGCCCGGAAATACTCCCGCATAACGACACGATAATGCGTATAGTCCGGGAAGTGTTCCATGGCATCCAGCGCATTCTGCGCCGGCGCCGTGCCCGTATCCGCGAAAACATACTTGGTCAACGTCCATTGCGGACGGCAAACATAATTGAACAGCAATTTGACGGAGTGTTCGAGGATCCCGGTGAATTCCTGCGCCGTGAAGCGTGAGAGTTCCCGTGACGCCCGCGTGATTTCCTCGAACCTCATTTTGATTTCCGGTTCGGAATAATCGAAATGCGATGAATCCGTAAGCCGCTTGAGCTCTTGCTCCCTCCAGCGCTCGGCTTCAAGTGTGAAAAACCGTTTCACGGAATCCGGGATGGGCGAGGATAGTATGGCCCTCAACTGTATCGCATCATCCGTTCCGATTGTCTGCTGTCTTAAAAGTACAATCGTCTCTTCGATCTGGCGTTCAAACATGGCGGGAACACATCTGTGAGTGAAGAGGATAAACCGGAAGTAACATAGCAAAAAAGATACGCGGATTAAAACACGGTTTGAACGGAATTATCGCGGTGATAGGATCCCGCGACCGTTCGAGTCTCACCCTGACACCCTGGCGATTTCAGGGGGCATCCGCTTGAAACTGTAGCGTTCCACTCTGTCCAGCACCGCTGCGATCAATTTCTGGTCGTAACCATCGGCTGACAGCTCCGCCGCCGTCTTCTGCATGTCGAAAAGGCGGCACAGCAATGTGTCCGCTTCCGCGTATGTGAAACCGAGATCGTCTTCATCGGTCTGACCCGGCCAGAGATCCGCGCTGGGTTTCTTTTCGATGATGCGCGCCGGCACTCCCAGTTCCGCCGCCAGTGCCCATACCTGTGTTTTATACAGGTCTCCCAGCGGATTAATAGCGCAGGCGGAATCGCCGTGCACGGTGCTGTATCCCAGCAATATCTCCGTCTTGTTCCCAGTGCCGACCACGAGCGCTCCATGCGCCGCCGATCGATCGTACAGGAGTATCATGCGAGAGCGAGCCATGATGTTGCCGCGGCGCACACGGTTCATACCGCTGTCGGTGGCAATGACCGCGTCCGCCATCGGCCTTATATCCACTATCTCGCTCATCACTCCGAGCGTCTCCGCGACAAGCCGGGCGTCGGTCAGGCTTGCAGCTCCGTCCGGACCGTAGGGCAGCATCAGGCAATGAACCTGCTCCGCGCCCAGCGCTTCGGCGCAAAGATATGCGACGACCGCCGAGTCCACACCGCCGGACAGGCCGAGCACGGCCTTCCGCAGGCCTGCGCCGTGTATTCGATCCCGGATGAATGCCGTCAGAAGCCGGCGTATTTCCGAATAATCGAGCATGAGTTCCGGAATCATTTTATCCTCTTGATCATGGCTGCACCGGGTCCATGTCGCCGTTTTGTACTCGAGGCCGGGGTCGAACCGGCACGGGGTTTTGAATCCCACTGGATTTTGAGTCCAGCGCGTCTGCCAATTCCGCCACTCGAGCGGAAGATCAATTTCGCAAAATTCGAAAGAAATATCAACTTGGAGCGAAGTGACACGTGAGCTCGGTGAAATGCGGCGAGATCCGGTACGACCGCCCGCGCTGAAGTGATAATGCTAGGGAAAATCGTGCTGAATGATAGCCTGTCGAGCCGCGCCTGAATTTCAGGGGACGCTGTCGAAAAAATCCACCTCTCCGGTCTCCA
This sequence comes from uncultured Chromatiales bacterium, assembly GCA_964388275.1. GTDB lineage: Bacteria > Bacteroidota > Ignavibacteria > SZUA-365 > SZUA-365 > JARYLZ01. Next base: position 19,579 of record CAYLZD010000019.1, read on the forward strand.
GGGAATATTCGGCGCCGACAACGAGAAGTCCATCTTCCCTGATCAGCGACTCAAGCAAGGGCGAGCCGTTCCGCATGTTCCGCACGGACGCTCGCACGTTCGCTCTTACGGCGTTGCGGAGCAATGTTCCCGATCCGTCACGGCTGGAGGCCTCTTCGAGGTCCTTCACCGCGGGGATGATACGGCCTACTATGGACAGCAGGTTCGGAGAATGGTTCCCGGTCGGCGTTCTGAGTTCGTCCAGCGCGGCCTGCACTGCGCCGCATTGCGTATGGCCGACAATAACCACTAACCGTGAGCCGAAACGTTCGGCTGCAAATTCTACACTGCCCACCTGTGAAGGCGCCACGATATTGCCGGCCACTCGTATTACGAACAAGTCCCCCAGGTATTGATCGAAGATTATCTCCACCGGAACCCTCGAATCGGAACATCCAAGAATCACTGCAAAGGGAGACTGCCCTTCAATCAAGCCGCTCGCCCGGGTTCTGCTGTCGAAGGTATCCCGGTTGCGCTCGCCTCCGACATGGCGCCGGTTCCCTTCACGCAACAGTTGCAGCGCTTCCAGAGGCGGGATTCTCGGGAGACCGTTCATGAATCCAAAATACGCGAAGACAGGCGGGCTGAACAAGCCCGGGCGGCGCTGCGTGTCGTCCGAGGAAGCAGGTTCATGGGCATACGCTTGTGTATTTCATCGTCCTGCCGGAGTTCGTATTTTGACTTTTCATTTCAAGACCGCGAAACAAAACGTAATCACACTACCGAAGAACAATGAACGCCCGAATCGTAACCGTCGTCATCGCAGCAGCCCTGGCTTTCTCCTCTTGCGGAAAACCCAACGATACGGAATTGATGGAACAGGCCAAGTCCGCGTACGACGCGAAGAAGTTCGATGAGAGCGCGAGGCTGTACAGGCAGCTTCTTGCCGACTTCCCTGAAAGCGGGAACGGCGCCGAGGCGATGTTTCTGCTCGGATCCCTTTATCAGAACGAGGTGAAGGATCTGCCCGGCGCGGTCGAGCTGCTCTCCGGCATACATGAAAAATTTCCCGACAGCCCTTATGCTTCGCGCGGGCTGTTCGTGAGCGGCTTCCTGTGCGCCAATTCGCTGGGGGACCTCGAAAGAGCCCGAACTCTGTACGAGAAGTACCTCTCGCTGTATCCTGAAGCGGATGCAAGTATCGCCGCCTCGGTCCGCATGGAGCTGCGCACGCTCGGAATGTCGCCTGAACAAGCCCTGGAAGCCCTGCAAAAAGACACGGCCGTACCAGTCGCCGGAAGCGGAAAATAAAAAGCCCATGCGCGAACCGCAGAAATACCTGCGCCCGGACGTAGTCTCGCGTCTTTCCTCGATGGAGCTGCGGGCCCGTCTGGTAGTCGAAGGATTCATAACCGGGCTTCACAAGAGTCCGTATCACGGATTCAGCGTGGAATTCGCCGAACACCGCCAGTACATGCCTGGCGACGAAATCCGCAGAGTGGACTGGAAAGTCCTGGGCCGCACCGACCGCTATTACATCAAACAGTTCGAGGAAGAGACGAACCTCAAGGCGTATATACTCGTGGACACGAGCAGATCCATGACCTTTCGTTCGGAGGGGCCCGTTACGAAACTCGAATACGCCTCATACACGGCGGCGGCTCTCGCGTATCTTATGGTGCGTCAGCAGGATGCGGTGGGCCTCGTGACTTACGACGAGGAGATCCGTAAATATCTTCCTCCGCACGCAACGAAAGTGTACCTGCAGAGTATACTCGGCGAACTGCAGAACCTCGCTCCCGGAAGCAAGACGGGCACCGGACGAGCTCTCAATGCCGTCGCCGACCGCATCCGCCGACGCGGTCTCGTGTTGCTGTTCAGCGATCTTTTCGACGACCCCGCTCAGGTGATGAGCGCGCTCAAGCATTTCAGGCATAATCAGCATGAAATCATAGTTTTTCATGTGCTCGATCCGCGCGAGCGGGATTTCGATTTCGGACGCGACGCCATTTTCAGGGACATGGAATCCGGCGACGAAATGATGACCCAGCCGTGGCAGATACAACGCGCTTACCGGGAGGCCATGGGCGATTTCATCTCCAATTACAAGAAGCAATGCCGAGAGCAGCGCATCGATTATGTGCTGCTCGACACCGCGACACCTTTCGACGCCGCTCTGTACGAATTCCTCAACAAGCGTCGGACTATCGGCGGCTGAACATGCCGAACAGAACTCTCCGTATCTTCCCAACCCGTTCCGGTGAAATATGAAACGTCAGTCCATTTTTCCTTACCCCGTCGCCGCGCTGCTCGTCCTGCTTGCCGCGGGCTGCGCTTCGCGCGACGACTCCATAGCGCCCGACCTCGAATCCCCGGTCCTGACCGTGTATTCGCCCGCTCCTGGGGATACTGTCGGAATCGATTCGCTTTCCGTCATCTTCCAAGCGGTGGACGATATCGGCATCACGAAAGTCGATATCTCGTTAAACGACGGCCCGATCCTGGTCACAATCACATCCGCGCCCTGGAAGGCCTCCATACCCATCGCATCACACCCGAACGGCGGCCACACCGTGAAATTCTCGGCTTACGACGCGGCCGGCAACATCACGAACGCCTCCGTGCCTTTCATCAAGGGTTTGAAGAGCCAGGAACAGGTTCTGCGCATGGTATTGGTGGAGCTCGTCACCAGCGCGAACTGCATTCCCTGCGCGCCGGCCAACGAGACCTATCATCAGGCCACCGACAACGATTTCTACCGCGCCAGATTGGCCACGATCAAATATCACGCTTGGTTCCCCCGCTCCTCCGACAGCTTGTGGCGTCAGTCACAGGCCTGGGCGCGGCCCCGAATCGAATACCTGTTCCTCCCGATTCCGATCGCCAACGCCAGCGCGCCGAACGGGTGGGTGGACGGCGTCGCGGCGGGAAGCAGCGCGCAGAACTGGATCAACGCGCTCAACGCCGACATGGCCTCCCCCGCGGATGCCCGCATCGACCTGGCCGTGCAGGACAGCGGCGGCGGGGTCCGCCTCTCCATCTCCTGCAAACCGCTCACCCAGTACACCGGTTCCGACATCCGCCTGCATGCCGTCATAACGGAAAACAACATAGAATACAACGACGGGAATGCCGAACACATTCACTTTGATGTGATGCGACAAATGCTGCCCGACGCGGGGGGCGAGCGTCTGACGCTGATACCCGGACAGACCGTCGAAAAATCGCATTACATCGGGATTGCCCCGAACTGGGTCCGGACAAATCTCAACGCAGTCGTCTTCCTGCAGGACAACGACACGAAGAAGATTCTGCAGGCGGCTAAGATCGGTCTTTGACGGCCTGCGTGTCCTGAAGGCATCGCAGGAATGCGTACATGGTTACGGCGAGGGCGTTTGCCACATTCAGCGAATCCACCGCGCCGCTCATAGGTATCGAAAACAGCGCGTCACAACCGGACAGCGCCTGATCGCTCAAACCGCGGCCTTCGCTACCGAAAAGGAGGCAAAGCGGCGGTGGGTCTCCCGTCCCGAGCAGAGATTCGGGCGACTGTACTCCGCCTCTCGGGGTGGCGCCGATTATTCTCCAGCCGCATGACGTCCTGAGTTCTGCGAGGGCCTCGGGCAGATCGGGGACTCGGCGCGTACGAAGGCTGAATACCGCGCCCATGGAGACGCGCACGCTCCGGCGCATGTAAGGACTGGTAGAATCGGGGCCTGAAATCAGGCTTTCAGCCCCGAATGCCGCGCAATTTCGCACTATCATCCCCATGTTCTCGGCGTCGGCTATGCCTTCCACGGCCACATGAATGCCACCGCCCGTCGCACTCCCTTTTATCATTTCGAGAGGCGGATCCTCCGGAATGCGTCCGAGAGCCATAATACGCTGGTGCAAGGCGAACCCCGTTATGGTGTCCAACACCCGCTCCGGAGCGACAAATACATCGACATCCGCGAAGCGCTCTCCTGCCATTCCGGGGGACAGGCGCTTGTACCAATCCGGTGACAGCAGGAAAGACACGATTTGATAATCGCTCTGCAGCAGACGCAGAACGACCTTGTCCCCCTCGGCGACGAAAAATCCTTCGCGCCAGTGGGGGGTTTTTCCTTTCAGGGTGCGGTACGGCTCGAGTCCCGGTATGTCGAGCGAGTCGACGGTCGTCACACGCATCTACAACATCCCCTTCACGAGGTGTATGGCCATGCCGACGAAACCGCCCACGAGCGCGCCGTTGACCCGTATGTACTGAAGATCCGATCCCACGCGCGATTCTATCTGTTCCACCAGCTGCGCATCATCGAGCCGGTTCAGATTGTGGCGCACGATCTCGCCGATTTCTCCATGCATGTTTTCCACAGCTCGCGCTATCCTCTCAATTATCCAGGCATCCATGGCGTCGAGCGCTCTCTCATCCCCGGACAGGCGCTCGAGGCCGGCGTCAAGCATGTCGGCAGCATGCCTCATCAGCCAGGATGCTTCCCGATCGAGATCCTCCTTCAACCGGGACAATATCCCGCCGATTATCACATTAATTGTGTCCTTTGTGGACTCGGACGAGAAGAACTCCTGCTGCGCATTCTCCAGAAAACCGATGACGGCTTCATTCCGCGGCAGGCCTTCGATGATGTCGCGTACCCATCTCTCGAAGTCCTGTCGCAGCGGATGGGCGTCATCTCCGGCAAAATCCCGCAAGTCTTCGCGTATGGCAATCAGTATCGATGCCGCGAGATCCTCGTAATTAAGCACGTTCAATGCTTCTGCAATCCGCCTTCCGACACGGCGCAAGCCGGATTCGGCATATTCCTCCATCGCTTTTCGAAGATTCTCAGCCAACAGCTCGTGAGTTCGCTGTTCCGAGAGACGATCCGCTACGTAGGAGAGAAGCGGCGTCAGGGCTTTCCGATGCCATCCCATCGCGGTAATGCGCTCACCGGCCGAGCGAACGGCCCGGAGTAGCGAGTCGGCGTTCAGGCGGTCCTGCAGGACCGGCAGAAGCACGGCGGCCGTCCGGCTCGGATCAGCGGTCTTGACGACCTCCAGGAAAAGCGCGCGCAGGGCCGACAGCAATGCGTTTTTGTTCACTTGATCGTCGAGAGAGGCCAGCAGCGCGCGTCCCGGTTTCCAAAGCTTGAGCCGTTCGAGAATGGTTTCCTTCTTCAGCCAGGAATTCTGCACCGCATCGCCGATGCCAGCCGTCAGCTTGCGCCGGTATTTTAGAATGATGGCGGTATGCGGAATCGGTATGCCGAACGGATGCCTGAACAAGGCCACAACCGCAAACCAGTCGGCCAAACCTCCAATCATCGCCGCTTCAGCGAATGCATGCAGTAGACCGCCAGCGAAAGTCGCCTCGAAAGGCCAGGTGATGAAAAACAGCGCTGCCGCCGCCGCCAAGGATGCTGGTGCCAGTATGCGAGCCATAACAACGCAAGAATACGGAATTAGCGATACACCAGGAATCTCTTCGTGTGGAATTTGGTTAATCAAAGACACGGGTGGACGAAATCCGACCACCGCGACCAAACGACGACACTCCGGCGCCCCGATGAAAAGAGAAACGATACCAGACATACCCGACACCTCCGCTCTTCCACCGGACGGGGGTCCTGACTTCAACCGGCTCGTGTTCTCCTCCAGTCCATATCTTCTTCAGCATGCTCGAAACCCGGTTGACTGGCATCCCTGGTCCGAGGACGCCTTCATGAAAGCGCAAAATGAGGACAAACCCGTCTTTCTTTCCATAGGTTATTCCACCTGCCACTGGTGTCATGTTATGGAGAGAGAGTCGTTCGAAGATCCCGGGATCGCTTCATTCCTGAACGAACACTTCATCTCTATCAAGGTGGATCGCGAGGAGAGGCCCGATGTGGACCACGTTTACATGGAGGTCTGCCGGGCGATGACGGGCGGCGGCGGCTGGCCGCTTTCCATTTTCATGACGCCGCAAAAAGTCCCCTTCTATTCGGGAACATATTTCCCCGAAAACGACCGCTTCGGGAAACCCGGATTCGGCCGGGTGCTCGCGGCTCTCAGCGACGCCTGGAAGAACTCGAGAGAAAAAATCGCCGCGGTCGGGGACGAGATTCTCGCCGGATTGAACACGCCGGCGGATAACGAAGGCGTTGTATCGGCGGAGACGCTCGGCGAGGCGGAACGGCAATTTTCGCGGGGCTGGGATGCCGCGCACGGAGGTTTCGGCCATGCGCCAAAATTCCCGATGCCTCACGTCCTTTCATTTCTCCTCACGCGCGCCGCCCGCAAGAACGACGCCGACCTGCTACGAATCGTCGAAAGCACTTTGACGTCCATCTACAGAGGCGGCATACACGACCATGTCGGATTCGGTTTCTGCCGCTACTCGACCGACGAGCGATGGCTGATTCCACATTTCGAAAAAATGCTTTACGATAACGCGCTGCTGCTCACGGCATATTCCGACGCATACCGGCATACGCGCAACGAGCTGTACGCGAGGGCGGTCCGACGGACGGCAGAGTATGTTCATGCAAACCTGACAAGTCCCGAGGGCGCATTTTACTCCGCGGAGAACGCCGACAGCGAAGGTGAAGAAGGCCGGTTCTATGTTTTTACGAAGCAGGAATTCTCGCGGATCCTCGGCCCGGACGCCGGCTTGGCGGCCGAGTATTTCGGCGTGACGCGCGAAGGCAATTTCGAACACGGTAAAAACGTTCTGCACTGCGCGGTCGAGATATCCGACTGGACCACAGGAAACGGATTAAGCCAAGGCGCCGGATCCGGCATGATCGAAGCGGCGCGCAAGAAGCTGTTCGATGCCAGGTCGAAACGGATACACCCGTCCCTTGACGACAAGGTGCTGGCATCCTGGAACGGCTTGATGATAGCCGCGCTAGCGCGCGCTTCGCAGGCCCTCGGCGACGCGTCCTATGCGGCGCGGGCAAACACCGCCGCCGACTTTGTGCTCGAGCACATGCGAGCGCCGGACGGAGGGCTTCTGAGGCGCTGGCGCAACGGCGAAGCGGGGATAGCCGGCTTCCTCGAGGACTACGCCTTCATGATATGGGGACTTGTGGACCTGTATGAGACATCGTTCGATCCGTCGCGCCTCGAGCAAGCGCTTTATCTGGCGGAGCGGATGCTGGAAGATTTCTCGGATGACGACGGCGGACTCTTTTTCACGGCCCGGAATTCGGAACATCTTATCGCAAGAACAAAGGACTGCTACGACGGCGCGATGCCCTCCGGCAATTCCGCCGCCGCGTGGGTGTTGGCGCGACTCGCAAAGCTGACTGGAAACACACGACTCGAGGACCGAGCGCATGCGATAATCCGCGCTTTCGGAAAGCAGCTTTCAGCGCATCCAACCGAACACGCGCTCCTGCTCTCCGCGCTGGATTTTCTTGCCGAACCCTCGCGTGAAATCATAATCGCCGCGCCGAAATTCGACGACGCCGAACCGATGCTCGCGCTCCTTCGTTCCCGCCTGCTGCCCGGAACCGTTCTGCTCGTTTCGGAAACCGGATCCCGCGGCGAAGCCCTCCAGGCGCTCGCGCCATATACAGCCGGCAAAAGACCGATCAAGGACTCGGCGACCTCGTACGTATGCAGGGACTTCGCCTGCCTGACTCCGGCCGCCTCCGTTATGGATCTCGAGGATTTATTGGATTGAACGACGCGCCCGCGTCACTGCCCGGATCTCCGGCTGCCGTCAACTTCCGCGTCCTCTCGAAGCAGGCGCACAACGGATCGGCATCGCCCTGAGCAGGAATCACATTATTTTTTTCACTTTGGCTTCGAAGGCACTTTCGGACATATATCCGACATGCGTGTCGACAATATTGCCCTTCCGGTCGATGAAGAATGTGGTCGGAATGGAACGGATATCTCCGAAAGTTCGGGCTACGGCGCCGTTATCCAGCACGACCGGATAAGAGATCTTGTACTTTTCGGCGAACGGACGTACCACGCTCCAGCCCTTCTCATCGAGAGATATTCCGACTATTTCGAGCCCCTTCTTGCGGTGTTTCTCATAGACATTCAGGAAACCGGGGATTTCGGCTTTGCAGGGGCCGCACCAGGTTGCCCAGAAATTCACCACAACGGCTTTGCCTTTCAGCTTGGCGAGTTCCACTTTCTTGCCGCCGGCCGTTGCCAGTTCAAAATTCGGCGCTTTGCGCAATTCCGAGGCGTAAACGAGGGAGGCGGCTATGAGCAGTGTGGCGAGTGAATAAGCGTATTTCATGTTTGATCCTTTCTCGATGGAAAACATATGATGCATCAACCCGGAGAAGGATTCCGACGACGGCTTGTTACCGAACGGGGCGGCGGCCTGCCCGGCCCGCATGCGGCGTCAACGTATCTGGAAGGACGCGTTGACGACTGCCGTTATTTCTTTTTCGATGGATGTGACGTCGTTCATTCCGTAGTCGGAGATCTGCGTCGAATTCTTCGGAGTGATCTGAAGCACGCCCATGCGGGCGGTACGCATCGGACCCAGATCGCTGCCGGTGGACGCGGCGATGCGGGCGGCGCGCACCATGGCGTCTTTCGCCGCCTCCGCTTGTATCTGAACCTTCAAATTGGCCAGCTTCGTGTAGTAAAACTCGGGCGCCTCGATAGTGAAGAACACCCCTCTCTCGATGACGGAAGAGATGTCGAGGGCAACCGCCCTGATCTTCTTCACATCCTTCGATTGAATCTCCATCCGCTGGCTGTACACGTAACCCTTGATGCCTGTCTGCCTTCCGTCGTTATCGTAAAAGTATACAGGGAAGTTGTTGACGGTGTACCATTGAACCATGTCCTCTGTGAAACCCTGTGAAGCCAGGTACTCCAGGAGAATCGGCTTCTGTGTTTTCAGGGCCTGGAATGCCGCCTGGGCCGTTGTCGCCTCTATCGAAATCGAACCTCTCAAAATGCCCAGGTCGCTGACGATCTCCTTCTTGGCCGAACCCGTCACGGTTATGGTCTGGTCGGCGCTGCGGGCGTCCTTCCACACCCAGCTGAATATCACGACGGACAGTATGAGTCCGAGTGCCAGGATGCCTGAAGGTATTAGGAAATTATTGTCGCGCATGAGTTGTCCAGCTCCATGTTAATACAGAACGGTTTAAAATTAAGGCCTAATAATTTCAGCAGCAATGCATTCCTGGCGGGATGGAATTCGGCGGGAAATTTTGATTTCCATTCGCGGATTTTTCAGATTGCATGCGGCATGAAGAAGAGAGACGGCGATATGGAACCCGATCCCCCCGGTTCGCATTCAGGCGCGGAAGCGCCCGGAGACGCCGCTCGGCATAAAGCCGACGGCACTTTGTCGATCGTCGCCGGAACGGAATCCCCCGGCGATATATCTCCGTATCTGACCGCTCGACGCGGCCGTCCGCGCAGACGCAATCCGAACGTGGAAGAGCATGTCAAGGGCATCCTTTCCGGCGATCGCGTCGTGCTCGGAAGGGCGATTACCCTTATCGAAAGCCGCAGGCCGGAGGACAATCACTCCGCGCTCGCCATGCTCGAGCGACTCCTGCCCGACACCGGCCGCTCGGTGCGGATCGGCATCACGGGAGTTCCGGGTGTCGGCAAAAGCACCTTCATCGAAGCGCTGGGCACTTATCTGACAGGCAAGGGGCACAAGCTGGCCGTGCTGGCGGTGGATCCCAGCAGCAGCATTTCCCGCGGCAGTATCATGGGCGACAAGACGCGTATGCAGTCTCTGGCCGGCGATCCATCGGCGTTCATCCGCCCTTCCCCGTCCGCGGGTTCGCTCGGCGGCGTGGCCCGAAAAACGCGGGAGGCCATGCTCGTTTGCGAAGCGGCCGGCTTCGATGTGATATTCGTTGAAACCGTGGGCGTCGGACAGTCCGAGACGGTCGTATCTTCGATGGTGGATTTCTTTCTGCTCCTCATGCTGGCCGGAGCCGGGGATCATCTGCAGGGAATCAAACGAGGGATAATGGAACTCGCCGATGCGGTGGTGATAAACAAGGCGGACGGCGACAATCGCGACAAGGCGCGCAGAACCCGCGTCGAGTTCGAACAGGCCGTTCATCTTCTGCGCTCCACCGCTCCCGGCTGGCGTACACCCGTACTGACCTGTTCGTCCTTGTCGAAGGAAGGGATTCCGGACGTATGGGATGCAATCACCCGTTATTGCAGAGAGATGTCCGCAAACGGCTATTTCGAGAAAAACAGAAGAGAGCAGGCGCGCACCTGGATGCTGGACACGATACGCGAAGCGCTGTTCGAGCGCTTCAGCGCCCATCCAAAAATCGCTCCCGCGCTCTCCGAATTCGAACAGCGCGTCACAAACGGTGAAATCCCGGCTGTGACCGCCGCTCAACGGTTGCTGGATCTCTATGCCGGGCGCCATACTGAGAAATGAACCGCCGGAAGTACGCCCTCGTTCCGGATAAATACATCCCTCAACCGCATCATGCGGCAGGATAAACCGCTCGAAACTCGTCACATGAAACCTGATAGAAAAGGAAACGACATGTATGCACCCCGCAATCACCCATGCTCCTTATCCGGATACCGCGCGGCGTTTTTTCTGCTGCCGGTGTTCATGATATTCTCCTGCTCTTCTCCGAAAGAGGAAATCAAACCTGTCGAAGTTCAGGTCGAAAAAACGCCCGTTACTCCGCCGCCTCCGCCGCGGGTGTTTCAATTCGAAGACAGGTATTTCGTGCGCAACGCATCCATCGATCTGGCAACCAATATCGAAAATCCGCTGGAAGCGATACGAGTGATACAACTCAAAACCGGTCCCAATCAGGTTCTTGTGATCAGCAGTTTCGAGAAAGCGGGCGATACCAAGCGCGCGGCTGTGGAAACATGGCTGGGAATCGAGCTCCCTTCCTTTTCGCCGGGGACCTACGACCTCTCCTCGGCCGCCAAGGTGTCTTTCTATCGCTTCGTTCTCGGCGAAAAAAGCGAGCGCTATGACGGCGAATCCTGCACGGGAAGCATCGTGATAGAAGCGATCGAGGACGGCCGCATTACAGGATCGGTCAATGCGACCATCACGGGCAAGACCAAATCCTTCGAACTTCCCTCACAACCTTTCACCTTGCAGTTCACCGGCTCGTTCAGTATACAGGAGGTCCCTCTGGAAGCCACGATAATGAAGACGAAGTGATGAAAACAGCGGACGGAATCCTGCGGCTATGAAAACGCGCTCGCGATACGTGTGTCAGAACTGCGGCGCGACTTCATCGCGCTGGTCGGGACGCTGCGATTCCTGCGCTTCCTGGAATTCCTTCGTTGAAGAAATCATGCCCGCTGAACCGAAAGGGAAAGGCGCCCGCAAAACCGGCCCCGCCTCCACACCTGTTCCTGTAACGGAAATCGTCGCCTCCAGCGACTCGCGACTGACCACGGGCATAACGGAAATGGACAGGGTGCTGGGCGGCGGCATAGTGCCGGGATCCATGATCCTGCTGGGAGGCGATCCAGGCATCGGAAAATCTACGCTCATGATGCAGATATGCTCGACGCTGAGCCGTGGAGAAACGGCGGGGGATGTGCTGTATGTGAGCGGAGAAGAATCCCCGAGGCAGATCAAGCTGAGGGCCGAGCGCTTGAATGCGCTCACGAACCGCTTTCTCGTCCTGGCGGAAACCAACATAGACGCCGTGCTGGACGCGGTGGAAAAGAGCGGACCCGCGCTCGTGATAATCGACTCGATACAGACAATGTACCGCTCGGAACTCGAGAGCGCCCCCGGTAGCATCGCGCAGGTCCGCGAGTGCGCGGCCCTTCTTCTGCGACACGCAAAGGACGCGCATGTGCCGATGTTTCTGATCGGACATGTGACCAAGGACGGTGCTATCGCCGGCCCCAGGGTGCTGGAACACATGGTGGACGCGGTTCTGCAATTCGAAGGCGATCAGCATCATGCGTACAGGATAGTCAGGGGTGTGAAAAACCGCTTCGGTTCCACAAACGAGATCGGAATCTTCGAAATGCGGGAGACGGGCCTGCGGGAAGTTTCTAACCCCAGCGAAGTATTTTTGTCGGAGAGGACGCGCGGCGTGTCGGGTTCTTGTGTCTGCCCCGTTCTCGAAGGCACTCGGGCCCTGTTGGTGGAAGCGCAGGCCTTGGTCTCGCCGAGCAATTTCGGAATTCCCCAGCGCACTGTATCGGGAATTGACGCGCGGCGGCTCTCTCTACTGCTCGCCGTCCTCGAGAAACGCTCCGGCTTGAGAACCGGGCAGTTCGACGTTTTCGCCAATATTGCGGGAGGAGTCCGCATCGACGAACCCGCCGTCGACCTCGCCGTGGCGGCTGCCGTGGTTTCGAGCGCCAAGGATGCGGCCGTGGACCACTCCACGGCGGTCGTCGGCGAGATCGGCCTCGGAGGCGAGGTGCGCACAGTCAGCCATATCGAGAAACGCATATCCGAAGCCGAGAAACTGGGATTCGAACGCATCGTCATTCCGAAGGGAAATCTGCGAGAGAAACGCAAAGGCAAAATCGCGGCCATCGAAGCGGCCGGCGTCTCCGACGCGATGCGGGCGCTGATGGGATGAGTTGAACGATCGCCGCCGTTTCAGGGGCGGCGCCGACTCCGCCATCCCGGTTCTGTGCGAAGACAATTGTCGGGCGCTCAATCGCGGCCCGCTTGTTGCTCCTCGCAACCGCTCCGCTTCAGCACATCCTTCAGATAACGTCCGGTGTAACCGGCCTTGGATCTCGCGACCTGCTCCGGAGTTCCCTGCGCGACGATCTCGCCGCCGCGTTCCCCTCCTTCAGGCCCGAGATCGATTATCCAATCCGCGCACTTGATCACATCGAGATTGTGTTCGATTATCAGAACACTGTGTCCGGCCGCGATCAGCGCGTCGAAACACGACAAAAGTTTTTGAATGTCTTCGAAATGCAATCCGGTCGTCGGCTCGTCGAAGATGAACAGCGTGTGTTCGTCCGTCCGATTCGCCAAATGAGTCGCCAACTTCAGTCTTTGCGCTTCGCCGCCCGACAGAGTTATGGCTGATTGACCCAATTTCATGTAGCCGAGACCGACTTCGTCCAGCACTTTCAACCGGTTCGCCACCCGCGCCGCGCGCTGGAAAAACTCCAGGGCTTCCGAAACACTCATGCCGAGGACATCGACGATGTTCTTGCCGTGGTAATGAATATCCATGATCTCCTTCTTGTAGCGCTTGCCCTTGCACGACTCGCACTCGAGATAGAGATCCGCCATGAACTGCATTTCCACCTTGATATAGCCGTCGCCCTCGCAGATGTCGCAGCGGCCACCGGGCACGTTGAATGAGAACGCCCCCGGTCCGAAGCCGCGCAATTTGGCGGCGGTCGTTTCCGCAAAGAGTTCGCGTATTGCGTCGAAGGCTTTAATGTATGTAATGGGATTGGATCTCGGCGTGCGGCCTATCGGAGACTGGTCGACCATCTCCACCCGCTTGATACGGTTTTCTCCCGAGAAACCCGAGAAGGCGCCCACGTCCTCTTCGTACATCCCGTCGAGTTCCTTCTTCAGCGCGGCATACAACACGTCGTGCACGAGGGTGCTCTTGCCCGAGCCGCTGACACCCGTGACGCAAACCAGAACTCCGAGAGGTATGCGCACATCCATGCCTTTCAGATTGTTCTGCACCGGCTCCCTCACCGTCAGCTCCCCCTTGGCTCTCCTGCGCTTGACCGGCGTCGGAATGCCCAGTTGCCCGCTCAGATGCCGGCCCGTGAGAGAAAGCTTGCTCTTTTCCAGATCTTTCATCGTACCCACGGCGGTGATCTCCCCTCCGTGTTCGCCCGCGCGGGGTCCCATATCGACGATGAGGTCGGCGACCTCCATCATCTCGCGGTCGTGTTCGACCACGAGAACCGTGTTCCCGCCGTCGCGCAGGGCTTTCAGAATAGTGATCAGGCGCGAATTGTCCCGCGGGTGCAGCCCTATTGTCGGCTCATCCAGCACGTACAGGGCGCCCACCAGCGACGATCCCACCGAGGCCGCAATGTTGATGCGCTGCGACTCGCCGCCGGAAAGCGTGTGGGACAACCTGTCGAGCGTCAGGTAACCCAGGCCGATTTCCGCCAGCAGGCGCAGCCGCTTCCGCAGTTCTTCGAGAATGCGCCTGGCGACCTCCGATTCGAATTCCGTAAACTCCGCCTCCCTGAAAAAGATATGCAAATCTTCTATAGTCATCCTCACGAGATCGCCGAGGCTTTTTCCGTTTACCTTCACGGCGAGAGCATCCTGGCAGAGCCGGGCGCCGCCGCAGGTCTCGCAAACGGCATAGCCCCTGTATCGCGCCGCCAGGATCCTGTAGTGCATCTTGTAGTTCTTCTCCTCGACCATCTTGAAGAATCCCCGCACGCCCTTGAAACCCTTCGCGCCGTTCCAGACCACGTCCTTTTGTTCCTTGGTGAGCTGCCTGTATGGGACATTCAGCGGCACTCCGACTGTTGCCGCTATCCGTTCCAGATCCCGGAGATGTTTGCTGTGCTTGGGAGTCGTCCAAGGCTGCACGGCCCCCTGAGCAAGAGTCTTATTGGGATTGGGCACGACCAGGTTGGGATCGATCCCGGTTATGCGCCCGAAACCCTGACAGGCGGGGCAAGCCCCGGCGGGATTGTTGAACGAGAACAGCCGGGGATCCGGCTCTGAATAGCGCTCATGACAATGTGTGCACTCGTAAGCCGCGCTGAACTTCAACTCTTCTCCGCTTTCGACGACCCGTACGCGCACGTAGCCGTCGCCTTCCACGAACGCCGTTTCCAATGAATCGCTAATGCGCGACATGTCGCCTTCTTTCCGCCATACAAGACGGTCGACCAGCACGAAGACGTCCCGCTTGTCCGCGCCGATTTCGGCGGCATCGTCCAGATCCGAAGTTTCCCCGTTCACGACGATGCGCACAAAGCCTTGTTTTCGCAGGTTTTCGAGTTCCTCTCCAAGCGAGCGACCCGCATGATCGTGCATCGGGAACATGACGAGTATCCTTGCGCCGTCCGGCAATGCGGCCAACCGCTCCATCGCGGTGCGCACGGAATCACGCTGCACTTGCAGGCCGTCATTGCGACAAAAGGTTTTCCCGATGCGCGCGAATAACAGACGCAGGTAGTCGTAAATCTCCGTTGTCGTGCCGACCGTGGAGCGTGGATTGCGGCCCGAGGTTTTCTGCTCGATGGCGACGGCGGGAGCGATTCCCTGTATGAAATCCACGTCAGGCTTGTTCATGCGCTCGAGAAACTGCCGCGCGTAAGCCGAAAGACTTTCCACGTAACGCCTCTGTCCCTCGGCGTAGATGGTGTCGAAAGCCAGGCTCGATTTGCCGGATCCGCTGACGCCCGTGATCACTATCAAACGGTTGCGGGGCAAATCGACGGAAATGTTCTTGAGATTGTTGACCCGCGCTCCGCGAATGATCAACATGTTATCGAGCGGGGATTCTTTGTCCTGTCGCTCCCCGCCCGATGCGGTCTTGTTTTGCGTGTTCCGGGCGCGCTGCGCCATTCTTTCAGTCTCGAGTTTCTTATAGCGGAGAAAACATCCTGAAAGTTAGCGGGGCCTGGACCTAAATACAAGAAAAAATCGTCCGCAGCGGGGTCAACCGGATGCGGTCATTGAAAGCCGATTCTGCTTGCCGGCGTTAAGGACGGCATCGTGGTTTCCCGTATCACGTCGGCGCTTCAGCCCTTGCGGCTTGAAACACCTCGACGGAGGACCGCGCTTCGGGCTATTTTGCTGTTGCGCGAACCATCGCCGCCACTTGCATGGCGATGTTGACGTTGTGCTCGAACGTCAGATTCTTGTGTCTCACGAGATCGATGAGAGTCCCGATGAAACACAGCCCGCCGGTGAACAGGTAAAGCAAACCCATTCCGATCTGATTGAGCAGAAATCGATGCACGCCGGCCACCACCACGAATCCGAGCAGCGCCGTCAGAAGAATCGTCTGAGGATCCTTACGGCGGGTGTTGTAAACCCCTGCGAACATGCGAGCTTGCTCGTCGGACATGTCCTTTATCAGTCCCGAGACGAAGGCCATCTCGTCGTCTTCGAGATTTGGAAGAAGCTGGTAGATATTCGGCATGATCGGACCTGTGTGTGTATTGGCGTGGATTGGTTTCCGGCTTCTATCGCGGCGGGAGCGCCGCCGAAAACCATTCTACGTTTCCGGGCTCGATAAGTTGCGCATCGTCGCGTCGGAGCGTCTGCCGAGGCCCGCTACAGACCTCAGGGCGTTCAGACAAAACGGTTTATCAGCCTTGCGTAACATTCCAGGTTTCGCACTATCCAGAATGCGAAGACCAGGGAGCCCAAGAAGACTATCAGCCATGCAGGCATGCGGATATCGGGCAGGCGCCCGCCGCCGGTCCGCTCCATGAACCACGACACGAAAATGTATATCGCCAGCGGCAGAATGATCACGACCAACGGATTCGCTCTCAGAGCCATGACCACTTCCAGATGCAGCAGATGGTGCACGGCCCGCTGCGTTCCGCAGCCGGGACAGGAATATCCCGTCACGGCGTGAAATGGGCACGGCAGGAATGCTTCAGCGTCGGCAGGATCAAAAAAATAGAACCATGCTGCGAGAGCCAGCAAAATGCCGACACCCAATACCGTTCGGTTGCGTGTTGACATGATGTCGAAAAAAGAACGGGGGACCCTGAGCCATCCCCCGCTTATTCCGACGGAAACGTCAACTGGAAATGCCTGCCGGCCCCGCGCTCGGGCCTGTATATTCGGCGTCACCGAAAGCAAGTATCGGCAGAAACACTATGCCGAGAAGTATCAGACCGACGCCGAAACCGGCGCTCTTTCCGAAAACCTTGGCCAACTCCAGGTATACTATGATCGCTACTACGATGTTGACGCAGGGGATGAGCATCAGAATTATCCACCACACCGGTTTGCCGACCACCTCGAGCAGCACGATGATGTTGTAAATGGGTACTATGGCGGCCCATCCCGGTTTTCCGGCCTTTTCAAACACCTTCCAGAAACAGATTATCATGAAGGCGATAATCACCAGGTACACTATGAGCATACCTACGCCGAGGCCCGCGAAAAGCCCCGCGCTTTCCTCCATGTACTGATACGAATACTCTTCCTGCATGGAAACCTCCTGTGAGTATGAATGAAGCGTGGAGAGAAATATTTTTTCTTTACGCTCTGCCCGGAAGCATCGCCCCGCTGAAAGGGCAATCTGTGCATCCATTTAACGATTGGCTGTGCCGAAAATACAAAAAAACATTAAAACATAGGCACAGCACAATCCGGCGACGCGACGTCGAAGTTGTCTTTCTCTGTTTGAAAAGCAGGCGTTTCGTATCTTGCTTCATGCGCCTATTCACCTTTATGGCCGTATCCTTACTCCCTGCAATCTCATCCCCGCAGACTCCGCCCCCGGACAGGATGTCGATTGCAGCCGTGAATCGGCTGTTCCTCGATATCTACGAGCTCCGGATAGACAGAGCGGCGGCTAAAAAACGCGTGAAGGAAGCGCATTCTTTTCTCATTGCGTATTGCAGGGAGAACAAGGTCCCGCGTTTCTCCGCGAAAGATTGGGTTTTCCCTGTGCGCGGCTATACACAGGCGGCGATAGGAGGCAGCAGGGGCGAAGGTTACCGCGGCGCGGGAGCATACGACTTCTTCTCCGGAAATTCCCATGGAGGACATCCCGCGCACGACATATTCATACGCGACCGGAATTTCGACGAGCTCGACGACCGCGGCGCAACGCCCGTCGACGTGCTCTCCGTCTCCGGCGGCCTGGTGATCTGCGTGAATCCGGCATGGACGGCGGACAGCATGGATTCAAAGCGCATACAGCCGATACGCGGAGGCATATACGTCTGGGTTTACGATCCGGCAAGCGACAGGCTTTTCTACTACGCTCATCTGCGCTCGGCATGCTGCGGGCCGGGCATGAACGTCAAGCCCGGCGACAAACTGGGCGAGATCGGACGGACCGGTAAAAACGCCGTGCCGAAACGTTCGCCCACGCATCTCCATTTCATGTGCCTCTCGTTTCGAGACGGAAATCCGAAACCCGTCGATATCTATTCGGATCTCCTGCGCGCTGAAGTCGTCTCCCGATAGTCCGGTTTGAGCTGAAATGGACAGGCGGCAGTTTTTCAAGTTCGGTCTTGCCGGTTTCCGGGATGCGGCCATAGAATCGGCGCCCGGTATTGTAAAACCGGTTTTGAAACGCCGGACTCTCGATCT
The DNA here is from genome assembly GCA_964388275.1 of uncultured Chromatiales bacterium. GTDB lineage: Bacteria > Bacteroidota > Ignavibacteria > SZUA-365 > SZUA-365 > JARYLZ01. The sequence goes on from CAYLZD010000019.1 coordinate 37,736, forward strand.
GAGCATATTGACACAGCGGCCCGAAGCGGCCGAATCATTGTGCGAGGAACTACTTCGCAGTCATTTCGGCGAACGCATGCTGCGATTGAAACAGAGCAGATTTGAAGGCACATTCCCCGGCGGCATTGTCCTTTACGAGAACGGCGTTTGCCGCGATCATCGCAGCGGAATTTCACTGCTTGACGGATTGCTCGTACAGCTGGAAAAGGAACTCGGAATTCCTTCGCCGCAAGCCGGTCCCACACTCGTCCGTTTCGTCAATCTCACGCCTCCGATGAGCCGCAACGTCGAGATATTTCACAAGGACCGACTCGTGATGACGGTTCCCCTCGCGGAAGACGGCGAATTCGAACTCGCAGGCAGTTGCGGCGGCATGATTTTCCAGATTGTCAAAGGACGTTTCTCCGTCCTGGCGAGCGAATGCAAGCATCGCACCTGCGAGGGTTTTCCGCCGATTTTTACTCCGGGCCAGCGGATCATCTGCATTCCGAACGAGGTGACGGCGGCGGTAGGCGCGCTGAAGGGCTGAGCGCGGGCGCGAATATTAACTGTCGGACTTGTTGTTTATCTTTCAATCCGGAAAGGTGGTATGTTGCCCCCTTTTCCGTCCTCACTGCCCGATAAAAAACGCCCGCGTGGAATTCGAGTTTCAGTAACGTGTCGAAAAAGATTGTGTTGCGTCTACAGCTCGCGCTGGTCATCACCGCTTCAGCGGCGCTGACAACCGCCGCGTTGTCACAAAGCGTAGGGACGATTCCCGTCGACACATCCTACGCATCTCCGGGCAGGACAGGATTCGGCCTTCGCGTAGGAGCGGTTCACTTTTCCGGCGATGTGAAGGATGCTCTCGATTTTTCCGGAGCGAAAACTCCATTTCACGCCGGCGCCGATCTGCTGTTCCATTCGCGTCTTTGGCAGTCGATCGAAGGAAAAAACGCCATGCGCTTCGGCCTGGAAGCATCCGCGGGTTACCGCCTGCTGAAGGGCGTTCATACGGATTACGAATTTCGCACGTCGGTATACCCGATCAGTTTATCCTTTACGATTGAATTCTACTCGGCGGCGGCCCTGCGACCTTTCGTGTCGGTCGGCGCCGGGGCGTTGCCCTACAACCTGGAAGTTCTCAAATCCTCGCTGCAGGGACAGCGCAGGGAGCAGGGGATCGCTCCGGAGAGCGGCGTCGCCTTCTGGATGCCGTTGCGCGCGGGTTTGCGTTTCGCGATTTCACCTGCTCTGGATCTCCACGTTTCGTTCGAGCGTTCCGTCAGCCTGTCCGACAGAATCGACGGAATCGTCACCAAGGATCTCGATTGGATGAACGACAATTTCGAAAGCCTCATGCTCGGATTCACCTGGTATTTCCTGGGCGAGAAATCTTCCGATCCTTACGGCAGAATAGTATTCGCTCTACCCGATCCACCGAAACCGGACAAGCCGGCCGACAGCGACGGCGACGGATTGTCGGATAACGATGAGCTTCATGATCATAAAACGGATCCGTTCAGCAAGGACACCGACGGGGATGGCTTAAGTGATGGAGACGAAGTGCTGTTGTATCAAAGCAAGCCGCTTCTGGCCGATTCCGACGGCGACGGTCTTCCCGACGGCAGAGAAGTCGCCCTCGGCACGAGTCTCAATAACAGAGATACTGACGGCGACGGATTCTCCGACAGCGCCGACGACTGCCCTACCAAAGCCGAAACCGTCAACGGCTACCGGGACGAGGATGGCTGCCCGGACGAAGCAGAGAGGGGCGAATTCATTTTTACACGACTAGGCGAGGTTCTGATTCTCGAAAACATCGAATTCGAGACAGGAAAAGCGATTCTGCTTCCGCGTTCTTACGAGACTCTGGATAAAATTACACGGAGTTTAACGGTAAATCCAAAGGTCCACATAGAAGTCCGGGGCCATACAGACAGCACGGGCTCGAACGAAGCAAACATGCTGCTGTCTCTCAGACGCGCCGAATCGATACGCAACTACTTGGTATCGAAAGGGATAGAGAACAGCCGGATAACCGTTTTGGGCTTAGGCCCCTCTCAACCCATCTCGCCTAACGACACGCCCGCAGGGCGGCAGCGCAACCGCAGAATAGAATTCCGGATCACGAAAACCGGCGAGTAGCAAATCCCAGAGCTTCCAATGTTCACATTTGGTGCTGGCTTTCAGGTTGTTCCATTTCTGAACAGCGATATATGAGGTGGCTCCATTGTTTTTTATCTACTTATTTATCATTTAATCATGGCCCATTTTTTGTATTGATATTCTTACATCAATCGAAAGTACTGAGACGGGACATTTATATGATACAGACGGGCTTGAAAATAGTAATTGCGGGCGCGTTGTTAATGAGTTTGAGTTCGCTTGCGCCGGCTCAAGAGTCATTCGTGGGTGCTTTGACTTCGTTGAAACCGCGAGTTGATGAGAATTCAGCACTTGCATACATCCATCAGCTTCCCATACTACCCGGCGACATTTCCCGGCTGACACAGGGCGAAGTCTCCGTTATTGAAGAAGCTCTCAGGCAGAATTCACATATCTCCGGCAATCAGTTCTACATATTATTCGGCGATCCGGTACGCCTTCGCCGCATATCCACTTTTCCCCTGCGGAACTCAACGTATTCGTTCAATATTCCTCCCAAGAGCAAAATCATTTGCGCTCGTATGTCGGGCGGCGCGGTGGCGGATTTCTCTTCCGTCGAGAACAGCGCGAATGACTGGCTGAAGGTATCGGGAGTAGCCTCTCAAAACGGCTTCATTTTCAAGGCGACAACGGAACCGGTGTCCACGGGAGCTTTTTAACCGGTTGTGAAAGTGTTGAAACAACCTGCTTGAGCCCGGTGCAAACCGGGCTTTTTTGCAGACAACCGGATAAAGAATCCGGGGGGAAGTTTTTGCTGTTTTTTCAAGGCCGGCTGGGGCGACAAGCAGCCGCGTGCAATTTTTTCAGCCCCCCAAAAGATCCAAGTGTAATAATTTGAGGGCTCTTGCTCGAATTTTACGCTTAAGGCATGGTTTTTGAGCCGTTTAACCCAAAATATCCGTGAGGAGGGATACATGCCGTTTGCAAAAGCGAGTGGATTATTACTGTGTTTTCTTGCTTGTTTACCAGCTGATCCGGCTATGCAGGCTCAGCAAGGAGTCGTGGACGCGCATGAAGTTGAAATTCCCACACGCTTCGCTTCCGGTATTGCCGATAAAAGCATAAGTGTCAGATTTGGATCGGTTCATTTCCGCGGAGATGTGCAGGACGCGACGGCCTTGCGCGGCACGGAAACGCCTGCCGCGCCCGGAGCGGACTTCTCTTACCGGTCGCTGTTGCACAGGGAGATCGGATCCAACACCGCTGTTCTTCTATATCTGGACGCTACCGCGGGTTACCGAGTTTTACGTGCCGGCCATGAGCTTTACTCGTTCCGAACTACCGCATTGCCATTGAGTTGTTCGCTCGGCGCTGAACTATATCTGCTGCCTCTGTTCAGACCCGTGATCTCGATTGGCGGAGGATTGATTCCATACAGCTTGTCGGTCCTGAGCCCGGGCGGGAACGTGCAGGGCATCGGCCGTCAAACCGGCTCGGGAAACGGCGTCTGCCTCTGGTTCCCTCTGCGTGTGGGCGCCCGGTGTTCGATATTTTCGGATATTGACATCTTCTTCATGGCAGAGCGCTCCGTGTCAATGTCCGATCGACTGGATGGTATAATTTCGAAACATATCGACTGGCAAAACGACAATTTCGAAATGTTCTCGATAGGAATTTCGTGGAGGCTTTCCTCGCTTGCGCCGATGCTCCCGCCTCGGCTCGAATCCGCGCAGAGCGAAAGACGAACGCCCGTTCATGGTTTTGACGAAAAACCTCCATTCTCCGACGCTTCGGATGTGAGCATCGATTCCGACGAGGACGGGATTCCGGACCGGGATGAGCTGGAATTATTCGGTACGAACGCGTTCTCGCCCGACACCGACGGCGACGGACTTGCCGATCTCGAAGAGATGAGTGTCCATAAAACCTGGCCTCTGATAGCCGATTCCGATGGCGACGGGCTTTCTGACGGCGAAGAGATCGCCCGCGGATGCAATCCGCGTGACGTGGATACTGACGGGGACGGGATAGCGGATCCTCTTGACAGGTGCCCGACCGAAGCCGAGCACATGAACGGCTGCGCTGATAGGGACGGCTGTCCCGATTCCTGCGACTCCGACGCGAAAATTTACGTTCCGAAATCAGGATCCGCAGTGCTCGCGGGTGTGGTTTTTGAAAATGAAAGCGCGGAAATAGCTCCCCACTCGCTACCCGTGCTGGATTCCCTCGCGGCTGCCCTTCGCAAGGCCGGCGGCTATACCTGTACGATCACAGGCCATACCGACAGCACGATGGAATTCAACAAAGGACTCACACTGTCCTGGGAACGAGCGCTTGCCGTTAAAAAGCACCTCATGGCCCGGGGTGTGGACGGCGCTCTGCTGCGTGTCGACGGAAGATCTTCCCTGAATCCCAGGGCGCCGAATACAACTCCCGTGGGACGCTCCGCGAACAGACGAATCGAGCTTTACTTCGTCGCAAGCGATCGCTGAACGCGAAGCTTCCGATGATCAGTCGCCGGCAGCGTCTTCGCTGATTCGGGCGGAATAGAAAATTCCTCGGGCTTCGCGCCGGATTTCGATGATATCCTCCTCCGACAACCGCTGAAGCAGCAACGCCACCTCGTCGCCCGGCAGACCGAGCACCTGTTCGAGATCCTCGGTTGTGCAGGGACGGACTTGTATTGTCGAGATCAACAAATCCCGAACGCTCGAATCTTGCCGCGACGCTTCCGTTACCCCGCGACGGGAAGCCACGATTTCCACGCCGGGTCCGAGCGAGTGGGCGATCTCGGCAAGACGTTCCGCGGATACCGGGGATATCCAGGACACGGCGCCCGGGCGATCGAGAGTGTTCAGCTGAACACGATTCACTCGAAGGTCGCGCAGCACATCCTTGAACTTCTCCAGTTCCGCGTGCGTGTCGTTAACTCCGGGTACGAGAAATATCTCCAGCCAGACCCCGCCGTTGTAATCGGAGCAGAATGTCCGCAAACCATCTATCAAACCCGTGCTCGTGAGCCCACGGGCGGGCCTGTTCAACCGCATGAACACCTCTTCCGAGACCGCATCCAGGGATGGAATCACAAGGTCCGCCGCCGAAAGATCGGCTCGAACGTCCTCCCTGCCGAGCAAACTGCTGTTGGTAAGAACCGTCACACGATAGGCGGGATATTCGTCCTTTAAAAATGTCACGATGCTTCCGATGCCGGAGTGAAGCGTCGGTTCGCCCGATCCGGAAAAAGTCACCGAATCCAGCCTGGGTTTGCGTGACAGGTATTCGCGCAGCTCGTCGATCACTTCTCTTGTCGGCGTGTACTCCGCGCGCTCGAGCGTGAGAGCGGCCGTTTTTCCGCACTCGCAGTAAACGCAATTGAATGTGCAGCTCTTTCCCGGAGTCAAATCGATCCCCAGCGACACACCGAGACGCCTGCTGGGCACCGGTCCGAATAGATGTTTGTACATGTCTATGCTCTCCTGCATCCACTCGAATATATCGATATTTCCGTTTCCCCGGCGGATTCAACGCCCGGCTTCCGGCCGCTGAACCACCGCGCCTACGCAGCGTTCGAATTGCGCGGCGTGATTCCATATTCCGCTCCGCATGCCTATCTTTCCCTCATAACAGCATACGGCACGCGATGTCCATCATCACTATCGAACACTCCATACTGAAAAAGAACGACGAGCTCGCGGCCGAGAACAGGCGCGCATTCGCCGAAGACAAGACTTTCGTCATCAACCTTCTCAGCAGCCCCGGGTCCGGTAAAACCAGCCTCCTGGAAAAAACCGTGGACGCGCTGAAAGGGGAATTGCGCCTCGCCGTGATCGAAGGCGATGTGCAGACCGACAACGACGCAAGACGCATTGCGGCGCATAATGTGCCCGTGGCGCAGATCGTGACCAACGGGCTATGCCATCTCGAGGCGGGTCTCGTGCAGCGGGCGCTGCCGCAGCTTCCCCGCCCGCTCGATCTCTGCATAATCGAGAATGTAGGCAACCTCGTCTGCCCGGCCGGCTACGATCTCGGCGAACACGCTAAAGTCTCCCTGGTGAGCACAACGGAGGGAGACGACAAGCCGATGAAATATCCCGCCGTTTTCCGCCGCTCCGCCGCGATCATCATTAACAAAACCGATCTTCTTCCCTACGTGCTTTTCGATACGGAAACCTGCATCGCGCATGCGAGGAGCATCAATCCGGACCTGCTGGCATTCCGCACATCCTGCGCCACCGGCGAAGGGATCAACGAGTGGTGCGAATGGTTGATAACTCGCATACAAGCCGTGAAAAACGCGTAGCCGAGACAGCACACCGAAGAAACAGGAACATCCTCATGGACATGATCAAGGAAAAAATCGCGCAGGCCGTAGGCATACTGAACGAAAAAAACATCGACGTCTGGCTGACCTTCGTCCGCGAGAGCGCTACGATGCCGGACCCCGCCATCGATATGGTCGTGGGCCAGCATTCCACCTGGCAGACCGCCTGGATAATAACCCGCCGCGGCGAGACGATAGCCATAGCCGGAAGTCTCGACATCGCGTCGATACAGGACAAGGGTTATTACGCGGAGGTGGTTCCATACATACATGGTATCGGTCCGCAGCTCCTCCGCGTACTCGATCATCTGAAGCCCAGAAAAATCGCGGTCAATTATTCCCCGGATTCGGTCGTCGCGGACGGTCTGACTCACGGCATGTATCTTCAATTGATGCGCTATCTCGAAGGGACGAAACACGCCGGCAGGGTGATATCGTCGCAGGAAGTCATCTCCGCGTTGAGAGGCAGGAAGACGGCCGCAGAGATCGCGAACATGAAGAAGGCGATATCGATCACTCTGGATATCTACGACAAGGTCACGGGCTTCATCCGCATCGGTAAAACGGAGCGGGACATTGCGAACTTCATAATGAAGCAAGCCGCGGCTCACGGCGTCGAACCGGCCTGGTCCCCGGATCACTGTCCCGCGGTGTTCACGGGACCGGAACACGCCGGAGCTCATTTCGGACCCACGTCTCGCAAAGTCGAGGGCGGTCACGTCCTGAACATCGACTTCGGGGTCAGGGTAAACGGATATTGCTCGGATCTGCAGCGCACCTGGTACGTGCGCAGGAAAAGCGAAAGCGGAGCGCCTGCCGAGGTGAACAGGGGAATGGCCGTCATACGCCGATCCATAAGCATGGCAGCCGAGCGCTTGCGTCCCGGCGCGGTATCTTGGAAAGTAGATGACGTCGCTCGTTCTCATATAGTTGAAAACGGATATCCGGAATACCCGCACGCGCTCGGACATCAGGTCGGCCGCGCGGCTCACGACGGCGGCGTGGGCCTTCTTCCGCGCTGGGAACGTTACGGCAAACTGCCCTGGGGCCGTATCGAGGCCGGCCAGGTGTTTACGATAGAACCCCGCTTGCCGATAGCGGGCTACGGGGTGGCGACTATCGAGGAAATCGTGTGGGTGACCGAAGAGAAGACGGTGTTCCTGTCGAAGCCACAAACAAAGGCGTGGGTGGTTTAACCGCGGCCGCGATGCGGCCCGGCAGGATTTGAGTATTTTTCGAAGCCGGATAAATCGCTAAATTATGTGTCTTTTCCGATGCTGATGGTTCGGAAAGGTTGCTCTCGTACTCAATCATTCATCTTACAGAGGATTCCATGCGCTCTATCATCATTTTCGCGCTGATCGCGTTCACGGCAATGCCCGTCGCCGCACAGGAGAAAATCGACATCACGACACGATTGGACAGCTTGAGCTATGCGATCGGCATGAACATCGGGCAGAACTTCAAGATGCAGTCTCTCACCATCGACGTGGACAAACTCGCGGCCGGTATGCGTGATGTTCTGAAAGGGAATACACGACTCAGCGAAGAACAGGCCGGACAGGTGGTCGTTTCCTTCCAACAGGAAATGATGGAGAAGCAGGAGGCTGAGCGCGCCGTGGCCGGCGAAAAGCACAAATCCGAAGGCGCGGCTTTCCTGGCTGAAAACAAGAATAAGGACGGCGTGAAGACCACCGCAAGCGGGCTTCAATATAAAGTGCTGGTGGAGGGGAAGGGACCGAAGCCCGTTGAAGCGGACCGCGTAAAGACTCATTATACCGGAAAACTCATTGACGGAACCGAATTCGACAGTTCCATAAAGAGAGGAGAACCGGCCGAATTTCCCGTGACCGGAGTGATCAAAGGATGGACCGAAGCCCTGCTCATGATGCCCGTCGGTTCCAAATGGATGCTCTACATACCCTCCGATCTGGCATACGGCGATCGCGGCGCAGGCAACGTCATACCGCCTAACGCCACCCTGATCTTCGAAATAGAGCTTCTGGAAATCCTGAAGTAACGCCTGAAAATGGCATCGCAGCGCCCTCTCATCCTGGTATCGAACGATGACGGGTACGACTCGCCCGGCATCTACGCGCTCGTGCAGACGTTGAGACGGCTGGGTGATGTGGTGGTCGCGGCCCCGGCCACGCAGCAAAGCGCCGTCGGACACGCGATCACGGTGCAGATGCCGTTGAGAGCCAGAGAAATTCGCCGTGGAAAATATTTCCGCGGCTGGGCGGTCGAGGGCACTCCCGCCGACAGCGTCAAACTCGGAGTCACCACGCTGATGGAACGCAAGCCGGATCTGGTTGTGTCGGGCATCAACCACGGGATGAACACCGCCATCAACATTATCTACTCCGGCACCGTGTCCGCCGCCACGGAAGGCGCCACGCTCGGCATACCGTCGATAGCCGTCTCCCTGGCCAGCCACGATACTGAGGCGGATCTCCGCGGGGCTCAACTTTACGCCCGCAGAATCGCGGCGCTGGTGCTGAAACGCGGACTTCCGCCCGGCGCCTTGCTCAACGTGAATGTGCCCGACATTCCTCCGGAACGAATTAAAGGCGTCGCGATTACACGGCAGGGGAAATCCTGGTGGGACGACGGCTTCGAAACCCGCGCCGATCCCAACGGCAAAGCCTATTACTGGCTTTTCGGAAATTACATGTGGGACGAAGACCCGCAAGCCGACGACACCGCCCTGCGCAACAACTTGGTGTCCGTAACTCCGCTTCACTACAGCATGACGAACGAGGAGTTGTATCGCGAAATGCTCGGCTGGAAGCTTCGCTGACGGAGGTTTCGAAGCCGGGCGCGGGTCGCGTCAGGCTTCACGCAACTGTCGCGCGCATTCTTCCGGTGAAGACGGATTTATGAAAATGCCGCTGCCTATTTCAAAACCGGCAGGGGTGTTGATTTTCGGGATGAGAACGAAATACCAGTGCAGGTACCGGACATCCTCGTCACCGATCGGCGCGGAACGGATAATGAAATTGTAGCTCGGGTCGCCCGACAGAATGCGGAGCTTCCGCAATGATTCCCTGAGAACGCGCGCAAAGGCTGGTATTTCTTCGTCCGTTATCCAGCTGTAACTCGCCGCGTGTCTGCGTGGGTAGATCCGTATCTCGTAAGGAGTCCGGGAAGCGAAAGGACAGAAAACGACGAATTGATCGTTCTCGGTCACAATGCGCTCCGCTTGACTGATCTCCTCTTCTATCATGTCGCAATACACGCAGGAGCCGTACGAATCGTAGTGCAGAGCCGCTTTCTGGAACGGATCGCGTATATGGGGCGGGATTATGGGCGAGGCGATGATTTGCGAGTGCGGATGCTCCAGCGAAGTGCCGGCGCCGGAACCGTGATTCCTGAATATCATGTATATCGCCACATTCCGCATGGCGCCGATAGCCAGAGCTCTTTCACGATAGCAATAAAGAATCTCGGATATCCTTTCCGCGTCCATATCCGCCAGAGAGGCGTTGTGTATTGGGCTTTCTATTACGACTTCCGCATCGCCGAAACTGTCCGAAACGAGAAAGCGGCCGCGGCGGCGGCGTTCTACCGATCTGGAAGGATCCAGCGCCGAGTACTTGTTTCTTACGGCCCGCACCCGCCACGAGAACGCATCTCCGCAGCGCATCGTCTCCACACCCGTCTCGCCCTCGTTTCCAGGACAAAACGGGCATTCGGTCGAGTACGAAGGTTTCTCGGTCGAATTGTCTGCTGCGTCTTCGCGCCGCTTCGGGCGCTTCGCCCTCTCGGGAGCGATGATGACCCACTCCTTGGTAGCATAATTCTGCCGGAACTCGGACATGAGGACGTTACTCCTTGCAGGGTCAACGGAAGCGCGGCGCTACATCACTTGCATGATCTTTCGCGCCGCCTGTGCGATCACGGTACCAGGGCCGAAAATGGCCGCCACGCCGGCATCGTACAGAAACGCATAGTCCTGTGTCGGTATGACGCCGCCCACAACAACCAGTATGTCGCCTCTGCCGAGCTTTTTCAATGCATTTATCAGAGCCGGAACAAGAGTTTTGTGGCCCGCGGCCAGGCTGGATACTCCGACTATGTGCACGTCATTTTCCACCGCCTGCCTGGCCGCCTCTTCCGGCGTCTGGAACAGCGGACCGATATCCACATCGAAACCCAGGTCGGCGAATGCCGTCGAAATTACTTTTGCTCCTCGGTCGTGCCCGTCCTGGCCGAGCTTCGCAACCATGATTCTCGGACGCCGTCCTTCTGTTGCCGCGAAGTCGTCCGCCATTTTCCGAGCTTCCTGAAAATCGGTTTCATCGCCGGCTTCGCTCATATAGACTCCCGAGATTGACCTGATTTCAGCGGTGTGGCGGCCGAATACCCTCTCCATCGCATCCGACATCTCGCCCAGCGTGGCTCGCGCCCTTGCCGCCCGGACACACGCATCCAGAAGGTTTCCGTCGCCCGACGCCGCCAGAACCAGGGCGTCAAGAGCTTCGCGGGTCTCCGCCTCATTCCTCTCGTTCCGCAGTTTTGCGAGCCGCGTCAACTGAGCTTCGCGAACCGCCGTGTTGTCCACCTCGAGAATCGGTATCGGCTCCTCCTTTTCGAGCCGATAGGCGTTTACGCCGACGATGATATCCTTCCCGGAATCTATGCGCGCCTGCTTGCGTGCGGAAGCCTCTTCGATTCGCATCTTCGGGAGTCCGGTCTCTATAGCGCGCGTCATTCCGCCGATTTCCTCCACTTCTCCTATCAGTTTCCACGCGCGCCGCGCAAGGGCGTCGGTAAGGTGTTCCACGTAATAGGATCCGCCGCATGGATCTATGAAACGGCATATTGAAGTTTCTTCCTGCAGGAACAATTGTGTGTTTCTGGCTATCCGCGCCGAGAAATCGGTGGGAAGCGCGATGGCTTCGTCCAACGCGTTCGTGTGCAGGGACTGCGTCCCGCCGAGGACCGCCGCCAGGGCTTCAACGCAGGTCCGGATGACGTTGTTGAACGGATCCTGCTCCGTCAGACTCCATCCAGAGGTCTGACTGTGCGCCCGCAGTGCCATGGATTTCGGGTTTACCGGTCCGAAATCGTTTACGATCTTCGCCCACAGCAGCCGCGCGGCGCGAAGCTTTGCGATTTCCATGAAGAAGTTCATTCCTATCCCCCAGAAGAAGGAAAGGCGCGGAGCGAACTGATCGATGGTCAGACCGGCCTTGATTCCGGCCCGTATGTACTCGAGTCCGTCGGCGAGCGTGTACGCCATCTCGATGTCGGCGGTCGCGCCCGCTTCCTGCATGTGATAGCCGGAGATGGATATCGAGTTGAATTTCGGCATGTGCTTTGCGGTGAAGGCGATGATGTCCGAAACGATGCGCATCGAGGGCGCCGGCGGATATATGTACGTGTTGCGGACCATGAACTCCTTCAGAATGTCGTTCTGTATGGTTCCGCTCAGCTTGTCCATGGGGACGCCCTGCTCCTCGGCGGCAACGATGTACAGCGCCATCACCGGGAGGACCGCGCCGTTCATGGTCATCGACACGGACATGCGGTCCAGCGGTATCTGGTCGAAAAGGATGCGCATATCCAATATCGAATCTATGGCGACGCCCGCCTTTCCCACGTCGCCCAGAACGCGCGGATTATCCGAGTCGTACCCTCTGTGCGTGGCGAGGTCGAAGGCGATGGAAAGGCCCTTTTGTCCGGCGGCAAGATTGCGCCTGTAAAACGCGTTGGACTCTTCCGCAGTCGAGTAGCCGGCGTACTGCCTTATCGTCCACGGCCGGACGGTGTACATCGTCGCATAAGGCCCGCGCAGGAAAGGCGGGAGTCCGGAGAGAAATCCGGTGTGTTCCAATTCCTCGAGATCGGCTTCCGTGTAGACGGGTAAGACTCCAATCTGCTCGGGCGTCATCCACTCCCCGACTCCGCCTGTTTTTATATCCGGCGCTTCATTCCCGCGGGCGCTTTCCCCGCCGGGTTCACCGCAGATTTCTTCGAAGGATAACGTGGTGAAATCAGGCTTCATGATTCGCCTCCTTCCTTTCGACCGGCACGAGCGCTTCAACGGCGGACTTGAGCACGGCAAGAGCGTCCGCCTTGACGTGGATGAAATCGAACACACCGGCTCGTTTCAATTCATCAACGGCATCTTTCGGGAAACCCGCCACGATGATCAGCGGTTTGTGTTTCCGTTTTACCGCTTCCCGGGCCAGCAGGGGAACCGTGCCGGGATAGCTTTCGTCGTCGCTGCACGCGACCACGATTTCCGCGCACGAGTCGAGCGCGGCGCCGAACGCCTCCTCCGGCGTGTCGAAAGAGCCTCCGTCCACGATTTCAAAGCCGGCCGTGCCGAAGAAACCGGAAGAGAAGGCGGCTCTCGCTCTTCGCCACACAGGCGGGCCGTATTGAGCCAGCCAGACTTTCGGCCGGCGGCCGGTTCTCTCCACGGCCGACCTGAGCCGTTCGAAAGGCTCCGGCCCCCTCTCCGCCCTGATCGGTTTTATTTTTTCCGCCGCATCTTCTTCCGGATAAAGAGCCCTCAAGACGTCGACCATGCCGCCGCCCAGCTTGAAAACCCTCTCCATCGCCAGTGTCGCGCCCGCCATTCCTTTTCTGCAGCACGCTTCGAGCTGTGCCATCGCCTCGGCAAGCTCCACGGGCATCGGATCGGCGTAATTTGGAACCTCTTCCCGCGCGGAATCGCCGTCAATCCGCTCGTCCGTATCGCCGGAAAGGTTCTCCGCCATATTCGGATACTGATTTGCTCCGATGAACACCTCGCGCCTGCGCGCTACGGCATCCCGCCTACTTTCATTCGCCTCGAGAATCATCGCCTGCAGGTTTCCGGATCGCAGCGCGTCCGGAAATCCGCCATCCCTCTCGATGTCTTTCAGAACCTCCCAGGCTCGCCGCGCGGTTTCACGCGTCATATTCTCCAGCGTATATGAACCGCCGAGAGGATCAGCCACCCGCCCGATCATCGACTCGTGCTTGAGTATCAGGCTAGTGTTTACCGCCATCCTGGCAGCCAGCGCGCTTTGCTCCAAAAGGGTTTCATCGAAAGGCCTCGTCGATATTGAATCGGCGCCTCCCAGCGCGGCCGCGAGCGTTTCCACCGTTCCCCTCAACATGTTGACGTGGCGATCGTAACTCGTCATGCTCCACACGGATGCGCCCGCATGCACATGAACCGCCGACGCCTCTTCCGCCGTTGCGCCGAAACGCGACGCTATTCCGGACCACAGAAGCCTTGCCGCACGCAACTTTGCCGCTTCGGCAAAAAAAGATGTTCCTATCGGAAAAGAAAGCTGCAGACGGCGGCAGCATTCGGAAGCCCTCAGACCCCTTTCCCTTGCTGCCCGCAAATAGGCGATAGCGGCGGCCATAACGCATGCCAGCTCCACGGACGGCGGAGCGCCCGCGTTGTGATACGAGTCTCCGCCCGCAGTAAAAACCCGCAGGGGCGATTTCCATTCTTCCGCCCGGCGCGCCAGATCGCAGAGGAGGTCGAAGACGGCTCTCGGTTCCGGATGCAGTCTTCCGGCCTCGAGCCATACGGCGAAGGGGTCGAAGGTCAATCCTCCGAACTGCGCAATCTCCGCGCTGTGCAGGAGGGCCAGCAGGGCGACGGAGGCCTCGCCCGCGTTCAGAAAAAGCGAGGGCAGTGGAAGTTTCGCTGCTTCCGCTGCGCGCATTGCTTCGGCAAGAGTTCCCGGCATGGCGGCAACGCTTCCGGCGCGACCGCCGGTCCGGAAGATAAGCTCCGCTTCCTGCGGCGCCGGAGCAGACGCGCAGGATTCAAGCATGCCGATAAAGCCGGCGTCACCGTTTCTTACCATTTTCCTCACAGCCCAGTCTTTTCTCTCGCCGATTTTCTTTGCGCCCCGCAAAAAGGGCGGCTCTCCCGGAAGCGTCGCGGAAGAGGGCGTCCGTACGGTGTTCTCCCTGTCGGATAAAGCCGGCAATTCAAAGCCGTCCGGAGTTTTTACGGTCAGACGTTTTTCCGGATTATCGCCTTTCAATTCAGCTTCGGCAACCTTTTTCCAGTCTTCGATCCGGTGACGTTCGAATGATTGGAGCAGGGTTTCAGCGTGTTTTTCTCTCATCTCGATCCTTTGAAGGTGCTTGATTGTTTGTGCTATGCGCGCCTATCCGCATAATCACGGCAGGTTAACTTTTGTGACGCTCATATCCGGTTTTCCAAGGAAAATTTCACCCAATTCTCTGAAACGCTGCGGCACATCGGAGACATAGTACGACATTGCGGGCGAATCTTTCGAGTCGTTCAACAAGTCGTATACGGCCAGAATTTCCGCAACCTGATCGGCGGCCGCCTCGCCCGAGTCTACCAAACGCACATCTTCCCCAATGGCTTGCTGAATTACGGAACGCAGTATCGGATAATGCGTGCATCCCAGGATAAGGCAGTCGATATCTTCCCTTTTAAACGGCCCCAGGTATTCCTCCGCAACAAATCGCGAAACGACATGCTCACCCCATCCTTCCTCCGCCAAAGGCACAAAAAGGGGACAGGCCTTCGAAAAAACCCGCGCGGAAGGTTCCGATGTGGATATTTCCCTGGCATACGCATCGCTCGCAATAGTGGCAAGCGTGCCTATGATACCTATCCTTTTCTCCGAACTTATGCGAAGCGCCTTCTGTACTCCGGGAGTTATCATTCCGACGACGGGAACGTCCAGACGGGCGCGAAGATCGTCCAGAGCTACGGCCGAGGCGGTATTGCATGCCGCAACAATCATCTTCACGCCCTTCTCTATAAGGAAGGATGCGTCTTCCCACGCATACCTTCTTACCACCTCCGAAGATTTGCTGCCGTATGGAACTCTCGCGGTATCACCGAAGTAGACAATGTTTTCGAACGGGAGCCGTTTCGCCAAAGCTCTCACAACCGTCAGTCCGCCGATTCCGGAATCGAAGACCCCGATGCTTCTTTCTCTATCCAAAGACATATTTCCGAGCAAGCTTGAATTTCGAGCGGTCGCTTTTTCCAGCGGAGCGCTCTTTGCCGAAAAAACGAGCTTAGCGGCGCTCGTCCTTACGCAACCTAAGCTGTTTTGTCGACCTTCCAAAATTCCGGATTTTCCCGCCTTTCACAAGTCAGCCGCATAATAATTAGAAACTTTTGAACTCTCTAAAAAACTTGTACTTGTTATTAGGTGTGTGGATATGTTGAAAATACCTTTTTCGTGCGTGAAGATCGTTGAAACGAAGAGAATAAAGGTGACCCGTTAAAGTATCTCTGAATGTGAGCAAGAGGTTGATGTCGCGTCAGGCGCTCGAATAAGAAACGAGAAGAAGTGTTTGCGGCGGACGATTCAAATGAAAAGGCCGCCTTCTTCACGCTGGGCGGCCGAACTGACGCGTTATTAACAGGCGTGTTGATACTTATGTGGATATGAAGGATATCTGCCGGGCCAGTTGTTCCACGTGGGATCGGATGCTTTCGTCGTCGCCGAGCATTGCCTCGACGGTTTTGCAGGCGTGTATGATTGTGCTGTGATCCCTTCCGCCGAAGTGAAGTCCTATGGTTTTAAGGGAGGCCCGCGTGAATGATTTCGATAGGTACATCGCGACTTGCCGGGGAAGCACGATCTCCTGCCTGCGTGTTTTTGCTCGCAGGGCGTTCTCGGATACCTTGAAATGGTCGGCTACGATCTTTTGGATCTGTCCGACGGTTACTTCCCTCTTATCGGCCGAAACGACGTTTTTAAGAACAACCTCGGCAAGCTGGATGTCTATCGGCTTTTTTTCCAGCGTGTGCCTGGCGATCAGGCCGATGTAACACCCCTCGAGTTCCCGTATGTTCGACTTGACGTTGGAGGCGATGTACTCGACTACGTCCTGCGGCAGTAGGATATGGTCGTCCTCCGCCTTTTTCAGGAGAATGGCAATGCGGGTTTCGAGGTCCGGTGGCTGAATGTCCACGGTAAGCCCGCATTGGAACCTGGAGGTGAGGCGTTCGTCAAGTCCGCTCAATTCCTTCGGCGGCCTGTCGGACGAAAGCACGATCTGTTTTTTCAGAAGGTAGAGAGCGTTGAAAGTGTGAAAGAAAGTGTCCTGTGTTCGCTCCTTGCCCGAGAAGAACTGTATGTCGTCGACAATCAGAACATCGACGTTCCTGTAGAAATTGGAGAATACGATGGTTTTGTTTTTTTCTATGGACTCAACGAAATCGATTGTGAACTTCTCGCTGGAGACGTAGCAAACCCTCTTCGAGGGGTGCGACTGGATTATGCTGTTGCCGATTGCCTGTATGAGGTGTGTTTTTCCGAGACCGACGCCGCCGTATAGCACAAGCGGATTGAAGGCCGTTTCACCCGGATTTCTCGCGACGTTCAAAGCCGCGGCGCGGGCGAATTGATTTCCATCTCCCCGGATGAAATTTTCGAAAGTGAATTTTGTATCCAGTGTCTGGGAAACGAATGGACCGGATTTCTTTTCCGCTTCCTTGCGAACCGGAGCTTCCCGGTCGGGACCGCTTGTCTCCGTTTTGTCGGCCAACAGGTCGATTCCGGGCGTTTCCCGGGGGATTCTGACGGCATATTGTAAGCGCGTACCCTCGCCGGCCACTGATCGCAATGTCGTCTGTATGAGGTCGAAATAGTGTTCGTCGAGCCATTCGTAGAAATACGTGCTCGGGGCCTCGAGTGTCAGAAGAGAGTTTTCAAAGCGTGTCGGGATAAGTGGTTCGAACCACGTCTTGAAAGAGAGTGGTTTAATTTTGCCGCGGACCTCCTGGAGACAGAGTTCCCAGACTAGTTCCGCGGCTGTTACGCTTTCGACTGATTCGGTCGTTTCCACGTTCAAATCCTTGTTATCCACACACGTATTGAAAATGCGCGCGTGTCGCCTGTTTTGTTGAATATATAGTGATTTTGCGGATTGCTCGACTACCGCCCACACGTATCTGTTTGTTAATGAAGAATTAACATTGGCGTGTGTGGGCTACTCCGGCCAGGCCGCTCCAGCGCCTCGGGTTGGGGGTCGCTGTCCGCCCGTCCCACGAATTGTTGTCAACAAGTTATCAACACGCGGGGCGCAAGAACGGCCGAACGCAGTATAGAGCGGGAGTCCGTCATTTTCAACAGGTAAAAAATCGGGAGCGGTCTTGACTTTTTGGAAGTATCCTCGCTTTAACGGTTTACTCGTGAAAAAAAAACCAGCCCATCCAGGCCAAGGTTTCCTGTCCGAACGAGAGAAATAACAGCGCTTTTGACTTGTTTTTTACCTGGCAACAAAATATCATTGTTTGTTATGGAGAATGGAACCCGATGAGACTTAATTTTCATATCGCGGCTCTTTCGGCGGCGGTTTTACTTGTTGCGGGCGCGCTTTCCTCTCGAGCGCAATTCCGCGGCCAGGAGCCGCGCAGACCGTCCGCCACGGAGACCGTCAAGCCGTCTTCAAGCGACTTCCCGGGGGGATTGTTCGATCCGGCCCGATTCAGCATGTCGCACAGCGTATCGATGGGGTATGCAAGCTTCGGAGGGCAGGATCTGGGATATTCCATGTACACAAACAGCTTGATGTACAAAATTTCGGAGCCGCTGACACTGAGAGCCGACGTCTCTCTCATGTACACTCCTTTCGGTTCCCTATCGAAGAACTCGCGAGCCGATTTCAGCGGAATTTTTCTCCAGCGGGCGGACTTGGAATACCGCCCGTCGAAAGATTTCGGGATACATCTGCAGTTCAGACAACTGCCTCCATCGGCCGTGAATCCGTTCACACGGGGATATGGATATCCTTACGGGCTCAACAGCCTGTGGACGGACGACTGAAACGACTGCGGCACATCTCAGGCGGCATGAAAGAAACCGGGTGGGGAACACCCGGTTTTTTCGTATTTTGACAACTGATTGCTATGGCGGCCGGAAAGCGGGATAAAACACTCCACCCAAAAGTACTCCTACTCAACATCGTAATCGTTGTTCTGGGGGCGGTGGTGGTCTTTCTGATCTATTCATTTGTGAATACGACACTGCTGAACAAACCGGTGGAATACACGACCGACTCGGAAGGATTTTCCCCGGAAGGCCGAGTCATACAGCTCGATGTACTGAACGGATGCGGCGTGCCGGGAGTCGCGCAAAGATTCACGGAATATCTGCGGAAGCGCAGGTTCGACGTTGTGCAGTCGTCCAACCACACCTCTTTCGACGTCGTGGAATCGGTGGTGGTGGACCGCGTGGGAGACAGGGCCTCGGCTGCGAAAGTGGCGCGGGCACTCGGTATAGAGGAGAAAAACGTTCAGACCCAGATAAATCCGGATTATCACCTGACCGTATCGGTGATCATCGGCAGGGATTACCAGCAACTGAAACCCTATCAGTAAGAAGGCCTCGATCCTTGACATCACATGAAACAGCGCGCGCGATCGCCGATTGCGCGCTGAGGAAAAAAGCGCGCGAGATAAAAATTCTGGATCTGCGCAACCTGTCGGATGTAACGGACTTCTTCGTCATTTGTTCCTGCGACTCCGACACACAGGTGAAAGCGGTCGCGGATGCCGTGGACGACGGCATGCGCGAATTGGACGCACGAGTGTGGCGCAAGGAGGGTTACGCCGCGCTTCAATGGGTTCTCTTGGACTTCGTGAACGTCGTGTGCCACGTTTTCCAGCCGCGCGTCAGGAGCTATTACGATCTCGAACGACTCTGGGGTGACGCTCCGTCGGAAACCGTGGAAGATTCCGATGATCTCTCCGGCGGCTCCGCCCGCGCAGGGCGATGAAGGAATATCTGAACGCGCTGGTTGCGGCGGCCATCAAATCCGCCGGTCTTCCCGAGCCGGACGGTTCCATACCGTTCGAACGCCCGAAAACCGCCGAACACGGGGACCTTGCCACCAATGTTGCGATGACGCTCGCGCGAGCGGCGAAAAAGCCGCCAAGGGCGGTGGCGGAAGAGATTGTTTCCGCGATGAAGCGTGATCCGGAAATGCTGTCGGCCGTGGAGATCGCCGGACCGGGCTTCATCAATTTCCGCTTCTCGGATGCATATCTCCACCGGGCGCTCGGCGGAATTCTTACCCAGGCCGAACGGTACGGAAGAACCTCAGGGGACGCCGGTCGGCGCGTCAACGTGGAATGGGTGAGCGCGAATCCCACCGGTCCGCTGCACGCGGGCCACGGTAGGCAGGTATGCATAGGCGCCACTCTCTGTTCGGTTCTGGAGTGGACCGGCTGGAATGTGACGCGGGAGTACTATTTCAACAACGCCGGAAACCAGATGGCCGCCCTGGGCAGAACCGTGCGCGCCCGATATCTGGAACGTTGCGGTCTGCCCTTCAGGACGGAGGACATCGAGTACGCCGGCGAGTACATACGGGATATCGCCGATCAGATATTCGGCGAATTCGGCGATTCGAAACGAGACGAACCGCCGGATTTTTTCCGGCGCCGCGGAGAAGCGTGGTGCTTCGCGTCCATCAAGACAACCCTGGAATCGCTGGGCGTGCGGCACGATGAATTTTTCAACGAAGACGAGCTCTACAGGAACGGCGGCATTGATCTCGTGATCGACGAGTTCCGGCGGCGCGGTCTGGTCTTTGAGGAGGGAGGCGCTCTGTGGCTGAGAACCACCGAGTTCGGAGCGGATAAAGACAGAGTTGTCGTTAAAGCATCCGGAGAGCCGACGTATCGACTCCCCGACATAGCCTATCACAGGGACAAGGTGCTGAGGGGTTACGACAAGATAATAGACATATTCGGCGCGGATCACATCGCGACCATCCCGGACGTGTTGGCCGGCGTCAAGGCGCTGGGACTTCCCGTGGATCATGTTGACGTGATAATTCATCAGATGGTCAGTTTCGTAAACGAGGGCGAAGCCGTTCGGATGAGCAAGCGCTCCGGCAATGTCTATTATCTCGACGATCTGATAAAGGACGTAGGCGCCGACGCGGTCAGGTACTTCTTCGTCATGCGCGGGGCAAACGCGCAGCTGGAGTTCGACATCAGACTGGCTCAGGAACAGAGCGAGAACAATCCCGTCTACTATCTGCAGTACGCGCATGCGAGAATTTCGGGCATCATCCGTTTCTCGGAGTCGGAGGGGCTGTCGCGGAATTCGGAGGCGGATCTGTCGGCTCTGAAGCATCCCGCGGAAACCGCGCTTATCAAAACCCTTCTCGAATTTCCTGAAACGATACGGACCTGCGCATCGGGTTACGAGCTGCATCATCTCTGCAATTACCTGCACGCTCTGGCAACGGAGTTCCACAAGTTCTACCACGATTGCCGCGTCGTCACGAGCGACGAAGCCCTGTCGCGCGCGCGCCTCGAGCTTTGCAGGGCGGCAAGACAGGTTCTGGCCAACGGCCTGGGGCTGCTCGGGATCTCCGCGCCCGAAAGAATGTGATTCAGAAGTGGAAGGACAGTCCCAGACTGTAGACGTTCCCGTTCACATTGATCCGGGAATCGAAAGGCCTCTGCTCGAGAGGGTATGTGATTCCGTTCGATACCACGCTGGGACGCCCGAACGCGTTGCGGCTCTGAATTTGAGGATCCCTATATCTGATTTCCGCTATGGCCGAGACCGCCGGTGTCAGAAAGTATTCCATGCCGAAAACCGCCAGGATGCCCGCGGATATGGCGGACATTTCCGCCTTGGACACTTCATCAGCCAGCGCGTGAGTGCGTGTGCCCGCGTACAGCCCTCCTCCGCCACCCATGAACAGCAGGAATCTCCGTCCGCTGAAGGGGAGCACGTATTGGACGCAAAGCTCGAGCGCGCCGATGCCGAATCCCTCCCTTAAAATCGTGCCGTTATAGTCTTCTCGTTCTTCCTCGTTGTCGAGGTATTCCACACTTGCCTGCAGGCGGCCGTTTGTCGAGTAGGACCAGGAAAATGCGAGCCGGCCGGTCAGGAAGGCGCCGAAATCGGTGGATGCGTTTCTGCCGGAAGGGTCCTGCGCGAAGGGCGATGTATATGTCCGCGCGGATGAGATTACGTTGACGAAAGGCGTGATGGCGAGAGGCCTTTCCTGAGCCGTCAGAATCGACACGGGCAATATGAAAAAAATGAACCGGAGACAAGCCGTCGCCTGGCCCGATCTCCGGTTCTTCATGATCTCCATGCCGCTTCTCCTCGCGCCGGGATGCGGGAGGAAGGCGTCAGCGGAAGAAGCGGTCGCGGTTGTCGACTATGTCTACGTGTTCGCGCATCTCATCCAGCCAGGATTGAATGAATTCCGTTTGCAACTGCTGGGAAATCTCCTGGCGTAGCTGCTCTTTTTTCACCTTGTATGCCGTTTCGTCGAAAGCGGGCTTGTTGACGACCTCTATGACATACACGCCTCTGAGTCCGCGGAAGGGTTCGGAACGCTTGCCTTGCGGCAGGCCCAGAATTTTTCCCGTGAAAGCTTCGTCCCGGCCGATCGCCTGCGCGCCCGCCTGGGGCGTGAACATACCAGTGAACTCGACTTTCAATTCGGGGTTTGTGCCGGCTATCTGGTCGAGAGACGCGCCAGGTTTTGCGGCCTTTCTTGCTGTTTCGAGGGTTTTCGCCATCTGTCTTTCATAGACGACTTGCGGCTTGATCTGCTCTTTCACGATTTCCAGAGGCCGGTAACCCTCCGACAGTATGTCGGAGACCATTGTTACGACGAAGCCGTTCGTCGCTTTATAAACATCGCTTATCGTGCCGACGCCGTTATCGAACGTGAATTTGAGAAGAGCGGGATTGACGCCGATGTTGGGTATATAGGACGAGCCGGACTGGAGAGCGAATTCGGGCGTTTCCTGGATTTCAAGTTTCTGCTGCGCAGCCTCGTTCTCAAAGCTTGATTCTTCGGCGAAATAGCGGAATGATTCCGCTTTTTCCCTGATCGCGTTGACCGTTTGCGAGCCGGCCTTTATCGTCATGCGGATCTCGGCCGCCTTGATTTCCTGCGATGATCTGCCTGTTACTTTTATTACGTGGTATCCGAAATTGGTCTTCACGGGACCGACGATCTCGCCGATTTTGGCTTTAGCGCAGGCATCCTCGAACTCCTTCACCATCCTGCCCTTGCCGAACCAGCCGAGAGATCCGCCGCGATCCTTGGCGCCGGGTTCTTCGGAGAGGCGGCCCGCCAAAGCGCCGAAATCGGCGCCTCCGCGCGCCTGCCGCAGGGCTTCCTCGGCCTTGCGCTTCTGCTCCGCGTCGTTTTGTTCGGCATCGGTGCGGAACAGGATGTGCGAAGCTTCGGTCAGGACCTCTTCGCCGGCTCTTTCCTCGAGTATCTTGTAAATCGAGTATCCGATCTCGTTCGGCACGGGCCCGACGATGGAACCGACCGGTTGCCCGAAGACCTGCTTCACAAGGTCGGGAGACATCATCTGGCGGTTCAACCAATTGTCCTGATAAGGCTGTTCGGAGTTCTGTTTGACCAGCTCCATAAAATCCTTACCCTGCCGGGCTTCCTCGGCCAGGGTCAGAAGCTCGTTGCGTATGGACGCCGAATCCTCGGCCGAAGGCAGCTCCTGGAACAGGACGTACTTGAGCTTGCGCATTTCCTTCGTCTTGAACTGCTTTTTGTTCTTCTTGTAGTAAGCGGCGTACTCGTCCTCGCTCGGCGCCGCCGTATCCCTGGCCGCGAAGATGCGTGGTTCGAATAGAACGTACTTGGCGGCGAGCTGCAGATTCTGATCGCCGAAACGCGTTCTCAGATCCTGTTCGGTGATTATGACCGAGGAAGTCAGTATGCTGGTCAGCTTCTGGCGCAAAATGTCGTCCTTCAGACGGCTCTCGATCTGCACCAGCACGGGAATGTTTTCGGCGCCGGGATTTTGAAGGAACTGCTCGTACTGAGCCCGGTTGAATTGTCCCGTGGAATCCCTGAAGTACTGTGCCAACATCTCAGGCGGAGAGTCTCCGGTCACCCAATCCATGACTTCCTGGTCGCTGACAGTGATATTCATGTCCTTGGCGGCGCGCTGGAGGACGGCATTCGTGACATAGTCATTCCAGACCTGTTCGCGCAGCGAGAGGATGGTGTTCTCGTCGAGATCCTTGCCCTCGTTCTGCTTTTTACGGTCTTCAATGACGTTGTCGAGCACTTGTTGGAATTCCTGATAGGTGATCGAGCGCCCGTCGATATTGCCGATTTCCGCGGCGGAACTCTGGAACACCGATCTGATATCGATATCGCTGACGACCCAAAAGGCGATGAAGACGACAGCGAACGCGATGATGAACACGTGCGCATTGTCGCGCATTTTAGTCATCATGCCCATGATAGTATTTCTCCGGATATTCTAAGATTTCTCATCGTAGCCATGCAATATATTGGAAATGAAGCATGTATGCAAAACCATAAATAGCCGACGTGCGTTTTTCGCGGTGGAAACGGCAATAAACTTCGACGGCGCCGGAAAAGTCCTCTCCGGCGCCGTCTTGAAGTTGAATTTGCGAATGAAAACCGATAGGAAAACCGGATTCAGATCGGGATGTTTTTAAAACCGATATCCCAGAGACAGCATGATCGCGAGCCGGCTGATGTCTTCGTTTATGCGCAGGACATCGTTACTCACCGCTTCGTTCGGTTCCTGGTAAATGATTCTGAACGCTTTGAAGGTGGTCGATGCCAGCGAGGCGTTGAGCATGAAACGCTCGTCGAACAGGTATGCGGCGCCGAAAGAGATGGTCTTGGCGTCGAAATCCGACGGGTCGTCTTTCCAGGGCGAGACCGAGTACCCGAATCCGCCTCTCAGGAAAAGATCCGTCGAGGGAACGCGGACCTCCATGCCTCCTCGAAAACTCGTGGCTGTACGAAGCTTCCTTTTGATGTCGGAATTCAACGAAGTGAGTCCGAAGACGCTGCTGTTGTCGAACTCGATTCCCGAGGCATCGGCAAATTCCACGTCGCCGCTGATCCTCAGGAAAGACAGTGGTGAAACCGAGGCGCCGAAACCGAAAACCCAGCCGGTGGTCACGTCGTATTCGCTCGCCAGCGCCGGGGCGTCATAAGACATGCTTCCCGTGGCGAATCGGCTTGCGCCGCTGATGGAGTAGTCCTCGACGATTGTGACGCTGTTCGGGGACTGAATGGAGAAACCGAGTCGGGCGATGCTGCCGACGTTGTAGAGCATGCCGAGTTTCAGGTTCCAGCCGGCGATATCCTGGTTCACAGTCTGTCGGACATCGAGACGCCGGAAATCGGTTCTTTCAACCACTCGGCCGGGCGATCCGCCGTCGCCTACGATGGCTCCGTTGTGAACATCGCCGGGATCGGTTTCGACAAACGTGCGGTCGAATCTGTAGCTGCCGTTGAGAATGTTGAACGCGAGGCCCAACATCAGGTTCCTGGCGACTTCAAGGCTTCCTCCGAAGGACCACTGACCGAGATTTCCGGTCTCGAACACTTCTTGCATTTGATAGACGTCGCCGTCGATGAATATCGCTTCCCATCCCGGCCGGCCGGTTTCCTGGAGAGTGAGAACCAGCGTATCCTCGAGCCCGAGTTTCCAGGCGAGATCCTGATCCTCGTCATCGGGATTGTACAGGGAACGTTGTATCGAACTGAAAGGATTGTATCCTTCGGTGCTCAACGGCAGTGTGAAGTTGTTGAGACGGTTATACCCGGCTGCGAGCACGAAGCTGCCTCTCGAAACCGGGAACGGGAGCACGATGCCGAGATTGTTGAGATGGGTGGTTCCGTCGTCGAAGCTCGTCGAGAAGTTCAGGAAGGATGCGTTGTTCTTGACGGTGAGGCTGGTCAAACCCAGCGAAAATTCCGACTCGCGAAGCTGTCCAAGGCCCGCAGGGTTCCAGTACAGTGCCGAAAAGTCGTCGGCGACGCCGATGAACGCGTTTCCCATAGCGGATGAACGCGCATTGATATATTGCGGCGGTTGCGATATCCTGAGAGCGTCTTCGATCGATTGAGCGCCGGCCGGCACTGAGACAGCCAGCGTTACGAGCAGGGTGGTGATGAAATATCCGGCGGTTTTCATAAAAAACCCGTTTTCTTGGTTATGGTCTGTTGTGCTTGTCCGGAAAAATGATCGGCCGGCGGTACAATCACCGGGTCCGGCTTCGTCCCGACGATCCGGATGAACCGGAGGATCTTGAAGATCCGCCCGAAGATCCGCCGCTGCGAGACCCGGATGACGGTTGGGAGCTGGATGGCGGCGAATAAGAGGATCGCTCGCGTGAACGAGTGTCGCTAGGCGGCGGTGAAGAGCGCTCCCTGCTGCGGTTGTCGCTCGGCGGGGAAACGGATCTATCCCTGGAGCCGCTGTTGTCCGGCGTCGTGTTAACGCGCTCTCTGGACCTTGTGTCGCCGGCGGGCGCTGTGGAGGAGCGGTCCCTGGTCCTGCCGGCGTCGATGGTGGAACCGCCCGCATCTATCGTGGACCTGTCTCTGCTGCGCGTGGAGATGCGATCGTAAATTTCCGTCGATCTGCTGCGCGTGGAAGTGGCGCGTATTGCGTTTTCACGCGAGGACGGGGAGAGGGCGCGCGTGGTTCCGTACTCGCCCTGCAGTCCGTCTCTGGTGCGCGTGGCGCCGAATCCCCTGGTCCTGGTCGCCATGGGCAGGGAGTAGTAGTTGTCCCAGTAGCGATGATATGGGTAATGGACATACCACGGATTGTAATACCCGCCGCCGTAATAGTAGGCCGTGGGTCCCCAGTACCATGGATCCCAATAACCCCAGGAGGAGCGCCATGACCATGGGCTGTACCAGTCGGAATACCATGGGTCGTAGTAGCTCGACCACATGTAACTCCAACGCGAAGGGTAATAAAAGTGGAAATATGTGCTCGACCGGGGATATCCGCCGTAGTAATTGTTGATTATCGTGGTTCCGGAGTCGCTGTAAGTCTCCGAATACTCCGGGTATTCCTGTCTGTAGTCGTCTCTCGGCCAGGATTCTCTCACGGCGATCTGCGTGTAGCAACCGGAGGCTCCGATGGCAAGGATGGCTGATGCGAAGACCGATAAAGTTAAAAGCGCGAACCGTTTCATGGCATAAACCTCATACGCTCGTTATTGTTCCGAGTATAATACAGCAAAAATTATACCGGATGTCTTGGCTGTAATAAACGAACATCAAACGCGTAAATCAAGGCAAATCGGCAAAATCGAGGATGAGTCCTGCTTTCGGCTGTCCTGGGATGACCACTCGGCCGCACAGGATCTTCGAAAAATCATACACTCACATGTACCGCACGTACTGGATTTTCAGTTCCCGGATTGTGACCGGGTAATAAGGATTTGCTGTCAGAAGGTTTTTCCAGAGCAAATCCACGCTGAAACCGAGTCTGGTGGCGATTCGAATTCCCAGGCCGAGATTGCCGTTCCAAAAGCCGTGAGCATTTTTATCGTTGTCGAAAGCGAAATTGTACTCGCCGAGCGCGGAGACGATGGGGCCGATGGTCTTTTCCATTCCGAGGTACAGGTTCGGGCTTCCGTCTCTGTCGGCTCGTTCTATCGAATAGTTCAGCCCGCCGTGAAAACTGATCCAGCCGAGCAGGGCGTAGTTTTTACTCGCCGCCACGAAAAATCCCGGTCCTTTCACGGCGTATTGTTTGTCTGAAGGAACATATCCGTCCCGTCCCTGCGAATCGAAACCGAGCACCAGAGCGGGATAAATGTCTGTTTCTTCGTATAAGCGGTATCGCACCATGATTTCCGGAAGACGGTTCCAGGTTATTCCTCCCGAACCGATGATTCGGGTGCCGCCGAACGACATACCGACGTTGAGATTTTTACGCAAACCGTATACGACGCTCAACAACAAGCCGCCCTCGGGATACAGGTTCGCCTCGATGGCCCCGGAGGTCGTGGGCAGTATGCCGGCTACCGGTGTGTCTATCAGGTAAAGCGGGTCGATATCGGCGGTTTCTCCGGATGCTCGCTGAGCGTGGCAGGCTGAAAGCAACAACTGGAACGCCGCTGCGACCGGTAGAAAACGGCTGATGAAAACTTTCACCCCTGCCTCAATTAACTTCGCCCTTCAGGTCTATGTCGAGAATCAGCGTCATGCCCTTCTCGTTTTTCCGGAAAGCAACCGAATCCATCATGGCGCGGATTATCAGCAACCCGCGCCCTCCTTCCTTCAGGAGATTCTGTTCGGCCAGCGGATCGGGCACATCCTCGGGAGAGAAGCCGTTGCCTTCGTCGCGGATTTCAAACCGGGCGTGATTCAAGGTGCATGTGCAGCTGAGATGGACGAGTTTATCGGGATCCGTCTTGTTCCCGTGTATGATTCCGTTGTTTACCGCTTCGGTCACGGAAATCATTATACGATCCAATACCGATGGCTTGAATTCCATAACGTCGTGTATCCGCAGAAGGAAATCTTCGACGCTTCTGATGTTGGAACGGCTGCTCGCAATGCTGATCGAGCGCTCGAGCACTGGCATTGTATCGTCGGTATCGCGTGGGGCGTTCGCCGTCATTGCGTGAAGTTATCAAATCCGCGCTACAGATTCCAGAGTAGACGCAGGGAAAGATTAGGCGTGACTCCCGCGGATGCGGAGGTCGTTTCCGTGATCTGATACCATCCGTCGGCGATCAGCGACACGCCGCGCCATGTCAGCTCGGCCCTGCCGACCGGTCCGTAACTGTTCAGCGTGGCCTCCAGATTCTTTGCCCTGCCCTCGCACCGGTAACGCGCCTGCCTGAACAATCTGAAACCCGCGGCGCAAGAGAATCCCCGCAGCCGGTGCCGCAGAACCGCCATGATGCTGCGTTCGTCATGAAAGGACAAAGGCCGCAGCGTGAAGGCGCTCCAGCTTATTTCCCCTTGCTCGTAGAGACGAAGCTGGGCCTGCATCTCGAAGCGCATAGTCGACGAGATCTTGATCGAGGTGGAGTCCGCGAAAACCGCCTGTCTCAAGGAGAAGCTGGGTTGCGGCGAGGATATCCGCTCGAAATCGTAAACCGTGTAGTTCGCCGTCACCTCGGCATGATTCACCGATGAGAAGCTCTCTCCAGGATGAAAGGCCACGGAAGGCGAAATACGGAAAACACGGTTCCATGTATTGTTCGCGCTGCGTTCGCCGAAAATGAAAACCGTGTGCCTGAGCTGGGCGTCGCCGGCCAGCGAAGCGAGCAGCCAGGGATTCAGGCGCTTGGTCCAGCGCAGCGCGGCCAGGAATAACAATTCATCGCGGTCGTCGTGATTTGACGAGCTTGGCGTGTCGTAAACCAACTTTACCGCCGAGGCGGCCAGAGAAAGTGTGTCGCTCCCGCTGAACGGATGCAAAACCTGCGCCGAAAGCTGTGTCTGCAGGATGTTGTTGTTCTTCTGCTCCTCCAGGCGCTGCTGGCGCGAAAAAACAATGTCGGATACGTTGGAATTCTTTGCGATGGAATGCGTTTCGCTTCTTTCTCCCACTTCGATGCGGATGCGAACCGTGCTTCCCGATTCGGAGCCGTACTCGATCGAGCCGCCGCCCGCGAGACGGAATTCGTCGACATTGCCGTCGAAAACCGGTCTTTCGGGCGTCGGATCCGCGCCGATCGTGCGTTTGCTTATCGAGCGCTGCATCGCGTCGACCGAAGCCGCAATCTTCAAATTCCTCGAAAGGCGGTAGTCTACGTAATCGGCGCCGCCGGTTGAAAATTCGATGCGCGATTCGATTTCTCTGTTGCCGGCCTCGTCCGCGATGCCGGGGTAATAATCCCTCCTGCTTCTTCGCAGAAACACTCGGGCGCGGTTTCCCGCCGAAGTTCCCAGAATCGTCGCCGATTCTCCGTTCAGGCGGTGGTCCTCCAATGTGCGGGGACTGATGTCCTCCGCGGCGGCGTGAGCGACGGCCGAAATCCTGGTGTCGCCCAGACGCATCTCCCGCAGCGACGCATCGATGGTGTACATGAATCCGCGGTCCAGAGATCCCTGCTGATTGTCGAACGAATACCCGGCCATGGGACTCAGCGAGAACTGCTCGAGAGGAGTCCACTTGACTCCGGCGAGAAGCTTGTTGCCCGTCAGCGAGTTGAGCGCGATCGAACGGTTGTCGGAGAAGATGTACGACGACACCGATGCGGTCGCCATGAGCGGCGGCGCCAGGTCCGTTTCAAATTCAGCGGAGAAGTTCTGTTCGTCGCGTGTCAAATCCCTCCCGGTCTTGATCAGCGTGCGCAGGAACCGTTCCCGTGCCGTCACGCGCCATGGGCTTCCGGACGTTGAATAGAGCCCGGAAATGTTCCACAAGTACGTGTTGACCATGCGCTCGAAGGAGATGTTCAGCGAGGGAAGTCCGCGCAGCGCGGATACGGTGTCCGTGGATGTCTGACACCGCCCTGTAATCGGATGGCACAGAAGCAGCAGGGCCGATGATGCGAGGAATGCTCTATAGCGCGCCGCATTGAACATCAGGAAGCTGCCGCATCAAGGTCGTCGAGCAGGCGCAGGGTTTTTTCCTCGACTTCCTCGGATTCGGTAAGGACGCCGAACGCATCCTCGAGTGTATTCTGCCGCGTCAGCTCGCGCAATTCTCCGATGTTGCCTTTGGCGAGAATTGATCCGTTTTTAATGACGATGATGCGATGACATACGCGCTCCACGATGTCGAGGAGATGCGAGCAGTACAGCACCGTCTTGCCCCGTATGGCGAGATGCCTTAACAATTCCTTGAACATCACGGTGGCATGCGCGTCCAGTCCGTCCAGAGGTTCGTCAAAGAAGTACACGCCCGGATTGTGCAGGAGCGCCGTCGATATTATGACTTTCTGTTTCATTCCCTTGGAGAATGTGGTCATCAGCGCTCCCGAAACCTTCGACAGTCCGAAGTGATTCAACAGCAGCGCGCTGCGCCTTCGTATGGTATCGTCCGCAAGGCCTTGCATCCGGCCGGCAAAGAGCAGGTATTCGGAAGGCGACAGAGCTTCGAAGACCGCCCCGGTCTCAGGCACGTAGCCGAGCAGCGGTTTGACTTTTTCGGGAGAGCGCACTACGTCTATGTCGGCCACGCGCACCTCCCCGGATGTCGGCTGCAGTATTCCCGCCATTATCTTTACGGTTGTGGATTTGCCGGCGCCGTTCGGACCTATGTATCCGACTATCTCACCGCGTTGCACCTCGAAGCTGATTCCGGTCAGCGCCGGCTTGCTGTTGTAGCTTTTCGTCAGGTTGCGGATCGATATCATGGATTCGTTCAGATGATCTGAAAGAGAAAGGCGCGCGTGACGGCGTTGGGCCGCCCGTCAGTGCGCGTGAAGGCGGATATGCGCCAGTAATAGGAACGGCCGCGGTACAGCACCGGTCCTTTGTAGGAAAGCTTGTGCAGGGAATTTCCCTCGGCCGGGACGGCGCTGTTCCAGATCACCTCCGAGGAGGGCGCAAGCGACACGCTGATCCGGTAGGAAACGGCGCCCGGAACTCCGTGCCAGGCGAATTCAGGCGCCGCCGTGAGTTGTGCGCCGTCCGCAGGCGTTACCGCTGCCGGGAGTTCCGCGACTATGTCCGAGAGCGCTTCGCTCGGAACGCTGGTCAGACCGCCGCGATCCCTGCTGACAACCGCGTAGTATCGGCGCGGACTGCCGGGTCCCGTCGAAGTGTCATCGAACAGGGCGCGCTCGGTGAACGCGAACAGGGTGGACGCATCGGGAGTGAAATCGGGAAGCTCCGAGCGATGGATTTCATACCCCTCGAGATCGAATTCCTCCGGTTGCTGCCACTCGAGTCGCACGCCGGTTTCGCCTTCCTGATTCCGGCCCTGCGCGAGAAAAGCGCCCGGAGTTTCGGGAGCGTTCCTGTTGGGCGATCGGGTGGAGACGGTCGTCGACGGCTCGCTTTCGTTGCCGCTGTGATCGACCGCGGTGACGCGGTAGAAGTACAAAGTGTCGTAGCCGCGCATCCCGTCGATATGGTAGTTTCTCGCAATGGTGTCCACCGCGATGAAGTTTCCGGGCGCGGCTTCCTCGGCCCTGTAAACCACATACGCGCCGAAGTCGCTTTCCGTGTTGCGCAGCCATCCTATCAACACGAAACCGTCGCGCGCGCTTTCCACGACCAGGCCCGCCGGCGGCAGGGGCGGGACGGTGTCCGCGACCGCCGGGGCCAGTTCTTCCCGCTCGCAACCGGTGAGAGCCGCGGCCAGAAGCATCGTCGGGAGAAGCATGGGCAGAGCGGCCGTGACTCGAGCTTTCCGCGGGTATCCGTATTTGTTCGTTCGGGTGCGGCGCATTTTTCTATGTGAATCTACGGAGTTGACGGTTCTTCCGAAAGGCGGTTGAATCGCTCTCAGAGGAAAAATCCGACCAGCCATCCCAGGACAGCTCCGGCGCCCGCGCAGGCTGTGTTGACGACGTCGTTGGTGATCCATCTCCTGCCGCTCCTCAAAAGGGCGGGCGCGCCGCAATGAGTGCGCTTCTCCGTCACCGCGCCGCAAGCGCCGCAGCGGTATTGCGCTTGAACCGTCGCGCCGATCAGACTGTCCACCAGCGAGGCCGCGACACCCGCGAGCGTGAACAGCACAAGGGGCAGGGGCTTGAGCAGAATTTCGGGCTGGAATGCGGCGCCGGCAAGCGCGATGAGCAGCGCGCCTAAAGCTCCGCCCAGCGTTCCGGCCGGCGAAACGCCGCCCGAGGTCCCGCGGGGCACCGGCCGCATCGTGAGCAGATGCCGCGGTCTGTTCGAGAGGAGCACGCCCAGCTCCGTGGACCATGTGTCTGCCGTCACCGCCGCGACCGACCCTAGATATGCGGCTTGCCAGGCGGTGTCCGGCCGCAGGACGTAAAGCACAGCTATGAGGCCGGCGACTCCTCCGTTCGCCGCCACCTGCCTGAGATCACGGGTCGAACCCTTTTCGAAGACGGTGTCCAGACGGCGTTTACGCGCGCGTCCGAGTCGGGACATAGCGCTGGAAAGAATGAAGAAGGTGAAAATGGGCAGCGTCAACTCCCAGCCGCCGCTCGCGTAGATGACGACGGCAAGAAGAAACACGGCCGCCGCTCCGGAGAAGGAAAGCAGTTTCAACCGGTATGCCGCGGCGCCGACCGCCGCGGCGAGCAGGCAGGCGCTGACGAAGCGCAGCGCGCTCGAAGCGTCGGACGCGGACAGGGTGAGCCAGAGAGCGAAAGCGCTCATCAACGGAACGGTGATGTTGTCGAGTCCTCCGGAAGATGCGGCTTCCCAGACCGTCGCGAAAAGCGCCACAGATATTATGACGCAAGCGCTGAGCACGAGCGGCCAGTCGGGGAACGACAACCGAGCCGGCGGCGGGAGCAAATAAGCCGTTGCCGCGATCGCGGCAATCGACGATAGAAACATAACCGCCGAACCTTGCACGGATTTGCCGTCCGACGTGATGCTGTAGGAAATCGGTTTCTTAAGGGATTCTCCCACCGCGCCGGCCAGTCCGTCTCCCAGCGCCAGCACAAGCATGGAGGCCGTGACCAGCCCGGGATTTTCTTCCCAGAACAGCAGTGTCAGTATGAAGAAGGATACGGGATAATAAACCGTCCCGTAGGATCCGCGCGTCGTCTTGTGCACGGATTTCAGCCGGCCCGTCGCATACGCTATTATGTTCAGCAACGTAAAAATTCCGGTTATCAGGAGCACCGGCGCAGCCCTTTCGAACAGCAGCGGCGCGAAGGCGATGAGGATTCCCGTGCCTATATGGACGGCTTTACGGCTGAATTCGGGCGGACGGCGGAATAGACGCCGCAGATATTCCCCGGCGGCGAGAAGAAAGATCAACCCGGCGCTCGCGGCCAGAGCGTAGAGGATTTCCTCATGCGTGAGCGGGCCGTTCATGCGGATAGCCCGCAAAGGCAACGGTGGCGTCCGCCGGAACCGGCATACGCTCCTCTCCTGCCTCCATGCGGCGGCTCAGGCGTCATCCGTCTCTTCGAACGGCTCATCCGTCGTCTCTTCAGATTCCTCACCCGAAATTACGATGACGAACTCGCCCCGAGGGGCATGCCTCTCGAAATGCGCGGCGACCTCGCTGATGCTTCCCCTGATCGTCTCCTCGTGAAGCTTGGTCAGTTCCCTGCTCACCGAGATCCGCCTGTCGCCTAAAACGTCCCGCAGCTCACGCAGTGTTTTCAGCAGCCGATGCACGGATTCGTAAAGCACGATGGGCCGGGTTTCTCCCGCGAGATCGGCGATTCGCGCGCGGCGCCGTTTTTTCTGCGGAAGGAAACCTTCGAAGCGGAATCTGTCCACACGGAAACCGCTCGACACCAGGGCCGCCAGGACGGCCGACGCGCCCGGCACCGGTATTACTGAAAATCCGGCGTCTGCGGCTGCCGATATCAGCAGTCCCGCGGGATCCGATACGGCCGGCGTTCCCGCGTCCGAAACCACGGCGAGGGATTTCCCCGCTCGCAGTTCTTCGAGAAAACCGGGTATGCGCCGCCTTTCGTTGCCGCTGAAACAACTCCGGCATTCGGTCGAAATGTCGTAATGCTTTAAAAGCACGCGCGTCTTGCGGGTATCCTCGGCCGCGATGAGATCCACGTTCCTCAGTATTTCAATGGCCCGCAAAGTGATGTCGCCCAGGTTGCCGATGGGCGTGGAGACCACGTACAGCGTTCCCGGCTGAGGTTCAGGCCTGCTCGTCGTCGCTTTCATCGATTTCCCGCAGACGGTCCGGATGGGATTTCAGCAATCTCGCGGCTGTATCGGGCGGGATGCGGCAGTGGATGCGGATGTGGTCCTCCTCGAAGCGTTCCTCGATCATGTCGGCTTCCCGGTGGAATTCCGCGAGAAGCCTGTAGTCGGGCGGCCCTATCCTGAAACAGCGGGCCGCGTTGCTTTCCTCGATCAGGACCTGCAGCCGCCCGAGCAGTTCCCGGATATTGATTCCGCGCGAGGCCGAAATGAAAATGGAATCTGGATAACGCTCCGGGAGGGAGGAGATGAGCGCGTTTTCCCGGATCAGATCGGTTTTATTGAACACGGTCAAAGTCGTCTTCCCGTGCGCGTTTATCTCCTTGAGAGTCTGATTCACTACGTCGATCTGGTCGCGGAAATGCGGATGCGAGATGTCCACAACGTGGAGTATGATGTCCGCCTCGACCACCTCGTCAAGCGTGCTGCGAAAAGACGCCACCAGTTTGGGCGGGAGCTTCCTGATAAAACCGACCGTGTCGGTGAAAAGGACGGTGGCCTTGCCGATTTCCACGGCCCTTACCGTGGCGTCGAGCGTGGCGAAGAGCTTGTCCTCCACGAGCACGCCGGCGCCGGTCAGAGTGTTGAGAAGCGTGGATTTCCCGACGTTGGTGTAGCCGACCAGCGCCACCCGGGTCACGTCCTTGCGGTGTTTCCTCTGCGTGCGGCGCTGCCGGTCTATCCGTTCGAGTTTCTCCTTCAGGCGGCTGATGCGGTCCCTGACCATGCGCCTGTCCGTTTCAATCTGCGTCTCGCCGGGTCCCTTGGTGCGAATTCCGCCGTACTGTTTGGAAAGATGCGTCCACATGCGCGTCAGCCGCGGGAGCATGTATTCCAGCTGCGCGAGTTCCACCTGTGTTTTGGCCGTGTTCGTGCGGGCGTGGCGGGCGAAGATGTCGAGTATCAGCGTGGTCCTGTCGATCACCTTGCGCTTGAGCATGCGCTCGAGGTTTCTCTGCTGCACCGGGGTGAGGTCGTCGTCGAAAATCACGGCCTGTATGTCGGCGTCCTCGCAGCGTTCGGCGAGGTACTCGGCCTTGCCCTTGCCGATGAAGGTGGACGACTCAATCGACGAACGGTTCTGGAACACCGTTTCCACCACTTCCGCGCCCGCGGTGTTGCTGAGCAGTTCCAGTTCATCCAGGTGTTCGTCGGTTTCATAGCGGAGCTGATTCGGCGGGCGGGAGACTCCTACGAGTATCACCCGTTCGGCGGCCTGTGCGGTCTCGTGATATGGCGCCGGTCCCTTGCTTTCTTCCCCGCCTGTTTCCTCTCCCTCGAAGCCGTCGTCTTCGTCCGGGAGAAAATCCTGATCGGAAATGTCGTTCATGTCGTTCTGGCGGGCATATGTCGGAGTGATTGCCGCGGATTTACGCTTTCGGCTCGAGTCCGTCGCGAGCGCGTTTTACGTCGCGCGCTATCAGCATCTCCGCCAGGGCGCAGAGAACGGCCATGAGCAGCATGTATTTCCATAGTTCAACGCCGAAGCGCGCCTGGGCAACGGCTTTGCCGACGTCGGCGTCGCGGTGCAGGTTTTCAGGCGCTTGCAGACCCGCTTCACGCAGAAATGCGTCCCTGTCCGCCCGGGATATCCTCTCCATCATGGACTCCCGCGGATCGGAGTTTATCACGATCATGCGGAGCGTTCTATCGTCGCCCGTCAAGGCGTAAGCGCCCGGCGGGCGCGGTCCATCTAGAGTGAAAGCGATGCCGGAACTGATTTGTCTGGCTGTGAGCTTCTCTTTCTCGTTTCGCGGCGTCACGAGTTCCCATTTCGAAGCAGCGGATGCCGCCGGCACGGCGATTTCAATCGCTGTTCCGGCCAATGCCTCGCGCACATTCTCATCGCGTTTCGCCAGGTAGAACATTGCCCGGTTCAGCAGCGGAACGAAAACTCCTTTGAGGGGAAAATCGGACCATTCCAGATTGGGCGGCACGGCCAGCACGAGGACGCGGCCCGCTCCGCTCCGCTGATCGAGAAGAAAAGCGTCCCCGCCCGAGAGCGTAATCACCTGCGCGGCCGTTTCGCTGCCCTGCAGGCGCACATGGGCGTTTATTCTCGGGGATTCGACCGAAGGTTTGTCGCCTTCATCACGCGAGGCGAACACGGAGCGGAACAGCGGATGATCGTAGTCCACCGAACTGAAGGAGGCGAATGCTTCGCGCTTGCCCGGGGCGCCGTTCATGCCGCGCGGCGCCGGCATGGACAGGGCGGGCAGCAGGGAATTGGAGAACGTGTTCACGTTGCCGGAAGCGTCTGGGAATAGGAGCACGCCCCCTCCGTTCCCGGCGAAACGCGCGAGCCTGGTGATGAAAGCTGGAGTGCTGAACTCGGCGCCGAGCAGAGCCACCACGTCATAGGCGTCGAGATCGGCCGAGAGCAGCGCGTTGCGGTCGGCGGCGGTGATAGCGAAGGAAGCCGCGCCTTCCGCCTGCCGCATCGGTTGCAGGGCTATGCCGAGTATTTCCGCATCCCGGGAAGCCGCGGGACCCAGCAGTATCCGAATGTTCTCGGGAACGAAGAACGCGAAATGACGGCGGTTGTCCTCGGGTATGTCGTCGTCCTCCAACTCTATGAATCCCTGTATGAAGCCGCTGCGTTTGGGCGTGACCGTGAAACGGACCTGCGCCCTGCCGCCGGCCGCGACGTCGACGCTTTTCTGCTGAACGCGTTCGCCGTCGAGAAACACGCTCACCAGCGCGCCGCTCAAGTCGGAGGCGCCGTCGTTGAATATGGCGGACTGAACGTCCACCGGTTTGTCCTTTTCGAAGAGGGAATTCTCTATTATCACTTCGCTGACGGCGGTGTTCGACGTTTTTCCGTCGCCGAGCGGCAACAGGAAGACGCGCACCGACGGATCGAACATTTTCGGGAGCGCCCGGCCCTGCGGCCGCGCGAAATGCGTGCGCTGTTCGTCGCTTATTATGTAAAGTTCCTTGTTGAAATTCGAGGATTTCTGGAAGAGCGCGTCGGCGGCCGTGAGCGCGTCGGCGAAGCTGTTGTGCGTGAAGGATACTTCCGCTTCGGATACTTCACGCCGCAGGGCGCCGACCGCGCCCGTGAACTGATGTGATGTCCCGCGAGCGCCCGACATGAATACAACCGAGGCCTCATCCCCCGCTTCCAGTATCTCCAGCACCGCGGCCGCCTTTTCTTTCGCTTGTTTGAAAAGATTGCCGCCTTCGTCCGAGGCCAGCATGCTGAAGGAATCGTCGATAATTATCACCGCCGAGGTTCGTGCTGTAGTGCCCGGCAGGAAGCCGAAGGCGCTTCGCACGGCCGGTCTCGTGAATGCCAGGACGATGAAGACGATGATCAGCGTGCGCAGGGCCAGCAGCAGCCACTGCTTTATCTTCAACTTGCGTATGCGGCTTCGCTGAAGTTCCTTGAGGAAGGCCAGTGTGCTGAACTCGATGACTCGCGTTTTGCGCAGGTTCAGCAGATGCAGTATGATGGGTATGGCCGCGGCGGCCAGAGCGATGAGGTATAGGGGGTTGAGAAAAGTCATTCGTTCCGGTGTGTTGCTTCAGGCAGTCAACATATCGGGCGATGGGGTGAAATGCAAGGGGAAAGCGTAAAGAGAGAAGGGTGAAGGGTGAAGGGTGAAG
>CAYLZD010000020.1:0-75119 GCA_964388275.1 uncultured Chromatiales bacterium
CGAGCGAGCGCAGATACTGCCAGCTGTAGATGCCGGTGTCGTGACCGTCGCCCCAGCGGAGCGCCAGCGCGTAATTGCCGACGGCTTCCGCCGCGGCGAGCTGGTTTCTGCCGGGGGCCTGCGACGGGGGCTGCGCCGGCATTCTCACGTTGCCGAGCAGGTCGGATTCGCCTTTACAGACCGCGCAGGGACAGGAATCGCGCAGCAAAGCCAACGGGAACAGCGAAACGCTTCCGTCGCTCCAGGTTATCCGGAGCTCGCCGTTCTTCGTGAGATTGACCGCGCTTGCCGTCATTTATTCCGTCTGCCGTCCGCGAAGCGCCGCGGCCTAAAGCGGCCTTGTGGCGTCCAGGCACACCACCGGTGTGGTACCCAGCACTTCCGCCGAATGAGGCGTGTCCGCGGGCACTATGAAGCGCCGGCCGGGGACGAGTATATGATCGATATCGTCGATCGTGATCTTGAGAGAACCGCTCAACACGACGTGCACTGTTTCGTGAGGATGGGCGTGCCTCGGGAAGCACATGCCGTTCGGATAACTGTACACGTAGATGTTGTACCCCTCGTCCTTGAGGGATTTCTTGATCTGTTCGATGATCTCCCTTTCCATCAATAACTCTCCGCTTCGTTGGGAAATCTGCCGTTCTTCACATCAGCGATGTAATTTCTGAACGCGTCCTGAATATCCTCGGCCAGGGAGGCGTAACGGCGCACGAAGCGGGGCCGGAAGTCCTCGAAGAGTCCGAGCATGTCGACGCTGACAAGTATCTGTCCGCTGCAGTGCGGTCCCGCGCCGATCCCGATGGTCGGAATCCGCAGCCGTTGCGTGATGTCGCGGGCGAGCCCGGCCGGGATTTTCTCGAGCACGACGGCGAACGCCCCCGCTTCCTCCAGCGCCACGGCGTCTCTGATCAGCGCCTGCGCCTCCTGTTCGCTCGTGCCTCTCGGCCTGTAGCCGCCGTAGCTGAGTATGGACTGCGGCATCAAGCCGATGTGGCCGATGATGGGTATTCCCTCGCCGGAGATTTTCCGGACCACGGGCGCCACCCTCTCGCCGCCTTCCACCTTGACGCCGAGGGCGTTCGTCTCTTTCATCACCCTGCCGGCGTTGCGGAAGGCCTCTTCCACCGTGACCTGATAGGACATGAAAGGAAGGTCGGTTATCACCATGGAGCGGCGGGCGACGTTGGAGACTATCCGTGTGTGATAGATCATCTCGTCGAGAGTGACGGGCAGCGTGGTGCTGTTGCCCTGGAAAACGTTGCTGAGCGAGTCGCCGACGAGTATGATGTCGACTCCGGCGTCGTCCATCATGCGCGCCATCAGGAACTCGTAGGCCGTCAGGCAGGCGATTATCTCGCCCGCGTCCTTCATTTCCTGAATTGTGCGGGTGGTAATCCGGCTTGCTTTCGACGACACGGGCGCCGCGCTATCGTTCATGGTTGTCTACGCCTCTTCTCCACGGGGAAAGTAATGAATTGGCGCGCCAACTGAAAAACGGATTCCCCAGGCGTCCTCGAAGCCGCTCTTCACGGCCGCGCCCACCTCGTCGTAGGAAGGGGAACGCCCCAGTATCTCTTCGAGCGTCACGGTGTGAACCTCCATGTCGCGCCTGATGTCGGCGCGTTGAGACGCTTCGAGGGCGAGATAATCGGCCAGCCGCAGATGCGCGGCGCCGATCAGAATCGAGCCGTGCTGCAGGACGGCGCCGCCGATTCTGCGTTGCGCGCTGCCCACGAGCTTCCTTCCCGAGTGCTCGATTTCGTAACGGGCGGAACTCGAGAAACAGGGGATGCCGCCCGGCTCCTTGTACAGTTTCCCGAAGTCGGGTTTGCTTTTCGCCATCTCCACGTCCGGCGCCAGCCGCCGGAGCCCGGCTGCCAGCGCCTCGCTGATTATGCGGTAGGTCTCCATTATGCCGCGGTTTTCCGAGGGCATGACGACGCTGTACGTCAACTCCTCGGCGTGCAGTATGGCCCTGCCGCCCGTCGGCCTGCGCACCACGTGCAGCCCGTCCGCGGCGATCCTGCCGCTCTCGAGATCCTCTTCGCTCTGATGCCGGCCGAGTGAGACGCACCAGGGTTTCCAGTTGAATATGCGCAATGTGGGCGGGGCTATGCCGGCGTCCACGGCCGCGGCTCTGTCCGTGTCGAAGTCCATGTTCCACGCGCCGCTGTTCGCGCCGGAGTCGATGAAGACGAATTCCGTCCTCATTTCAGCGCTCCTCCTGGAGCGTCGGGCGTCCGGATTGCGGGCGGTGTTCCGGCATCATTCGTTCTCGAGCGCGGCGATCACGGAAATCATGCGTCCCGCCGCGGCGCCCTCGCGCCTGTGTGAATAAAAGAGAGAGGTCTCGCATATTGTGCAGCAGGAGGCCGTCTCGATCTGCTCGCCGGGGATCCCAGCCTCGATCAGTTGCCGGCGCAGGGCGGCGCGCAGGTTGAGACGCGCCTTGCCCTCATCCTTCCGGATCAAGAACTCCGGCGCAAACAGCGCCTCTGTCTCCGGACCGATCTCGTAACAGCAGGGGCCGGCGCCCGGGCCGATGTAAGCGAACAGCGTGGCCGCCTCCGCGTCGTAGCGTTCGCTCAGAGCGGCGGCCGCCTTGCCCGCGATGTGAGCCGCGGTTCCGCGCCAGCCGGCGTGAACCGCCGCGAGCGCGTTCTGCCCCGGGGCGTAAAGGAAAACCGGATGGCAATCCGCCGTCCTGACCGCCAGGCCGAGGTTCGGCGAGCAGGTGATGAGAGCGTCGCAGGAGGAGTATTCGCCGGCCTCCAAGGCCTCCGCCACCACGTCCTCGTGCGTCTGCTCCATGAAGGCGACTTCATCAGGCGTGAGGCCGACGGCGTTGAGGAAGAGCCGGAGATTCGTCTCGCAGCGGCCGGCTTTCGCGGAGGCGCGGCCGCCCATGTCGAAACCGCCGGCCTCGGGACCCTGCCGCGTGCTCATCGCGAAGACGAGCCGCGGGAATTGAGACAGCAGCGAGCTGCGTATGATAGGAAAACCCGGCATGAGTATCCTCTTCCGTCAGAGCGCCGCCAGCGCTTCGTCGAGATCCCGGATTATGTCGTCCGGATTCTCTATTCCGATCGAAAGCCGTATTCCCCCCGGGTCCAGTCCCCGCCGCAGCTGTTCCTCCGGCGGTATGGCCGAATGCGTCATGGAACCGGGATGCTCTATGAGCGTGCGGACGTGGCCCAGACTCACGGCGAGGGTTATGGCGTATGCCTTTTCCG
The DNA here is from genome assembly GCA_964388275.1 of uncultured Chromatiales bacterium. Taxonomy (GTDB): domain Bacteria; phylum Bacteroidota; class Ignavibacteria; order SZUA-365; family SZUA-365; genus JARYLZ01. The sequence continues at coordinate 3,237 of CAYLZD010000020.1, forward strand.
CGATGAAGTTAATCAGGCGCTCGCCCAGATCGCGGGATTCCTGTGGCGTGCCTCCCTCCAGCGTGAAGTACATGATCGTGCCGGGCGCGAAACGGCCCTCGTAGTCCAGCATCTGCCTCAGGGCGAGCTCGCGTTGAGGATAGCTCTCGAGTCCCGGGTAAACCACGCGGCTCACGCGCGGGTGCTTCTCCAGATACGCGGCCACGGCGCCCGCCGATTCGCTTTCCCGGCGCACTCTCACGGGCAGGGAGGGAAGGCCGTACACCAGTATGGGCCAGGCGCTCTTCGTGGCCAGCACTCCGCCGAAATCCTTCCGGTAGAGCAGCAGCATGTCGTAGGCCCACTCGGGGCAGACGATCACGCCGCCCATGTCTGTCCCGAAGCCCCCGATCCCCTTGGTGAGGGAGTGCATCACGAAATCGGCGCCGTGCTCCAGAGGCCGCTGGCAGTAAGGAGTCGCGAAGGTGTTGTCCACGACCACCCGTATGCGCTCGTGCTCCTCCCTGCCGCTGTTGATGGCGGCGACGAGGCCGGTGACCGCTCGTATGTCGATCAATTCCATAGTGGGATTGATGGGCGTCTCGAAGAAAACCACCCGCGTGTTCGGCTTTATGGCCGCCTCGAGCTTGCCGATGTCGAGAAGCTGCGCGAAAGTCACGTCTATGCCGTATCTCGGGTACCAGCCGGTCAGCAGGGAGTAGGTGCAGCCGTACAGCACGGGATGCGAGACGATGTGGTCGCCGGTCTTGAGCAGTATCCCGAACACGGCCGAGATGGCCGCCATGCCGGTGGCGAAGGTGACCGCGCCGTCGCCTCCTTCGGCGAAGGCGAGATTCTCCTCGAGTATGTCCTTGTTGGGCTCGCCCAGCCGGTCATAGATGTAAATGGGTGACTTGTGCCTGGTTTCCTCGGTTGTATGGGCGAATTCTATGAAACCCTGGGCGCCCCGCTGCGCCGAGTCCAGACGGTAAGTGGCCGATGAGGAAATGGGGGGTATGACGTGATGCGAGTAGTCCCATTTCTCGGAATGGCTGCGCCCGTAAATCAGTCTGGTTTCCCTGGAATACTTCTCGTTGTTCAGTTCGTCGCTCATGGCGTGACTCCGCTGACTTTCGGTGTGTGTCCCGGCGGGGTTTTCCCGCGTCGACCGCGCTCGCCCCACGCGCCTGCAAAAAATATCCCCTCGAAGCAGGAAAAACAAGGAAAGGAAATCACGGACGGGGAAATACGGATTTTACGGTGTGAAATACCGGGGGTTGCCCCGCGGCGGGCGGGGCGGTATTTTCGAGGCATGTTTACGCGCGAAGACGCATGGAAGCTGCTTCGGGAATGGACCGCGGGAGAGCGGTTGCTGAAGCATGCGCTGGCGGTGGAAACCGCCATGCGCGCCCTCGCCGAGAAATTCGGCGGGGACGAGGAATCCTGGGGCATGGCCGGCCTGCTCCACGACATGGACTATGAGAAACACCCGGGAATGGACGAGCATCCCTTCGAAGGCGCCCGGAGACTGGCCGAGCTCGGATATCCGGAGGAAATCCGCCGCGCGGTGCTGTCGCATGCCGATCATACCGGTGTGGCCAGGGAATCGATAATGGAAAAGGCGCTCTTCGCCTGCGATGAACTCTGCGGCTTCCTGATCGCGGTCGCGTTGGTGCGGCCCGACAGGAAAATCGCGGGCGTGGAAGCGCGTTCGGTGCGGAAGAAAATGAAGGACAAGGCCTTCGCTCGCGCTGTTTCGCGCGACGACATGTTGAGAGGCGCCCGGGAGCTCGGCATGGAATTCGACGATTTGGTCGCCTGCCTCGTGACCGCGTTGAGCGCCCGGTCCGATCTATTGAGCGTTTGACGCCCCGCCGTCTCTGTCAGACGGCTTCGCCGCCCGCGGACAGTATGCTTTTCAACGCCGGCTCGAGCCGCGGATGCCGGAATTCGAAATCCGCTTCCATCAGGCGTTCGGGTGAAATCCTCTGTCCGCCGAGCAACGTCCCGGCGAATTCTCCGATAAGCGCGCGCAAGAGGAAAGCCGGAACCGGGAAATAAAAAGGCCTCCTGAGCGCGCGCGCGACGGCTGCTCCGAACTCCCTGTTCCTCGCGGGATCCGGCGCCACCGCGGCGAAAGGTCCTCTGATTTCGCTATTTTCCAGCGCGAACATAATGATACGGACGGCGTCCTCGATGTGTATCCAGGGCAGCCATTGCCTGCCGTTTCCCAAGGGCCCGCCCGCGAACATCCTGATCGGACGCGCGAGCAGCGGCAGCGCGCCTCCTTTCGCGGACAGCACTATGCCGAAACGCGGCACGGCCACCCTGGTTCCGGCGCGGCCCGCGGCCAGCGCCTCTTTTTCCCAGTCCTCGCAGAGGCGCGCGAGAAAATCGTCTCCGGCGGGCGCGTCTTCCGGCAGCGGCCGGTCGCCGGTGTCGCCGTAATAGCCGATGCCCGATACGCTGACGAACACCTCCGGAGGCGCGGCCGCGGAGGCGATCGCGCCGCTTATGCCGCGCGTGCCCATGATGCGGCTGCCGGCGATACGTTTCTTGACCCGCTCGTTCCAACGGGCGCCTCCAATGGACTCGGCGGCGAGATGTACCACTGCGTAGGCGCCCGAAACGGCTTCAGTCCATCCCCCTGAAACGCCCGGCGTCCATTCCCGGAAATCGTCGATTCCTGGAATAGATACGGCCGCGCGCCGGACGTCGCGGCTCAACGCCGTGATTCGATAACCCCTTGCCGACAGTTCGGGCAGCAGGGCCCTTCCGAGGAGGCCCGTAGCCCCTGTGACCACAACGCGTTTGTGCGGATTCGAATCGGAGTCCATGAAAGTTGGAACATAAGGGCGCCGCCGCGGGTTCCGCCCGGCTTGATCTTTCACGGTTTAACCAGTAATTTCATGCGACCATTCAACCCTCACAATTCGAGAAATCGCCATGTCAATCAACATTCAAGAACTGCTGGGCCAAGACGCGGAAAACCTCCTTTCTTTCGACAAGCCTCGCGTTCCGAAGGAATCGCTGCACCTCCCCGGACCCGATTTTGTGGACAGGATCTGGAAGGACAGCGATCGCAGTCCGAGGGTGCTGGTCAATCTTCAGCGCATATACTCCTCAGGCCGTCTCGCCGGCACCGGATACATGTCGATACTCCCCGTCGATCAGGGCATAGAACATTCGGCGGGCGCCTCCTTCGCGCCGAATCCGGCGTATTTCGATCCCGAGAATATCGTCCTCCTGGCGATGGAGGGCGGCTGCAACGCGGTTGCGAGCACGCTCGGAGTGCTCGGATCGGTGGCGAGACGCTATGCTCACAAGATACCCTTCCTAGTGAAGATCAATCACAACGAACTGTTGACCTATCCGAACAAGCACGATCAGATACTCTTCGCTTCCTGCGAACAGGCGGCCGACATGGGCGCGGCCGCGGTGGGCGCCACCATATATTTCGGTTCGGAGGAATCCGCGAGGCAGATCGTGGAAATCTCGGAGGCCTTTTCCTACGCGCATGAACTCGGTCTGGCCACCGTCCTGTGGTGCTATCTGCGGAATCCGGCTTTCAAAACCGACAAGGACTATCACGTATCCGCCGACCTGACCGGACAGGCCAATCATCTCGGCGTGACGCTGGAAGCGGATATCATAAAACAGAAACTGCCCGAAAACAACGGCGGCTACAACGCGCTGTCCTTCGGGAAGACCAGCAAACTGGTGTACGACAAGCTCACGAGCGGGCATCCGATAGACCTCGCCAGATACCAGGTGGTGAGCTGTTACATGGGCAGGGCGGGCCTTATCAACAGCGGCGGCGCGTCGTCGGGCGCCGCGGACACGGCCGAAGCCGTGAAAACGGCCGTGATAAACAAAAGAGCCGGAGGCCAGGGACTCATTTCGGGACGCAAGGCGTTTCAGCGTCCCATGAAAGAAGGGGCGGCGCTCCTGAACGCGATTCAGGACGTCTATCTGTCGCCCGAAGTAACCATCGCCTGACGGCGCCGGCCGTCGTCCGATGCAATGGATATAGCGGCTTTGCCGGCAAGACTGTACTGGCTGCTCTGGCCGCTCAACATTTCGCTTCTCATCGCGGGTGCGATGCTTCTGCGAGCCGGTTTGCGCAGGGGAGTATCGCTGCGCGGATACCTGGCCCAAGGTCCGGCGAAAGAGAAGCCCGGACGCACACGCGACATGGTTCCGACTCTGGCCGGTGTGACGGCTGTCGCATTCTCGCTCAACAATTCGGCGGGGATACCGGACGCGCTGGCGTTCTGCATAAGCGCGGAGATGATGCCGCTCGTGCGGTTCTTGTCGGCGCTGTTTTTTCTGGCAGTGGTTGCTGTTTTTCTTCTTTTTCTGGAGAAACGCCGTTTCCGGCGATTTTGACGGAGCGGCGTCCGTCGGCCGCGGCCGCGGAACGGGCGCCGCACTTCGCTTGTTAATGGGGGGACAGGCGCCTGAACCGCAACTGGAGGGAGAATGGCCGTGAACACTCATCAAGCAGCCGGGCGCGGGGAACGTCCCGCGCATTCCGCATACCGGCCGGCCGGCCGCGCATTCCGCGTGCGTGAATCGGTCCGGAAGACGCCGCCCGGGAAAGCTCCTTGCTCCGCCCGCAATTCGCCTCGAGTTCCGGAGCAGCACGTGGCCGAGATGTGGATACGCCTTTGCTCGGAAGCCCGCACATTTCCACTGGCGGGCGGGGGCGGCGCCGAAGTTCTCGAAACCGGCGTCCGCAACATGCATGACGGACCGGATTTCCTCGGCGCGCTGCTGCTCGTCGACGGCGTCGCGCGCAGAGGCGATATTGAGATTCACACGCGCGAGGAGGACTGGTTCCGCCACGGCCATGCCGGAGACAGAAGATACGAAGGTGTGATTCTGCATGTGGCGCTGTATCCCGCGCCGGTTTCGCCGCTGCCGATCGGCGCGGCCACGGTGATACTTTCACAGGTGCTGCGCCGTCCGCTCCGGCAGGCCTGGTCGGAAGTTCTGCAGGATTCGGGGTCGCGCTCGGCCCCACACTGCGTTGCGCTCGACGCGCCTCCCGGCGCCGCTCTCACGGCCGTCATGGCCTTGCTCTGCGCATCCGAGAGATTCGCCAGAAAAGTCGCCTCGGCGGAAGCGCGCCTCCTGGAATTCCGGAAGCTCGGCAACCGGCGCGAGGCGCTCGAAGGGGTTTTCCATGAAATGTCGGCCCGCGCCTTCGGATACGGCGGGAACGAAAAGTCGTTTGAGAAGCTGGCGAGGACGCTGCCACTTAGGAAACTCGCGGAGAGCTGCGGATCCGACGCCGTCCGCATAGCCGAAGTGCTGTCGGAGCACTGCGCGCGCTCCGCCTACGAGTGGAATTCCGGATCCGTGCGCCCCGTCAATTCCGTGAAAATCCGCGCCGCGCAGCTGGCTTCCTGGGCTTCGGCTCTGATCGGCGGGAAACTGCTGCGCGAACTCGAACTGCTCATGCTTGAAAATCCGCCGTCGCCGCAACGGCTTCTGAGGCTGATCGCCCGCCGATGCGCCGATCCCCGCCTGCGCGTCGAGGCGCCTGGAACCTCGCGCTGCGCGGAGATCGTCATCAACGTTCTGGCGCCTTTCTTCGCGGCGTCGGCGCGTTCGGAAAACAGGGAGAAGCTGCTGCGCAGCGCGGTCGCCTTGTACCACGGCTTTCCCATCGCCCCCGGGAACAGAAAAACCAGACGGCTTCAACCGCTGTTCGGCCGCGGCGTTGCGTTGAGTTCCGGGATGCAGCAGGGCCTGATAGAGCTTCACGATAAGTATTGCGAAACCTCGGCGTGCTCCGATTGTCTTATCTGGGCCCGGTTCCCGCTCGGCGGATGCCCATGAGACGGCATTTGCCTCGTTGATGCCGCGACATTATCTTGTTTGTGAAAATATTCTCGTTCGGCGCGTTCCGGCTGCCTTCCCGAGGAGTATCAACTTATAACAGCGGTATTTCGGACATCGCTCGGCGAGTTCATCGGCATTATCCGTTCAACAGGAGTCCCCTCACATGCCAAATTCCGGTGACACCAGGCCGCCGTCAGGAAAGGGGGTATCGAAAGCCGCCTTTCGTCGCTTGCCGCATTATCATCAGATTGTCACGGCTTACGATGGACTTGGGAAGAAATATATCTCGAGCAAGGAATTGTCCGAGATACTCGAAATAAACGAGACTCTGGTGCGCAAGGACATGGCCGATCTGGAGATCCGCGGCCGGCAGAATCAGGGTTACGAAGTGAGAACCATGCTCGAAACGATCGAGGATTTCCTCGGAATACAGGAAATCACGGAGGCCCTTGTAATCGGCGCCGGACATCTCGGCAAAGCCCTCGCCATGTACCCGGGTTTCGAACCCTACGGTCTGAGCATCGTGGGCGTCCTCGACAATGATCCGCAAAAAATAGGTTCCTATGTCGGCCGTTACGAGATACTGTCGGTTTTCCGCCTGGCCAGTCTGATCGAACGCCACCACATCAAATTGATAATACTCACGGTGCCGAAGGCGGCCGCGCAGGAAGTAACCGATATCGCCGTGGCCGCGGGCGTGAAAGCAATCTGGAATTTCACACCCATGGAATTGCGCTCGCCCCCCGATGTGTTCGTGCGCAATGAACAGATAATCGCCGGTTTCATGGCGCTGTCGCATTTCCTCAAAAACCAGTTTACAGGCGAACAGGCACAGCCGTAGCGCGCGTCGCCCGCCGATCCGAGGACAAGGCGGGACGCCGGTATTCCGCTCGCAAACGGCCTCCTGAGCGGGGCGCCGTTCCGCGCCGCCGCCGTTTTCGTCTAATGGAAAATGTCGTTGTAAACGACCAGGACCATCAGGCCAATCAGGAGCACCCAGCCGGCGTTCAACATTGAAATCTGGACTTTGGTCGGGATTTCCCGGCGGAATATCAGTTCATAGAGAAGGAAAATGACGAAACCGCCGTCCAGCGCCGGAATCGGGAAGAGGTTGATGATCGCCAGACTGATGCTCAGGATGGCCAGGAATCCGAGAAACCTCAATATGCCGCCCTCGGCTTCCTTCGCCGCGAGTTTCGCGATTTTTACAGGCCCGCCGATCGATTCCCTGAAACTCGCCTTTCCGGAAATGATGTGCCAGATGTTGGTGACCGTCAACACGGTCAGCGTCACTGTGTTGTCGAAACCGGCCGCCAGAGCGCCCGGGATGCTGAAGTGTTCCACCACTTTTTCCGCGTCGATGCTCGTGGTGATGCTGATCCCGATTTTCCCGCCTGCGTCGGGACTGACGTAACCTCTGAGCGTGTCGCCGTCGCGCAGCCAGACGGCCGGAAGCTCGGTTTCGGGATTCGCCTGCAGCAGAGCAATCACGTCGGTCTGCAGATTCATTTCCTTTCCGTTCAGCAGAAGAATGCGGTCGCCCGCCTTCAGACCCGCCTTTTCGGCGGGCCTGCCCGGGTCCACCGTGTTGATCAGGGGACGCGCTCCGAGAGGCAGCATGCCCAGGCCTTCGCCGTCGAGCCGCGCCAGATCCCGCTGGCGGATCACTACTCCGACTTTTTCGGCGCCGCGGAGCACGCTCAACTGCACGTCTCCGGCGGCGCCTCCGTAGGCGATTTCCCGTTCGACGTCTTCCCAGTATTCAACGGATTCGCCGTTGATGCTGACAATGCGGTCGCCGCTCGCGATTCCCGCCCTGGCGGCTAGCGAGCTGTCGGCCACGACTCCGATGGTGGTGACCTTGTGCATCTCCCTGCCGCGCGAGAGGTTCATGCCGGAGAATATCAGAACCGCGAGAACGATGTTCATGGCGACGCCCGCGAGAATGACGATCAGGCGCTGCCACACCGGTTTGGAGCGGAATTCCCACGGCTGCGGCTCGGACTTCGTGAACTCGGTGTCGAAGCTCTCGTCGATCATGCCGGCGATTTTCACGTAACCGCCGAAAGGAATCCAGGATATGCAATAATCGGTCTCGCCGAATTTCCGTCCGAAAGCGCGGGGGCCGAGTCCGATGGAGAAGCGGTCGACGCGCATGCGGAAGAGCTTGGCGGTGGCGAAATGCCCGAACTCGTGCACCAGCACGAGCAGGCTGATGACGATGAGGAAATAGAAGATATGGCTGAAAAATTCCATGTCAGGAGACTGTGACAGGTTGTATGTGACGTTGTTGTTTGCGAAGCCGATCCTCGGCGAAGAGGCGGATCTCCCTGTCCGCCTCGATGACGGCCGCGATATCGCCGGCGGGACCGGCGCCGTGTTTTTCCAAAGCATCCTCGATGAGACGCGGGATATCGGAGAAGAGGATCCGGCCATCCAGAAATCCCTGCACGGCCACTTCATTCGCGGCGTTCAGCGCGGCCGGCGCGGTGCCGCCGCATCGAAGAGCGGATTCCGCCAGAGCCAGGCAGCGGAAAGTGCCGCGGTCGGCTTCCTCGAAAGTGAGCGCGCTCATGAGGGAAAGGTCCAGCCTGGGATAATCGGTTTCGATGCGGTCGGGCCAGGACAGCGCGTACTGTATCGGTATGCGCATGTCCGGCATGCCGAGTTGCGCCTTGAGAGATCCGTCCCGGAATTCGACGAAGGAATGCACGATGGATTGCGGATGCACGATCACGTCGATGCGGTCCGGCGGCAGTCCGAAAAGCCAGTGGGCTTCTATCACCTCCAGGCCCTTGTTCATGAGCGTGGCCGAGTCGATGGTGATTTTCCTTCCCATGTTCCACACCGGGTGCGCAAGGGCCTCGGCGGCCGTCACGTTTTCGAGCGACCGCGCGTTTCTTCCGCGGAAAGGCCCGCCGCTGGCAGTGAGCACGAGACGCCCGGCGCTGTCCTTGTTCTCCCCGTTGAGGCATTGAAGAATGGCGCTGTGTTCGCTGTCTATCGGTAGGAGCTGCGCTCCGGAGACGGCCATGGCGGCCGTGATGACCTCTCCCGCGGCCACGAGGGTTTCCTTGTTGGCGAGCGCTACCTTCCTGCCGAGCTCGATCGCCGCCAGGGTGGGCAGCACGCCGGCGAAACCCACGAGGCTGCTTACCATCACGTCATAATCGGATCTGCGGGCGAGTTCGAGGAGGCCGTCAACGCCGGCCAGCACTTCGGTCTTGCTGCCCAGCCGCTCGCGCGCGGCGGCCGCGGCGCCCGCGTCGGCGAGAGCGACGGCCGCCGGATGGAATTCCGCCGCCTGCAGGAGCAGGGTTTCCACGTTGCGGTTGGTCGCCAGATAGCGAATCGAAAACAGCCCCGGATTCCGCCTGACCACATCCAGCGTATTTGCGCCGATGGAGCCCGTGGCGCCGAATACGGCAAGTGATTTCATGGTGCCCCCATGATTGAAAGCGGGCATATCTCTTCCGGTACGGGCATGAATGTCAATATAATCATCTGCTTTTTATTTCGACGCATCGGCATGCAGCTTAGAACATCATTCGGCGAATAAAGGTTCGAATCGCGGTTTCACGGCCGGTCGAAAATACGGAACCGATTGTATCGGCCCCGCGTTTCCTCTATTATTGCATTGATATGATGACCAGGAAAAAGAATATGGCGGTGGCAGCGGGGGCGTTCGCAGCATTGATGCTGCTGTCGGCCGCTCCCCTCCGGGCACAGCACGCCGACGAAGGGGCCGCCTTCCGTCTGGCACAGATTTACGAGCAATCGGGCAAATACGAGGACGCCCTGAGATACTATCAGGATCTCTCGCGTTCACAGCCGGCGAATCCGGCGTACTTCGACGGGCTGCGCCGCTGTCTGACGCAACTCAAGCGCTACGACGAGGCCGTGGCCATTCTCACCGAGCGGCTTCGCGCGCATCCTCGCGACGCCATGCTCCTGGTGCGCCGCGGCAGCGCGTATTTCAGATCCGGCAGCGAAGCGAAGGCGCGCGAGGATTGGGACGAAGCGTTGAGAAGGGAGCCGGGCAACGCGGGCATTTATTCGGCCATCGCCGAGGAAGCCATGGACAACCGGCTCTACGAGACGGCCGTCGAGTACCTGCTGCGCGGGAGAACGGCCCTGAAAATGCCGCAGCTTTTCGTGATGGAGATCGCCAGGGCTCACGCGTCAGGCATGAAATTCGACGCGGCCATGAAGGAATACATCTCGCTAGTGATCGCCGTTCCGTCCGTCGTCTGGCAGGTGCAGCAGCAGATCGCGCAGTTCGCCGATCTGCCGGAAGCGTTGCAGAGCGCCGTGCGCGTCGCGCAGGAAGCGGCTGAGGAGGAGCCGTCGAACGCTTCGGTGAGATATCTGCTCTCGTGGCTGCATATGGAGCGCAAGGATTACAAGGCCGCGAAAAAGGTCTACGCTGAAATAGACCGGATCCGCAACGCCGGGGGCGCGGAGTTGATGTCCTTCGCGCAGAGAGCCTTCAGCGACAAGGCCTACGCGCCGGCGCGGGACGCGCTGAGCGAGCTGATCGCACGGTATCCGCGCGCGCAGTTCATACCGGAGGCGGAGTACCTGCACGCCCGCTGCGTGGAGGAAGCGGCGGACGTTGAAATGCTGCCCGCGGCTCTGGATCCGTTCACACCCGCCCGGGAGGCGCCGGGCAGCGAAGCAATACCGGTTTACAAGGGCGCGATAGAACTTTACGAGCGGATAGCCGCCAAATACAAGGGGCTTCACTACGGTCTTGAAAGCTCGTACAGGATAGCGCTCATCCGCTTCAAGCGCTTCCGCGACACCGACGGCGCGCTGAGCTTGCTGCGCGATCTCGCGCCTCTGCGCCGGAACGTCATGGGCAAGGTCGACGCCTACGTCCTGGCGGGCGACATACATCTGGCGCGCGGAGACATGCGGAAGGCGATCGAGGCCTACGAGGCGGCCCTGAAGATGAGCGGCCTCGCTCCGCAGGAGAGGCAGGAAGTGGAATTCCGCCGCGCGGAGATTTTCTACTTCCGCGGGGATATCGATTCCACCCTGTCGCTGCTGGAACCGCTCACGCGCAACAGCGGCGACGACATCGCGAACGACGCCCTCGAACTGAACCTGTTCATACTGCAGTTCAGGGCGCCCTCGGAGGAAGCCCTGCGGCTCTTCGCGCGGTCCGCTTTCCTGGAACGCTGCGGCAAGCTCTCCGAAGCCGCCGAATTGCTGCACGAGTTGATACTCAGGCACGGCTCGGCGCCGCTGGCCGACCAGGCCTATCTGAAACGCGCTTTGCTTCAACGGGCCTCCGGGCAGCCGGAACAGGCCCGCGTCACGCTGAACTCGTTTCTCGAGACCTGCGCTGACTGCGTTTTGCGCGATCAGGCGCTGTTCGCGCTCGCCTCGCTGCTCGAGCATGAACTGCAGGCGCCCGACGCGGCACTGGAACTGTATCAGCGCGTACTCATGGAACATCCCGGCTCGAAATTGTCAGGCGCGGCGCGTGAACGAATTCTGGAACTGCGAAAGGGGAAAGCCTGATGAAACGGCTGTTGGCGATATGCATGCTGTCGCTGCTGCCCTCCGCCTTTCAGGCCCAGCAGAAGCTGCTGATTCCGATGGACCTGGAGCAAAGCGATCATCTCCGCGCCTACGGCATCGCTTACTGGGCCCTGACGCGTGGGATAGAGGTGGACTGGCTGCTGAATTACCGGGGCGGCGCTTTCATGATGCCGCATCACTCGTTCATAGACGCAGAGTGCCGTCTGCGCGGCGTGTCCGTCCAGGCCGTCGACGGCGCCCGAGCGGCGTCGATTTACGCGGAGGTGCAGGGACAGGAGAACAACACGGAGGCGGTGCGCCTCGAAAAGGCGCCCAAAGTGGCGGTTTATGTGCCGCCCAATTTCCAGCCCTGGGACGACGCCGTGACCCTGGCCCTCGAGTACGCGCAGATCCCTTATGACAAAGTATGGGATGAAGAGGTCCTCAAAGGAAAACTCTACGAATACGACTGGCTGCATCTGCATCACGAGGACTTCACCGGGCAGTACGGCAAATTCTACGCGCAGTTCAGCACGGCGCCCTGGTACATACAGCAGGTCGCCATCAACGAGTCGATGGCCCGCCAGCTGGGCTACCGCAAAGTCTCGGAACTGAAGAAAGCAGTGGCGCGCGCGATAAAGGACTACGTGGGCAACGGCGGCTTCATGTTCGCGATGTGCTCGGCCACCGACAGCTATGACATCTCGCTTGCCGCGGAAGCCACGGACATCTGCGACGTGATGTACGACGGAGATCCTCCGGATCCCGACTGCCAGGAGCGTCTCGACTACAATAAGACTTTCGCTTTCACGGACTTCCGGCTTGTGAAGAATCCGCTCGAATACGAGTACAGCGACATCGACATGACTCCGACCCTGGGCGGCAGGCCCGACGCAGACTACTTCACGCTGTTCGATTTCTCGGCCAAGTACGATCCGGTGCCGACCATGCTGACGCAAAGCCACGTCAATGTGATCCGCGGTTTTCTCGGCCAGACCACGGCGTTCAGGAAATCCCTCGTCAAGAAAAGCGTGGTCATACTCGGCGAGAAACAGAACTCGGAAGAAGTAAAATACCTGCACGGAAATTTCGGGCGCGGAACTTTCACCTGGTTTGGAGGACACGATCCCGAAGACTACCAGCACCTGGTGGGGGATCCGCCCACCGAGTTGGCTCTGCACAAGAACAGCCCGGGTTACCGGCTGATTCTGAACAACGTGCTGTTCCCCGCGGCGAAGAAGAAGCAGCAGAAGACTTAGCGGAAGGATCAGGCGCCGCCGCCGAGGTACACGGTCCGGAGCCTGAGGGCCTCCGCCGCGCGCGGGTCCGCGCAGCGGTGATCGTTGATCCGCGAAACCGGCAGCGGGCCGGTGAGGGCGTTGCTCGTCCAGACCGTCTCCGCCGAGAGAAGCATCTCCATCGAGATTGTCGAGCTGAAAATCCGTTCGCCTTCCTTCTCGAGCAGTCGGACGACGCGGGGAAGAGATATGCTGTCGAGCCGGCCTTCGACCGGGGGGTGGATCCAACCATCCACCGTCCTTATCAGTATCGCCGAAGCCGTGGTCTCGACCGGATTTCCCGCCGCGTCGGTCAGGAACGCGTCGTGAAATCCCGATCTCCGCGCCTCGTCGCGCAGCCGCAGGTGGTAGAGGTAATTCAGAGTCTTGTATCCCGAAAAGGGATGCCGCCGGCTCGCCTCCGGCAGATACAGCGCAACGACTGCGCCCGGCGCCGGAGCTTCGTAAGGCGCCGCGCACACGAAGGTCGTCGGCCGCCCGCCGTCCCCGGGAACGCCCCTTGTGACGATGACTTTTACGCGCATCTTCCCCCGCATGGCGTCCATCGCCTGCAGGAGATCCGTTATCCAGCGAATTATGGCGCCGTCGTCCGGCGCGCCCTTTATTTCCAGCATTTCCAGCGCGCGGCGGAGACGCCGGGCGTGGTCGCCGGCGTACAGCGCCTTGCCGTCCACGGCGCAAATGGTTTCGAAAGCGCCGTCGCCGAATTGAAAGCCGGCGTCGAACGGGGATATCCGCGCCTCCGACGCTGGTAGCACGGATCCGTTCAAACAGACGAGATCGCCTTTCATCGCCTCACGGTTCCTTGTGATCCGATGCCGGACGCGGCTGGACTTTCCCGCCGGTCGTTTCTCCGCCGCCGCGCGACGATCCCGCATCGAAGGCCTCCGTTCGCGCGCCGAAAAACGCGGCCCCCTTCGCGAGCGTTTCCTCGTACTCGGAAGCGGGATCGGAAGCGTAAACTATGCCGCCGCCGAGAGAAAGCCGGAAAGCGCCGCCGTGAATCGCCATGGTGCGTATCGCGATGCTGAGTTCCATGTCTCCGTCGGTCGAGATCCAACCGATGGAACCGGTGTAGATATGCCGCGATGCGGGCTCGAAGGAGTCCAGCAGTTCCATGGCCCTTATCCTCGGGCAGCCGGTTATGGATCCGCCCGGGAAAGCGGCGCGAAGCACATCCGCGGCGCCGCAGCCGCTCCGCGCGGACCCGCGGATGACCGACACCAGATGATGCACGTTTTTCCAGGACTCGAGTTTCTTGTGTCCGGCGATCTTCACGCTGCCCGGCAGGCATATCCTCGACAGGTCGTTGCGCAGAAGATCGACTATCATCGAAAGTTCGGCGTCGTCCTTGGCGCTGTGCAGCAGTTCGAAAGCGGCCCGCGCATCCTCCTCCGGCGTCGCGCCGCGAGGCCTCGTGCCCTTGATCGGACGCGTCTCGATTTCATTTCCCCTTTTGGAAATGAAGCGCTCCATGGATGTCGAGAGTACCTGATGATCCCCGGTGTTTATCCATGCGTAATAGGGCGCCGGATTGGCGGCGAAGAGAGAAGTCCAGTATTTCCAGGGATCGCCGTGGATGCGGCCGCTGTATTGCTGCGAGAGGTTGAGCTGATAAACCTCGCCGTCCCGGATGCGCCGCCGCGCCTCTTCGACGGCGGCCATGTACGCGTCGCGCGAAAATGTGCTGTCTTCGATATCGAGAGAGGCAAGGGGTCCTTCGGGAACCGTCTCCTCCGGGTCGATCGCCGGGAGTGTTTCTCCTCCGATCGTGTACTCGCGGCTTTGTTCGGTCAGCAGTCCCTCGGCGCGATCGTGCAGCAGCAAACGCGTCGGGAGGACGAGGTACACATCCGGCAGGTGTTCCGCGTCGACGGCGTGTCGCGGTAGGCGCTCGATGGAGTTTTTCAGATCGTAGGCGAAATAACCCGCGAGAAGGCCGGGGCGTCCCGGGTTCGGGTCGGTCGTCCCGCCGAGCAAGGCGTCGAGAGCGTCGAGCGGATTCATGCGGAAGGCGGCGTCGCCGCGGGCCGTGCGCATGCGGATGCCGTCGTCCTTCATCCGGAACACCGCGGCAGGTCTCGAACAGAGCATGGAAACGCGTGCGCACTCATGCTCAGAGCCGCTCAGCAAGAGCACGGCGCCGGCCGAACGCGCGTCGCCTTCGGCCCGCGAAAGAAAAGTTTCGTCCGCCGCGTTGCGCATCAGCACCGAGGAGCGTACGGAGCGAAGGACGGGAAAGGCGGGAAGCGCGGCGTCTCTCATACGCGGGAATGCTCCGCGCAGAGTGCGAGAAAGTTCTCTGCGATTTCGCGGCCGTTCGGGGTCATGAAGGATTCCGGATGAAATTGCACACCCCAGACGGGCATCGCAGTGTGTTCCAAGGCCATCGGCACACCGTCCGGCGTTGACGCCGTGATCCGGAGTGATCCGCCCCGCGTCTCTATAGAAAGGGAATGATAGCGGGCGGCGCCGAAAGGCGAGGGCAGACCGGTGAACAGCCGGCTGCCGTCATGGATCACCGCATCGGCGCGGCCGTGAACCGGTTCCGGCGCGTGAATGGTCATTCCGCCGAACACTTCGTTTATCACCTGCATACCCAGGCATACCCCCAGTATCGGCATTGCGCCGGCGAAACGTCGCACGAGCAGGGGGCTGCAGCCGGAATCCGCGGGACCTCCGGGACCGGGAGAAATGCACAGCGCCTGAACGCCCGATGCCGGAATCCATGCGGCGTCGACGGCGTCGTTTCTCCTGACGATGACCTCCGCTCCCGCGCAGATGAGCAGATGCGCAAGATTGTGAGTGAAAGAGTCGAAGTTGTCGACAAGCAGTATCCGCATACGCGAAAGTAGCATACTTGCGCCAAACGAACCATCCTGCTATCTTTGTTCGCTATGCCATCCTAGCTCAGTTGGTAGAGCAGCTCACTCGTAATGAGCAGGTCGTCGGTTCGAGTCCGATGGATGGCTCGGAATATGGACAGCCCCTCGCGGGCTGTTTTCATTTGATGAACCCGCCGCCTGCGGACGCCGCCCGCGCGGCGCCTTTCCTGCCGGCTCGGATCCGGAAGCTGGATTGTCGATAATGCGGCAGGATTGTCGGGAAAAAAAATTTGATGTAATTTTAAACGATAAACACTTTTCTACGATACAAAAGGAATCAAAAGCATATGGCCTATCTCTTCACTTCCGAATCCGTTTCCGAAGGACATCCTGACAAGATCTGCGATCAGATCTCCGATGCGGTGCTGGACGAGATTTACAAGACAGATCCCAACGCCCGTGTCGCCTGCGAATGCTTCGTGACGACAGGTTTTGTGCTGGTCGGAGGCGAAATCACCACTGAAACCTATGTAGAAATCCCCGATGTGGTGCGCGAGACTATCCGGCGCATCGGCTACACGCACACCGACCTGCGTTTCGACGCCGACAGTTGCGGCGTCGCGAATCACGTGCATCAGCAGTCGCCCGATATATACCGCGGCGTAAAGGGCGGCGGCGCAGGCGATCAGGGCATGATGTTCGGTTACGCCACTCGTCAGACGCGCGAGTATATGCCCATGCCGATCATGCTGGCTCACAAGCTCATGCGTCGTTTGGCCGACATACGCCACTCGAAGCAGGCTCTCATGCCTTACCTGCGCCCCGATTCCAAGTCGCAGGTCACCATGGAATACGAGGGCCGCACACCGCGTTCGGTCAATGCCGTGGTCGTGTCGACGCAGCACGATCCTGAGGTTTCGCAGAAGAAGATCCGCGAGGACGTCATCGAGCACGTGATCGACAAGGTAATTCCGGAGGAATACCGCTCGGCGAAAATGAAGATACACGTCAATCCAACCGGACGTTTCGAAATCGGCGGCCCTCACGGGGATTCGGGACTGACCGGGCGCAAAATCATCGTGGACACCTACGGCGGTTGGGCGCCGCATGGAGGCGGGGCTTTCAGCGGAAAGGATCCGTCCAAGGTCGACAGAAGCGCCGCCTACGCGGCCAGGCATCTGGCTAAAAATATTGTCGCTTCGGGTATCGCCGACGATTGCACCATACAGGTCAGCTATGCGATCGGCGTCGCTCAACCGGTTTCCATAAACGTCGACACTCACGGCAGCGCCAAACACGGCCTCGATGACGCGCGCATCGCCGAGTTCGTCCGACGTAACGTGGACCTGACTCCGAACGGCATCATCGAGCGCCTCAAGCTGCGCCGTCCTATTTTCGGAAAAACGGCTGCTTACGGACATTTCGGCCGCGCTGAAAAGGAATTCACCTGGGAAGCGCTGGATCTCGTCAAACTCTTCGAAAAAATCTGATCATCCCCGCAATTCACACGGAAAAAAATGTCAACCAAAACACCCGCAAAGAACTACAAGGTCAAGGACCTTCGTCTCGCCTCGGAAGGCCGGAAAAAAATCGAATGGGCGGAAAGCCGCATGCCTGTATTGATGGCTCTGCGCGAGAAATACGGCAAAACAAAACCTCTTTCCGGCTACCGCATCGCAGGCTGCCTGCACGTCACCAAGGAAACCGCCGTGCTGGTCGAAACCCTCAAGGTCGCCGGAGCCGAAGTCAGCTGGAGCGGCTGCAATCCGCTCTCGACCAACGACGAGGTGGCCGCCGCGCTCGCAGCCGCGGGCGTCTCCATCTACGCATGGCACGGCATGAACGTCAAGGAGTTTTACTGGGCGATAGAGCGCACGCTCGATTTCAAGCCCAATCTCACGCTCGATGACGGCGCCGACCTCATATTCACGATACACAGCAAGCATCGGGAACTCATTCCGTACATACTCGGCGGAACCGAGGAGACCACGACGGGAGTGCACCGTCTGCGAGCCATGTCGGCCGCCGGTGAACTGAAGTACCCGATCATCGCCGTCAACGACGCCGAGACCAAGTGGGATTTCGACAACGTGTACGGCACCGGGCAGTCGACTTTGGACGGCATACTGCGCGCCACGAGCGTGCTGCTTGCCGGGAAAAATCTTGTCGTCGCCGGTTACGGCCATTGCGGCAAAGGAGTGGCCGATAGGGCCAAAGGCCTCGGCGCCAACACCATCGTCACCGAAGTCAAAGCCACCGCCGCGCTCAAAGCGACGCTCGAAGGGCATCAGGTGATGACCATGGACCAGGCGGCCAAGGTCGGCGACATCTTCGTGACGGCCACCGGCGTTAAGGACGTGATCCGCGAGAAGCATTTCCGGTCCATGAAGGACGGGGCCATAGTCTGCAACACAGGACATTACGATTGCGAAATCAACATTCCGGAACTCGAGGCTCTGGCCAAGTCGAGCCGCAACATTCGGCCCAACAACGATGAATACCTGATGCGGAACGGGCGGAGGATTTACCTGCTGGCACAGGGCCGTCTCGTCAATCTGGCCGCGGCGGAGGGGCATCCTTCCGAGGTGATGGACATGTCCTTTGCGAATCAGTTCATGGCGCAGCTTCGTCTCGCCGACCTGGCCGGGAAGGGCAAGAGGATGGAGGTTGCCGTTCACGACATCCCGGTGGAACAGGACCAGGAAATCGCCGGGCTCAAACTCAGGACGATGGGCTACCGAATAGACCGGCTGACCCCGGAGCAGCGCGCCTATATGGACGACTACAGCGCGGGCACCTGATCCGCCCGGGGGACCGCGAGCCAAGGCAGCATCGGCGCCGGTTGCGAGGGGTTTGATCCATCGCAACCGGCTTTCGTATGTTAGGGCCGGGCGCGGAAACGCGCCGTGCCGTAAAGCAAACCATAAGACGAAGATGCCATGAAAACAGCCGAATTCGCGACTTCGGGCGCGCGCGCGCCCATCAACACAATTTTCTGCATAGGACGCAACTACGTCCGCCATGCCGAGGAATTGGGCCACAAGGTTGAGGATACACCGGTCGTTTTTCTCAAACCGATATCATCGCTGATTTTCGAGGGCGAGCACATAGAGCTGCCGGGGTTTTCGACCAACGTGCACTTCGAGACGGAACTTGTGGCTCTCGTCGGACGTGGCGGGAAGGACATACCCCGCGACGAGGCGATGTCTCACATAGCCGGCTATGCGGCCGGGCTGGACCTGACGGCGCGCGACGTACAGGATCGCCTGAAGGAGAAAGGACTGCCCTGGACGATATCGAAAGGTTTCGACACGTCGGCCTGCCTGTCGAAATTCCTCACCGCCGCGGAGATCGGCAATCCCCGCGCGGCGCGTTTTTCTCTGACGGTCAACGGGATTCTGCGGCAGAGCGGCAATCCGGCCCTCATGGTTTTTCCGCTCGACGAATTGGTGTCCTATCTGAGCACGGTATTCACTTTGTCGGAAGGCGACCTCATTTTCACAGGCACGCCGGAAGGAGTGGCGCCGTTGACGGCAGGGGACAGGCTTGAAATATCCTTGATGGACAGGGTGCGGGCAGGTTTCAACGTCCGCGCCCGCCTCTGAACGATGGCGCAGGCAAGCAAGGAGAGGAAGCGTATGCGCGCAGTGCTGATCATTCTGGCCCTGAGTTTCGCCTCGCCCGCCGCCTGGCATCTGGGCAGGGTACTGCTTGGTGAGAATGCCGGGGCAGGCGATCCGCAGAGAGAAAAAACGGTCCGCACGGAAACCGACTGGAACGACTACATGTGGCCGACGAACGCCGGCCGGATACGAACCTCGAGTTTCGCCGAATTCCGCTCCAATCATTTCCACGCCGGCATCGACGTCAGCACAGGCAACCGCACCGGATTCGACATGTACGCGTCGCGCTCCGGCTGGCTGCATTCCATTACCTTCCAACCGTACGGTTACGGCTGGCTGCTGGTGCTGCGCCATCCAGACGGTTATTACACTTGCTACGCTCATCTGAAGGGCTTCCCGAAAAAAGTCATCGAGGCCTATCACGCGAAACTCGCCTCGCTGGACCGAAGTTTCGGCCGTGTGGAATGGGCGAAGGGCGAAGTGCCCGTGCAAAAGGGGGAACTGGTCGCTTACACGGGAGACACGGGCGCCGGTCCGGCTCATATTCATTTCGAAGTGCGGGACGCGGATTTCAATCCCGTCAATCCCGAAATAGGAGCGAAACTGCGCACACGCGACACCATCGCCCCGGAATTCCGGCAGATATGTTTCATGCCCCTGGACGCCCGCTCCTCGGTCAACGGAAAATCGGCGCCGCTGCTGCTCGACGCGTCGCGGCGGGACTCGAAGGGTTACCTGATCGCCGCCAAGCCCGTGTTGTCGGGTCGAGTGGGCGTGCTCGTGCGAGCGCAAGACCGGGCCCAGGATGCTCAGGACGCGCCCACCCCGCATGCGCTGCTGCTGTCCCTCGATGCCAAGCCGTTTTTCGAATCGCGCTTCGACCGCGTGCAGGACGACCACTCCTGGCACATCCGCATTGACAGGGACCACTGGTTGATGAAGGCGAAGAAGGGGGAGTTCCGCAAGCTTTTCAGGGAAGAGGGGAACACTCTCTCGGTTTACATCGATCACGGAAACTGCGACGGCGAATTGAGCGTCGAGTCGGCGCCCGCGGGAGAGCGCCGATTGCGCATCGATGCGAAGGACATTTCCGGCAACGCCTCGTCACTCCGCATAGCCGTCGTGATAGCGCCGGAGCGTTCCCCTGAGCTGAGATTCAAGGACGGCGCCCTGACTGTTTCCCTGCCTGACGCGCGCGGCGCAGCCGCGCTGGCGCTGTTCGCCGACGCCGGCAAGGGCAGGTGGCGGGAGGTCAGGCGTTGGAAGACCCCGGAATCCGGCGAGGCGCAACTTTACGAAACCTCCGGCACGCGTTCAACCTGGAAAGCGGCCGCCCTGAGCGCGGACGGCGTCGAACTTTCCGCCGCCTTCGCGTCCAATCTGTGGGACGGAGGAGACGCGAGGATCTCCACGACTATGGAGACGCGCTTCGACGAGATCGCATTGACCGTTGCCGGCAGGAGGCCTTTCGACGGGAAGCCATACGTCACCGTGACGCAGGGACGCGAGACGCGTCAGGCGGAGGTATTCTGGGAAGGACCGGGCCGAGTGCGCGCCGTGTTGAAGGCCTGGCAGGGCTTCGCGGGCGATGCTGTGATAAGGACGTCGGCGTCGATAGGCGGCGTCGCCGCGGAAGCCGAGGAAAGAATCAACATGACGCTGGTTTCAACGGAGAGCGGCGGCTCGGTGAAATCCGGCGACGGGAAATGCGTCATCGATTTCGGCCCCCGCGACGTTTACAGATCGATGCTTGTGGCGCTGCGCGGATCGGACGACGCGTCGGGGAGAGCCTGTTACGAAGCCGCGCCCGACGATGTGCCGCTTGCGGGCAAGCCGGTAGTGCGCGTGCGTTCCGCAACGGAGGAGTCGAACGCCTGTTTCATCAAGGCGCACAATTCCTTCGCGCATCTCCGTTTCGATCGCAGGGGAGAAGCGGGGCGCGGCGCCGCGGCGGGCGCGTTCGGGCGGCTGTTGGGACGCTATTGCCTGCTCGCCGACGCTGCGGGTCCGGAAATCTCGGTGTCGCCGGGAAGAGGAGGACTGGAGATACGGATCACCGACTCTCTTTCGGGAGTCGATCCGGAAAGCATAAGAGTGCGCGCCGGCGGCATTGCGCTGCCGCTGGAGTTTTCCGAGGCCGGCCGCGCCTACCTGCTGCCCCGTTCCATCGCGCGCGCCGTGAAGGACAAAACCGTGCTTGTCGAAGCTTCGGACCTCATGGGCAACACCACGCGGCGACAGGCGTCCGCCGGCAGGTGACAAGCCCGCTTGAGCGGAAAAAGGAAGGGCCGCGCCCTCGGATCGGCGCGGCCCAGCGAAAAGGGAGGGAGTGTTGAGGCGGCTTCAGAAGCCGTAGAGGGGCAACGCGAAAGCGACGTTGATGCGCACGTTGTGCACGCACCAGGAATCCGCGTACTTCGCGTCGATCGGGTGATCGAACCCGTAGTTGTAGTGCAGTTGGGGAGAGAAGAAACCGTACATGTAGAAGAACTCGTAACCCAGCATCAGATCGAGCGACGCCCGCATGGGATTCGTATTTGTCAGCGGCCCCGTTACCGGCGGCCCCTTCTGTCCGGCGACCCAGCCGGGATCGGTGATTGTGGCGGTGTTGACGAAGCGCTTGGCCGTCAGGAAGGAAACGCTGAAACCGGCGCCCAGGAAAAAGCCGGGACCGCCTCCGGGATAAACCTTCGCGTAGGCGCCAGCCGTGATGTAGCGTAGTATGTAATCGGTCGTGTGGTCACGGCGCACAGCATAGAGATTTCCGTCGTCGTCCGAAATTCTGTACGCCTCGAGGACGTTTTCCTTGACGATTCCGCTCATCGGATCCCAGCCGAGTTTGAGACCGGCGCTTACCGAGCGCGAAAATGGCTTCTCCACGAAAGCGAAGGCGTTGAAGTTGATCGCCTGACCGTTCGCGAAAGTCCTCATCTCGGGATCGGGCAGAACCGGCACGTCGCCCGCGTACATCGTGTAATTCATCCCGAGCGAGAGGCCGCCGCGGAACGCGTGCCAGGTGCGCTCTCCGACGCGCGTCCACTGCGCCGATACGTCCGGAGCGCAGAGAAATGCCGTCAGTGTCATGCAGAAAAGAATGCGCTTCATTGCTACGGTCTCCTATCTGGCGACTATGAGTTTCTGTGTCAGGAATTCCCCGCCCGTGTTGAGCGTGATAATGTACACTCCGGCCGGAAGGTCCGTCGGCGCGAACTCCGCCGTGTGCGGACCGCGCAGAGTCTGCCCTGAATGCAGCACCGACACCCGGTTTCCAAGTCCGTCGTAAACCGCGAGTTCCGCGTGCGCGTCCCGCGCGAGTTCAAAGGATATGACGGCTGCGGAAGAGCTGCTTTGCAGCAGCACGTTCGGCCTTGGAGGCAGAAGCTGCGAGATGCCTAGGTCGTACCATGTGCTCACACCGAATCTGGGGCGCACCCTGACCGTGGCCGAACAGTTCTGATCCGTCGAAAGCAGGCCGACGGACGGCGAAAAGCCGGGATCCCGGAGTTCGAAACCGCTCAACTTGTCCTTGCCGACCAGCACTTCCATAAGAAGTGTTCCGATGAGTCCGGCCCGGAAATCGGTCCCGACGATGGTGACCAGCGCCTTGTCCGGCGCTTTGCGCTCGATGATTCCGCCGCCGCGCACAGTGCGTATTCCCACCGGGGCGAGATTGAAGACGTTGAATCCGACCTCGACCGAGAATTCCATCTCGAGCCCTCCGCAGCTTACGTCGCCCGAGAGATAGAGCGGCACCTCCAGGATGGCGCCGGGCAGCGCCTCGAGAGCGGGGGAGATCCCGGCTTCTTTTCCACAGGAGAGCGTCACATCAGTGCGGAGGAGCCGCACCGACAGCGCGATGGAAGTTTCGAAACCGCAGACTTCATCGATCGCCTTCAGCACCGCGTTTTCATCCCTGCCGGCGGTTCCGCTGAAGAGCACTGGAATCTCTACGCGCCGGCCGGGCGGGATGATGATGCTTCGGAGAGTGTCCGTCACCGTAAAGGAGGCGGATCCGCTCAATTCGAGCCGGACCGTTGCCGGAGCGGTTCCGGTGTTCAGAAGCGTCACCGGCAGGGCCGCGGTCTCGGCGGAGCAGGAAATCGTCGCCGTGACCGAATCCCTGAGGAAGGCGAGTCCTATGCGCTGGAAGCGCGCCGTGACGGGTATGCTGACTCGCTCCGGAAGGCAGGCGCTGTCGGGCCGCTCGACAGCGAGCTCCAGCGAGGCGGTCACAAACGCGAGAGATGTATCGGGCGCTTCGGAGAAACCGGCCTCGATGGACAGGGATGCGCCGGGCTGGATTATCACCGGCCAGGATGCCGGCCGCAGGATTCTGAACGGCGCGGACAACGGCCTCGTCTCTGCGCTTACAATCAGTGGAACGGCGCCCGTGTTGTACAGCGCGGCTTCCTTGACGAGTTTCTCGCGGTCGCTTTCCACAACGGAGCCCGAGGGGCAAATCGTCAGGGCGCCGAAAGCGAACTCCGCCGGTGAAACCGTGAAGGACGTCGGAAGGATCACGGCATTCACCGGGAAGGATTGTTCAGTTCCGCACGGATCCCCGTATACGCGGATCTCGCCGCCGTAAGCGCCCGGCGCCGATGCCGCAAGGCGCAGAATCACTTCCTTCGAGGCGGCGGGCTGCAATGTGAAGGGGAATTGACCGGGCGGATCCCAGACGAATCCTTCGGGAGGAACGGATCCGTCCGCTATCACGACAATGTCGGCGCCCGTGTTGGTGACGGTTGCGCGGAACTGGCGCGAGATGGATGTTTCACACGTCAGCACGGTGACCGGACCCGGGGGGGTCAGAGACGTGATTTCGAAACGCGGTTGTATGCCGTTGCCGGTGAGATCCAGTGTCAGTTCGCCCGGACAACCGTCGGAACGCAGCGACACAGCGGCGGCGTACATGCCCATCGCCGGTGGCTTGAAACGGACCGCGAAGTCCGCTGTCGCGCCCGGCTGAAGAGTGATTCGATAAGGCCTGGTGGTCAGTGAGAACGGTGCTCCGGGCGGGAAACCGTCCGAGGAGATCAAGAGCGGCATGTCGCCTGTGTTCTCCAGCGTCCAGTGCCGGATCGTGGTTTCACCGACGCAGGTGCGCGCGAAATCGGCTTCTTCCGTCTTCTCGTGCAGCACGAAGGCGGGTCTGTAGCGTTCCCCGCTCAATGCCACGGACCGGCGCTCGCTGCATGAGCCGGTGGCGCCCGCGAATACCATGACAGTCAGCGAATCCGCAAACCGTCCGCCTCCGCCGGGCAGCGCTTGCACTTCGAAAATCTGTTCCGAGGACGGCGGGATCACGACTCCCTGAGTCGGGAAATCCGTTCCGCTCAGGAGCACCCTGTAACGCGAAGCAGGTGCGGAAGCCACGAGCAGCACCGGCAGAGAGGACGCGTTTCCGACTCTTACGGTTTTGCTGATGCCGGTAGAAGCCGTGTCACAGGAGATGATTCTGCCGAAATCCAGGGCGGCTGGGGCAATTGAAACCTGCGGAATGATTCTCGAACCGGTGAGCCGGAAAGCCGCGCTCGTGCCGCAGGGCGATCCGATCCAGTTTACGCTCCCGCCGAATTCACCGTGCCGGCCGGCCGGCGGTCTGAATGTGACCCACGTTTCGAAAGCCGATGCGGGGCCGGGTTGTATGCTTACCGGCAGGGCCAGGGAAGGATCCCAGAAAAAGCCCTCAGGGAGCGGCGGAAGCTCTGAAAACACCGCCGCTTGCGAGCCCGTGTTCGTGACACGCAACAGCATTCTTCCCTCGTCTTCGCAGTCCGCGAGGACGATTGCTGCCGGTTGCAGCGACGCGTCGAGAAATTGCTGCGAGAAGGTGGCGCCTTGCAGCGACACCGAGCGCGCCAGATCGCAGCGGTCGGCCGTGATGCTCAAGGTGTCGCTGAAGGATCCAGCGGCCAGCGGATGGAAGCGCAATTCCACCTCGCGATGCCCGCCGGGCGGCAGTTCGAACGACGCAGAGAAGGCGTCGACCTCGAAAGGCTGCGGCGCCGCCATCACAATGGACAATTCGGATGTGCCCGTGTTTACAACGCGTATGTATTTCGGCGCGGAGTACTCGCCGACGCAGATGGAGTCGAAAACCTGCGGCGGAAGGGCGCCGGGAGTCGCCGCCGCTTCCACGAGGAAAGAAGGATCCTCCCTGCGGCCCGTCAAAGAGATTTCTATGTTTTCACGGCATACGCCGAAATCGGCCTCGATCCCGAACACGGCCGCTATGTCGGCGGCGCCCGCGCGTTTGGCCTGCAGCGTCACTGCGAGCGTGCCGCCGGGCGGTATGGAAGCCGGTGCGGACGTCAGCAGAAAACCGGAGGGCAGTGCGTAGCGAAGCTGCGCCGGCGCAGAGTGCGCGTTGAAGAGAGTTATGACGCGCTCGGGCAGCGGGTCGGTCTCGCAGGAATTGATGATGCCGAACTCCAGCTCGCGAATGTCGGCGCTCACCGTGGGAGCGATGCGAGTTCCCTGAAGCTTGAAATGCGTCTGACGCCCGCAGGAAGTCGCTGTCATGATTATGTTGTCGACGATCGCTCCGCGCTGTTCGGGCAAAGGTCTGAATTCGAAATACAGGCGCGCCGAATCCCGGGGAGGTATCGACAAGGGGAAAAGCTCAGGGTTCTTGAGAATGAATCCCGGTCCGGGCGCCGGCTGCGACGGGAACGACACTGCCGTGAGCGATTCGTTGTAAAGCGTCACCGCTATCAGATCCTGCGCGTAAGGTTCGCAACTCAACAGCACGGGCGAGCCGAGCACGGAGGCCGTGACGTCGCTGCGTCCGATGCGCGCAATGACGGGCACTTCGATTGTTCGCGGAAAAGAAGCCGCTGACGTCAGTGTGATTTTTCCCGCGTGAGTCCCCTGGCAGGGGATTTCCGAAGTGCGGATCATGACCGTCACCGAATCATCGCCTCTCCCGCTGTTCTTAGAGAGCACTATCCATGGCTCCGAAACCGAGAAAGTCCAGTCTGCGCAATTCAGACCGCTGCCGAGTATGCGCAACGTCTGCGGAGGCGGCGCGGCGGGTCCGATAAGGAAGGTATCCAGCGTGGAGGCCGTGGTCGGAAAGCGACGGCGGATGTAGTTCGCGATCACCGTCTTGTGGGTGTCCATCCGTATCGTGATCACCGGATTGTTCCCTGCGGCATTTCCGGACCAGTGCGAAAACACATGACAGGTGTCCGGCGGCGGCAGGTTGAGCGCGGAGAGAGTGACGATTTCATCGTGCATGTAATCGGGCTGATCCGGGACTTTCAGCACAGCCCCGCTCCCGGCCGGAGAAACACCCGTGTTCAGCACCCATCTCTGTAAAACAGGTCCGCCATAGCTGACCGTGACGATGTATCTGTTCACGCCTGCGGGCAGAAGAACCTGTGATTGCGCTGTCATGTCGGCCGACAGAACGGACGGATCCGGGAACGCGGCAATAAAAGCCGACGTGATGCCGGCCGACAGCGGTATCGACCAGGCGAGATATGTAAATGAAGCCCCCGCGGCTCGGCGCACCTGTACTTCATAACGCTGAACTATCGGCGGCGCAGTGTAGATGCCTCGCAGATCCAGCCAAACGCCGTTCCCGAGAAGCGAGGGCGACCGCAGATCGTTATCGATTATCCGCGCGTCGAAATTGCCCGCCAAGGGAGGCGGAAGGGGAAATTCACCAAGCCCGAAATCAATCCCGTCCGTCGCCGAGGAACTGATCCCGATTGTGATGATTCTGCTGTGACCGAGATTATCGAATGCGGTCAGCGCGGTCCTGATGTCCTGCGCAATGCTTTCAGTCGGCGGCGCAAGCAACACAACCGTGAGCAGAAACAGCATTTCTCGGAACCTCTCAAGTGAACGCCGGTTTGTATCAGGCATATTGGACCTCATAACCTGTTGGATATGAATAGACTACCAGCCCTAATGTAAAGTAAAGAATGAAAAAAGTCCAGTAACGGAGAAAAAAAATGTGAACGATTTTGCATAAGCCTCTTTTTGCGTCTCGGTCGAGCCTGCCGGAAGAGAAGGCAACAGCGGGAAGAGACGGGCTTTTTCGCTAATTTCGCTGATGTATGAAACAGGCGGCAAATTGAACGGGCTTACGATACAGACCTGCAAACTCTGCGGCAGCCGGAAACTGAAGCGGCGCTGCAGACTCGATCATTACAAGCTGGACCTCCTGGAATGCACCGAGTGTACCTTCCGTTTTGTGGATTTCTTCAATACCGTTTCGCAGGCGGCGATGGATACAGGGTGGGATTATTCGGCACATGCGGCATCGCTTGCTGCGAAGTTTTCCTCCTATTGTGACCGTATAGAGCAATTTCTGCCTTTGAAGGGCCGTAGCATACTGGACGTCGGAGCGGGCGGCGGTGATTTTCTGAACCAGGCACGCTTGCGCGGCGCGCTTGTGAGCGGCTTGGATCTGGATTTGAGCGGCGTCCGCTTTGCGCGCGAAACTTACTGTATCGGGCTGGAGCAGAACATACTGGAGGAAGCCACGTACGAACCCTCGTCCTTCGATGCGATTTCGCTATGGGAGGTGATGGAACACCTGAACAGACCGCGGGAACTCGTGGCGGCCGCGGCGGATCTTCTGAAATCCGGCGGCTTTCTCTTTCTGTCCACACCTTCCCGCGACAGCTTGTGGGACAAGGCGGCCTTCGCTCTTTACGATATTTCTTTCGGTCTTGTGCAATTTCCGTTGTCCTATCGGTATTCCTGGACGCATTTGCAGATCTTCTCGGGCCGGGACATGGCAAGATTGCTGAAAGAGCATGGTTTCGAGATCGTGTTTCTGGAGAGACGGATGGAGTTTACCTATCCGCTGGAAGATTACCTTCACAGGGTGGGAAACCGGAGGCTTCGAAGAATGCTGGCTCGGTTGTTCGGATGCTTCGTGAAAGCAGTGCCGGTGCGGAACAAGATGATCGTTTACGCTCGCAAGAAGCCATGACGGCGATTTTGACCGCCAAGACGCCATGACACCAGGATAATTTTTATACTGATACGTTGAGCGTCGTGCAATGGTTGGAGTTGGGAAGGTGGTTCAGCGTTGTGAGTCGATGATTCTTTTGATGCCTGATTTCAAAACGGGGACATTGAAATTGATGAGAAGGCCGAGTCGACAGTCAAGGGCGCGGAGGTATGACATCACCTGAGCGGTGTGAACAGGGAGCAGAGCGTCACAGGCCTTCAGTTTGACGACCAGAACTCCTGCGATTAGGAAGTCCACTCTGCCGTTGCCGACCTGATGTCCTTTATGGTATATCGGCACGGTTTGTTGACGTCTGAATGCAATTTTACGAAGTCCCAACCCATGGAAATCGCTTTTTCATAAATCGATTCCA
The DNA here is from genome assembly GCA_964388275.1 of uncultured Chromatiales bacterium. Classification (GTDB taxonomy): domain Bacteria; phylum Bacteroidota; class Ignavibacteria; order SZUA-365; family SZUA-365; genus JARYLZ01. The sequence continues at coordinate 31,688 of CAYLZD010000020.1, forward strand.
GAAAACCTGGTCCGAGATTTCTGTGCACTTCAATCGACGCTCCCACAACTGAATGCGCGAGTCGGTCGATCTCAATATCGGGTTCGGGAAATCCTGACACGTGTAGCTCAACCAGTTACACGCGTTTTATCAAGATATGTTCCCGCGTCCGATATCTTTTAAAAAAAATTCCTTGGCGTCATGGCGGTTTTATTTCCACTCTCTACTTTGTGCCGAATGCGAACGCCCTGCTGTACTGTACCCTTGTGTTCGTGCCGCTGTACGATGCCCGGCTGGGATTCGATGCGTCGTACGAATTGAATTGAAATCTCAACTCGAACTGATCAACCTGCGTCAGACGGTACAGAGCTTGAAGCGTGATCAGATGCTGCGTGTCGGTCTCGCTCTCCGTGGATGCCTGCGTGAGATTCAATGTGTACGACAGCCCGGCGTTGAGCTTGTTTTCCAGAAAGCCCCGGTTGACGCCCAGCGTGATTCCCCTGATGATGTTCGTCAGGTAGGCCGTGTTCACCTCCGTATACTGCACGGCGCCCGAAAAACCGATGCCGCTCATCAGCGTGCCCGAATAGTTCAGCATGGCCGTGGTCACGTCATTGTCGCTGAGTTTGCCTGTGAGAATGTTTCTGTCGGCGTAAGTCTGTTTTGTCACGAACAGCATGAGGAAATGCTGCATGGAACTGCTCATCAGCATGTAGCGCGGCGCCAGGGAGAAGGATTGCGTGACGTTCTCCACTCTTGTGGTGTCGTTGAGCTGGAAAGCCGCCGAACTGTTGCTCATGCTGTAATTCGAGAACTGCCCGTCCACGCCGAATTCCGCCGACGGCGCCCAGTTGACGCTTGCCGAGGAAATCACGCGTTTGGTGGTGTAGCCGCGGTCGTTGTACAGGTTGTCGCTTCTGAAGCCGAGCGATCCTCCCGCGCGGAGCGTCCCTTCGAAGAGCCGCACCGTGGGGGCTATCGTTATGTCCTCCCTGTCGTTCTGAGTGTAACTGGTTCCGAAGGACTGATATTCCGGTTCCACGCGGGCGTATTCCAGGCGCAGCGACCAAATTTCGGCGGAATATGTGCCGGCCGCTTTGAAAGCCAGGTTCACACGCGAGGAAACGCGGGTGTCGTAGATACCGGCGTCGAGAGCGGCGACGTCGGCGTTGGATACCGTCGGTTGTCTCGTGTCCCGGGTAAGGAAGCTGCCAGCGGCCTCGCCTTCGAACGACAGCTTGCCTTCGAGCATAGCGAAGCGGCCGTTCAGACCGGTCACGAGGTTCTCCTCCGGGAAAACAGTGTAACGGCTGGGTGGCGAGCTGAGCGATGTGGAGTCGTCCCAGCCGCGCATCACGTTGATGTCGAGAAAATCCTGCTCGCTTCCGAAACCGATTTTCACGGCGTAACCCATCCGTTTGAACACAGGTTGTATGGCGGCCGCGGAGTCCTCCTGCACGCTGCGCCGCAGCCGTCCGTACATCGCGGCGGCATGAAACCAGGAAGCCCGCGCCTCGCCGCCCGCTCCGAGGAATACCGCGTCCGACAACGTGAAGTCTGAAAAGCGCAGGGAGCGGTAACCGGCGTGCAGTGTCACGTTCTTGTAACTCGGACTCACGCCGAACTGGTTGAACGGTTGATTGTACGACCTCTCGTTGGTCGACAGCACGAAGCTGAAAGGCAGCGCGATACCGTAGAGAGTGAGCGTCGGATTGAAATAAACACGGGCCGTGTTCACCGGCCGCTGAGTCTGCATGCCCGGTATCGAGTAGTTCTCCGCCGAAGTCACGAGCGAGCCCGTGAGCGTGATCGGGCGTAACTCCGGATTGGAGAGATCCTGCGAGCGCGCGGGCAGGACCGCCGCGGACAATATGATTGCCGCGGCGACGGAGCGCACGATGCCGGCGCAATTGCGGGCGGACGGATGCACAGCTTTCATAGCGGGGCTGGTTGAGTTTGCTTTGCTTGCCAGGAAATGCGGCGGAATAATGCGCATTTTGCCGATGAAAATCAAACGTGTATTCCCGTCAGTGTTTTTCTTGCGCGAGTCTCGCTGAAAGCTCAGGACCATCAACTCCAATTTCCATATTTGGCTCATAATACATATATTTCTCTGTTGATTCATCCAGTCCAACGTGAATCATACATTATACACGACTACAGGGGGAAGAAAAGGACTTTCGTTTCGGATTGCCGGGTAAGGATATTCGCGGTCGGTGATGCGAGTCTTTCAATCGGAGGCGGGGAAGCATTGAGGTATGGCTGAGGAAGAGCGCTCGAATATGGCGTCCAAAGATGCATCGGACAAGTGTGTTGAAGGCGTGGACGTCCCCAGCAGGATGGAAGATGCAGGCGCCGGGCATGTGCGCGCCACCGGGATCGCGCCTGCCGGGCAGTTCAGCATACAGGGCAATGGCGTTTCAATGGAACGTAGGCGGTTCGAATTGCCTCCGGACGTCGATCCGTTGAGTATTTGCGGCTGCATCGCCGACGCTATGCCGACGGGCGTTGCCGTTATCGGCAGGGACCGGAAATTCGCATTCGTCAATTCCGCCGCGGCGGAATTAGCAAACTCAACCCCTGAGCGGCTGTATGGAACTCCCGTGGCGAACGGACTGGGGATACCCGGCTCTTTCGCCGCGCTCGTCGAAGAGGCCGCCGAGACGGCTTTGTATCGGGGCGCGCGCGCCAAATTTCTATTCGACGATCCGGATTCGCCGGAACGGCGGGTCTTCGATTGCGATGTTCTGCCGGTCGGCATCGATTGCGGCATGCCTTTGTATGCGCTGCTGGTTATTAACGATGTTACAGGAGACGCTGAAACCAGGGAAGCTTTGAAAATACAGAGGGATCTTGCCGCCGCTCTTTGCGGATTATCGGATGCGCCCGATGTGTACGAGGTGATTTTCGATGCATTCCTCGGCGTCCAGGGCATCGAAGGTGCAGGACTGTACCTGCTCCGTGAAACGGACGGCGCCGCCTTTCTTACCGCCCACAGGGGGATGTCTCGGCGTTTCGTAGACGCTGTTGACTTCATGTCCCCGGACTCGGCGCCCATACAGTTGTTGAGCACAGGCAAGGCGCTCTATTTCGGTGTCGATGACGCCATCCCGGAGCTGAAGGAATTGTACAGGAACGAGAAACTCCGGTTCATTGCGGTAGTGCCGATTATCGACCGTAAATGTCTCATCGGCTGCCTGAATCTCGCTTCGAGATCCGTTGCGGATTTCAAACCGGCATTCAGATCGATTATCGAGTCCGCCGCGGCCCAGATCGGCTCGACTCTCGCTCGCATCGGCGCGACCGGCATGCTGCGGCGGAGCGAGGCCCGCTACAGGGGCATTGTCGATTCCGCCGTGGAGCTGATTGTGCGGATCAACGCGGAAGGGCGAATCACTTTCGTCAACGAGGCGTTCTGCGAAACCTTCGGTTCAACTTTCGGACGCTTGTTCGGAACCCGAGCTTTGATGCATCTGGCCGTTGAGGGAGAATGGAGGACGATTCTCGATAAACTCACTCATCCTCCCCGCCGCTGCAGCTTCACCGGATATGCATCGACGTCCGCAGGGCGCCGGTGGTTTCGATGGGAGGCTGTCGGGATCGCGGGACCCGGAGACCGTGTGACCGAGTACCAGGCGGCCGGGCGCGATATCACCGAAGACAGGATCGCGGCCGAGAGACAGCAAGTGTTTCAGCTGGCGTTGCAAAGCTCATCGGACATCGTGATGCTGTTGGATCCCGGCTTCAGGATCACCTTCCTGAACAGAGCTTGCGCCGCCGCGCTGGATATTCCGGAGAACAGCGCGCCCGGGTTAGGACTGGCACGCCTGCTGGAGGATTTCCATGCCCGGTTTCCGGCTGAAATGCCCGGCGCCGCGGATGCGGGAGGCTGGTCCGGCATAATCGACGGCTACCGCCGCGACCGAAGGCGGCTGCATCTGCGCGCGGCCGTATCGGCCGTCAGAAACGAAAATGACACCGTCTCCGGCTACCTGCTCGTCGGCCGCGACATAACCGACGAAGTGCTCGCTGCCGAAAAAGAGCAGGACAATCGCCTCTTTGCGGCGGTCGGACGCGTGTCGTCGATGATCGCTCACGATCTGAAGACGCCCCTGACATCGATCACTCTCAATGTTGACATGATGGCCGACGAACTGGGCGATCGGCCTGAATACGAGAAATCTTTCGGCATAATCAAATCGGAACTGCTCCGGTTGCAGAAGATTGTCCGCCGAGGGCTCACGCTCAACGAAGCCGCGCAGATCTCGCGTGAACCCGTGCCGCTGCGCCAGCTTGTCGAGTGTGAAATCCATGCCCTGCGCTCGAAAGCCGGGCGGAAGGGGATCGCCCTTCACAATCGCCTGCCGGACGTTCGGGTCACCGGGGACCGGGAATTGCTCGTGTCCGTCTTCCGGAACCTGCTGGACAACGGTATCGAGGCGATCGAGCGTAATGGGACTGTGGTCGTGACGGGGCGGTATGCAAACGGGACGGGCATGATCGAGTGCTTCGTGACCGACAGCGGTTGCGGAATATCGGATGCTTCAAACCTGTTTCGTCCTTTCAGGACGACCAAGGAAGGCGGGTCGGGACTTGGACTTGCCACCGCGCACAAAGTCTGCGAGCTGCACGGCGGCGGGCTCGCTCTGCAGAGTTCCAGGCCGGGACTCACGGTTTTCCGGGTCACGCTGCCTCTCGCGGAGGACGAAAAATGATGCTCGGACGCCTGCTGGTGGTCGACGATGAAGCGTCGATACGCGAGTCGCTCGTCTTGTATTTCGAGCGCCTTGGCCTCGAAGTGAAACCGGCCGCCGGCGCGGAACAGGCGCTTTCGGCGCTCGATTCCTGGCCGCCCGATCTGATCATCGCCGACATCTGCATGCCGGGCATGTCAGGCCTGGAAATGCTTGACCGGATTCACGAACGGATTCCGGGCCTTCCGGTGATCATGATGACCGCCTACGATGAAATGGAGAACGCAATTCAATCCATTCAGAGAGGCGCCTACGAATACGTCGAGAAACCCCTGGACACGGAGCGACTGCGTGATATCGTCGAGGCGGCCCTGCAGAGCCGCTGCCTCGGAATAAAAGTAGACAGCGTTGCGGTTCTCGCACAGACCCCGCCCAGCCCTCGGCGCACGGCGCGGCTCATCGGCCAGACCCGGCCGATGAAGCAGATCTTCAAGCAGATTGGACAGGTTTCCAATACCCGTGTGACGGTATTGCTGCAGGGCGGGAGCGGCACTGGAAAGGAACTGATCGCCAGGGTCATACACGAAGCGGGCGTGACTCTCGATCATCCGTTCATCGCCGTCAACTGCGCTGTTCTGAGCGAGGGGTTGCTGGAGAGCGAGTTGTTCGGGCATGTGCGCGGCGCTTTCACGGGCGCCATCCGCGACAAGCGAGGCAAATTCGCTCTCGCGAGGGAGGGCACGATTTTCCTCGACGAGATAGCCGACATCTCTCCCGCGTTCCAGATGAAACTGTTGAGGGTGTTGCAGGAACGCGAATACGAACAGGTAGGGGGCGAGCGGACTTTTCCCATGCAGGCCCGCGTAATCGCTGCCTCGAACAGGGATCTCGAACGGCTGACCGCGGAGGGGATTTTCCGCGAGGATCTGTACTACCGGCTCAGCGTATTCCGCATCGACGTGCCTCCGCTGCGCGACAGGCGCGACGACATACCGGCTCTCGTGCTGCATTTCCTGCAGAAAATAAATGCGGAAGTGCACAAGAATGTCAGAACTATTCCATACAAGACCATGGAATTGCTGCAAGCATACGACTGGCCGGGCAATGTTCGCGAACTCGAAAACACGCTGATGCAGGCCGTCATCCGGGCCAAAAGCGAGGTCCTAGAACCGCAGGACATCACGCCGCACCGCCTGCCTCATCCCGCCGATGCGCCGGAAGTCCCGGACGTCATGCCGAGTCTCAGGGAACTGGAGCAACAACATATTCTTCGCGTGCTCGAACACACTGGATGGAACAGGCAAAAGACGTGTTCCATACTCGGCATATCGAAACCCACTCTCAACAGGAAGATCGGCGAGTACGGGCTCAAGAGGTGAGGGGATTGGGGATTGCGGATTGGGAGCTGTAGGTCCGGATTTGTCGGGTATACTCCGTTGATTGAGTTCGTCAGGCGTCTTACGCGCTTGTGATTGGGGCGTTTTTCGCATAGATTCTGTCTTCGCACAGATATGCGGATGATCCGGCCGCAAGGTACCGCGGTGAGGAACGCCGTGGCCATGTTCGAGTCATCGAATTCTCACAATTGATTGGAGGCGGAAATGATTATCCGAATTCGGGAGCGTTCCAAGTCGCTCATGGCTGCGTTTCTCGCGGGTCTGCTGCCGCTGTTTGCAGCGGCCCAGGACTGGCCGATGACCGGTGGAAATTCGATGAGAACCGGTTGGGCAGGCAATAATGCCGGCATCGCGCCTCCGCTTGTCGCCGGAGCTCAGGTTGCCGTTCCGGTGGATGGATGCGAGCAGTTCATCATAACGGGTGGAATCCTTTATGCCGCGGCAGGCGGCGAGCCGAATGTCCTGAATGCCGTTGACCTTTCGAGCGGAACCGTTCGCTGGTCGTTCAGAGTGCCAGGCTCCCGAGCCGCCAACGGCAAAGTGCCGGCAGCGGGCGCCGGGATAGTGCTCATCGGAGGGCAGCATTCCGACAGCTTGTTCGCCCTGCGTCCGGCGGACGGTACGCTGATGTGGAGCAAGTTCGTGGGACCGTCCTATGCGCGCAACGCGATCATCGACGCCGGTAGAGCCTTCATCGTCGCCGACAGCGCGTACTGCATGGATGCGCCATCGGGGGAAAGCGTCTGGACATATCCGTTCGACCGTCCAACGACCCCTGCTGTGGACGCGGAAAATGTTTATCTGTGCGGCGGCGGCATCCTGCATGCGCTGAACAGGCTGACCGGCATAGAGCGCTGGAGAGCGCGTGTTACAGCCCAGTCATACGGTTCCGTGGCTGTGTCGGGCGATCTGGTTCTCGCCGCAGGGCGCGACACGGTTTATGCCGTGAAGAAGGCGGACGGCGACGTGGTATGGAGGGCGCCGCTGCTCGGAATAGCATCCGAACTCGCCGCCGGCGCTCTTGCCGTCTCCGACGACGCCGTCTGCGTCGCGTTCTGGAATGATCCGCTTGACCGCGGCGGAGTCGCCTGCTTCGAGAGAAGCGACGGCAGTCCGCGCTGGCGGCATACTTTCCTTACGCCGGGCGCCATGACTCCGACGATTGTGGACGGCGTCGCCTATTTCGTGAACTGGACGGAGCGATTGCTCGTCGGCATAAACATGGTCAACGGCGGATTGGTTTTTCAAGGGACCGGCGTGTCCGCCATGTATCAACCGGTCGTGGCCGACAGCGCGCTGTGGGTGAGCACCGGAACGGGAGTCATTCCTTTTCGTTCGATCGGTTCGGGCGCCGGCGGTTTCGGTCCGGACGACATCCGGCTGTCCGCCTTCCCGAATCCTTCGACGTCGGAATTCGCCATCCGAGCCGAATCCCGGGGTGAGAAAAAAGCGTTTCTGGAAATCGTCGATCCGCTCGGACGCCGGGTCGCGCTGCTCGCGGACGCCTCTTTGACCGCGGGCGGCGGTGAATACCGGTGGAATCCCGCGGAAGCGGGTTTGTCCGCCGGTCTCTACATGCTCGTCCTGCGCGGCGCCCGTGAAACGAGGGCCGTCCGGTTGTTGTACCTCAAGTAAACCCGGAATGCGGGGCCGGGAGCGCCGCGCCGGCTGAGGCGCGTGCTCAGGGCAGTACGGCCACTCTTGTGGACGTCCTGAATCGCCCTGTCTCGAGCACCAAGTGGTAGATGCCTGCTGACACGCGGCGTGGAGCGTCGAGGAGCAGAGTGCCGTCCGCCCGGACCCAGGCAAGCTGCGACTTTACAGCTTTGCCGAGAGCATCGAACCAGCGGACGGTGAGCTGTTCCGCCACAGCGCCGGAAACCGACAAGCTTAGCATGCCGTTGTTGATTCCGCTCAGGTGCAGAGGATTGGGATGCGCCGAACCGATGGTGAATTCGGCAGCACGGGCCTCACGTGTGACGGATGATATGGGCCCCAGCGGATTGAGGACGAAGGTGTCGCGGTAGGTCACCGGCACCGTCGGACGCAGGATCAGGGAATCGCCCTTCGTGAAAGTAGACGCGCTGTCCTTTGCGTACACCCAGCCCGCATACATTATGGGTATAGACTTGGCGTCGTCGAGCAAGGCGGCTGAAAGAAGGTCCGGGTCCGGCTGGCCTGTGTACGGCGCGTCCAGCACGAACAGATACTCGCGGTCGGCCGCTGCGCGCGGGTCCCAGGTGTTGTTCGCCCGCGGGCCCCCGAGCTGCTCGACGAAGGCGAGTTCGATCCGGCGGGGGGATGACGGGTCTCGGATGTCCCAAGCGCTCACAGGGATCTCGTGATATCCGGTGCAGCCGTAATTGGGCGTGCCGCCTCTTAAATATCCGTACGCCTTTTGAGGAGAGGACGGATCGAAGACCAGCGCGACCGCGTACAGCTCCATCAGGCCGGTCCTTGTGCCCCAGCCCCAAGCGTGACCCGTTCCGAATGGGATGTAGTCGATGAACCACTTGTTGCCGCTCGGCATGTACTCGACCGACAGCATTTCTTCTTCGAGCCTCCAGATCGGATCGGCGTCGTAATCCAGCCAGTTCGAGTTCGCCGTGCCCAGCGTAAGCTTCCAGCCGTCGACGACGGGCATTTCATGCGCGTACAGCGAAGGAAGGGGCCGCCGCGTCAACAGTACGCGCGCGTCCGTGGCGTCTTCTATTGTCACGTAACGCTGAGCGTCCGTTTCCTCGCCCTCGATGTGGACGACGTAGGTGTGGTCCTTCATGGCGCCGCGGTCGACTACGCGGTAACCGAGGGCGCCGGTGCCGGGCCCGGAAATATGCCGCGTCAATGAATCGGCGGGAGGCGACGCGAACGCTTGCGCGGCGAGCTCGAGCGTGTCGCACCAGCAGTTGTTCACGGTGTCGTTTATGCTTACGGGCAGAAGGAAGATCTCGCCGTCCGTCGCGGCCGCGGGGACATCGAAACTGAGATAGGAAAGCTCGTCGAACGGATCATAGGGCCGGACGGTTTCGCTGTTGGAAGACACGAACGGCGTCTCTATGAACTCCGGCCGCCGCGGCTCGAAATCACGAGCGTACACCTTGACGGCCCCGGCATCGAAAGGCGTCGAATTCCGCACCGCGGCGCTGAAACGCACGTTCTCTCCCGGATTGGCTGCGCCGTCGAAATTCAGATGATCGGATTCGATCCTGTGCAGCCGGGCTGATACCTGTCCCGCAAGCGGTATGCACACACCGCCCGGCCATTCCATGCGTTTATCGCCATCGTAGCCGGCTTCGACCGTAAAATCGACTCCGGCGTGTCTCCGCGGCGTGATCCACGAAGCCGAATAGACGAAATCCCCCGCGGACCCGTCACCGTGCAGTCCGTCGTCGAAGAGCATGAAACGGGCGATCTCGATTCCCTGCTTGTCGCGGACGATCGCGCGGGCGGAGGAGCTGTTCAGAAGCGCGGCTCTGACGATCAATTCGGATGAATCGGTGTGGAAATACACGATTTCGTGCGAGATCTCCGGCAGGATATTCTCGCAAGCGGGATTGTCGTGGCACAATTGCAGTATGTCGGACGCTTTCCTCAATTCGACTATCTCCTCCCTCAGAAGAGGGCGCTGCGCGACGAGGTAGGCGTAAACCACTTCCTGCGTGTCTCCCCGCGCCATCGTGAACGGTCCGGATGACAGCAGCATCCGACGGTCAGAGGGCTGGTGCACATCACCGTCGATCCAGCCGGCGCCGGTCGCAGGATCTCCGGCAAGAGGAAAGTTTGTGGGCGTTTTTGTATGCGGATCCACATGGGATCCCCCGGCGAACAGCCGTCCCTGCATGTTGTTGTAGAGCTGCGCCGCGCCGTACGGAGTTCCGAGATTCGGATCTCGGTACACCGCGTCGCTGTTGATATAGAAGGTAAAAGCGGTGATCGGAAGATTCCTGAAACCTTCACGCAATCCGGCGCCGAAGCGGGCGGTGGCGCCGCTCTCCGGCGCAATGGGGCCCTGAATCATGCGTATGCCGAGAGCCGGCGGATCGCCGTATCCGCCGTCCCGGGTCCTGCCGTTATAGACAAATGCCATGTTCCGTGTCGTGTCCACTCCCACAAGATCATCCAGCCCGTCGCCCAGATCGGGATCGGTCCATCGTGCGAAATAAACGTCCTCGAAATCGGAGGCGCCCCGGTTGATCAGAGTGTGCTTCACGAAAACCGCGTTGTCCAGAGGCGCGGGATTTCTGAATGCCCAGACCATTGTGCGGATTTCGAGTCCGACGGGCGGTGTTCCATAGAGCGTCGCCGTCCTGGTCGGATCCAGGTCGTTGGAGACGAACCACAGCGCCTCGTCGCCCGGGTATAGGGGCTTGTCGCCGGCCGACGAGTCGCTCAGCCAGGCGTTGAAATCCGGATCGTATTGTCCGTTGCCGTCCTCGTCGAAAATAGGCGCTCCGCCGCCGGCCGGCCATTCCGTGAAGTCGCGGCGCAGACGCTCCTGTTCCCGCGGCGGCAGGACGTCGAACTCAGCCCGCGTGATTCGCCGCGCCTTGTAGATGCGGAAAGCCGGATCGGATGGGTCGGCCGCCTCGCCGTCGCTCTCTATGCCGCCGGCTTGCCAGCCGTAGCGGTACGTGGCGCCGCCCGCGCGAAACTCGCCGTCGGCTTTGCCCGCGTAAACCAGTCCGTCCGCGAAAATGCAATGTTTCCCCGAACCGCGGGGCCATTCGAAGCCCGCGCCGTCGCTCCCCGGATTATGCGCGGCGCTGCCGTTGCTGGAAAACCACATAAAAATGTTGTTGACGGAAACGGAATCGAAAACATCGTTTGTCAGCGATGCCACGGGGGATGTTTCCGCCGGCGCCACGGGACTCTGGCCCGCGGATTCGCCCGAATGCAACAGCAACAGTAAAACGATACAGCCCGGAATTCCTTTCATTTTGCCCTGCCCTGGGATGGTGAAGAGACCTGAATGCCGATCTCTTGACACTGCAACGGAGAGTCGGTTACATTCGCCCGAAGTTTCTTCGATGATTCGCGCTTGTTTAGATTGCCGGAGGACGAGTCCGTACTCGGCGCATTAATCATCGATGGATACGCAATATATGAAGACACCCAAAAGACGCGGATCCGGGCCGTACACCGTGGGCGTAGCCGGAGGCAGCGGCTCGGGCAAGACGACCTTCGCGCGCATGATCGCCGAGCGGCTCGGATGGGACATCGTGCTGCTGTTCCAGCATGACGCGTACTACAGGGAACTTCCGGGGCTCTCGTATGATCAGCGTTCCGCCGTCAACTTCGATCACCCCGACGCGCTCGACGCTGAACTCTGCGCCGCTCAGCTGGAAGCGCTGCGCGGAGGCGCCAGCGTGCGGCAGCCCGTCTATGATTTCTCGACGCATCTCAGAAAAGCCGAAACGCTGCGACTCGATCCGAAGCCCGTCATAATCGTGGAGGGCATACTCGCGCTTTCGGACGCCGGTCTGACCCGGCTGATGGATCTCCGAGTTTTCATGGACGCCGAAGAACACGTCCGCTATTCGAGACGCCTCGGGCGGGACGTCCGGGAGCGCGGCCGCACTTCCGAGTCCGTCCGCATGCAGTGGGAAGCCACCGTTCAGCCGATGTATGAGCGTTTCGTCGCTCCTTCGGCGAAACGCGCGCATCTGCTGGTCCCTTCCGGCGAGGGAAACGACCTCGCCGCCGACATTCTCACCGCGTTTATCATAACGATGCTTTGAAGCGTCCCGACTCCTATTCGCCCTTCCTCCCTATCACGCCGAAATATCCCATCCATCTTCGCCCGCCCTGCTTCAGATACACGTCGATTTCGTGTTTGTAATGTTTCACGAGAGCCTTATGCTGTTTGAAACCCTCGAATCCCGCGCCAGCGATTTTCCGCACGTCGCCGGTGAATTGAGTGTAGAACGGTTCCAAATGCTCTGTCGCGTCGTGAATCGACGTATCGGTGAATCCGGTTTCAGCCGTCAGTTCGAGCAATTCGCCGACGCTGAGCACCGAATACTCCCGGGATTCCCAGACGTCGCGCACGTAGGTCGGCGCAGCCGCTTCCAGCCAGACGGGTGTGGTGAGCAGCAGGGCGCCCCCGGGTTTCAACACACGGCGCGCCTCTCGCAGATGCTTGCGCTTGTTGTAGGAAGACAGCAGTCCGTCGGAAATCACCACGTCGATAGATTCCCGCGCGGGGTCCAGAGAAAGCGGCGACATGGATCGGAACGACACGCGGCCATTGAAATCCCCGGCCTGCGACTTGCAGAACAGCAGGGCTTCGGCGTCTTCATCTGCGGCCATGATTTTGCCGGGAAAAATCCCGGCCGTCGCGAACACGTTTTCTCCGTATCTGCTTCCAATGTACATGAGCAGGGAGTCCTGTGTTTTCAAACCGGCGGGCAATGCGGACAGCAGCCTGCGAATGAGTCCAGGTCCGCCGGGGGTGAGATTGAAAGGGTGCTTCTGCATCGAAGGTCCGCGGGAATGGTTTCAGCTCCGAGCCACAAGTGTCTCGCGGAGGAATCTGCTGATCGATACCAGGCTTCCGATCAGTCCCAGCAGGCCGCCGATGAGCACCAGGAAAAAATAAAAGGCGAAGTCGATGTTGAATGAGAGCAATAGGTCTTCTGAAATTGGTTCGATGAAAAATCCGAAGGAAATGCCCAGCAGTATCGAGGCCAGCACACCGCCGACCGCGCCGTGAAAAACGCCTTCGAGCACGAAGGGCATCCGTATGAACATGGAGGTGGCGCCGACCAGCTTCATCGTCCTGATGATACCCCGCTTCGCCTCTATCGTGAGACGTATGGTATTGGCTACGAGAATGACCGCCGAAAGCCCGAGCACTATGCCGATGAAGAGGGTCGCGTAGCTGAAAGTCCGGGCGCGGGTGTCGATCAGCGCGAGAAACTGCTTCCGGTAAACGACGTTGTCGACGCCGCGTATCGCTTCCGCCTTCTTCGCGATGGCTGCTATGCTGTCGGCGTTGTCGTAGCCCTGGTGTATTCGGAGCCTGTATGAAGCCGGCAGGGGATTCTCGTCCAGCAGGTCCCTGTAATCCTCGCCGAATTCCTGTTTGAAAATTCGGGCCGCGTCTTCCTTGGATACATAAGTGACCTCCTCGACGCCTCTGACGGCCTTCAGTCCGGCCCCTATCTTCCGGTGTTGATCCGCGTTGAGGCCGTTTTTCAGAAACGCCTCGACTTCCACCCGCGCGCGGATTTCATCCACCATCTCGCTGAAATTCATTGTTATTATCGTGAACACGCCGAGCAACAGCAGCGAAATGCTCACCGTGAAAATCGTGATGAGCGTCGCAGCCCTGTTTCTTCTGAATCCGGCGAGGCTCTCCTCAAGGGTGTATCGGAAGCTCATGGGGCTTAATCTCGACTAAACCTATGTCTTTTGCCATGCAAAGGCAAGCGTAATCGGGATTTGACTGCTATATTGCCGCTATGAATGATTACACTTTTGAAAGACTGCTCTTGATAATGAAACAATTGCGGAGCGAATGTCCCTGGGACAGGGCTCAGACTCACGACTCCATCAAAGGGCACACCATTGAAGAGGCGTACGAGGTCGTGGAAGCCATCGACCACGGCAATTTCGAGGATCTGAAGTCGGAACTGGGCGACCTTCTGCTGCATGTCGTTTTCCACGCGGAGATCGCCGAGGGGGACGGCCGCTTCTGCATTTCGGATGTTCTTGCCGGCATCATTGAAAAACTCATACGCAGGCATCCGCACATTTTCGGCGACGTGAAGGTCGACGGGGCGGACGACGTCAAGCGCAATTGGGAACAGATAAAGCTCGCTGAAGGACGGGATTCGATAATCGACGGCGTGCCCGCCGTTCTGCCCGCTCTCCTGAAAGCGCATCGCGTCCAGGAAAAGGCTTCGAAAGTGGGTTTCGACTGGCCTGATCAGGAACAGGTGTGGGACAAGGTACGGGAAGAGATGGAGGAACTCCGCGAGGCGGTCGGCCGGGCTGAGCCGGACAGGGACGGGATCGAGGAGGAATTCGGCGACCTTCTCTTCGCTCTCGTGAATTACTCGCGATTCGTGCGCGTCAATCCGGAAGATGCGCTGCGAAAGGCCGTGGATAAATTCTCGCAGCGCTTCAGGCACATCGAGAGACGGATGCGGGAAGAGGGCATGGACATGCGGAATTCCACGCTCGAGGAAATGGACCGTTACTGGGAGGAAGCCAAGAACCTGCGGCTCTGAAGCGGCGCCAGGCGATGTCCTCTTTCAGCCGAAATCCGAAGCCGTTCAAACGCGCCGACCGGCGAGGGAGAGCGCCAGCTCCGCAACGCGCGAGGACGCTCCCGGCGTCCCAAGTTTATCCCGCACCGCCAGGAGGCGCGCGCGCATGCCTTCACGAGCCTCAGCGCTTGCGAAAAAAGGTGAAAGCGCCTCTGCCAGGGCCTCGGCGGTCAAGTCGCTCTGAACGAATTCCGGGGACACGGTTTCTCCCGCGAGTATGTTGACCATGCCGATGTTCCGGACCGTGATAAGTCGCTTTCCGATCTGGTAGTTCAGCCATCCGGTCCTGTACACTACCGCCATGGGCGTTCCGTAGCAGGCCGTTTCCACGGTGGCCGTGCCGGATGTCACCATGGCGGCATGCGCATGCTGCATGAGGCCGTGTGTCGCGTTGCGCAGTAGCGCAGCGTCTTCATGGCCGCGCAGATGAGGCAGGTAATGGCTGTCCGGAAGCCGCGCCGCGCCAATCGCCCTCGCGCAGCCGTGGCGCTGCGAGAGTATGCGCGACGCTTCGAGCATGACCGGGAGCATGCGTCTGACCTCCTGGGCGCGGGACCCTGGGAGCAGCGCGAGAATAGGACGCTCGGGAAGCCCTGTTGATGCCAGGAATGCGCCGCGGTCGATTTCGGGCAGGATTTCCATGAGCGGATGGCCGACGAAGGTCGATGGGATGCCGAGTCTCCGGTACATCTCCTCCTCGAACGGGAAGGCGACCGCGATATGGTCGACAAGTTCCCTCATAGCGGCCGCCCGCTTTCCGCCCCATGCCCAAACCTGAGGGCTTATGTAATACAGCACCGGAATGCCCGCTGCTTTCGCCGTGCGGGCGAGCCGCATGTTGAAGCCTGGGTAATCGATGAGTATCAGGGCGTCGGGCCGCCTGCGCAGCAGTTCATCGCGGCAGCGTTTCAGCATCGCGCGCAGAAAAGTGAAGCGCCGCGCCACTTCGATGAAGCCCATCACGGATGTGTCCCTGACGTGGTACAGGCATTCGCAGTCCTCGCCTTCCATCAGATCTCCACCGATGCCGAAAATGCGGACTCCCGGCGCCCGGTTGCGCAGAGCGGCCGCAGCTCGCGCGCCGTACATGTCGCCCGAGCTCTCGCCCGCAACCATCATGAACGACGGTCCGCCGTTTATCTGAACAGCCATATTGCGACAATCACGGCGATGATCAGCGCGAAAGCTTGAAGCGTCCTGGCCTCCGATTGGCGGCCGGCCCGCCAATCGGGTTTGGTCTTCCGGGCGCCCGGCCATGGTGAAAGCCGGAACATGAAGCGCGGAACCGCGGCGCAATAAGTCCGGTATTCGTCGCCGAAACGCTGTATCAGAAAGCGCTCCTCCTCGCGGACGATCAGCGAGTACTGTATCGAGAAAAACACCAGGGCGGCCAGCGGCAGCCAGGGCATGAGAGCCATGGACATGACGCCCACTCCGAGATACATCATGATGTTTCCTAGATACAGGGGATTGCGCGTGTGCGCGAAGGGGCCGGCGGTCACAAGACGGCTGGCGCCCACCTCGCCGGTGACTCGAGTTTCCGCTCCCACGTGCAGCACGCCCCAGGCCCTCAACGCTTCGCCTGCGAGGGCGAGGACGAAGCCGGACGCCAGGCTCGCGAGGGTGGGCCGCGCGAATATCAACATCACCGTCAGGAACGGAACAGGGGTGTAACCGCGGTATTTGAAGAACAAGGCGCTGGCGTTCATTAGCGCAAACTAATATCGAAAGGGAGCAATGCCAAGAGATCCCGCATGATACCGGTGCGTCCGCTCGCGTTTCCATTCACGCTGAGGACCGGATTCGTAATTTCGGAGGATTGCTTATATTGCCTTGTTGAATGTCGCTCAGCGCGAAGATCACGCACCGCACATGATTTCCAATCCGGGCAGATTGCAAAAGAAAACCGACGACAGGCTTCGACGCGGACGCCTTCTTTTCGAGGGACACACGAAACGTGTGTTCGAGACGAGCATTCCCGACAATGTCCTTCTCGAGTTCAAAGCGGAATTCTCCGGCCTCGATGAGAAACGAAGCGCCTCCGCTCCGCGCAAAGCGGCGCTTATGAACGACATCGCCGCGCACATCTTTCAATATCTGCAGAGCTTCCGCATACCCTCTCACTTCATTCAGAAACACGACGAGACGCAGTTGCTGGTGGCGCGGCTCGACATGATCCCTCTGGCAGTTGTCGTCAGAAACATCGCCGAGGGATCGCTCTGCGGGCGGTACGGAATCGAAGAGCGGCGGGAGCTGGAGTTTCCGGTTGTCGAACTCATTTACCGCAACAGTCAACTCGATTATCCTTTGGTAAACGAATCGCATCTGCTGGCGTTCGGCGTGTCGACGCCCGAGGAAATCCGGACCACGGTGCGCATCGCGACCAAGGCCAACGCCGTGCTGCGCTCTTTCATGGAGCGCCGCCGTCTGCGCCTCGTCGACATGTGGATGGAATTCGGGCGGAAAAACGGCGAGATACTGCTTGGCGATGCGATCATTCCCGACTCCATGCGCCTTCTCGACACCGAGACGGACGAACTGCACGACGGCGCGATATTCAGATTGGGCATAGGCGATTATCAGAAAGCTTACCGGGATTTGCATCAACGACTGCTCTCCTGACGGAATTCAGATGATACTTACGAAATACGGGCTCGACGTGGCAGTGCCGATCCTCGTCGTCTCCCTGGTGATGATAGCGGGAGCGTTTTTCATAACAAGCCTGCCGTTCAAGATCATATTTATTGCTCTTGGAGCCGCCATTTTCCTTTTCACCGCCAATTTTTTCCGCGATCCCGAGAGGCTGACCCCGCCGGATGAAAATGCGGTCGTTTCGCCCGCCGACGGCAAAGTCGTGTCGATCTCGGATGTGGAAGAGCCGGTTTTCATTGGCGGAAAGGCGAGGCAGGTGTGCATATTCATGTCACCGTTCGATGTGCACGTCAACCGTTTCCCGTCGACCGGCCGCGTGGGGTACTTCAGGCATATCGACGGCGCGTATACCGTGGCTTTCGCCGAGAAGTCCTCCGAGGTCAACGAGCGCACGCTGATTGGGCTGGAGACGGCGCACGGTCGCCTGCTGTTCAAGCAGATAGCCGGCTTCGTTGCCCGCAGAATCGTGTGCAAGCTCAATGTGGGTGACAAAGCCGTCGCCGGCGAGCGTTTCGGCATGATAAGGTTCGGATCGCGCGTGGATGTGCTCATGCCACCCGGCGTGGAAGTCGAAGTGTCGATTGGCCAGCGCGTCAAGGCGGGGGAAACCGTGATCGCGCATTTTTCGAAGCCGGGCGCCGCGAAGGCAATTACGGACAGCGAAGGATCGACTCGGTGAGAATCCGACTCAGCCGATCGATCATTCCGAACCTTTTCACGGTTCTGAACATATACTTCGGCTTTTTGTGCATCGTGTACGCGTTTCATGGGCGTTACATGCTGGCGGGAATGTACGTGATATTGTCGGCGCTTTGCGACACGCTCGACGGCATCATGGCGCGACTGACGCATTCGGCCAGCGAGTTCGGCGTGGAATTGGATTCGCTCGCAGATGTGGTCAGCTTCGGCGCCGCGCCGTCCGTTCTCGTTTACCAGCTTTTCCTCCGCGATCTCGGCCCCTTCGGCATGTTGCTGGCCGCCGCTCAGCTCATCTTCGGCGCCCTCAGATTAGCGCGTTTCAACGTGCAGCTGACGGGTCTTCACAAGGAGTATTTTACCGGAGTGCCCATACCCCTGTCGGCTCTGACGATCGTTTCCTTCATGTTCTTCTTCACCCCGGCAGCGATAGATCCCGCGTCCGCGTCCGATCCGACCCTGCGCCACGTGTTCATCGGAGTGATAATTTCCTGCGGACTTCTGATGGTCAGCACCTTGCGCTATCCGGTGCTCCCGAAGCCCGGTTTGCGAATGTTGCGTGAACATCCGATCCGCGCATTGATTTTTCTTGCCGCCGCCGCCGCTGCCGCGGTGTTTCAGGAGAAGGCGCTGTTTCCGATATTCGCCGCGATCGTGCTGTCGGGCATTGTGAGAGCCGCGGTGGTGCGCATCGGCGGCGGCGCCCGTCGCAGACACTCCCAGAAGGAGAGCGAGGCGGGCAGCCCTGTACCTCTTGACACCAATCCTTGAGGATTCATATGCTCTTTCAAGCTTCCGTCACAGTCACGCGCCGGCCAACGATACTCGATCCGGAAGGCAAGGCCATCGAACACGCGCTGCATGAGCTCGGATTGAATTCATTGTCGCAGGTCCGTGTCGGCAAGCGAATCGACACACGGGTGGAAGCGGCTGACGAGGCGGAAGCGCGCGCCGCGCTCGTAGAATCGTGCAGAAAACTGTTGGCAAATCCGGTGATGGACGACTTCGTCATCGAGTTGACGCCCGTGGAGGCCTGACATGCGACCTGTCCGTTTCGGAGTCGTCGTATTCCCCGGTTCCAACTGCGATCACGACGCCTATCACGCCGCGAAGCACGCGCTGGGCCAGGACGCGGAATTCCTCTGGCACAGGGATGTATCGCTTCGAGAAAGCGATGTCGTGATTTTGCCGGGCGGATTCTCATACGGCGACTATCTCCGCTGCGGTTCGATAGCGCGCTTCTCGCCCATAATGAAAGAAGTCATACGATTCGCAGAAGACGGCGGCTACGTCCTGGGCATCTGCAACGGTTTTCAGATTCTGTGCGAGTCGGGTTTGCTGCCCGGCGCGCTCCTGAGAAACGCGTCGCTGCGTTTCGTCTGCCGCCGAGTGCATCTCCGCGCGGAAAATCCCCGAACGGCCTTCACACGCGCGCTGTCTCCCGGCCGTGTCCTCTCGATTCCCATTGCGCATGGAGAGGGAAATTACTATACTGACACCGATACACTGGCCGAATTGAACACCCGCGGCCAGGTGCTTTTCCGTTATTGCGACGCGGAGGGCCGAGTCACCGGCGAGGCGAATCCGAACGGCTCCTGCGAGAATATAGCAGGGATAATGAACCGGCGGGGCAATGTCGTGGGCATGATGCCGCATCCGGAACGAAGCATGGAAACCATTTTGGGTTCGGTGGATGGAAAAGGAATATTTCAGTCAATGATCGACACGATCACAGGCGTCATTCAGAACGCCAAAGGCAAGGAGTGACATCATGTTCGGAAATATAGGCACAGGCGAAATAATTCTCCTCCTGGTCATCGTTCTGGTGTTCTTCGGCGCCAGGAAAATTCCGGAACTGGCGCAGGGTCTCGGGAAAGGGCTCAGGGAATTTCGCAAAGCGACGAAGGATATCCAGGATGACATCTCGCTGGAAGACAGAAAAATCGAAGAGAAGAAACAGAACTGAGAAATTCCCGTTCCGGCCGGGATTCCGGATAATCGCGCCTGAAGCGGGATTCAAACGCTGATGACTTACTCATCCGCGCGCGCCGCGCTGTTTGCAGGCGAGACCAGCTGCAGACGCCTGGTCACGGACGCGCTTGAGACAGCGGGCGCATCCCGGCAGTTCAACGCCTTCCTCGAACTCTATGAAGACGCTCTCGACGAGGCCGAAAAGATAGACGCCAGAATCGCCGCCGGGAGAGGCGGGCCGTTGGCCGGTCTGACCGTCGCGGTCAAGGACAACATGTGCCGCCGCGGCAAACGTCTTTCCTGCGGGTCGCGCATACTCGAGGGCTTCACTTCGGTATACGATGCAACGGCCCTGCGCCGGCTTCTGGAGGCCGATGCGATCCTGATCGGGCGCACGAACATGGATGAATTCGCGATGGGATCCTCCAACGAGAACTCGGCGTTCGGGCCGGTCCTGAATCCCGCGGATCCTGAACGCGTCCCCGGCGGTTCGAGCGGGGGATCTGCAGTGGCGGTGGCCTCCGGCGCGGTCATGGCGGCGCTCGGCTCCGACACGGGGGGCTCGGTGCGGCAACCGGCCGCATTCACCGGCGTCGTCGGATTGAAACCCGGCTACGGTAGAATATCCAGGCACGGGCTGGTCGCTTTCGCTTCCTCGCTCGATCAGATCGGAATTTTCTCCTCGAACGTGGAGGACGCCGCCCGAGTGCTCTCGGTCATTGCGGGCCATGATCCGCGCGACTCCACGAGCGACACTGCGCCTTCGGAGGACTACACGGCACGCTTGACGGAGCCGATAAAGGGGCTCCGGGTGGGGATACCAGGCGAGTTCCTCCCGCCCGAGCTCGAAGAGGGCCCACGCGCCGCTGTGGACAGGGCCGCGGCCGCGTTTCACCGGATCGATGCGGGGGTGGTTCCGGTGTCGCTGCCCCATTCCTGCTATACGATTCCAACATACGCCATCATAGCCACCGCAGAGGCCTCCTCCAATCTGGCCCGCTTCGACGGCATACGGTACGGTTTGCGCCGCGCCGGGGATTCCCACGGCGAAACCAATATCCGGACACGTTCATCCGGATTTGGCGGCGAAGTCAAGCGGCGCATAATGCTCGGCGCATACGTCCTTTCGGCAGGATACGTGGACGCCTATTATCGCAGGGCCCAGAAGGTGAGGACGTTGATCGCGAGGGATTTCGAGGAGGCGTTCCGCGGCGCGGACCTTCTAATGACCCCGACCACGCCGGGCACCGCCTTCAGGCTGGGGGAACGCGTCCGGGATCCGCTGAAAATGTATCTTTCCGACCTTTTCACCGCGTCCGCCAATCTCGCCGGCTTGCCCGCGATGCATGTGCCTGCCGGCCGCGACGCGGAAGGACTGCCCGTCGGAGTTCAACTGATCGCTCCGGAAAGAAACGAGGCGCTGATGCTGCGCGCCGCCGCAACTCTGGAGCGGGAACTGCAAGATGTGTGATCGCGATTCGACAGGCGCGCGGATGAAGGCGGAATCGGATCGGAGCGAGCAGCCGGCGCCGATGCTGAGGATTTACTGCGATTTCGACGGGACTGCGACGCCCGTGGATGTGGGCGACGAATTTTTCCCTCGCTTCGCCGGACCGGAAGCTCTCGAAGTCAACCGGCTGTACCGAGACGGCAGCATTTCGGGCCGCGAGGCCTTCTCACGGTACGCGGACATGCTGGAGGGCGTGGACGAGGAATCGATCGAGCTGTTCTCCATAGGATATTCCCTGCGGCCTTCCTTCATTCCTTTCGTCGAATGGGCCGGCAGAGCGGGAATTTCGCTCATGATCCTGAGTGACGGACTCGACGCGTATATCGAACCGATACTCAGGGATTCGGGTGTTTCTATCCCGGTCAGAACGAACCAACTGAAGATTCGCAAAGACTCCGCCTGCAGAATCGTTCATCCGTACAGCGACGAGAATTGCGCCGCCTGCGGAACCTGCAAGAGAAACGTCATGCTCTGCGGCGCGGCGGATCGCGACATCATCGTGCTCATCGGAGACGGGATGTCGGATTTCTGTCCCGCCGGATACGCCGACATCGTGTTCGCGACCGGCGAACTGGTGGATTACTGCCGGCGGCAGAACATCAGTTACCGCCGTTTCGAAACGTTCGACGATGTGCGGCGGGATCTTTGCGGCATGCTGCAACGCGGGAAAATGCGCCGTCCCCGGCAGGCGTTACAGGCCCGCGAGCTGGTGTGGCGGAGCGGATGAAAGCCCTGAAGACGCCGGAACAGAAACAGCCGCAATGCAAACCACAACCATAGACGCGCCCCAACGCGATCCTTCGCTCAGACCGGGGCAGATAATCAAGCACCTCGCCTTATTGCTGTTGACCTTGCTCACCACGCTCGTAGCGGGCATGCTGTGGCAGAACGTCAGGGATCTGACCCAAATCGGTCTGGGACTTCCGTACGCTCTCAGCCTTTTATTCATATTGTCCTGTCACGAATTCGGACATTACTTCGCCGCGAGACGTCACAAGGTCTCGGTGACGCTTCCGTATTTCATACCGCTGCCCCCGATCGACATTATAAGCTTCGGAACGCTCGGCGCCGTCATCAGAACAAGGCAGCGCATCGACAATCCAAAATCGCTTTTTGATATCGGAATCGCTGGACCGATAGCCGGCTTCATTGCCAGCATGGTGGTGCTCGCAGTCGGGTTCATGAGTCTTCCCGGACCCGAGTTCATCCTCTCGATTCATCCGGATTTCGACTTCGCGATCAATACGATACCCGGCATACCGCCGGGCATGACGCTGACGTTCGGAAGGCCCTTGCTCTACGGAGTATTTGAACATCTCTTCGCTCCGGCAGGCGCCTGGGTTCCTCCAATGTGGGAAATGTATCACTATCCTCTGCTGATGACGGGATGGTTCGGCCTTTTCGTTACCGCCATGAATCTTCTGCCTGTGGGCCAGCTCGACGGCGGTCACATACTCTTCGCACTCAATCAGCGCATGCATCGCCGGATCGCCAGAGTGGTCGTTTTTTTTCTGCTTTTTTTCGGATTGATGGGCTTGCTGCCGGATCTTTTGCATTTTACCGGCCAGGAAATAATTGCAATCGAGTTGCTTGAATTATTTGCAAATTACAGGGCTCTTTTCTGGCCCGGGTGGTTGTTCTGGCTTTTTATAATCTTATTTTTTATTAAGATCGATCATCCGGAGATCAGAATAAACGAAGAACCGGGGCAGCGAAGAATCCTGCTCGGGATCGTCGCCATGCTGATTTTCGTCTTATCGATAGCTCCGGCGCCTCTATTTTTCCAGTAAATTTTTTCAGAAAAAAAGCGCAGTGGACCTATTCTGGAATTGACTTTTGCATGGCTGTTGGGTATGTTTGTTTTGCCTCCTTGATAGTGTGATTGTAAGCCGGGGCATGCATCCAAAAGGTGCCCCGGCTTCGTCATATCAGGACACTTTATAACCGAATTGAATGATAGCGTGTTTTAGATTTCTCTTCGTATTCACTGTCGCTGCGGTTTTTCTAGCATGCAGTGAAGATTCCTCCGTATCGGACCCGGCGTTTCCGGACACACCCAAGTCGTTCACCGGTTTGCGGCTGTCGGAATATGTTTACGATACGGATTCGATAGACGTGCAAGCGGGACGCGACAAGTCGCCCGCCGACAGGATCACTTTGAATATCCGGGTCGAAGCCGAAGCGGATTCGGCTGTTCAGGACGGACCGCCTGTGGTGAGCGCGCGCTGTGCGATAACACAGGACGGCAAGGACCGCACTCTCGCCGAAGCGGAACTTCAGCGGGATTCTTCGGGGAGTTTCGGCGGAGTCGTCCGGCTCGGCATTGCCCGCGGGGATGTGGGAGACTACCGCCTGACCGTGAGGGGATTCGATGCGAGAGGAAACGCGTCGCTGCCGATTCACACCAAGCTCCGCGTTCTCGCGGGCGGTAGACCGCCGTACTTCTGCGGACTCACGGCCCCGGACACGGTCGATCTGCCTGACGACGGTTTCATACTCATTCTTATCGAGGCCTGCGTGGCGGATTCAAGCGGCGCGGGAGACATCAAGCGGGTGCTGTTCAATTCCTTTCTGCCCAGCGGCACGCCGTCCAGCGGAAATCCATTCTTCATGTTCGACGACGGAAGCCATGGCGACCGCATCGCGGGCGATGGAATATATTCCCTGAACATTCAACTCCCCTCCACGGCGCAGAAAGGCCGTTACCGTTTCGAATTCTTCGCTTACGATCTGGGCAATCTGAACGCCTTTCTTTCACACACGATCACAGTTCGCTGACATGACGACTCGGAAACGCCGTAAGTCGGCCGCCTTCATCCTCAGCATCATCCTCATCCCGTTTTCCGCAGCCGCATACGGGCAGGCTGGGCCTGAATCTTTCGGTTTGAACAAGATCGTTTCGAGCGGCGGCACGCGTCCTCTCAGCAACAGCGCCATCGACATGCTCGCGCGCGGCGACAGCATTTGGATCGCCGGGGGCAAGGGATTGGACCTCACGACGGACGGCGGCCGTTCATGGCGTCACTTGGGCGAAGAAGCGCCTTTCGATCTCGAGGACATAGCCGCGCTGGATGCGCACGGATCCGTGATCTGGGTCTCGCTCGCGGGCTCCGAGAAACTCGACGACGGATCCACACTGCCGAAAGGACTGGGCCTCGCGGTGTCCACGGACAACGGCGCTTCCTGGACTCGGATCGAACAACCGCAGGAAGCGGTCGGCGACTCGACTTTCGAGATCATGTACGGCGCGAACCGCATAAAAGGCCTGGCGATCACGACGCCCATAAACAACATCACTTACGATATCGCGGTCACCTCCCGCGCCGTATGGACGGCGAGCTTTGCGGGAGGACTTCGAAAATCCTCCGACGGAGGCCGCACGTTTTCACCCGTCCTGTTGCCGGGCGACAACCTGGACTCGATAAGGGACACAGATACGCTGAACTTCGAACTTTCGCCGGTCGACCGTCCGGATCTCTGGAATCAGGGCGGCACATCTAAAGGCATGCGAGGCAGTCTCAACCATCGTGTGTTCTCTCTGTATGCGGAGGATGACACGACACTCTGGGTGGGCACGGCGGGCGGGATCAATCTCACAACGGATGAAGGGCGTTCATGGCGCAAATTCACGTATGCCAATCAGAGTTTTCCGATATCGGGAAATTTTGTGGTGGCTCTCGGAAGCAATACCATCGACGGCTCGCGACGCCTGTGGGCCTCGACGATCAACGCGCTGGAGCCGCAGGAATTCCGCTCCGTCAGCATGACCTCGGACCGGGGGGCGACCTGGACGAACGCGCTGAGGGGAGAATTCACGCATAATTTCGGATTCAAGGGTTCCGTGGTCTACGCGGCCACGAATTCGGGCGTATTCCGTTCCGACGACGCTGGGCGTACGTGGACGCTGCACGACGTGTTCGTCGATCCGATATCGCGCAGCCGTTCCGTGGATCCGCGATGCTATTCAGCGGCCGTGCTCGGCGACACGGTCTGGGTGGCCAATGCGGACGGACTGATGACGACGGTGGATTCCCGGGATCGCTTTTTCGGATCCTCCTGGTCGCTCAAGCGCGCTGCTCGTCCTCCGGATGCGGACGGCATGGCGTATGCCTATCCGAATCCTTTCACTCCCGCGAATGACGTCTGCCGCGTGAGATACAGAACGGACGCCGCCGGCACGGTCAGCATCGACGTTTTCGATTTCGCGATGTATCCGGTGCGCGCATTGTTGAGAAACGCCGCGAGGCCTGCGGATACGGAATTGGACGAGATCTGGGATGGAACAGACGACGGCGGGCAGCGTGTCGCCAACGGACTCTACTATATCCGGGTTCAAGCGGGAAACCGGGATGCCGCGTGGACCAAGGTGGTGGCGCTGCAATGAACGGCGAGCTGTTGACAGGCATAGGCGCCATGCGGAAGCAATCCATTACCGCGGCCCGAAATCCGGAAAGAAGTGCGGTAGCATCGCGCGTGTGGTTCGTCATCGCCCTGTTGACCTTTCTCGCGGTTTCCCTGGAAGCGCAGCCCGGCGGCAGAGCCGGAGCGTTTACGCGCCTCGGTTTCGGCGCGAGGGGACAGGGCATGGGCAACGCTCTAACGGCGGTCAACACCGGGCACATTACAACCGTGTACAATCCGGCTCTTTCGCCCTTTCAGAAGAGCAGGCTTCTTTACGGCAGCTACGGCATGCTCGCTCTCGACCGCAAGCTGAACCAGATCTGTTACATTCAACCGATACGCATCGAGAAAAAGGGCGCGAACAAATACGCCGAGGATCCCGACGCGCAATCCCTGGCCGGCGTTTCGGCAGGCTGGATCAACGCCGGGGACGCGGACGTTCAAGGATACGACAGCGACGGATTCAAAACCGAAATGCTCAGCGTATTCGAGAACCAGTTCTACCTGAATTTCGGCACTCGCTTCAGCGAGAGACTCTCGGTGGGTTTCAACGCGAAGTTCTATTACTCCGGCCTGTATCGCGACGTGACAAGCTCCGGTTTCGGAATAGATCTGGGAGCGCTTTATCAGTTGGCGGATGGCCTGACCGTGGCCGTTGTCCTGCAGGATCTTCTCACGAAGTACAAATGGGATACCGGGAAGCTCTACGGTCCCGAGCAGGGACGCGCCACTGAAGACGCTTTTCCCCTGATCACGCGCCTGGGCGCGGCTTACATGATTGACCTCATGGGAGGCCTCCTTATCGCCGCCGATATGGAGCTGTTCGACGGCGGCGCGCCGCTTGCCCGGATAGGAGGAGAACTGCGCCTGGCGGAGCAGTTCTCCGTCCGCGCCGGCGCCGACCGCATCGATCTGGGAGGTTCCGGAATCGACGCCAGGCCTTCCGCGGGCGTCTCATTCTCGCAGCCGGTCGCGTCATTGCGCCCGGAAATACAGTATGCCTTCATTCTCGAGCCCGTTGCGCCGTCGCCCACTCATGTGCTTTCGTTCTTACTTTCGTTCTGACATGAAGATTCATAGAAGATTATTTGCATCCGCATTTTTAATCCTGCTGCCCGCCGCTTTCTCATCGGCACAACCCGGCGGCACGGGCATGGCATTCCTTCGCAACGGCGTCGGCGCCAGAGCAGTGGCGATGGGGGAGACCGGCGTCGCTGGATCCTCATTCGGAGAAGTTCTCTATTACAATCCGGCAATGGCGGCTGTATCGGGAAACTCCTCGCTGACCATCATGCACCAGCAGGCGGTGCAGGACCTTCATTCGCAATATCTCGGCGCTGTTGCCGCATTGGACGGCTGGTCGCTGGGATTGCACATACACCTCGCGAGCATTGAGGATATCGAGGCGCGCGCTCTGCCGGGAGACCCGGAAGGCATGTTCACGTCCCGCAATTTCTCCCTGGGATTCACCGCCGCGTATCGACTGACCGAGAGGATATCCCTGGGCGCCAACGCCAAATTTCTTTTTGAAAAAATCTATGTGGACGATGCGAGCGGATACGCGTTCGATCTCGGCATTCGAGCGCTCCCGTTCGGTCAAGGACCGCTGGAGAGCCTGTCCTTCGGCGTCGCCGTCTCAAACCTGGGCGCAATGAGCGATTTGAAGACCGTGTCTACCAAACTGCCTGTCCTGATTCGGGGCGGCTTCGCATATGATTTGCCCATCGAGACAGGCCGGGCGAAAATTTCGGCGGCCGCCGAGGGCGTCTACCATCCTTCCGACGAGAGATTCAGGGCGCATCTCGGGGCGGAAGCGAGTTATGACGAACTTCTCGCCCTGCGGGTCGGATATCAGACCGGTTTCGACATCAAGGGATTTTCCGCCGGAGTCGGTTTCATCCTCTCCCCCGCGCGCTTCGATTACGCTTTCGTGCCCTACAGCGAGAACTTCGGGACGGCGCATTCCTTTTCGGTGTCGCTCATCTTTTAACTTGTCGCCGCGACGTTTCACATGCGCGCGCGCATCGGCATTGCGGTAGTCGGCGACGTCAGGCGCGATTCACGCTGTCTGCGCATGGCCCGCACGCTGGCGGAGGCCTACGAAACGACGGTTTATTCGCTGGGAGATGAAGCGGAGAGTTTTTCGGACGGCCAGGTCCGTCATATCGTTCTGCCCCGTGCGGACGCATCGGATCTGCGGGCCTCGCTCCGCGCGTTCTGGAAGGAGAATCCGGGCGGGAGGGGCGGATCAGCGGACATCTGGCTGGCCGGCGACCTCTACTCGCTGCCTCTGGCTTCGCGCATGGCCCGGCGTCAAAGAGCCGCGCTGCTGTATGATTCGCGCGAACTGTATCCCTACATCGCAGCCCTGTCCGGCCGGCCTATCAGCCGGTTCTACTGGCGCTGGATGGAACGGCTGCACGCCGGTCGCGCCTCGGTGATCTTCGCGGTGAACGACTCGATTGCGGAGCGCCTGAGGAGGCGCTACCCACGCATTCCGGTCGAAGTGCTGCGCAATTACCCGGATTGGGAAAGACCGGAGAAGGCGCGGGATCTGAGAAGTTTGTTCGGCATTCCTGACTCGGCAGTGATACTTCTCTCGCAGGGCGGTCTGCAGCGCGGAAGGGGAGGGGAAGCTTGCCTGCGCGCATTGCTACGTCTGGATAACTGCGCGCTCGTGTTTCTCGGCTCCGGCGCCGAGGAAGCCGGATTGAGATCGCTCGCATCCGAACTGGGTGTGGGTGAGAGGGCGCATTTTCACACCGCGGCGACGGCGGAGGAACTGCCTTCCTACACGACCGCGGCGGATATAGGACTCTGCATCATAGAGAACCTGGGTGAGAGCTACTATCTATCGTTGCCGAACAAGCTTTTCGAGTATGCCGCCGCCGGTCTCCCGGTCGTCGCCAGCGACTTTCCGGAAATCCGCAAAGTCGTGCTCGGCGAGAAACTGGGCCTGCTTGTGGATCCGGGCGATGAGAACGCGCTGGCCGACGCCCTCAGACATCTCGTGGAAGATGCGCGCGCTCGCGACCATTTCCGGGCCAACGCGATCCGCGCCTCCGCCCGCCTGAACTGGAGTACGGAAGGCGCCCGCCTGCTGGTCACGACCGCGGATTTGCTCCGCCGCCGGGCATCGATCCGATGAGCCGGGAGCCGGCTGTCAGCCCGGCGCGGTTTCGTCGTCTCCGATGGCTTCGAGCAGCATCGCTTCCTTTGTTTCCGGCAGCTTGGCGAGTCTGACAGAGCGCAGCACCAGCTCGCGGTACAGATCGACCAGCCCGGGAACATACTCGCGCTGGAGTTCGAGATGCTTGCGGATGGTATCCGCGTCTCCTCGGGCAACCGGGCCGGTCAGCGCAGCTCGCGGCGAATTCTGTTCTATGCCGTTAAGGACTCCCAAGATCATCGGCGCCAGATGCTCGAAGGCGCCGCCGTCAGTGGACTCCTCAAGCAGGTCGAGGGATTCCGCTATAAGCGAAGTAATGAAATTACCGGCGAAAACACAGGCGAGATGATACAGGGGCTTCAGCTCCTTTCTCACCATGATCGGCTTCCAGCCGAGAAAATCCGCGAACTCCCGGCCCGAGGCGAGGAAATCTCCGTTCCCTTCGAGCCCGCAACCGATCCCTTCAATCCTCGAGATGTCGACATAGTAAGATGGAAAAGACTGAATAGGATGCATGGATCCGATGATTGCTCCCCGAGAGGCGAGGGGCAGAAGCTCGTCGGCGGTCCTGATGCCGGAAGTGTGGGCGACGAAGACGCCGTCGAGTGGGTGATCGATGCGGGATAATTCTTCCGCGGCGCCTGAAATTTCGCCGTCCTGCACACAGATTATGAAACAGCGCGGGACGCTTTTCAGAGCTCCGGGCGAAGGCGAGAAGCCATCGGCGAATACCGCGGAGCGCGCTCTTTCCAGCTTCATCTCGTCCCGGTCGACAACGGCCGACACCGTCAAGCCCCGGCTGTAAAGGAAGCGGCTGATCGTGCATCCGACATTGCCGGCGCCGATCACGCAGACTCTGTGATAGAATGGAATCACCGCGGCCCTCCTTCGTCCGCCGCGCCCCGCAGGAAAGCCGCGGACAGATAACCGACTACTTTTGATCTGTCCCCGCTCGCGTCGCCCGAGTTCGAGGTGCGGAGTATGAGCGCCTTGTCCGCTCCGAGCAGCATGGCCGCGTGCATCACGGCACAGACCGGGCCTCCGCCGCAGGCTTCGGTCCTGTGAGCCGACAGGTCCTTGAGCAGTCCGGATACGGACATCCCGAGTATATGCCGCTCGGCGATAGCATCGAGCCGGCGCGCCTCGGAGTCGTCGTGCATATGCGAAAGGTCGGACGAGGCGATGAGGATCGTTTCATCCCCACCGGCCGACTCGGCGAGTATGCGGCCCAGCATGAGGCACATTTCCCCGCCCTGATCGCCCATGCAAACCGGCAGGATGCGCGCGTCGGGATTCACTCTTTGCAGGAAAGGCAAGTGGACTTCGATGGCATGCTCGCCTCGATGTCCGAAACACGACGGCGTCAGCAGGCCTTTGTTGCGAAGCAGGCGGTTCCGCATGTCCGCGTCCACCTCCACTATTCCGAGAGGCGTTCGGTAAGCGTCGCCGTCGTAAATCGATATGCCGTTGAAACTCTCGCAGTGGCTCGGGGCAACGATGACGGCCGTGTTGAAGCGGCGCCGGCGCAACAGTGCATAGGCCGCGCCCGCGGTCCTGCCTGAATAGATGTAACCCGCGTGCGGAGCGACCAATCCCAGCACGGTTCCCTGAAGAACGGCCTGCTCCTGTTCTTCAAGGAAGGCGTCGACCTGCAGCGCCAGAAGCGTCGGGTCCGAGGGATAGAATCTGCCGCTGACGGCGGGTGGGCGTATCCGCATCATCATGCTTCTCCAGCAGTCGCGATACCGTTTCTTTCAATGCCGGACAGCACTCTCGCTCCGAAGCGATGCAGGCGCGTTTCGGGTTGGCGCCAGGCGTGATCCGGCAGTCCGGCCTTCCTGCAAGCCGCGCAGAGAAACTGCTCCTGATCCCAACCTTGTTCGGTGGCCACCTTGGGCAGCAGCAGCCCCCGGCGCATGCCCTTTTCGACCAGGATGCCGTGTTTTCCGACGACGATTTCGGTTGGAGAAACGAAGGGCGACATCGGTTCCAGCAGGGTTATCTCGAAGCGCATGAGCTTCAGCTCCGTCGAAAGCAGGGGCTCGAAGCGCAGATCGCGTGATGCTGCGTCGCCCGCCGCTCGCAGAACCGCGCCACCCAGAGGCATGGCGGGATCAAGCACTCCAAGGCAACCCCGGAGTTTTTCGTCCACGTAAATCGTGACGAAAACTCCATTGTGCGGCAACATATCGACCTCGGACTTGAGGATCTCCATTGCGCTCGTCAGGCGTCGCGAGGCCGCGGCGCCTGAGGCGGCTTGCGATATTGCCAGACCCGCCAGTTGAACCAGGCTTTT
This sequence comes from uncultured Chromatiales bacterium, assembly GCA_964388275.1. Classification (GTDB taxonomy): domain Bacteria; phylum Bacteroidota; class Ignavibacteria; order SZUA-365; family SZUA-365; genus JARYLZ01. Next base: position 62,726 of record CAYLZD010000020.1, read on the forward strand.
CAGTTCATCTTCCTTCATGTTCAATGAGGTTTATCGCCGGTGGCGTCCAAAAAGTAACATATCCATTTTCGCGCCTTTTCGCAATCCGCGGGAAAGGGCATGCAGATTTCGGTTGTTTATATTTTCACTTCGCTCTATTTTGAGACAAGGGCAGAGCGCCTGGAGTGACGATGCCCCGAAAACCGCGTAAAGCGGTCCGATATACGGCTGTAATTCGCTGATTACAGGAACGGCGGCTGCATTAAAACCCGGCGGGGTTCTATATCCCGCTTAGGATATCCATTAGCAGCACCTCTTCGGTCGCAGCCCGGCAGACGGGCTTTTTATGTAAAAATCAAACAATCGAGAAATATCCAACGAATTCAATGAATTTCTTTCGCTCCTAAAGAGGATTTCCATCATGAAAAGAACCTTACGAAAATTCATGTTACTGACGCTGTCAGCTCTATTCGCCCTCGCCTTGCCGGATATGACTTCGCTTTTACTGGGAACAGGCGATCAACAGTCCGCAGGCAAACGCCCTCGCCGCGCGGAAAGAGCGCCTCTCATGCGCGAGTACTTCTACGCGCAGAGGTTGTTCGGCTGTCCCGACGCCGACATTATCGGCCGCACCATGTATGAAGCCGAGAGGATGCGCATCGAGGAGAAGCGGCTGAACAAGGCCACGCTTCCGGGCAATATTTGGATAGAGGAGGGGCCGTGGAACATAGGCGGCCGCATGCGCGCCATCGCGGTGCATCCCTCGAATCCGAACGTCGTGTATGCCGGCGCCGCTTCAGGAGGCATCTGGAAATCCAACGATTTCGGTGAAAACTGGCTTCCGATCGGCGACAACATTCCCATACTGCCGGTGGGCGCCATTGCGATCGATCCAAACAACCCGGCCCGCATCTACGCCGGAACCGGCGAACCGGTGGCCGCCGGTTATCAGGGCGGGAGCTACGTAAACGGGCGCATCAACGCCTCGCCGGTCTGGAGCACGGGCGCCGGTGTGATGCGTTCCGACGACGGCGGGCTCACATGGACGCAGAAAAGCTGGAACAGTCCGTTCGCCGTTCATAGAATCGCGGTGAGTCCGGACGGCGGAGACACGGTGTTCGCCGCGAGCATAAACGGTCTCTGGAAAACGACGAACGGCGGCGACAATTGGTCGCGCACGTCCACCGGAATAATAACCGACACCAAGATCAAGCCGGGCCAGTCCGGCCGCGTATATCTGGCTATCGGCAACGACGACGGCGACGGCGCGAACGGAGTGTACGTGTCCGATGCAGGCGGCCGCTCGTTCTCCTGGAGAAAGATCTCGGTCAATTTCCCGGCGCCGGATTCCTGCGGGCGCATTCTGCTCGACATATCACCCGCCGATCCCGACAGGATATACGCCGCCGTCGCGCGCAGCCACAAGACCCTCGCAACCCGTGATAACGACTTCCTTCTGCTCATGGTATCGACGAACGGCGGAGATACATGGGAGAGGAAGATCAACGCCATCAGCACAGGATTCCCCAACGGGCAGGCCTACTACGATCTCGCGCTGGCCGTCTCGCCGTCGGACCCGAACGTCGTGTTCCTCGGCGGCTTGGACGTGTATCGCAGCACCAACGGGGGCGGCAGCTTCGTGCGCATGACGCGCAGCGACGTCCCGTACACCGACTCCCGTTACGTGCACGTGGACATCCATCATTTCGCTTTCAAACCGGGCGATCCGAATACGATCATGGTCGCCAACGACGGGGGATTCAGCGTTTCGACGAATCTCGGCGTGGGCTGGTCGCGCCGCGTCAACAACCTGGGCACCGTCCAGTACTATTCCTGCAACTACGATCCGGGCAATCCGACATATTTCTTCGGCGGGACGCAGGACAACGGCACGCACGGGAAGTTCAGCAACGACAACGCGGCCTGGTACGAGCTGTTCGGCGGAGACGGAGGCAGCGTCGTGGTGGATCCGGCGAAACCGACGGTCAGGTACGTGAACTCGCTGTACAGCAATCCCTCTGGAAGCGGATACATACGTCCGATAATCCGCCTCGGCGTCGGAAACGCCACGGTGCTGGGCACCGGACTCAACAGCGGAGAAAACGCCGACAGGTTCACCTGGGTGCCCCCTCTCATGTTCCATCCGACGGACAGGACTCGTCTGTACACGGCCACCCAGTACGTTTACACGATGCGGAATCCGGACGTCGGCACGAACCCGCGCTGGAACATCATCAGCCCAGAACTCGGACTCATAGTCACCAGGCTCGCCGTGGCGCCTTCACAGACGGATCGGATGTACGCGGTCACATCCAACGGCTGGGCATGGGTGACCAACAACGTCACGTCGACCTCGCCGACCTGGACCCGCGTCATCACCGGACTGCCGTCGCGTTGGCTGACCGACCTAGCCATCGACGGAAGCAACGCGGATCTCGCATATGTGACAGCGTCCGGCTACGGAGCCGGACACGTGTTCAAGACCACGAACGCGGGACAGGCCTGGACCAACATCAGCTCGAATCTGCCGGACCTTCCCGCCAACGCGATAGAAATATCCCGGTCCGATCCGAACACGCTTTTTGTCGCGACCGATATCGGCGTCTACTACACGGTGAACGGCGGCGCGTCCTGGCAGAGATTCGGCGACGGCCTGCCGAATGCCATCGTTTACGACATGGTGCTGACACCGCAGAACAAACTCCTCGCCGGCACTTTCGGCAGGGGCATGTGGACGACGGACGCTGTGGTCTCGGCCGGAGACCTGCCGCAGGCGGGAGCTATATCTCTCGGACAGTGCTACCCGTCGGCCGCGCGCTTGTCCACGACGATACCGTTCTCGCTCACGCGCCGGGCTTCCCTGTCCCTGAAGCTGTACGACGTCAATGGACGCTTCGTCAAGGCGCTCGGCGAAGGAAGCTTCGGTGCCGGCAATCATTCGATCGACGCGCGTGTCGCGGATCTGGCGCCGGGAATGTACTACTATCGGCTGACGGCGGGCGGTGGTTTTGAGCAGACCCGCAAGATGCTGGTCGTCCGCTGAACGGCACGAAACATTTGCCGGCCCTGTCTTACCGGTCGCTCGTGAAAGCGGCGCAGGGCCGCGAATAGCAACCGCCGCGGCGGACCATGCAATTACAGGAGTGTGAACTATGAAGATGAAAGGACCGATTCTGTTTACCTGCGCAGCGGCGCTGTTCCTGCTCTTCGCGCCGGATTCCGGCCGCGATGCATCGAGCAGAGATTCCGGAAGCGCGGCGGTTGAGGAATCGCCGGAGCAGCTGAAGTATTTCTATGAAATGCGCCTTTACGGCGATCCTGATATCGATCCGTATCAGCGCCTATGGCAAGCCGCGCTCGATCCGCGCGTCCGCGATCAATTTTCGATGAAGAAATCCAACCTCTCGCTTATGAATCAGTGGGAATGCGCGGGACCGGTCAACATTTCCGGCAGAGTCAGAGCTCTGGCCGTCCATCCGGCCGACAACAATGTCATCTATGCGGCAACAGCCACCGGAGGAGTCTGGAAAACCACGAATTCCGGCGCCGACTGGTTCCCTATGTCCGACAACACCCCCGCGCTGGCCTCGGGCGCCATCGCCATCGACCCTTTCGATCCGAATACGATCTATGTCGGAACCGGCGAGCCTATCGGTCTGAGTTCTCCGTCGCACAGCAGGGCATCTCCCGCATACAGCGGGGTCGGAGTGCTGAAGAGCACGGACGCTGGCGGCACCTGGGAACTACTGCCCTGGTCGAGTTCGAGCAGCATGATTCACCGCATCGCGCTGCATCCGGAAAATTCCGATACCGTCATGGTCGCTTCCACTTCAGGCCTGCTGAAATCGACGAACGCGGGCCGGAACTGGTCGAGCGTGCTCTCGGGCACGGTGACGGAGCTTTTCTACGCCCCCGGCCGCCCGTCCCGTATTTATGCCGCCCTAGGCAACGACAACGGGGCGTCTTCGAACGGAGTGTATGTGTCGGACGCGGGCGGAAAGAATTTCTCCTGGGTCAAGCTCACCAACAACTTTCCGCGAGGTGATTCCACCGGTCGCATAATACTCGCCGTTGCTCCGTCAGATCCGAACCGGCTCTATGCGGCCGTCGCGCTCAGACGCGGCCTGATTTCCGGCAGCAACGGCTTTTTCATGGTGTGCGTGTCGAGCGACGGGGGCGAGACCTGGCAGAGAAGACCGGGCGCCATCCCGCGGAATTTCACGAACTACATGCCTTATTATTGTCTCGCCATGAAAGTGTCTCCTGTCGATCCTGATTTCGTGATGCTGGGCTCCGTCGACTGGTGGCGCAGCACGAACGGCGGGCTGAACTTCGTCCGCAACACCGACTGGTCCCTGCGGACCTCCAATCCGAACAGCCCGCGCTACGTGCATGCCGACCAGCACGACCTGGTCTTCAAGCCGGGCGATCCGAATACGATGATAGTCGCGAGCGACGGCGGTGTTCATCTCTCGACCAATAAGGGCGATACCTGGACGATGCGCACATTCGGGATGATAACCACTCAGTATTACGGCGTGACTACGGATCCTTCCGTTCCATACAAACTCTACGGAGGCACTCAGGATCAGAGCAATCAGAGGCAGTCGGCGCCCGGGGATAAGAACTGGTCTTTCCTCGGCGGCGGGGACGGATGCTCGGTGGCCGTGGATCCGCAGGTCAACAGCAACATTTTCGTCGTGATCAACGGAACGCCTCAACGCTCGATCAACAGCGGCGCCTCCTTCCAGTCGATCACCAACGGTTTCGATGCCGGAGCGTCGGCGGACCGGGATTACTGGTGGCGGCCCATGGCCTTTCATCCAGGCGACCGCAGTATACTCTACATCTCTTCCCAGTACATGTACAAGATGAGAAATCCCGCCTCCGGCACTATGCCGGTGTGGCAGATCATCAGTCCCGACCTCACGCGCGGATCGGTGATCAGCGATTTCCACGTCCCGGACCCGAACAAGGACTGGATGTACGTCGTCACGGGCGACGGCAAGGCGTGGCGGACTGAGAACATCAAGTCGTCGGAACCGACTTGGATAGACATCAGCGCGGGGCTGCCCGCGCGATGGCTACCGCGCATCACGGCCGATCCCGAGGATCACATGACGGCTTTCGTAGCGGTGTCGGGATACGGAACCCCGCACATGTACAAGACCACGGACGCGGGCGCGAGCTGGGTGAACATCAACGGCGATTTTCCCGACATACCCGTCGGCGCGCTGTACCGGTCGCCGCACAGGCCGGACATTCTTTTCGCGGCATCGGATATGGGAGTCTGGTATTCCTCGAACAACGGGGAGAATTGGCTCAGATACGGCGACGGTCTGCCCAACTGCATCGTCTACGACATGGTGATAGCTCCGGACGGCAAGCTGGTGGCGGGCACTTACGGGCGCGGCATATGGCTGACGAGTTCCGTCCTCTCCGCTCCCAGTGACGCCGCCCCGGTTTCGATAGAGCTGGGCGTCAATCATCCCAATCCGTTCCGGAAATCGACACGCATACCGTTCACACTCGACAGGTCCGGAATTGCGCGGCTCACGCTGTTCGACGCTTCCGGCCGTTTCGTGCGGACCCTTGCGGACGAGCATTATGAGGCCGGCGCTCACGGAGTGCGGCTCGACGCCGGCGGTCTCGCGCCCGGCGTGTATTATTGCACGCTCGAAAGCGGGGGAAAGCGGCTCACGCGCAAGCTCACGCTGTTGCGATAGCGCCGCAAAGACGATCGGAAAAGAGAAACGGCCGCCGCGTGACCGCGACGGCCGTTCCTCGAACGTGCCGGACGCAGGCGGCGCAACTCAGTAATTGGTCCTCGACCTGACCGCCTTTTGATAGACGAGGAGACCGATGATGCAGAGCACTCCTATGCCCGAAAATATCAGCCAGAGCTCGGACGGATGGGCGTGCATGGCGACGTCGGCTTTCGTCAGCCCGATGGTTTCGGCCGCCTTGATCGCGTCGGCCACGCTCGCCGTGGATGGGAGCAGATGCTCCGTGCCGCGCTCGGCGAGCGCTTCTCGCACATGAGCGATCATGGGATTGTCGATGAAACGCACATAGAGGTTGGCGCCGAGTATCCCGCCGATGGAACTGCCGAACACGCCGTACAGGAAGCCGAAGCCCATGTAGGTGGCTTTCTTGTCCTGCGGGGCTATGAGTCCGAGATACGATATGTATTTCGGATGCGCCGTCATCTCGCCGATCGAGAAAACGATGATGCCGGCGAGAAACACCCATATCTCGGCGCTGATCGCGAGTATCGCCATGCCGCAGGTCGCCAGCGCGGCGCCGGTGATCATGGTGGGGAGGGCTTTGGTCTTGGAGACCAGGGAGGATACGATCATCTGAAGCATGATGATAGTCATCGCGTTCAGCACGGTCACGTGTTCTATGTCGAAAGACCAATCAAGTCCGGTGAACGAGCGGACAAAATCGTTGAGAGCCGTCGCGTCTACGAAATCCCGCACGTACCAGAGAACGCTGTCGAACATCTGGAAATACAGTATCCAGAACCACGAGTAAATGAAAACGAAAAGAATGAAGCGCCAGTCGAGTAAGACGGTCCATATTTTCTTCAGCACGGATAGAAGGATCAGTCCCAGGGATTCCTGCTTCTTGACTTCGCCGGCGGGTTCGCGGAAGAAAAGGAGCGTGGGTATCAGCATGGCGCCGGTGCAAATTGCCGAGGCGATCATGACGAGATTCCACGAAATCGACTTGAGCATCGGCACCAGTATCAGCGGGAAGAGGAAGGCGCCGAAATTGATGCTCCAGTAGAAAATGCCGAAACCCAGCGTGCTGTTGCGCTCGTCCGTGATTTTCGCGATCGTGCCGGAGATTATGGGTTTGAATGTTCCCGCCCCCAATCCCATTACGACCAAAGAGAAGAATACGGCTGAATACTCGGTGGTCTGGCTGGTCAGGAAATACCCGGCGCCGAGCAGCGCGAAAGCCACCATCAGAGTGCGTCGGTAGCCCATACGGTCGGCTATGGCGCCCGTTATTATCGGAAGGAAGTACAACAGCGGCTGTATGGTTCCCTTGATGATTCCGACCTGCAGCTTCGAGAATAACAATTGCTCGGTCATGTAAACCGAGAGTATGCTCATCATACCGTAATACGAACCTCTTTCGAAGAATTCGAACATGATTACAAGCCAGAAAGTCGGCGGAAAGTCGCGTACTTTGGGTTTGCTCTGTGCGGCTTCTGTCATTTGACCCTGCTGTGTTTGGTTGATCGGAGTGTGTCCGCGAAGCGGAATTCGAGAAGATAAGAAGAAGGAAGGGTATCTCAATGAGTGACGGGTCGTCGACGCCCGCCCCGGATGAAAAGTTCGATTCAGAAGTAACGCGCCGGGAATCCCGCGATCGATTCAGGTGTTTAGTCAGGAATAGGGCGGATTTATCCAAACCGCTCATCTCCCATATCAAAGATTACAGTAATCATGTACATTCTTTTCACAGCGCACTCGGGCATACGGTGGCTCCTGGCGGCGGCGGTTCTGCTCCTGCTCGCGCGTCTCTACGCATTGCGCCGTTCGGGATCGGAGTTCGGAAAAACCGATAATTCGCTCCTTATTGCAATGAGCGTATTGTTCGATGCACAGTTGCTTTTAGGTCTCGTGATGCTCGGATGGGACGCGATCGAGAAGGGCTTTCTGCCCGGATACCGTATCGAGCACACATTGACCATGCTTCTCGCCACCTTTCTGGCGCATCTGCCCGGCCGCTGGAAGGGCCGCCCGGCCGACGTCCGGGTGCGGGACACTTTTCTGGTCATCGCCGCGGTCGCTTTGTTGATCGTAATCGGCGTGACCCGCCTGCCCCAGGGCTGGTAGCGGGAGCTCCGGCTGCCATGCCGCGCGCGTATTCATACGCCGACGCGCTCCGGCATTGCGCGCCGCGGTTTCGAACCGGCGGCCCGGTTGATCATTCCCCGGCAGAGTGTTACTTTGCAGTTTCAGGACGCCGAAAAGCGTTTCCCGTCAGCAAGGAAAGACCCTCTTTTGAAACCATACATACGCATCGCGAGCGGACAGGGGTTCTGGGGCGATCTGCCGGACGCTCCTCTGCAACAGGTGAGCAAAGGTCCCGTCGATTACCTCGTCATGGATTACCTGGCCGAGGTGACAATGTCCATTTTGCAGAAACAGAAACGCCGGAATCCGTCGCTCGGATACGCCAAAGACCTGGTCTCGCAGTTGCAGAGCATACTTCCCATCGCCCTCGAGAAGGGCGTCAGGATAGTCACGAACGGCGGCGGCGTCAATCCCGACGCCTGCAGGGAAGCGATTTTCGACTTCGCCCGCAAGCAGGGAATCGGCGGTTTTCGCGTGGGTATCGTGAAAGGCGACGACATACTGGATTCATTGGCGGAACTCCGCGCGCGGGGCGCCGCCTTGGCCAATATGGAAAGCGGCGAGCCCGTCGATGATCTCGCCGGACAGATGCAGAGCGCGAATGTGTATTTCGGCGCCGCACCCATTGTCCAAGCTCTGAGGCAGGGCGCGGATATCGTGATAACGGGAAGGACCACCGACACCGGCCTGACTCTGGCGCCGATGATGCACGAGTTCGGCTGGCCTGACGGAGACTGGAACCTCATGGCGGCCGGCACCGTTGCGGGGCATATACTCGAATGCGGCGCGCAGTCGACCGGAGGAAACTATCTGGGCGACTGGCGCAGCGTGCCGGACCTCGCGCATGTCGGCTTCCCGATCGCGGAAGCGTATCCGGACGGCGAGGTCGTGATTACCAAACACGAAAACACCGGCGGGCTTGTATCTATTGGAACGATTTCGGAGCAGCTTCTCTATGAAATCGGCGACCCCCGCAATTACATCACGCCCGATTGCATCGCGGATTTCACTTCCATACGGCTCTCACAGGAGGGAAAGGACCGGGTCCGAGTGTCAGGCGTGCAGGGCAGGCCGGCCACCGAATTCTATAAAGTGTCCATGTCCTATCTCTCCGGCTACTCCGCCGTCGGCGCGTTGACCTATTCCTGGCCGGACGCCTACGAGAAAGCGCAGGCGGCGGACAGGATATTGCGGACACGGCTGGCCGACATGGGATTGCAATTCGAGGAAATCAGAACCGAGTATGTGGGGCTCAATTCCTGTCACGGTCCGCTGGCCGTCATGCCGGCGGATGTAAACGAAGTCGTGCTGCGCATCGGCGTCCGCAGTCTCTCGTATGAAGCCGTGGAACGCTTCGGAAGGGAGATCGCTCCGCTGATACTGACGGGTCCGCCCTCAGTGACCGGCTTCGCCGGCGGACGACCCAAACCCAGCGAAGTGATCGCCTACTGGCCGGCGCTGTTGCCCAAGACGATGGTTCAGCCGAGCGTAATTGTGGAAGAAGTCTGATGGGTAAAGCAGTCATTCCTCTCCACAGAATAGCGCACGCCAGATCGGGTGACAAAGGCGACGCTGCCAACGTTGGTGTTGTTGCGCGCGATCCTCGCTATTATCCAATTATTTTGCAGGAACTTACAGTCGAACGAGTAAAGCTGCACTTTAAGGGTATCTGTTTCGGAAATGTGGAACGCTTCGAATTGCCGAATCTGCTCGCCCTGAACTTTTTGCTTCACAATACGCTGGGTGGCGGCGGTACGGTGTCGCTGAAGAACGACGCGCAGGGCAAGACGCTCGGCGCCGCTATGCTCCGCCTCATGCTGGAAGTGGACGAGGATCTGCTTGTCCGGGATGAGACCCCATGAACAATCCGCAATCTTTCATAGGCATTCCCCACGTGAAACCCCTTCAACAGCTTTCGCTCGATGAGCTGGCGGTCGAGTCCAACCGCATGCGCATGGATATCATCCGCATGTTGCACGCAGCCGGATCGGGTCATCCCGGAGGATCCCTTTCCGCCATCGACATTCTGACGGTTCTTTTCGCGCGCCACTTGCGCAGCACGCCCGCGGATGCGCTCGATCCCGCTCGCGACCGCTTCGTCCTCTCGAAGGGACACGGCGTTCCTGCGCTGTACGCGGTGCTGACGCGCATCGGACTGATCCCGCATGAGGAACTTCTCACAATACGAAAACTCGGATCCCGCTTGCAGGGGCATCCGAGCAACAGCAATCTGCCCATAGTCGAGGCCTCGACGGGCTCGCTGGGGCAGGGGCTATCGATTGCGCAGGGCATGGCGCTGGCCGCGCGGCTCGACGGCAGTGGCGCGCGCGTTTACGCGCTGCTGGGCGACGGGGAGATACAGGAAGGCCAGGTGTGGGAAACCCTGATGTCGGCCGCCAAGTTCCGGCTCGACAACCTCGTCGCCATACTGGATTTCAACAAGGGGCAGATTGACGGCTTCACCGCCGATGTCATGAACATCGAACCGATAACCGACAAGGCCGCCGCCTTTGGTTGGGAAACACAGCGCATGGACGGCCACGACGTCCATGCGATAGACTCGGCGCTGAAACGCGCGCTTCAGAAAGGCGGAAAGCCGCATTTCATCGTGGCGGACACTGTGAAGGGCAAGGGAGTCTCCTTTATGGAAAACAGAGCAGAATGGCACGGCAGGGCGCCCAACGACCGCGAAGCGGAGGACGCTCTCCGGGAAATCGAACTTCTCCTGAAATCTCACGTCACGCAGACAGCATGAGCAAGGCAACACGCTTCACTTTCGGCGAAACCCTCGCCGAACTCGGAGAGAACAATCCCGACATAGTCGTCTTCGACGCCGACCTGGCGAAATCCACTCAATCCATACTCTTCGGCAAGCGCTTTCCCGACCGCTTCTTCGAGATGGGTATACAGGAGCAGAACATGATCGGAACCGCGGCCGGCATGGCTCTGGCCGGAAAACGGCCGTTCGTCTGCTCCTTCTCCACCTTCGTCGTGAGCAGATTCGAGACGATAAGAATGTCCGTAGCGTATTCAGACGCGAACGTGGTGATAGTCGGCACGCACTGCGGCATCGGCGTCGGGGAGGACGGCTACAGTCAGATGGCGCTCGAGGACGTGGCGCTGATGCGCACGCTGCCCAACATGCGCATCCTGCAACCGGCGGACGCGCGTGAAACCAGGCAGGCGGTCGAGTATCTCGCGGCCTGCGATCATCCGGCGTTTCTCAGACTCACGCGCCAGGCCGTACCTGACGTACACGACGACGCGTACGTGTTCAACTTCGGCAAGGCGGACTTGCTGCGTCCCGGCAAGGATCTGACAGTATTCTGCAGCGGACCGGTCGTGGGCGGCACGCTGGAAGCCGCCCGCATGCTCGCGGGCGAGGGCATCGACGCGAGAGTGGTGAACATACACACTATAAAGCCGTTGGACGAAAACTACATCAGCAAAGCCGCCGGTGAAACGGGCCGTGTCGTGACGGTGGAAGACCACAACATTATCGGCGGTCTCGGAGGCGCCGTCGCCGAGCTGCTGTCCGAGCGGTGTCCCACGCGCATGCTGCGCATAGGCGTGCGCGACGTGTTCGGCGAATCCGGATCGCCTGCGGCCCTGTACCGCAAGCACCGCCTAGATCCCGAAGGAATCGCGGAGCAGATCAGGGAATTTGTGGTCGGGCGTTAGACGTCATACGGCGGACGGCACGCCTGTCTTATTCTACTCGCCGGCATCGTGGTGGTTGGGAGGGGGTATCGAACCTGCTGCCATCGAGCTGCAGGCCGGGGGCGGCACGTTCGATGTTCCTCAGAGCTTCGCGTCCGGCGTACCACGTCCAACGCTCTCGTTCCGACGTGCATGGGAAAAATTCTGATCCCAACCGTAAACATTTGATACCGCGCTGATATCTGGATCCCGGATTTCAGAGCTGCAGGGCCGGTTTTCCATTGGCATGGTAAGTGCACATGCTTGATGCGAAAGGGTACGTCCTTTCTCATCAACGCCCGTTTGCATGTACGCAATTGTCACTTTTCTCACAGGCGGCGAAGTATTCGCCGCAGATGCCGACGCGATCAATTCCGTGGGCGAAGCGCCCGGTGTAATCGCGCGTTTCAACAAAAAGGCGGGTAAGTCCGCGGCTGTGCGCGATGACGGATCCGGTATACTTCTCGTGGACCTGGCCATGCTTCTCGGCAAAGGGGTCACGCGTCCAGCTCCCGATGCGCGCATACTCTACGTGCAGGTGGAGGAGTGCGCGATTGCCTTTCTCGTTGAAGAGGTGAGGGACTTCACGATACTCGACGAAGGAGGCCTGCAATTCCCGGACGACGTTGGAGAGAGTCATGCCGGAGCTGTGCCGGCGCAAACCTGCCGGCACAGGGGAGAGCGGCTTCTACTGCTGGACCTGGGCGCCGTAGCCGAGAGCATATGCTCCGCGCGCGCCCGCGGCGCTGCACAGGACGCCTCCGCGAAGCGCAAACACACGAATTCCGCACCTTTACAATAGGGTATCTCTAACAAAATCGGAGGTTTCAAATGAAACTCGG